>DAITOK010000038.1:0-4204 GCA_036834125.1 Chloroflexota bacterium | reverse complement strand
TTGCAGTACCCTATTGTAGGTGGTACCGCAGCGTTTTCATATAATCAATGACACAGTTGGGTTGCGATGGTATTTGCAACTTGTTGCAATAATTTTGCTTTCTTGTTATAATACCCCACGGCAATGAGCTGCCACGAAACCATGCAAGAAAAAGGACATCGGTTGACTCCCCAGCGCATGCTGGTCATTGAGGCACTCCATAATGCCGACAGGCACATCAGCGCTGAAGAGCTCTACGAGCAATTACACAGCAGTTATCACTATGCCAATATATCCACTGTCTATCGCACTCTAGAACTGCTGAAGGAATTGAATTTAGTTACGGAAGCCGACTTCGGCGAAGGGCGTGTCCGCTATCATGTTGCTGAGAAGGGGCATCATCATCTCGTTTGCCGTAGTTGCGGCAAGGTAATAGACCTGGAAGAATCTCTGCTACCTCAGTTAAAAGATACCTTGCTTCAGAAATATGGCTTTGCTGCTGATTTAAGGCACCTGGCTATTTCCGGAGAGTGCCGTGGGTGCCACAGAAGAATAGGAAAAAAGCCTGACCAAACATTGTAAATAAAAGAATTGCTATGGATGAAGTTCAAAAACTACAAATTCTCCTTGACTTCTGGATTGTACATAACAGCGAACACATGAAAGAGTTCCGCGATTGGGCTGATAAAGCTGCCTCATCACCTACTGAGGTAGCACAGCAGTTACAAGCAGCAGCCACCAAGATGACTGCGGTTAACAACGAACTAATAAAAGCAAGGCAAACCCTATCAAAGAGCAAGGAGAGGCATTAGGATGTGCATAGCGAAACTTTATGAAGCTAAAGAAGGTGACAAGCCGATTTTGGAGGACTTTGCACGCCTGATAATCGCTGACCGGCGAGTAGAGGTAGAGACCCTGTTTGGAGAAAAGAAGATTTTCCAGGGCACGGTGCGACAGATAGACTTTTTAAAGTCTCAAATTACAATTGGAGAAGGATTAATTTTTTTGCCCAGTAATTGCAATTAGTTGCACATGCATAAAGTGTTGAAAGGAGGAATTATGAGAAGAAAAATTCTGCTAGGCGCGCTGCTAGTAGTGCTTGTGGGGATTCTTGTGACATCCTCGGCCTGTGCCCCACATACTCAACCCCTGGTCGATATCATGACCGGGAGCTCTTTTATCACGAACATTGTTCAGGACATCACTGACGGTAAAGTGAAAACCCGCACCTTAATACCGCCGAGCGTATGTCCGAGACACTATGATGTAAAGCCAAGCGATATCGAGGCACTGGCTAAGTGCCAAGCTCTGATTATTCATAATTACCAGCAAAATTTCCAAAATATCGTTCGAGCAGTTGAAGCTGCCAAAAACCCCGACCTTATCATCAAGGTTCTTAACGTTACAGGCAACTGGATGGTGCCTGCAGTTCAGGCTGAAGGGGTAAGCAAAATTGCTCAAGCCCTGGGTGAGATATACCCGGAGAATGCTACGTACTATCAGGAGAGAGCTGCAGATAGGGTACAAGTTATTTTAACTTATGGCGAAGATGTGAAAGGGAGATTACAAGGTGCTGGAGTAGAGGGGGTAAAGGTACTCTGTGCTGCCATGCAAGAGGGATTTGTCAGATGGGCTGGATTCAATATCGTGGCAACCTTCGGTCGGCCTGAAGACTTAACCCCGGCACAGGTAGCAGACCTGATAGCTAGAGCTCAAGAAGCTGGCGTAGCTCTAGTCATCGACAATCTCCAGAGCGGTTCTACGACGCTGGGCGCATCCATAGGACAGGATATTGAAGCTATCCCAGTAACCATATCCAACTTCCCAGGAGGCTTAGAAAACACCGAGACCTGGGAGAAAGCAATAGATAAGAACGTTGATTTACTGCTGGAAGCTTTGAACGAATGGAAGGAACGATATGGATAACACGCTCATCAAGATTCAAGATGCGGTAGTTTCCTACCGGGAAGATATAGCTTTGCAGGGCGTGTCTCTGGAGGTAAAGAGGGGAGAATTCATTGGCATCATCGGGCCTAACGGCGCCGGTAAAACTACCCTGCTCACAGTGATTAACGGCTTGGGCAAACTGGTTCACGGACAAGTCTGGGTATTAGGGTCGCGGCTAAGTGGGAGAAATAGCAGTAATTTAAGAAAGCGCATAGGCTATGTGGCTCAGGTGGAAAATATCGACCCCCGGTTGCCTATCAGTGTTAGAGAGACGGTAATGGTAGGCTGCTACAGCCACCTGGGACTATTCCACCGGCCAACACGGGCTCACTGGAAAACAGTAGATGAGGTGTTGGAAATGGTGGGCATAGCTCATTTAGCCCAACGCCCAATAGGACATCTATCGGGGGGTGAATATCAAAAAGCAGCTATTGCCCGAGCTTTAGTTCAGCAGCCTGAGATATTCCTCCTCGATGAACCGACGGCTTCCCTAGACCCACAAGCCCAGCGAGAAATCTTGAGCCTGATACAGCTTATCCACAGGGAATATCATATGACCACTCTATTTGTCACCCATGACCTGAGAACGCTGCCCCCTATTTGCCAGCGATTGATTCTAATGAAGGAAGGTAAGATATGGCAGCAAGGTAGCCCGGAGTCCATGCTCCGGGAAGAAGTGCTGAGCCAGCTTTACGGAGTCCCAATATCAGTAGCGATTGAGATTGCGCGCAGCGAACAAGTGGTGATATAGATTTGTCTATTCTGCATTACCAATTTATGCAAAATGCCATTCTGGCCGGGTTATTTGGTGGCATAACCTGTTCTGTGGTAGGCGTCTTCGTGGTTACCATGCACCTCTCCTTTATCGGGGTATGCATTGCCCACGCTGCTTTTGCGGGAGCGCTGCTGGGATTGTGGCTCGGGTTTAACCCCTTGGTTGGTGCCTTAGTGTTCAGCCTGGCTTCAGCAGCCATTATTGGACCCGTGGCTGACCGTGGGGAACTTAATCCCGATACCTCGATAGGTATTATTTTCTCATTGATGCTGGGGCTCGCTTTTCTATTCATGGGGCTAATGCCTGGAGCTAGAACAGAGGCCCTAAACCTGTTCTGGGGAAGTATATTAACCGTCACACGACGAGACCTCATATTTTTGGCTGCTGTAACAGGCGTAATCTTAGGGCTGGTAATCCTGTTCTATAAAGAGGTCCAGGCAGTAATTTGCCATCGGCAGGTAGCTTTAGCTGTAGGCATACCAGCGACAGCCGTCTTCTACGGACTACTGTTTGGCACCGGGGTGACTATAACCGCCTCTCTGCAAAGTATCGGCGGTTTGCTCATCTATTCTCTTATCATCAACCCAGCAGCGGCTGCCTACCAACTTACCTATAGCTTAAAGCGGATGCTCCTCCTTGCTATGGCTTTTGGGGTGATTTCTTGCTGGGTCGGGCTGTCCGCCTCGTATTTGCTGGATATCCCTTCGGGCGCTGCCATAGTGATAACCTCTGCGGTTATCTTCGGTCTGGCAACAGCGTTCTCTCCGAAGAGGAGAGTGAAAGGCTGGAAACAAGTTCCGTTAGCCGGTTAGCTATGAATCTTCAACAATATTTTGACCAACTAGCTCCAACCTGGGATGAAGAAGTTAGCTCAGAGAGATTGAAGTGCCTGGGCAACATCGTCAAGGAATTAGGCATTAAACCTGGATATTATGTGCTGGATATTGGCAGCGGCACGGGCGTCCTTTTACCCTTTCTAATCGCTGAGCTGGGTAGTGAAGGAAAAATTGTCGCCCTGGATTTTTCCGCAGAGATGCTCGGTCAGGCGCAAGCCAAAAACTTCCCGCCCATAGTTGAGTTTGCTCGGGCTGATGTTCTCGCCATTCCTCTGGCTGATAATTCTATGGACCTAGCTATATGTAATAGCGTCTTTCCTCACTTTAACGACAAAGCCGGGGCATTGAAGGAAATAGCCAGAGTGCTCAGAAATAATGGACGTATGGTCATCTGCCATACCATGAGCCGGAAGATGCTCAACCAGCTTCATCAATCTGTTGGTGGCATAGTTGCCAATGACCTTCTGCCCCACAAATTTCAGCTCAGAAGATTGATAAAGCAGGTGGGACTGAAGATAACCCACTTCGAGGACAGCCCAGCACGATATCTGGTTATTGCTGAGAAGAACTCCTGCTAATGTTTAAATGATAGATTTTGAAGCGGCTCTATGATAGATTCTGTGAGAAAACTCTATTATAAAATGGTGGCAAGAACCCTTAAGCGGGG
>DAITOK010000037.1:0-4360 GCA_036834125.1 Chloroflexota bacterium | reverse complement strand
ACCGTATGGTAGAACACCATCCATTCCACTCTCAATCTTTCATGGGCTTTAAGATTGAGAAGATTGGCTACTCCCCTCCAGGATTCATACCTATCTCTATTGACAATAGGTTTCCTTTTAAAGAAATAGAAGCTGGCTGGTTTTCTTATCCCGGTAACTCCTGTGATATGTTGGCATCTCTAAACATACCACAGGTGTCACCCATGTATCTCAGCCTCCGCGGCGGATGCGGCACATATGCCAACTTGCTGAATCGTGGGAGATTTGGTTCAGCCTTCGCTAAGCCAGGTCAAGATTTTCCGCATCACGTCGGGGTGGTTGTCCTTCGTCACTAACAGAACCTCGACTGCGGGGTGGTGCTTGATTCTGTCGGCGAAAGGGTTGGGGCTCAGCATGATGGTGCCCAGTATTTTCTTGCCGCTGTTTATGGCTGGCAGCACTGCCTCTCTGAACTCGGGCGACAATAGCTCCATCTTGCCAATCTCGCCGATCACTATCAAGTCGCGTTCCTTGAGAGCATGTTCCAGAGCGGAAACCCCCACTCTGTTCAGGCTGTCAGTGTCCACCCTGTACTTGCTGACTCGATGTGAGCTGGATATGTTGACATGGGCCAGTATCGCCTCTTCTCCGTCGAGGGTGACGATTTTGAACCCCTGCCTTATCCCTGCGCTGCGTATCTCTTCAGTGTAGAACCCGCCGCCTTGGACCTGTGTCCTGGTCAGGGCTTCCCTGATCAAGGCAGTCTTCCCTGTGCCGGGCTTGCCAGTGAGGAGGAGGGCTCTTTTCATCTGCTCACGCCTCTGTTGAGGTCTGGGCATTCCTCTTTTGTTTAAGCTTTTTCTGGCGTCGGCGATGCTTCAGGATCGCCATTCTCTTCTTCTTGTACATTTGTCCTGCGCTAAACGTTAACGGGCGCGATTATTCTTACCATACTACAGACGGGCGCCGTTCGTGGTTTGTAAGAAGGATAGCCGAATGCTAAAATTCTTGGACAATTTACAATGAGACCTAACTACCTTGTAGTTGAAACAGATATCAGAGGACAAGGTGCCGAGGATATATCTGGACCATGCTGCCACCACGCCGACGCATCCTGACGTGGTGAAGGCAATGTTGCCCTATTTCAGCGACATGTTTGGTAATCCGTCAAGTATCCATTCCTACGGTCAGGAAGCGAGACGCGCTGTTGAGGAAGCCAGGACTAAGCTGGCAAAGCTTATCGGGGCGGGCAGTGAGGAAATCATTTTTACCAGCGGAGGCACGGAGGCGAATAACCTCGCATTGAAGGGAGTCGCCCTTGCCAACGAAGACAGGGGCAACCATATCATAACCAGCTCCATTGAACACCACGCGGTGCTGGAGGTCTGTAAGTTTTTGCAGAACAGGGGTTTCAACATCACTTATCTGCCTGTAGACAAATACGGGCTGGTTGATCCTGACGATGTCAAGAAGGCGATCACAAAGAAGACCGTCCTCATCTCAATCATGCATGCCAACAACGAAGTGGGGACAGTCGAGCCGGTGGCAGAAATAGGGGAGACCGCCAAGCAGGCTGGAATCTATTTTCACACGGATGCTGTTCAAACGGTTGGTCATATTCCAGTTGATGTAAACGCTCTGAAGGTGGACCTGCTCTCTCTGTCGGGACACAAATTCCACGGCCCAAAGGCACTGGAGCACTGTATGTCAGAAAAGGGACAAGACCAGTTTCGCAGCTGCATGGTGGAGGGCATGAAGGTGGGCGTCGAGCTGGCACGGAGAAAGTTCCCGGCATTGTAGGTCTGGGTAGGGCAGCGGAGCTAGCCGGGCAGGATATGGATGATGAAGAGAAACGGCAATCTCGCCTTAGAGACAAGTTAATTAAAGGTCTGTTCGAGAGGATAGAGGGGATTCGCTTAAATGGTCACCCAACCAAGAGACTGCCCAACAATGTGAACATCAGCGTCGATTTTGTGGAAGGGGAATCCATGCTTTTGAACCTGGACCTAGAGGGTATCTGCGCTTCTGCCGGATCAGCCTGTAGCTCTTCGAGCTTGGAGCCATCCCATGTTCTCCTGGCGTTGGGGCTTCGCCACGAGCCAGCTCACGGTTCACTGAGGTTCAGTTTGGGGCGAGGAAACAGTGAGGCAGATATTGACCGGGTACTAGATGTGTTGCCGCGAATTGTCGAGCGATTGAGAGCCATTTCCCCCCTTCTGAAAATGAGCAACTAATCAACATCCGAGGATAACGATGTGGGAGAGATGTCCCGGAGCAGCCGGTATACGAACGCCGAGGATCACAATCAAGAAATGCCCTCAATGTGGCAGCGAAGTGGAGATCTTCTCCAACGAAATGCAGACGAAATGTCCTAATTGTGGATTTACCATTGATAACGAATTGGAATCGCGGGCGCGGTGCTGCGACCACGCTACAGAATGTGTTGGAGAAGAACTTTACAGGAAGTTGAAAAAGAAGAAAATTGCTTTCGTATGTCTTGAGAACGCATGTCGGAGCCAGATGGCGGAAGCGCTGGCCAGGAAATCCGGCAAGAAGCGAAATCTTGAGTTTGTGAGCATGGGCACACGTCCGGCTCGGGAAGTAGACCCTATGGCGGTGGAGGCGTTGAAGGAGGAGGGCATCATCTGGCGTGGCAAGCCCAAAGGAATTCAAGATGACGAGCCAATTGATGTGGTGGTCACTATGGGTTGTGAGGTGGCATGCCCTATTATCCCTGCTGAGAGACGGATCGAGTGGGATATTCCAGACCCCAAGGGGAAAGATATTAAAGCTTATCGTCAAACACTCAACGTTATCAAGGAAAAGGTTGCTGAGCTATTAAGCGAGGTATGAAAGGTGGCAAGATGCATCATGGCGCGCTCCAGTGACCCGAACCGGCTGGAATGCTTTTCGATTTGGAAATCCTTTGTCTAAAAGCTGGCGACGCAGTCAAGGCGTTCTTGCTGAGTCAGGCACTTCAATGTGAGTGTCCCAACTCAAGGCATGAAAATGCAACTCGAGGGAACAAGCGGTGCCGTTCGTAGATCTCAGGGGGTATATATCTGTGGAATCTGCCTGAGCATACGTCAGTGGGGTGGCTCCGTGTTATCTTCTTCTCAATCCTCAGAGAGTTTTGTGAGATAGCAAGGAACTGTGATAGGGTTGTCACGTTATTGATTGTCGGAACGCTTTAAGCAGAAGCGGTAGAGACATTCTTTGCAAACCGTGGATATTTAGGAATAAAAGGACAAGTGAAAGAAGCAAGAGATGAGTGATCTCTGGTCGCAGTATAGCGAGAAGGTGATAGAGCACTTCCGGAACCCCCGAAAGGTGGGAGATATGGAGAATCCCGATGGAGTGGGACGAGCCGGGAGCCCGGTGTGCGGAGACACAATGGAGCTGTACATCAAGGTAAAAGATGGCATCATCGTTGATGCTAAGTTTAAGACCTTCGGCTGCGGAGCAGCCATTGCTAGCGGCTCCATGGCTACGGAGATGATGAAGGGGAAAACGGTGCAAGAGGTGTTGAGCGTCACGAACAAGGCAGTGGCAGAGGCGATTGGAGACTTGCCACCAGCTAAAGTTCACTGCTCAGTACTGGCTGAGGATGCCATCAGATCAGCGGTCAAGGACTATTTGGACAAAGCCGGAAAGAAAGGGAGCAGCAGGGATGAGTAGTGTCTCTAAACATGACGAGATGAGCATTGAGGAGAAGCTTCTGAGGTTCAGTCGAACTGTTGCAGTAGTGGGGCTGTCGGCAAAATCTGATAGACCGAGTCACAGAGTGGCCAGCTATCTACAAGGAAAAGGCTACAAAATAATCCCGGTGAATCCCCTGGAAAACGAAATCCTGGGACAGCCTTGTTATCCTGATCTTGTGTCCATCCCCGAGCCGGTAGACGTGGTTGACATTTTTCGCCGCTCTGATGATGTGTTGCTCATCGTGGAGGAGGCAATCAAGATTGGGGCAAAAGCTGTGTGGCTACAAGAGGGGATAATAAATGAGCAGGCTGCTGCCCGGGCCAGGGAAGCCGGCCTGATGGTGGTCATGGATAAGTGCATGCTCAAGGAACACCAGAAGCTTATGAAGCGCTCCTAGAATCGTATATCTTTGTTTCTTGCTTGTCACTCTCGTGTGACAGGATACTCAAGCTTTGCCAGATAACCCGGGCTCGGTGAAACCGTTACTTGTCCTGTTCTCAAAGTGATTTAGTATCGGGTCTCGCCAGTGCTTCAGGGTATTACCCCACCTTATGAGCTCACCATCATCAGCTGATCTCAGGTTGACGATGACATTATCCAGTATCCTGGCTGCCTCTTCCCGGCTACCTTGCCGGTAGAGCTCCCTTATCTTTTCCTTTGCCCAATAGAATCCTTTAAG
>DAITOK010000036.1:0-5284 GCA_036834125.1 Chloroflexota bacterium | reverse complement strand
CCTCTTGTTCTGCTTGTCTGGTCATCCTCGAGTAGGTTCGCACTAGCTCTGCACCATCACTAAAAGAGTGACCACAGTCCCGGCATCGCCAGCGCTGGCGGTATAACTCAAGGTAAACCCTCTTGCCATTCGTCCAGCTATGAAGCACTCTCTTTGTCCTACCTGAACCGTGCCGATATAACTTCACCGAATTACAGTAAGGACAAGCAGGTTTCTTCTTCGTAGTCCTTACCTCCACTATTATCTTCCCTTCGCTTTCGGTTACCTTCCCCACTTCATACTCTTTAAGCCCTAATAGAATTGTGGTACCATAATCCTGGCTTTCAAGCATCGGTGGTAAGTCCTCCTTTCTTTCTCTGGGGTTCTTACCACCATTTTATAAAATACTTTTTCCACAGAATCTATCATAGAGCCCTGTTTGAACTAGCAGACTGCGAAAACTCTCTCCTGCTCAGAAGATAGACGAGAATGTGCTAATTCTCCAATGCCAATCACTTTGTTATACCTCATATACCCGTCCAGTCCTCGCAGACTCTACTGCCGCAAGTGCCACTTCGAGAGCGTGCTCCCCTTCCTTTCCTGATACGAGTGGCTCTCGATTGTTGAGCACACAGTCAACAAAGTGTCTAAGCTCGATTTCTAATGGTTCCTTCTTCTCGATTTTCGCATCCCGTATCCACTCCTTATCAAAAATCCTAAGCGTTTGTTCAATGTAGTTGAGCTCCGCGATACCCTTGGAACCTATTACTGTTAAGTTCCTGACCTTGTGCGGCGTGAGCCAGTTGGTATCTATCACTCCGCTGCTCCCGTTGTCAAAAATCAGCGTGATTATGGCATGGTCTTCCTGGCTATGGAGAACGTTGCCAGCTGATGCAAAGACTTTCTTAATTCTAGCCCCGTAAAGATAAGACATGATATCTATATCGTGGGTACCAAGATCTATGATTATGCCCACGTCTATTATCCTCGGGCTATACGGACCCACCCTTTTGGCGGACATCGACACAATATTGCCCAATAATCCACCGCTTATCAGCTCTTTCAGCTTCATGATAGCAGGGTTGAAACGCTCAGTGTGCCCGACCATCAGCTTAACCTTTTTCTTTTGGGCAGCTCTTATCATTTCTTCGGCATTCTCAAGAGTATCAGACATAGGCTTCTCTACTAGAACGTTTATCCCTCTGTCAATTGCTTCCAGTGCTATCTTTTTGTGCAGAGTCGTGGGCACGGCTACACTAACAGCGTCTAGCTTTTCATCGAGAAGCTTTCGATATTCTACATAGGATTTGCAACCGTAGCTCAGAGCAACAGACGTAGCTAAATTTTCATTCGCATCAGCAACGCCGATAAGCTCGACATTAGGAAACTGGGCGTAGATTCTGGCGTGGTTTTTGCCCATAGCCCCGACTCCGATGACCCCTATCCTGAGCTTACTCGCCATCGCGTCTCTCTCCATCCTTTCGGCTTCGCTGGTCGGATTCTTCTCCCCGAACATCTCTGCTTATTCTCCCCGGCACACCGATAACTACTTTGTGAGGAGGAATGTCCTTAGTTACCACGCTGCCAGCTCCCACAACGGCACCTGCCCCAATGACTACTCCAGGCATGATAGTGGAATTTGCGCCAATCTTGGCTCCTTTCTTTATGACAGGTCCCTTGAGCTTAACACCATACTTCATATGTTTATCATTGGTAGTGACACAGAAAGGTCCCAAGAAAACATCATCTTCAATTACAGTGTATCTCGTGACATAACCGCCCGTCTGAATACTTACATTATTTCCTATCTGGCAATCTCCATCAATCACTGCCCCAGTACCTACGAGGACCCCACTTCCGATCCTCGTGTTTTCCCTGATTACAACATTATGTCCAGTCCTGAAATAGTCGCCAATTCTTACTTCGGAATATATAACTGTCCCCGACCTTATTATGGAATTCCTACCAATATGCACTTCTCCATCATCAGTGCTGCCTAATATTACGTTCTCTTGAACAATAGTCCCCTCGCCTATCGTTACCTTGCCGTGCAATATGGCTTTATCCGATATTTTGAATTGCGCACACAATTTTTTCCAAATCCTCCCTTGTCAAAGATGGATGAACCGGCAAGGAAAGCACTTCTCTGGCCGCTCGTTCAGAGTTAGGCAAGCAGTCATTGTAGCCTAGGTTTTGGTACAGAGGCTGCCTGTGGACAGGCAGTGGGTAATACACTGCAGTTCCGATACCAGCTTTCTTGAGCCTAGTTATCAATTCGTTCCTTGAGATTGTGAAATCCTCCGTAATCCTCACTGTGTATTGATGGAAAACATGCTTTACATTCGGCTCCGCTTTAGGTGAGACCAGTCCTTTGATTCGTCTCAGCCTCTCAGTAAGGAACTCGGCGTTCTTCATCCTCTTGTTATTAAACTCCTCGAGTTTCGCTAATTGGCAAAGCCCAATCGCCGCGGCTATATCTGTCATGCGGTAATTATAACCTACGGTCTCATGGATGTATTTTTGTCTTTGCCCGTGGCTTCTCAGCATCCTGGCTTTCCGGGCGACATCTTCATCGTTTGTCGTGATCATGCCACCTTCGCCGGTAGTCATGTTCTTTGTGGGGTAAAATGAGAAACAGCCCGTTCCAAATGAGCCTACTTTTCTCCCTTCGTACTCCGCTCCGTGTGCCTGGCAGGCATCCTCTATGATTACAAGCCCATATTTTTCAGCTACTTTCATTATTCTCTTCATATCACAAGGTTGCCCGTAAAGATGAACAGGCATTATTGCTTTTGTCCGTGGGGTGATTTTGTCCTCAATTCTATCGGGGCTAATGTTGAAGGTTTCTTCCTGTATATCCACAAGAACAGGCTTGGCACCGGTGAACAGAATCGAATTGGCGGTGGCGATGAATGTGAAGGGGGAAGTAATGACTTCGTCACCTGCACCAATCCCATGCGTTAACAGGGCAATATGGAGAGCAGCCGTCCCAGAATTTACAGCCACGGCGTACTTTGTACCAATGAACTTCGCAAAAGCCTCCTCGAATTCCTCCACCCTTTCGCCCTGAGCGATAACCCCAGACTTCAATACCGCAACCACGGCGTTGATTTCTTCTTCACCAATAATTGGCTTTGCAATCGTAATCATCTCTACGCAGTTTGTCAAAAATCTGCTATTCCCCTGTTACTCGCAACCTAGCATGTTTTCAAACCCCTTTATCTTCTCGGCATCAGCCTAGAAACTCCACGAAAGCTGGAGAGTTCGCAAGGTTGGCGAGCCTCAAGGTGTGAACATTATAGCCCGTCTCATTTGCGATAGGAAGTGTTCAGCGCAACTGAATAACAGAAATCCCAGTCCCTCGTGGAATCTTTGTGCGGACTCTCTGCTATCCCCTGCGCACGAGAAGATCAATTCAGCACCTGTCAGATGAAACATCGTTCTTCTTGGTATATCCGAAGCTTAAATCTCTCCAGACCGAATGGGGAAAGCTCCGAGGCAGCTAACCTGCCCAGGATAAGCTCGGCTACCATCCTGCCCACCGCCGGCGAGTGCATGAAGCCGTGACCGCTGAAGCCACAGGCGAGATATAAACCTGCCATGTCCGGAACTTCGCCAATTATGGCGTTAGCGTCGGGGGTATCCTCATGAAGTCCAGCCTGAGCTCTTCCCACGCCAACTTCCTCAAGAAAAGGCAGGCGACGGCAAGCAGCCTCACCTATAATTGGCAGGAAACCCCAGTCCACACTGGTATCGAAACTCTCGGGCTCGTTAGGGTTTCTCATGCCAAAGATTAGCGCTTGACCTTCCCGCCGAAACCAGAAGCCGTTCTGGAACTCCACAACCATGGGCGAATTCTTGGCGATTTGTGACAGCGGCTCGGTAACAAAAATATGCCGGCGCGAAGGGCGAACGGGGATGTCCACGCCGATCATCTTACCGACTTGTCCACTCCAAGCGCCAGTGGCAATAACCACCGTTGGCGACTGAAAATCGTCCCTGGTAGTAGTTATGTGCCAGGCTCGACCCGCCTGTTGAATACCAGTGACCTCTGTTTCCTGATATATCTTCACCCCCAACCTTCTGGCAGCGGACGCAAAACCTTGCACTACCGAATATGGGTCAGCATAACCATCAGTTGGACAGTATGTAGCGCCAAGAACATCGCGGACATTAAGTGCGGGGATTATTTTCCTGGCCTCCTGTGGCGTAACTAGCTCAGTTTTCACACCGAGACTCCGCTGCAAAGCCACGCTTTGAGCGAAAATTGCCAGCTCTTCTTCTGTGGTTGCCAGAATCAAGTAGCCATGCTGACGAAAGTCTGCGGGACTGCCGATTTCTTCCTCAAACCGTTCAAAAAAACGCACGCTTTCTACGGAGAGCTTGATGTTAGCCTCTGTGGAGAATTGCTGGCGAATGCCTCCAGCGCATCTCTCTGTTGAGCCCGAGCCGATTAGGTTCTTCTCAAAAATAGCTATACCAGGGCAGCCCATTTTGGCTAAATGGTAGCCAATGCTACAGCCAATAACGCCAGCACCAATGATCACTACTTCAGCCGTGTTCATTCATCTAGAAGCTATATTATAGCTGAACCGAAGCCAGTAGGTATGAAACAATTAAATTTAGCTGATATGCCCCTTGGCTATGAGGTAATCCTTCAGTGCCTCCTGCCAGGGTCTCATGTCATCCATCCCTAGCAGACGCAGGTGATAATTGTCGAGCACGGAGTAGCAAGGACGGAATGCCTTCTAAACCGACTACGAGGTCACCTCAACAAGAGTAGCAGTAGTTACAGGAGGTGGCACATCCAAGCCTTCTGCCTTGAGACCTTCGATGTGGAATTGAATGGCTTGTCTTATTCTTTCTGTTGTTTCCTCTACAGTTGCCCCCGTAGCTATACAGCCAGGCAAATCAGGGCAGTAGGCAGAGTAATTGCCGTCAGCCTTTTCAATTACAATAGTGTATTTAGACATCTTTTTCCTTCTCTTTCAAACCAGCTTGCTTCAGGATGCTGTTGAGGGTTCCCTTGCCAACATCGTCACCTAACTTCCCTGAGACAGTCACCAAGCCTCTCTTAACTGGATGCTTGTATTGTCTGTGATCCCCTCTCGTTCTTACAAGATACCATCCGTCGTCTTCTATAAGTCTTACCACCTCTCTGATTTTCACCAGTTCCTGGACCTTGCAAAATGTCGGCTCACCAGTAGCTGAAGCCAGTTAATAGTCTAGGGTTGGGACTCAGATTAGTCAAGTAGTGGAGAGGGAACCTTCGCCCGACAAGTCCGTCGTCGCATGTATGAAAACG
>DAITOK010000035.1:0-5699 GCA_036834125.1 Chloroflexota bacterium | reverse complement strand
TCCATCATAATCCTAAACTGGAACGGACTTACGGACACTGTGGAGTGTCTGGAGTCCTTGAAGAAGATAACTTACCCGAACTATGAGGTCACCGTGGTGGACAATGGATCCCAAGGAAATGATGCTGATGTGTTGCAGGAAAAGTTTGGTGATTATATACACCTGATTCGCAACGATAAGAATTATGGCTATACCGGCGGCAATAACATTGGTATAGGATATGCCTTGCAAAATTCTCAGCCCGATTGTCTCCTGCTACTCAACAACGATGTAGTTGTTGCCCCCGATTTCCTCGACCTGATGATAAGAGCAGTCCAGGGTGACCCTTCCATCGGAGTAGCTGGACCAAAAGTCTATTACTACGATTCTCCCAGCCGCATTCAGAGTGCTGGTGCCAAGATAAAAATGATCACGGGGCAGACCTATCTTATTGGCAATAAACAGATAGACAACGGTCAGTGTGACCAGCGCCGGGATGTAGACTATGTCTCGGGTTGTTGTATGTTGCTAAGGAAGGAGCTTATCCAACAGATTGGTCTCTTTGATGAAAGTTATTTTTGTTACTGGGACGAAACTGATTATTGCGTCAGAGCCAGCAAAGCTGGTTTCAGAATTGTCTACGTGCCTGATGCCAGAGTATGGCACAAAAATCCTTTCGGCTTAAGACCTTGGTACAAGACCCTACGCAAGAAACACCAACCTAAGATCTCCCTTTCTTCTACGTACCTTATGACCAGAAACAATTTCAGGTTTATGAGAAAGTATGCCACGAGAGTCCAGTTCTGCAGCTTCCTTGCTTATTTCTTTGGCTACCGCCTGTGGTTTGTAACCGGAGTCTGTGCCTTGTTCTATCGCGATATTGGACAAGTGATAGCTTTTTATAGAGCCATTAAGGACGGGTTGCTAAATCGTACAGATGGAGCTAAGGCGTACATAAGAAGTTAATGTTGCCAATTTCGTGCATATATATATGAACATCTGTCATTTGTGTCGGAATGCCGCTGCACAAGCTATCTTCGAATCGCCTTGGCACATATTTGGTGGTAAAGGGTCAGCAATCGTTGTTCCATAATTTGCCAGTTATACTTTTGCTCGTAGGCTTTTCTGCCGTTGGCACCGAGTTCTTTCCTCAAATCAGGGTTGTTTTTAAGCCTGACTATCGCTTCCTTGATTGCTTGTATATCGCCATAGGGCACAACGATGCCACAGTTCTCTTTTCTGACAATGTCAACCATCGAAGTGCCATCGCTCACCATTATCGGCTTTCCACACATCATAGCCTCAAATAGTTTATTGGGGCTGGCAAATCGAGCATTGTGGTCTGCAGGGTCATATACAGCGAAAAGCAGATGTGCATGTACTGTCTCGCGAATAACATCCTTATAAGGTACAAACTGCAGCCGTAGCCTGATATTTTTGCTGTTTCCACAAATCTGTCTGAGTTCTGTTTCAAAGCTTGGCGAGCAGGGTCCCGTAATAATTAGTTGCACATCGGGCAAATCTTTTACAGCCAGGCACATCTCCAGAATACCCCTTCCACTGCCGATTCCCCCACCATAAAAAATAGTAAAGACCTTGTTATTTACATCTTCACTGACAATGTTACTCAGAATGCTCTGATTAGGAGAGTTGTTCACTATGACCACGTGCTTCTTTGTGGTATCTAGGCCTACCTGTTCAATTCGACATTCATCGGGCAATACTATGGCGATGGCACATTTCATTAACGTTCTATCAATCTTAGCCACAATTCTGCGTGACAAACCAGGTAATATGGGAAAGCCAATCGTATCGGCATAGAAATCGGCAATATCGTACACTATCGGTTTCCTCTTTAGTTTTGCTACCAGCAGAGCGGGAACGAAGCTATCGAAATCTATAGCGTGGACAACGTGCCATCGCTCAATGAGGAGTTGCCACATTACAAATAGCCACCAAATTGGCAGGTAGAAGGCTACCTTAATACTGTTGGGCGGAACGCGCCAGGTGAACTTCTTAACTTCGTAATTATCTTTTCCGTTCAAAGGAGAAGAAACTTCCCAGCGCTCCCAGCCGAGTATAATGACTGTATAGGAATGCTCAGCTACAGCAGTGGCTTCCTTCTCCATCCTGACATTAGGGAAGTGGGAGGCGACGAAAATGATTTTTGGCTTAAAACCGGAAGCAGTGCTGCGTCTCATAGTATCCAACCATAATCTTAAGCAGTTTTGTTTCTCTCACGACCCTAGTGTGAGACATTCTTGTTTATCACTGACCTTCCAAACCTTGACACTAGAATTCGCAAGCAAGACTTATCTAGCTTTCTCTGGGTTTAATTGTGCCCGGCTTTTTAAAGAAGCTCCTGACAAGCCCTGCCAGCGCAGCAGTATACTGGACAATGTAATATACAAGGAATCCCGCGGTTAACACTGGGTGTCTAATGAATTTTCGCCAGTTCTTTATCAAAGGAGCCCTGATTGGACTTAACTGTACGATACCATCGACTTTATTTACCTTCAGGAATCTGCCGATTGTTGTCCCATAATAGTATTGCTTTCTGGCAATGTCTACAAGGCTTTTCGGTTCGCCGATGTGTAGTTCCTGCGACTTGATCGTACCGACCTTGTAGCCGGTCTTCTTCAGCCGGTTATACAGGTCGTAGTCCTCAGCAGCTACCAAGTCCTCTCTAAACCCACCGATAGCTTCGAAAACTTCTTTTCTGAAAAACCGTGCTCCTGTATACAATAACTCATCTTTGTAACAGTCCTTTTCCAGTTTTCTAACCCTTGACCAGAAGCTGATTGTGGGATCAGAAGCACAGAATACCGAGATTGCATCGTAACCTTCGTCCTCGCACTTCCGAGTAGCTTCCTCTACCAATTCCGGATCCAAGACAAAATCAGAGCCCACCTGATAAATATATCTACCCCGAGATATCTTGACGCCGTAGTTTGTTTGTTTGGTTCTCTCCGTACCGGCCAGAACATAGACCTTTGCTCCATATTCACGGGCAAGCTCAACAGTCCTATCAGTCGAACCGTTGTCAACCACTATCACCTCTATGTTCTTATAGGTTTGCTTTTCGATGCTGTCCAAGCATCTACCTAACGTTCTCTCCGAATTGTAGGTGGGGATAATTATGGACACTAATGGGTTGTCATTCATACGCAACCTTGCCGGCGCAAAGCTTTTGAAAGAGTTTATCGTATTCTTCTACTATATCTGTCCAGGAGTAATTAGAAAGCACCCTCGAATACGCAGCTTCTTTGAGGTGAACGAAGGAGTCCAGGGCATTTTCGACTTCATTTATCTTGGTTGCCAAATCGTTGGCATCGGCGAAGTATAATATGGTGTCTCCTCCTACTTCACGGTTGAATTCATTGCCGTGGGCTATGATGATGTTTTTCATACTCATAGCCTCCAGAAGTGTGGGATTTGTACCGCCGACCGAGTGGCCGTGTATATAGGCAAAGCAGTTCTGCCGAAGCATATTTAGCAAGCCTAAATCATATATAGCTCCAGGCAGGATGACTCTTTCCCTGGCATTGTCCTCGCTTAATATCCTTTGAACATATTTTTGATACTTTTTGCTGGAAAAGTTCCCCACAATCAGCAGTTTGCGTTTAGAACTGGATTTGAGGAAAGCTTGGATGATGGTGTGTATGTTGTTCTCGGGTTCAAGTCTGGCCACTGCCAACCAGTAGTCATTCGGTAGCAACCGCTTTTCTCTGAGGGAACTATTGCCAGCAAGCTTCTGGTCGTTCCATTCTTCGTGACGTGGGATATCCACGCCATTGGTGATGTAAACAGCCTGCTTCCCGTATCTTTGCTCGATATACTTCTTGATTTCCCTTGAATCAGCCACTACCACGTCGGCAAACTTGACGGCTGCCCTCTCGCTAATCAGCAAGATAAGCTTCTCGAGTCTGTTGAATTTAGCCCTTTTCCATTCCAGCCCGTCCACATTAACAGCCAATTTTCTGCCAGAGAGCTTGGGGATAAATAGGAACAAGCCTGCACCGTAGCCCAACATATAAATGCAATCGCAGATCAGGCTTGATTTAAGTAAGGAATAAACGTCGTAGAGAACTTCATAGGCGATGCGGAAGAAAGGCCGGATTGGAAAATAGAATAAATTTACTCCCTTGTATATGGATGGCTTACCTTCGTCTCTTGTCCCCTCACAACTTACGAAAACATTCCACCCCTTTTCCACCAGTCTGGGAGCGACCGCCTCTACGCAGGTTTCGAATCCTCCGTATTTCGCAGGAATTCCTCTTGACCCTACGATCGCAAGTTTGCGATTTTTATTTGGTTTGAATTCAGTCTGGACTGTCATGTGCTTGCCGTACAAATTCCTTTGCTACCTTTTAATAAGATGGTGACGATTCTCTGCCCTGCTTTGCCGTCTCCAAAAGGATTAATCCACTTGTTTTCCCTATGCAGCATGAAAGCAGTGCACTCAAATATTCTATCAGGCGAGGCTCCGGCTAAAATATTTGAGCCGACTTCCAACGTTTCAGGCCTCTCGGTATTGTCCCGTAAGGTGACACAGGGAACTCCCAAGACACAAGCTTCTTCCTGAACACCGCCAGAGTCGGTAAGAATAAGCCTCGCTTTGCGCTCCAGTTGCAAGAAGTCAAGAAAGCTTACCGGTTCCACCATTGTGATGTTCTTGGGGCTGAGACCAAACTCTTTCATCCTTTTCAGGGAGTGGGGATGGATAGGGTAGATTACTGGCAAGTGAAATCCAGCGGCAACTCTATCCAAACCCTCGAGGATGGCAGCAAATCTCGACGGACTATCAACATTCTCCTGGCGGTGCAAGGTCACCAAGAAGTATTCCCGGGGAGCGACATTCAGTTTTCTAAGACTGTCTTGCTGGCTCTTGGCTATCTCCAAATTTTGATAAACAGCATCCACGATGGTATTACCCGTAACAAAAATCTTGTTCTCAGATATTCCTTCTTTTAGCAGAATAGCTTTTGCTTTGTCAGTAGGTGCGAACAAGTAGTCAGAACAGTGGTCAGTCAAGATTCGGTTGATTTCCTCAGGCATATTTCTATCGTAACTTCTCAAGCCTGCTTCGACGTGGCCCACTTTTATGTGGAGCTTTGTTGCTGCCAGAGCACTAGCCAACACGGAGTTGGTATCGCCTTCTACCAGGACAACATCGGGGCATTCGGCGCGCAGAACGCTTTCTGCGCCGATAAGTATCCTTCCCGTTTGCTCGGCGTGGGAACCGGATCCCACTTCGAGATTGTATCTTGGCTCAGGTAACTGCAATTGCTCAAAGAAAACCTTATCCAAGTTATAAGAATAATGTTGACCGGTGTGAAGAATAAAGTACTCTTGTCGTCTTTTCTCCAATTCTCTTATTACGGGCGACATTTTGATTATTTCCGGGCGAGTACCCAAAGCTATGGCGATTTTCATACCGAGATTTCCCTTACCGGCTGTGTTGCAGTCCTACATAACTACGAGTGCTTTTGGTTTGTTGCATCGTTATTGTTGACTATTATTCTGCCTGCTCCGCGCTATAACCGTGAGCAATTATAACTCTTTAGCCGTGTCGAGAATATCTTTGAGAAAATGACGGTCTTTCATCTGCTCGAATTCTGCTTCGGTGTAAACAAGCGGCTCTATAGGCAAGGAAGTTAAGTCAAGAATTTTACCTATGCGCTGGGGCATCTTGCCCTCAAATTCGCCAACTATGATGA
>DAITOK010000034.1:0-7640 GCA_036834125.1 Chloroflexota bacterium | reverse complement strand
AATCTTATACTTAATTAAATGCCTTCCCGGCCTGGGCGAACATATCGGGCAAAAGCGCAGAAGAGGAGGTAGACCCTATGTGAAGAAGTCGTAGTGGTCAGCCGTCGCTAGGAAAAAAATGAATTTTCCATACCAACCACGCCAGATAACATGATATGTCTTCGCCTGGGCGCGACATGGAAGGGAAACAGGAACAAAGGGGGTAGAAGGTAAATGAACAAGCTGCATATGTCCTTTATCAGAACTATTATTGCTGTCCTTTTGCTGGTAGCTGTAATAGTTCCAGCAACGGTTACTGCACAGACTACTAAAGACCCTGTAATATTCGTCCACGGATGGGTTGCAGGCTACGGGTTAACCCCGTGGGGAACGATAAAAAATAATCTGATAAGAGATGGCTGGTCAGCTAACAGACTGTACGAGATATATTACTCAGACCCGATTTGGGCATCTAACGTGGAGAATGCAAGAGAACTAGCTGCTTTCGTGGATAGAGTACTGCGCGAGACAGGCGCTACTAAGGTAGACCTTGTCTGCCACAGCATGGGCGGACTCAGCGCAAGATATTACATTAAGTTCTTAGGCGGAGTTAACAAGGTAGACGACTACGTAGCTCTTGGAACGCCACAACATGGCACAATCTACGCATCACTTGGAGCCATACTGACAATTGGGAGTGCGGGTGCCACAGAGATGACCCCGGGGAGCCTCTTCTTGCTTAGGTTGAACGCAGGTGATGAGACTCCAGGTGCTGTCAGTTATTTCTCCTTTGGTAGTTACACAGATGAATTGGTCCAGCCATGGCGGACAATTGCCCTCGATGGCGCAACAAACAGGTGGGTATCGGGCGTCTCACACACGGGGTTGCTTAGCAATCCGACAATCTACCAGTGGGTAAAAGCTGCATTGTCGTAAAGAGGGCATTAAAATAGTTGTTCAGTGGTTTTGTAAGTGGTGCCTCAGCAAACGGGGCACCACTTACTTTTTAACTGATCCGTAAATGACGTGCCAGATTGCCCTAAATATCAGCTTGTTACTTTTGACGAGTTGCTAGTAGAATAAGATGGATGGCTCTGACGCCTCTCAGGAAACAGTATCTCCGGATTAAGCAGAAGTACCCCGAGGCTATTGTTTTCTTCCGCTTGGGAGACTTCTATGAGACTTTTGACGAAGACGCCAAAGTCGTCTCCCGAGAGCTTGGCGTTGTTCTGACTTCACGCGAGATGGGCAAGGGGCAGAGGGTGCCCATGGCTGGCATACCCCATCATGCCCTAGACAACTATCTGGCTAAGCTTATCAACTGTGGCTACAAAGTAGCTATCTGCGAGCAACTCACTCCGCCGGGCAAAGGATTGGTGGAAAGGGATGTTATCCGCGTGGTAACACCGGGAACAGTTGTCGAGCCTAATCTATTGCAGAGTAAGAGCAATAACTATCTAGCTAGCTTGGTTGTTGAGGGTGAAAAAGCCGGCATCGCCTACGTTGATATAACCACAAGTGAATTCGCCACCACCCAGCTCCCCACCGACAGGGTCATTCCTGAACTAGAACGACTTCAGCCCAGCGAGCTGCTTGTTCCCCAGGATGCTAGCGATTATGTTCAACTACCATTCCCTATAAGCCGACTCGATGAGTATTGGTTTGATCTAGAGATTGCCCAACAGGCTTTGCTTGAACATTTCAAGGTGGCTACTTTGGAGGGCTATGGCTGCACCCGCCTACCCTTAGCAATAAGAGCTGCCGGAGCACTCATACATTATGTCAATGAAACACAGAAGGAGACGTTGCCCCAGTTAACCAAACTCTCTACTTACTCCACAGACTTTTTCATGACCCTGGATGGTCAGACCATCCGCAATCTAGAACTGTTTCAAGGTGGTCGCTGGGGGGAGGCTAGCAACTCTCTTCTTTCTATTATTGACCTCACCAAGACTCCTATGGGCGGCAGGTTGCTCAAAAATTGGCTGAGCCATCCACTTCTAGACTTTGATACACTGAATCGGCGGCAAGCGGCAGTGGATTGGTTTTGTCAAAACAATCTAGCCCGCCAAAAAGTCGCCTCCCTTCTATCAGATATCGCAGACTTGGAAAGGCTAGTTAACCGAGTGAGCAGCGGACGAGCCATGCCCCGAGAATTGCTCACCCTTCGCTCCAGCCTGGAGAAAATACCGGATCTACAAGCAGCTATAGCAGAGGATGCTGCTTCGACTGCATTGGAGTTAAGTAACGAACTTAAACCCTGTCCACAGGTCGTGGAGTTACTGGCTAGAGCTATTGCTGATGAGCCTGGTGATTTAGAGCAAGGTGGGGTAATAAAGGAAGGTTTCTCGCCAGAGCTGGACGAAATTCGCCATAATTCCCGTCAAGCCAAGCAATATCTGGCTAGTCTGGAGCACAGGGAAAGACAGCGCACCGGGATCAAATCCCTAAAAGTCGGCTACAACCGTGTCTTCGGTTATTACATTGAAGTATCCCGGGCTAATCTCAACTTGGTTCCTTCAGACTATATTCGTAAACAAACTTTAGCCGAAGCAGAAAGGTTCTTCACCCCTGAGCTTAAGGAATATGAATCGCTTATTCTCAATGCTCAAGAGAGGATAATTAACCTCGAGACAACTATCTTCCGGCAGATCTGCCAGCAGATAAGCGCCGCCAGTGAGCAAATCCTAACTACTGCCCGAGCCATAGCCCAGATTGACACTCTTTCCAGCTTAGCTGAGGTAGCTGTCCGTAACGGTTATATTCGTCCAATCTTGACCAATGACGACATTATTGATATTAGAGGAGGGCGTCATCCTATCGTAGAACAGAGCTTAGGTCGCGACAGCTTTGTTCCCAACGACACTTACTTAGACAACAAAGACAATCAGCTCATTATACTCACGGGTCCCAATATGTCGGGGAAATCCACCTATCTCCGACAGGTAGCGCTCATTGTCTTGTTAGCCCAAATAGGGAGCTTTGTCCCGGCTGAGTCTGCCACTATCAGCATTGTTGACCGCATCTTCACTCGTATTGGTGCCCAGGAGGACCTGGCGGCTGGGCAATCCACTTTTATGGTTGAGATGACTGAGACAGCTAACATCTTGAATAATGCCACACCTCGTTCCTTCATCATCCTTGATGAGATTGGGCGAGGCACTTCGACCTATGATGGCTTGTCCATTGCTTGGGCAGTAGCTGAGTTTATCCATAACCACCCTAAGCTCGGTGCTAAGACCATTTTCGCCACGCACTACCATGAGCTAGTAGAGCTAGCTAGTATACTGCCCAGAGTCAAAAACTTTAACGTAGCTGTAACTGAGGAAGGGGACAAAGTTATCTTTCTGCACAAAGTTGTCCTGGGTGGCACAGACCGTAGCTATGGCATCCATGTAGCCCAGCTAGCCGGCTTGCCCAAATCGGTAATCGCTCGAGCCCAGGAAGTTTTGGCTGAGCTGGAGAGCAAGGCTACCAAGAAAGGCCAAATACCTGCCCGTAAAGCACCAATTCAAATTCCCCTCTTCACGAAAGGCTCTTTACTAGCTGACGCAATCGCCAAGCTTGACATTGATTCCATAACTCCCCTGGAAGCCATTACCAAGCTTTATGAACTGAAGCGAATGGCTCAGGATACCAAAGGCTCGCCGCTTGACTAAGTATGATCTCTCAGAAAATTGGCGCGATAAGCCAGGCAATTACACCTGTATAGCTTTCTCTTGAACCTCGGCTACGAACTCAGCACACTCCTTAGCTATTCCCAAAGCATCCAGATGGTAGAGAGAGCGAAGAATGTCTTGCTTGCCGTGAGTGACAAATTCGTCAGGAATACCCAATCTTTTCACTTTAACATCTGAGATTCCCGCCTTTTCCAGCAGTTCCAATACAGCCGCGCCAAAGCCACCGCTAAGAACATTCTCTTCTACCGTGATTACCTTTTTTAGTTGATTAGCCACACTCAAAATAAGCTCGGCATCCAGCGGCTTGGCAAAACGGGCGTTGACTACTGTAGCATCTATGCCCCACAGAGCTAAGTGTTTAGCAGCTTCCAGACAAGGCATAACCGTGGAACCGATCCCTATTACAGCTATGTCCCTACCGTGCTTCATTATCTCGGCTTTGCCAATAGGCAGAGCATGAAACTCGGTAATCAAGGTGGCACCATTCCCTCGACCGCGTGGATAGCGAATTGCTATGGGATGCTTTGTGCCAAGCGCAGTATAGACCATGTTCTGAAGCTCGTTGCCATCCTTGGGCGCGCAAACAATCATATTGGGCATCAAGGCAAGATAGGATAAATCAAATATCCCTTGATGAGTTTTCCCATCCTCGCCGACAACACCACTGCGATCCAGGGCAAAGATAACAGGCAGATCAGGGAGGCAAATATCGTGCAGGATCTGGTCGAAGGCACGCTGTAAAAATGTGGAATAAATAGCCACAATAGGCATAAACCCTTGTGTAGCTAGACCAGCAGCTAAGGTAACTGCATGCTGCTCAGAAATCCCCACATCGTAAATACGCTCGGGAAACTCTTTGACCAGAGCAGATAGACTATTCCCTTCAACCATAGCTGCGCTTATCACGGCTATCTTGGGATCCTCCTTGAGCAATCTGCTCACCGTTTGAGCAAATATTTGACTATAAGTAGGCATCGTGTCTGACTTTTCACCTTTAGGTGACAGACCATGGAATAGAGTCGGGTTATCCTCGGCTGGCTTATAACCCTTGCCTTTCTTGGTCAGGACATGCACGATGACCGGCTTGTAGTAGTTCCTAGCGTGAGTCAACGAAGCTTCCAGCTCAGCAATATTGTGCCCGTCCACAGGACCCACATAGGTGAAGCCAAGCTGCTCCCACATTACAGTGGGCATAACTACTGCCTTTACCCCTTCCTTAAGACGGCGCAGTGCTCGGTAAAGCTTCTTCCCGGCAGGCAGGAAAGATAACACATGGGTTGTCTCCTTCTTGGCTTGTATGTAGCGGTGGCTCATTCGTATAGCATTTAGGTGCTTAGCAATCCCCCCTACCGTAGGTGAAATGGACATGCCATTGTCATTGAGCACTACAATAAGCCTTGTATCCAGATGCCCGGCATGGTTGAGCGCCTCATAAGCCATGCCACAGGTAAGACAGCCATCGCCAATTACGGCGACCACGTGATGGTCACCACCAGTAAGGTCACGAGCCAAAGCCATGCCCAGAGCTGCTGATATGGATGTCCCACCGTGTCCCGTGGTAAATGCATCGTGGGGACTTTCATTTGGGTCGGGAAACCCCGACAAACCACCGTATTGGCGGAGAGAACGAAATCGTTCTTTTCTTCCTGTCAATAGCTTATGAACGTAACTCTGATGTCCTACATCCCAGATTATCTTATCTTTGGGAGTATCAAATACCCGGTGCAGAGCAATAGCGAGCTCCACCACTCCCAGGTTGGACGCTAAATGCCCACCATTCTCAGTGACTACACTTACTAATAGCTCCCTGATTTCGGTACAAAGCCTGCTGAGTTCTTCCTGGGTTAGTGCTTTGACATCGTCAGGGCTATCTATTCCATCCAGTATCTTGGACACCCACCCTCCTTATTCTATAAATTATAGCAAAGTCTCCTATTCTGCGTACTTCTGCTAAATATTTGGGCTAGGCTCGAAGCAACCGAGCGTAAATGCTCTTGAACCCACCCGCCTTTCTCTTAAGCTCAGCATATGTTAGTTCGCCAGACATCAATCCACAACTAGCTTTCCACACCCGCTCGCTTTGTTTCAGTATCGTAAACGACAGATGGGGGAAGTGAACAAAAATTCTTGATAACACACGTGCTATTCGCAACTCAGACAGTATTTTCTCGTCCACGGCTTTTTGATAATCTTCCAAATTGACTTTGCCGCAACTCAAGGATTCCTTAATCACTGATGCAGCTAGCTCGGCACTCAAAATAGCGCCATGGATTCCTTCCCCTGTTAATGGGTCAGCCAACCCAGCCGCATCCCCTACTAGCAAAGCTTTATCTTGCCAAACAAACCTGCCCTTGCTACACGTTGGTATCAAGTGGCTACTAGACCTCACAACAGTATAACCATCAAAACCCAGCGATTTCAGAAACCTATCATAACAGCCGCGCAATTGCTTTGCTTTGGAAACGATACATCCAACTCCAACAGAAAGATGGTTGCGTTTCGGGAATACCCAAGCGTAACCCCCAGGGACACACCCCAGATCCAACAGAGCCCGTGATTTCCATTTTGCTAACTTTGCTTCAGATACAGCAACTTCTGACTCTATCCCCATGATATATTCGAGACTCCTTCTCATATCCATCTCCCTGGCTGCTATGCTATAAGCCCCGTCTGCCCCCACTACAAGCCGGGAACGAAAAACTTTGTCGCCACTATAAACCTGCACCCAGTCACCACTGACCTGTATTTCCGTCGCCTCTTGCCCATCAATGAGCACAGCCCCTGCTTGCTGCGCTCTCTTCGCCAATAAATAATCAAAGGCATCCCGCATCACCATATACATCAGTGGTTCATTATGCCGCCTCAGATAAGAATTGCTCAGATCGAAGCCAACGTTGACCTCGTAAACTACATTCTCTACCGCGTCGGAGAAATCAAAACCGAGAAGCTTCGCTGCCTTGCTTGTGACTCCACCAGCACAACACTTGTAACGTGGCAGTGTTTCCTTCTCCAGAACCAATACATCTACACCGTTCTTCGCCAGTTCATAAGCTAGCATTGCCCCTGCTGGACCAGCCCCCACAATGATTACATCGTAGCTTTGTTTCAACCGACGATACCCTCGCTGAGCAAAGTGCCGCCCAATCTACCATCAATTATATCACCGCTACTATAGCTAAACGAAAAAGAGGAGCCGGCTATGCTTGATATTCGGTAGCACAGCCGGCTCTTTGCTGCACAGATATGTTATCCTGCGTTAAGACGCTGCTTCACATATCCGATGTAGCATACCTTCTTAATCCCGCCATATGTCTCTGGTGGTCTCCACTATCCAGACAACAGGGTTAACTATGAGGTCTCTAACCAGAGTTCTTGCCAGCTCATTTCCAGCTATCAAATCCGCTAGAGCAGGACTGAGTCTATAGTACAAAGCTACAAACTCGGACCCCACGGGGTTGTTCAGCAACACCACATCACGGAACTCTCTCAGGATATTAATTTCCTCAGCGGCTGGCGTGCCATAGGTAGCGGTGGCAATGAAACAGCCTGGACCTCCGGGTGACGTGATTATTGAGGCTGTGATGAATTGGCGAGTCTCCCCTTCGATGATAGTCTCATCATACCTGAGCTGGGCTTTGAAGTCATATGTGGTGTTCGAGCTTAGCCCGCTAATTTGAACGGCATGGGTGCCATCTACTATCTTGGAGACCCAAGCGGTATAGGACCATTCCGTGTTAGCCGATTTCTTGTAGGCAAAGCGTACCTCGACAAGACTGTAGTTGCCTATAGTGTACTGCATATTCATGGTAGCCGTGCTCGTGCTGATGTCGGTGGCAGGTACTGTGGTGGCCGTCGGCAACACTGGCTGCGACACAGGTGTGTGGACACACGCTCCGCTCTGGCAGGAGTCAATTGTGTTCGGGTCCCCATCATCGGGGCAGGGTGTGCCATCGGGCTTATTTCTGGTATTGCCGGTGCCCA
>DAITOK010000033.1:0-8647 GCA_036834125.1 Chloroflexota bacterium | reverse complement strand
TGGTGGAGCTGATGGGATTCGAACCCACTACCTTCTGACTGCCAGTCAGACGCTCTCCCGATTGAGCTACAGCCCCACTGGTTCAGGATTAGAAAATATATCAGAACCCGGAACAGCTTGCAACTTACTGTAACAGGGCTACATAGCTATTCACAGGCACGCCCAGTGAATCGGCTACAGGATGACATTTGGCTTTGAGACAATAAAAGAAAGCTCCCTTCTGCGGAAGCTCGGACAAAGCCTCATAGTGTCCCATACCTTTAGCGAATATGAGGTCGGCTGACTCAAATTCCCGTTTGAACTCGGCTGAAGCCAGAGAGAAAACTATCCCTGGCGAAGCCACACCTGTGGTGATGACATCTCCCAACTCGCTCTCCAAGCCAGCTCTCTTGAAATCATCTAAAGTTAAATCGTTTTGCACGGGTGCAGGTTTGACCACATAGATAACGTGAGCAAATTGCCTCATCCACTTGACCAGAGGCAGGTCGAAATAGACCTCGCCGGCATTGTCTGCCAGATACAAGATTTTGCGGGCAGTTTTGAGCTTTGCCTGGAGCCGCTCTGAGTCATCCAAAACAAATGTGACGGGTTTTCTGATATCTTCTTTGATAGCACCAAATTCTCTGAAGAAATCAATAGCGTTGGCGGCTGCTGCCAGCTTGAGGTAATGACGGAATTCACTTCGGCAGGCTTTCCCACTAGCTACTTCTGCCCGTAGTGATAATTCTATATACAGCTCTCTAGCCAGTAGCATCTCTTTTTCCTTGATTGCTCGATAATGGTCAGGATTGCCGGTTATTTCTCTTACTATTTGGTGAATCTTGGTGGCAATCTCGATGGATAGCTTGCTGGGAGAGAAGTCATTGTTCAGTATGTTTAGAGCTTCTGTGATGGCTTTCTGCCTGAGGGCGGTGTCATCTGTAGCAAGCTCTACAGCCTGCTGGGCCAGTCTGTGCAAGCACTCATAGCATCGCGGCGCCAGTTTCATTTCAGCTTCCTTTGCAATCAATAGGCTTGGTCATTGTAAGTCCTTCGTCAGGCGTTCAGGTGATAGCCAGGGCAAGTTTGAGTGGCTTCTGGTGCTGTATTATAATGGTATTCGACATGATTGAGAAACTGGAACTGGTAGAAAAGCGTTACGATGAGTTGGGTCAATTGCTGGCTCAGCCGGAAATAGCTACTGACCCTAAGAAACTTCAGGAGCTGAACAAGGAAAAGGCTGAGATAGAAGACATTGTCGTTTTATACAGGCAATACAAAGCCAAAGGCAAGGAGCGGGCGGAGCTGCAAGCCTTGCTGGATTCTGGTGTTGAAGCTGAGATGGTGCCCCTGATCAGGGAGGAGTTCTCTGAAGTGAAGAGACAGCAAGAAGCTCTTCTAAATCAGCTCAAGCTTTCTCTGATGCCCAAAGACCCCAACGATGATCGGGATGTCATCGTAGAAATACGGGCTGGGGCAGGCGGCGAAGAAGCCAGCCTTTTTGCGGCTGACCTGTTCCGTATGTATAGCCGCTATGCTCAGTCCAAAGGGTGGCAAGTCGAGATAATTGATAGCAGTCCGAGCGCCATCGGCGGTTTCAAGGAGCTGATATTTGAAGTCAGGGGCAAGGGGGCATTCAGCCGCTTCAAGCACGAACGAGGTGTTCATAGAGTGCAAAGGGTGCCAATCACAGAAGCGTCAGGGCGAATTCATACCTCGACGGCTACGGTAGCAGTTCTTCCCGAAGCAGAAGAAGTGGAGCTGAACATCAACCCTGACGACTTGAAAATAGAATTCTTCCGCAGTCGGGGTGCTGGAGGGCAGAACGTAAATAAGGTAACCACAGCAGTCCGTATCACCCATCTACCGACGGGAATAGTAGCAAGCTGCCAAGATGAAAGGTCACAGATAAGGAACAGGATGAAAGCTATGGCGGTGCTCAGAGCCAGGTTGCTTGACATGGAACGGCGGAAGCAATTTGAGAGCATAGATAAGGAGCGGCGGATGCAGGTAGGCAGCGGTCAGCGGGCTGAGAAGATTCGAACCTATAATTTTCCGCAGAACAGGGTTACCGACCACCGAATCAACCTCAGTTTTCACAATCTTGAGCGAATTCTGGATGGGGAACTGGATGAACTCATTGAAGCCCTGATCAGTAAGGAGCAGGTAGAGCAGTTAGAAGGGGCTTTCATGTGATCTTGCGCGAAGCTTTACAATCGGCAGTCCAGACATTACACCGGGCGGGAATTGCTGATGCCTTTATTGAGGCAGAGCTTCTGCTGGGGCACGTGCTCGGCATGTCCAAGACGCAACTTTACACAGAACCAGAAAGGCGTTTGACACAAGCAGAAGCCGAGCATTTGCGGCAGCTCGTGCAGCGTCGGCTGAATCGCGAGCCCGTTCCTTATATTCTGGGGCGCTGCGAATTCTACGGGATTGATTTTTGCATTGATCATCGCACATTTATCCCCAGGCCGGAAACAGAACTATTGGTAGAAGAAGCTATAGAGGTTGCCCAGGGTCTTTTTCGCCCGGGAAAACAAACCACCTTCGCCGATATCGGGACAGGGTGTGGAGCCATTGCTATTACCCTTGCTTTGACCATACCGGAAGCCATGATTTACGCCATAGATATTTCGGCTTCAGCGCTGGAGGTGGCAAAGGTCAATTGTCAGCGTCACGGAGTCGAGGGACGGATAGATTTGCTACAAGGGGACCTGCTGGAGCCTTTACCTGAGCCGGTGGACATGATAGTAGCGAATTTGCCGTACGTAAGAGAGGGTGAATTGGGAGAGCTGAGTCCTGAAGTGGGTTTTGAACCCAGGCTAGCTTTAGCGGGCGGTGAGGATGGCGTGGAAAAGATACAGCGGCTGCTGGAGCAGATGCCGGGCAAGGTCAACAGCCAGTGGTGCTTACTTCTGGAAATCGGACAAGGGGAAGACGAAATAGTAACTCGTTTAGTGACCAGGTACTTTCCGCAGGCAAGCATCGAAATGATTCCCGACTTGGGCGGCATCCCCAGAGTGGTAAAAGCCGTGCTGAGGAAAGAAGAAAGATGAAGGATGAGATAGAAAAGCTGGCTCGGCTTACCGTGGAATCCAGGAGGGTCGTTGTATTCACCGGGGCTGGGGTAAGCACAGAGTCAGGCATACCCGATTTTCGTAGCCCGGGAGGAATCTGGAGCAGATACGACCCGGAGGATTTCACCATTCAGAGGTTCATCAGCAGCCGGGAGGCTCGAAGAAACCTCTGGAAGATGTCCGTTGAGAGTGGACTACTTATTGACGCTAAGCCGAATGCTGCTCACTACGCTATTGCCGAGCTGCACCAGCTAGGTAAATTAGATTGCGTTATCACGCAAAATATTGACAACCTGCACCAAAGGGCGGGAGTTCCTCAAGATAGGGTATTTGAACTTCACGGTAATATGAGCTGGGTGGTGTGCCTTGGTTGTCACAGGCGCTTCCCGATGCGAGAAGTGCTGGAAAAACTGGCGAAAGAGAATGTAGAGATTCTCGATTGTCCGGAGTGCCAAGGTATTCTGAAGCCGGACGCCGTGTTCTTTGGCGAACCATTGCCACAGGAGGTATTGCAGGAAGCTATCCGTCGCTCGCAGAAGTGCGATCTTCTTATAGTGATCGGTTCCACACTTCTAGTTTACCCGGCTGCCTATGTGCCAGTGTACGCCAGAGAGGCCGGGGCGAAGCTGGGTATTGTCAATCTAACCTCAACTCCGCTCGATCGCGAAGCCGAGGTCGTGATCCGTGGAAAGGCTGGTGAGATAATGCCCAAGGTGGTGGAAAGAGTAAAGTTGCTCGGGGCAAACCCGGAGCGGGCTTAATTTCATTATACCCGAGGGAAATCGCGACAACTTGGCGGAAGGATTCAGTCCACCACTTGCCGGATACGCTTGATATCTACTGCCTTGCCAGTGTTCTCGTCCACCTCCACCAGAATCGCGTCGAGGTTAACCTTTCCTCTGCCAACAGATAAGCGACTGGGTATGAGAGTGAGAAAGCGGTTTATTACGGAATCGGGGTCGTCGCCGATGACCGAATCCACGGGACCGACCATGCCTATGTCAGTGACGTAGGCAGTGCCGCCGGGCAGTATCTGAGCATCAATGGTACCCACATGGGTGTGAGTGCCCAGCACGGCACTGACTCGACCATCGAGATACCTGCCCATAGCCACTTTTTCTGAAGTTGCCTCAGCATGAAAGTCCACGATAATGGGGAGCTTTTTATTGGCGAATTCAGTAAGTAGCTGATCCATGGTTCGGAAAGGGCAATTAGAATGCCCTATGAAAACACGCCCCACGATGTTAACCACTAAGACGTTCTTCTTGAGCACATAACCGTGACCAGGATTTGTGGATGGGTAGTTCAATGGGCGGAGAAGTGCTGGTTCGTTATCCAGGTAAGGAATAATTTCCTTGTAAGCCCAAATATGGTTGCCTGTGGTTATGACATCAATTTCAGAGTCAAAAAGTTCTTGAGCTGTGGTGGGGGTCAGCCCCAGCCCCCCAGCAGCGTTCTCACCGTTGCCGATGACAAGGTCAATTCTATGTTCAGAACGCAAGCTCGGCAGGAGCTTCTTAACTGCTTTCCTGCCGGGCTTGCCGATAATGTCGCCGATTACCAGTATTCTCAACTCTATTTAGCGTAATCCACTGCGGTAGTTTCCCGTATCACCACCACTTTAATCTGTCCAGGGTAAGTCAGGCTTTCCTCTATTTTCTTGGCGATATCTCGAGCCAGTCTTATGGCGGTCAAGTCATCCACCTTATCAGGTTTCACCATAACACGCACTTCCCGCCCGGCTTGAATGGCGAAAGCTTTTTCCACGCCCGGGAAACCAGTGGCTATGTCCTCCAAGTCTTTGATACGCTTGAGGTATTGTTCCAGTGACTCACGTCTTGCGCCGGGCCGCGAGCCACTGATAGCGTCGGCAGCGGCGACAAGGAAGCCTATAATGCTGGTGGTGGGCGCCTCGCCGTGATGCTCTGCAATGGCTTGAGCCACCTCTGGGTTCTTGTCCCATTGCTTGATCAGGTCAGCACCTATGAGAGCATGCGGACCTTCTGTGTGATGATCTATTGCTTTTCCAATATCATGAAGCAAGCCGGCTTTTTTGGCGATGCTGACGTTAGCTCCGATCTCGCTAGCTAGCATGCCAGCTATATGAGCGACTTCGAGGCTGTGAACCAGTACATTTTGACCATAACTGGTGCGAAGCTTAAGCTGGCCAAGTAATTTAATGAGTTCGGGGTGCAATCCTGGCACTCCTGCTTCATAAGCAGCTCGCTCACCCTCGGCGCGTATGGTAGCCTCAACTTCGGCTTTGGTTTTGTCAACTATTTCCTTAATCCGCGCTGGGTGAATACGCCCGTCAAGAATAAGTTTATTTAAAGCCAAGCGAGCTACCTCTCGCCTCACAGGGTCGAAGCTAGAGATCATGACAGTTTCAGGAGTATCGTCAATAATCAAGTCAACACCGGTGGCTTGTTCTAAGGCTCGGATGTTGCGGCCCTCGCGCCCGATAAGCCGCCCCTTCATTTCGTCATTGGGGAGAGGAACAGTGGATATTGTTGTTTCAGAGACAACATCGGTGGCACATCTCTGGATAGTTGTGGCTAAGATATTCCGAACTCTGTCTTCAGCCGCTTCCCTTATTTGCGCCTCCCATGCCCTGACCTGTCGAGAGATCTCCTCCTCCACCTCCTGTTTTAACATTTGAAATAGGAGTGTTTTTGCTTCCTCGCTAGATGTTCCGGAGAGGGATTCTAACTTTGCAATCTGCTTTTCTCGAATTTGCTGGAGTTCGGCGGTTATACGTTCGGCTTCTTTTCTCTTGTTTTCTAACTCACGTTCGCGGCGCTCAAGAGATTCTAGCTTGCGCTCCAGAACCTCTTCTTTCTGGCTAACACGTTTTTCTATCCGCTGTATTTCGAGGCGACGTTCCCTGCTTTCTGCCTCGGCGGCACTGGCAACCTTGGTAGCTTCTTCTCTAGCTGCGCGCAATAGTTCATCATACTTTTTTGTCGCCTCATCTAGTAACTTCTGTGCCTCTTTTCTTGTTCTCTGAATCTCTCGGTTGGCTACAAGCTGCCTGATAAAATACCCAACCAGGATACCTAAAACAAGAGCAAGGGCAACTATGATAGCTAGGTATTGCGTTAAATAGTCCATTTTCCCTCTTTATTTCGTTGTAGTAATAGTCGCAACAAATGCAAAACATTGCGCAATAATAATACCTGTTTTTCACATTATCGTCAAATTGTGAGTGATAAGGCGGCTTGTTGTAATGGATGTGGCTCAATTTTGCCTGGAGCTGACGTTAGGCGACCTACTATTACGAGGATGCCTGTGAGGAATGAACAAAAAACCCTGACGCGAATCTAGAAGTGCGAAGATTCCTGGCGAAGCTAGCCAATCTCAGCAAGGCTTCAATACCTAGACTTCTTGGTATAGAATACCCTGTATGGGCAAGGATGGGCTTATAAAGCTGAACACAGTGTACTGGGGGCTTCTTCTTTTTGTTGTTGCTCAAGTGCTCATCCTCGTCGTTGCACCCCGTATAGACCCGTTCTTGAAAGAAAAGGATATGGAGATACCCTCCCTGCCGTCAGAGCCGATATACTGGTGGCCCGGGGAGGTGACATTGCCTGACGGGGAAGTTATCGAGGTTCCTGCCCATTCCGCATTCGGGCCAATTTTGATCTATATTCTGGCTGCGGCAGCTCTCCTGGGGATCACGCTCTATAAGATTCCGCTCCAGGCTTTGAAGGTTCTACTCCGGCTATTGTTTTCCTTGTTATTTAGTTGGGGCGCATTCATCATTGGCGTGTTCTACCTGCCCCTCCAGGTGGCTGTTGCCATCGCTATTGCCTTTGGCATATTCTGGTTCTTGAAACCCTTTGTTTGGTTACATAACCTGGTGTTGATTCTGGCAGTCAGCAGTCTGGGCGTAGTTTTCGGTCGCTTTATCACCCCATGGACAGCCATGGCTATCATTCTGGCGCTTGCCGTATACGATTTATTGGCAGTCCGTTACAAATTCATGCTCTGGATGGCAGACAAGTTATCACAGATAAATGCTCTGCCAGCGCTCATTATTCCCAGAAACTATTCCGATTGGAATTCAAATCTGAGGGAACGAGAACAAATAGTAGAACTGGACCCTAACGCTAGGGAGTACTCTATACTGGGTGGTGGCGATATTGCCTTTCCCTGTCTGCTTACAGCGTCCGTCTATTTTGCCCAGCACGAGCTTCGTTCAGCGGCTGTCGTGGCAGCGTTCGGAGTAATGGGGTTGGTCAGCGTCTATGTAATTCAGGCGGTCTTCCTGAGAGGAAAGCCCATGCCTGCCCTGCCGCCTATCGCAGTCTTTACATTGATTGGATTATTGATCGTTTTTTGATGGGGATGCCAGAGACATGTGGATTAGGGCTTTCCAATGGTGTCCAGTACAGAAATTTGGTGCGGGTTTTATGTGCGTGAAAAGAAGAAGCGACCCCGAGGGGATTTGAACCCCTGATCTCCACCGTGACAGGGTGGCATGTTAAACCGCTACACCACGGGGCCTTTTTGGAAGTGTAGAGAATATAATGGAAAGCTTGGCGAATGTCAAACTTGTTTGACAGCATAAATTAGGGTATCATAGTTTTTTTGGGTTCAGGAAAAAGTTGACAATGGGCGGAAGGTTTCTGTAAAATTAGTAATGCTTTTTGAGGTGGTACTTTAACAACTGAATAGTGGAAGGAAGGTTTTGTGTGGAGAGCTTGATCCTGGCTCAGAGCGAACGTTGGCGGTGCGCTTTATGCATGCAAGTCGTACGGTCTCGATTTATCGAGGCAGTGGCGAACGGCTGAGTAACGCGTAAGTAACCTACCTTGGAGTGGGAAATAACCTCGAGAAATCGGGGCTAATGTCCCATACGGTGGTGGAGCGCAAGCTTCATCACTAAAGCCTTCGGGTGCTCCAGGAAGGGCTTGCGTCCGATTAGCTAGTTGGTAGGGTAATGGCCTACCAAGGCAGTGATCGGTAGCTGGTCTGAGAGGATGGCCAGCCAGATGGGGACTGAGACACGGCCCCAACTCCTACGGGAGGCAGCAGCAAGGAATCTTGGGCAATGGGCGAAAGCCTGACCCAGCGACACCGCGTGAGGGATGAAGGCCTTCGGGTTGTAAACCTCTTTTCCTGGGGAAGAATTCTGACGGTACCCAGGGAATAAGCCTCGGCCAACTACGTGCCAGCAGCCGCGGTAATACGTAGGAGGCAAACGTTGCTCGGATTTACTGGGCGTAAAGGGAGCGTAGGCGGTTCTTTAAGTCAGATGTGAAATCTCCCGACTCAATCAGGAGAAGCCATCTGATACTAAAGGGCTTGAGAGCAGCAGAGGGAAATGGAATTCCCGGTGTAGCGGTGAAATGCGTAGATATCGGGAAGAACACCAGTGGCGAAGGCGATTTCCCAGGCTGTTTCTGACGCTGAGGCTCGAAAGCGTGGGGAGCGAAGCGGATTAGATACCCGCGTAGTCCACGCCCTAAACGGTGGACACTAGATATAGGAAGTATCGACCCTTCCTGTGTCGAAGCTAACGCTTTAAGTGTCCCGCCTGGGGAGTACGGCCGCAAGGTTGAAACTCAAAGGAATTGACGGGGGCC
>DAITOK010000032.1:0-10103 GCA_036834125.1 Chloroflexota bacterium | reverse complement strand
CTAGTTTTCTCATTCCGGTAACTCCTGTGATATGCTGGCATCACCGAACATACCATGAGTGTTACCCATGGATTTCAGCCTCTGCATTACGAGGCTATTAAATTTCAATCTTGGTTTGTATCATTGACGAACTTAGGCTAAACTATAGAACCATGTGTTTAGCAGTGCCCGTAAAGATCGTCTCCATACATGGGGACGAGGCAGAGACAGAAATAGCCGGTGTGAGGCGGCGAGTCAGCATTGTCTTTACTCCAGAAGCTAAAGTCGGAGACTATGTGTTGCTGCATACCGGATACGCTATAGGAATTGTAGACGAGGCTGAAGCCAAAGAGACTCTCAAGCTTCTGGAAGAAATGGCGAGCCTAACGCCTTGAACTAGAAATGTAGTGAAATGTAGTATTCCAAGCGCCCAATCAGAATGAGTAAAATCCAAAATTCTCAATCATTTTGACCACTAGGATTTTTGGATGCCTGTAAAGTTCATTGACGAGTATCGGAATAGCGAGCTAGCTAAGAAACTATCGTACCGCATTGCCATGCGCTCTACCAAACCTATAAGGCTAATGGAATTTTGCGGTGGGCATACACACACCATACTACGCTATGGGATTCGCCAATTAGTTCCCAAAACAGTAGAAATGCGGTCGGGGCCCGGCTGTCCTGTTTGTGTTACCGCCACTGCTGACCTGGACAAGGCTATCGCCTTGGCACACCTGCCCGACGTTATCATTGCCACGTTTGGCGACATGATTAGAGTCCCCGGGAGCTATTCAAGCCTACAGCAAGCAAAAGCTGGGGGCGCAGACGTGCGAATTGTATATTCCACAATAGACGCTATAGAAATAGCTAGAGCCAATCCTGACAAATCCATCATTTTCATCGGCATCGGCTTCGAAACTACAGCGCCTACTATTGCGGCTTCCATACTTAGGACAATGCAAGAGGGAATAGGAAACTTTTACGTCTTATCCCTTGCTAAGCTGTGTCCGCCAGTAATGAAGGCGTTACTTGACTCTGGGGAAGTAAAGATAGACGGCATAATCTGCCCCGGACATGTCAGTGTTATAATTGGCTCTCGCCCTTACGAATTCATCCCTCGGGATTACAGAGTAGCTTGTGTGATCTCCGGATTTGAACCGTTGGATATTCTGTTATGCATAGATAAACTGGTGGCACAAATTGAGAAAGGTGAGCCCAAAGTAGAGATAGCCTACTCCCGGGGAGTAAAGCCTGAAGGGAATGTAAAGGCTCGGCAGCTAATGGATGAGGTTTTCGAGATCGGTGAAGCTAACTGGCGGGGCATCGGCGTTGTCCCTGAGAGTGGCTTAAAGATTAGAAAAGAATACGAACAATTCGATGCTGACAAGGTCTTCTCGGTGAGCTTAAAACCACCCAAAGAGCCTAAGGGGTGCCGATGCGGAGACATGATCCGCGGCGCAGCCACCCCACTGGAATGTAAGCTCTTCAGGGTGACGTGTACTCCAGAACGCCCGGTTGGTCCCTGTATGGTCTCTAGCGAAGGCGTCTGCTCAGCTTACTATCAATACGAGACTATTGGTGGAGATTTACAAGATTTCTAGACCAGATGTTTACCCAAGCATAATAGAAAAAGATAGCCTTTGGGAGCAATCTTATGGATGACAGCATTCTTTTAGCCCATGGCAGTGGTGGCAAGTTGAGCCACGAACTAATAGAGAAAAAAATTCTGCCCTTTCTGGCTAATCCAGCGCTGAACAAATTAGATGATTCGGCTATTTTTGAAGCCAGCGGGCGGTTGGCTTTCACTACCGATAGTTATGTGGTTAATCCCATCTTTTTCCCAGGCGGCGACATTGGCAAACTAGCTGTCTGCGGCACAGTGAACGATTTAGCCATGAATGGAGCCAAGCCATTGTACTTGAGCCTTTCGGCAATCATAGAGGAAGGCTTTTCTTTAAGCGAGCTTGAGCGAATATTGCAATCAATAAAGAAAGCCGCTGAAGAAGCCGAGGTAAGCATAATTGCGGGAGATACCAAGGTAGTAAATCGAGGAAAAGCCGATAAGATATTTATCACCACCTCAGGAGTAGGAATAATCCTGCCTGGGGTTGATATCTCGGGAACTAATGCCAGAGTCGGAGATAAGGTTTTATTGAGCGGCACCATTGGCGACCACGGTATAGCTATAATGAGCCAGCGTGAAGGGTTAAGATTCGCCATGAATTTAGAAAGCGATTGTGCCCCACTGAATAAGTTGGTGTCTCAGATGTTACAGGTGTCATCAAAAATTCATTGCATGCGTGACCCCACTAGAGGAGGGCTAGCAACCATCCTCAATGAATTAGCTCGACAATCCAGAGTCGGCATCTTTATAGAAGAGGATAAGATACCAATCAAGGATGAGGTTAAGGCTGCTTGCGAACTTCTCGGGCTGGATCCCCTGTACGTAGCTAATGAAGGCAAGTTAGTAGCTATAGTTGACACCACTGATGCTGATAAGATTGTCACTCAAATGAGAAAGAATCCCTATGGCAGAGATGCTGTCATCATCGGCGAGGTAACCAAAGAGCACCCCGGTAAGGTGATAATGAAAACAAAACTCGGTCCCACTCGAGTCGTGGATATGCTTTCTGGCGAATTGCTACCCCGTATCTGTTAATTGACACTCAGGATTTGTCAGTGCTACACTTGGCTAGCTGTGAAGCGTATTGGTATTCTTTATCACCCTCTACGAAAAAAAGCCCGAGAGTTAGCTGAGCAACTGGAAGAGTTTTTATCCTCTCAAGGTCTTCTGCCGTGGCGATGCTCGGCGTGGGATGAGCATAATGCTACACCTCAGGTAACAGAGACCGATTTAATCCTCAGCATTGGTGGAGATGGCACTATCCTCCATGCTGCTCGAATTGTGACTCCTTCGTTAGTGCCTATCCTAGGTATAAACGTGGGCAGATTAGGGTTTATTACCGAAATGAATAGCGATGAAGTTTTTTCTATTTTGCCTGCTTTACTCAAAGGGAAAGGCTGGGTCGAGGAAAGAGCGATGCTTCAAGCCCAGGTTGAAGACAAAACATTTCATGCCTTAAACGATGTTGTGTTACGAGCCATAGCAGTTCGCTTGGTCAATTTAGAAGCAAAAATTGATGACGCAATGCTCACCATCTACAGAGCTGACGGTGTAATTGTGGCCACTGCTACCGGTAGTACTAGTTATTCTTTAGCTTCTGGTGGTCCCATTCTTCATCCCCAGTCCAAAGAGATCGTCCTCCAACCAATATCTTGCCACCTCGGCTTGAGCCATGCTTTAGTACTGCCGCCACAGAGCACGATTGATTTGAAAATCGCCCCTAGAGAAAAAGTCGTACTCAGCATTGATGGACAGATTGAATTGCCGTTATCAGACGGACAAAACATCCGAGTGAAGCTAAGCCCTCACACGATTCGCTTCTTGAGAATTCATGAGCCAACATATTTTTATAGCTCCCTGTGGCAAAAACTGAGAGGAAGAAATGAAAATAAAAGTGGATAGAGCAAAGGTGAGCGATGCTAACTCTATGCATCGGCTCATTAGCCACTTCGCCGACAAGGGAGAGGTACTGCCGCGCGCTTTATCTGAGATATACGAGAACATCAGGGATTACTTTGTCGTCAGGAAAAAAAATCGAGTTGTCGCCTGCGCCGCATTGCACGTTACTTGGTCTGATTTAGCGGAAATCAGGTCTTTGGCTGTTGACGAAAAAGAACAAAACCAGGGCATTGGCTCTTCCCTTATCCAGGCTTGCCTCGAGGAAGCTAAAGAACTAGGCATACCTAAGGTATTTTGCCTTGTGCGCAAGCCAGATTTTTTCAAAAAACATGGCTTCCAGCCAATTGATAAAACGGAGCTACCGCAGAAAGTATGGGCAGAATGTTATCGTTGCCCCAAGTTTCCCAACTGCGACGAGGTTGCCCTTATCCAATATCTTTGAAGTTTCTGTAACAAAAAGTGGGCTATTTTGTTAACTAAGCTACAAGAGCATGGTAAAGCCAGAAAAGAAGCTATCTACCGAACATATTTATCAAGGGCGCGCTGTGAATCTCCGCGTGGACACAGTTGAGAAAGCCAGCGGCGCAAAAACCACCCGCGAGGTAGTGGAGCACAGCGATTGCATAGCCGTAGTAGCTCTAGATGAACAAGGCAACATCCTTCTAGTTCGCCAGTTCCGTCACGCCGTAGACAAGTTTCTCCTCGAAATACCAGCCGGCGGCATTGACCCTGGTGAAAAGCCTATTGACGCCGTGCGACGCGAATTACAGGAAGAAGTTGGCTACTTCCCCCGCAGAATAGAGAAATCAGGGGGCTTCTACGCCACCCCAGGCTACAGCACGGAGTATCTCCATTGCTTCGTGGCTACCGACCTTGTGCCTGCTCGGCTCGTGGCTGAAGATACCGATGAGATTGAACTAGTCCGAGTTTCCCCAGAAGAAATACCCCGACTTATTGCCTCGGGCGAAATCTGCGACGCAAAGAGCATTGCTGCCCTGCTAATGTTTCTTTTCATACGATAAACACAGTAGACCTTTGCGCGGTCATGCCTGAGTTAGTACACACCAAATCAATTCGGTAGTTATGCAGAAATGGCTAGACATGTGATTGATATAATAACAACGGTGGAAAAGGCTGGCAACCGATTGGGAGTATTAACACACCTTTTACCGGGACCTTCGATGGACAAGGCTTCCAAATACGCGACCTGTTCATCAACCGCCCGACGAAAATTTCGTCGGGCTTTTTGCTGTTATTGGTGATGCAGGTATAGTCCAGAACGCAGGTGTTGTGAACGCCGACGCGACCGGCGACAATGATGTTGGGAATCTCGCCGGACTAAACCGTGGCACCGTGAGAAACTCGTATTCCAGCGGCAAAACTGCCGGTAGCGACTTGGCTGGAAGTCTAGTAGGCGGGAGCATCAAGACTTTAGCCAATTGCCATTCGGCGGGCAACATCAGTGGCGAGTCGCGTGTTGGTGGGCTGGTGGAGGCATTAACGGCATTGTAAGCGAGTGTTACTCGTCCGCCAGCGTAAGTGGAGACAATCAAATCGGCGGTCTGATAGGATACGCTAATGGTAACGTGCATAGTTGCCAATCCACTGGCAGCGTCACTGGCGACCCTTACGTTGGCAGCCTCGTGGCTGGAATAGAGACACTGTTGCCAATTGTTACTCGCTGAGTCCAGTAACAGGCGGATGGCTCGTCGGAGGCCTAATAGGAAACAACCGTGGCACCCTAAGCAACTCTTATTCCGCCGGTAATGTGGTCGGCAACGAGGACGTTGGATGATTGGTCAGCTGCAACTACGAGGACACCGTCACGGCCTCTTTCTGGGACATTCAAACCAGCGGGCAAAACACATCGGCTGCTGGGACAGGTAAAACGACAGCAGAAATGAAAAACATCACCACCTTTTCAGGCTCCGGGTGGAACATAATTGCAGTGGCTAGCCAGGGCATACCCAACATCGCTTACGTCTGGAACATTGTTGGCAACCAGACTTATCCCTTTCTGAGCTGGCAGCCGTAGCATGTCAGGCGGCGAAGCTGGCGATAACAGCTTGACCCAAGGAGATTCCACCATCGTTACAGGGCACTTGCTTGTGAATGAACACTTGAAAACCGTTGCTCTCTAGTAAGCTGACTGTTTCTCTCAGCAGCAAACGATTTTGAAATACACCACCACTTAAGGCTACACATCGAATACCGGTTTCATTCGCTATTGACTGACACACGTCATCTATCATCTGTGCCACAGTATTGTGGAACTTCACAGAAATTTTTCCTTTGGACGTACCTTGTTGTAAGTCTTCTATCACTGCTGAGAATAAATCTTTCAGACATACTACCCTGATCCCATCTTCTTCTACTATATAATACGGATAACTTTCCTTATTACTGGACATTGTTTCATCGTCGACCCTCGTCGTAAAGATATCGGCATGGGCAGCCATTTCTAGCTCCACCGCTGCCTGTCCTTCGTAGTCTATTTCACCTCTTACGCCCAAGAGCGCCGATATAGCATCAAAAAGACGTCCCATGCTTGAGCAAAGGGGCGAATTTATCTTTTTTTCTATCTGGTGCTTGATAATTTCTATTTCAACTTCGCTAATTTGCCCGAGAAAGGCTAATTGAGATTGCTTCCTCTTCACTCCATTCAGCGTCGCAATGACAGTGTTGAGAGCGTTTTCTCCTAACAAGGCAAGAATATAGCCGATGGCAGTGCGATAAGGTCGTCTTATAGCAGCGGCTCCGCCAGGCAAAGGTAAATATTCCAGATGCCCTACCCTTTTATAACTGCGATAGTCCGCGACCAGGAATTCCCCTCCCCAGATATTTCCGTCAGCCCCCATCCCGGTGCCATCAAAAGCCACACCAATAACTGGCGACTCCAGACTATTATCAGCCAGACAACTGGCAATGTGAGCATGGTGATGTTGGACAGGGACAAGTTTCATACCATGTTCTCCCAACTCCTGAGCATACCTAGTAGCCAGATAGTCAGGGTGAAGATCGTGAGCGACCACCTCAGGCTCTATGTGGAAAAGCCTCTTATACAGCAACAAGGTCGCTTCAAAATGTTCCAGCGTTTCCATATTTTCCATATCGCCGATATGCTGAGACAGGAAGGCATAATTATCTTTGGTCAGACAGAAGGTATTTTTTTCTTCAGCGCCACAAGCCAGCACCTGCCTGGTATTGAAAGGCAGGCGAATGGGATAGGGGGCATAGCCACGTGCCCGCCTTATAAGCTGGTTTGTACTTCCTTCTGCCATAGCCACGCTATCGTCATAGCGGGAGTAGATATCCCGATTGTGAACTAAGAAATAGTCAGCGATACTGGAAAGCCTCCTTAAAGCTTCATCATTGTCCTTAGCAATAGGTTCTTCACTGAGATTGCCGCTGGTCATCACCAAAGGCAGGCCAGTGTCTCTGAGCAGTATGTGATGGACTGGAGTGTAGGGCAGCATAACCCCCAGGAACTGCAAATTGGGCGCCACCCCCCGAGACACAGACGAACCTTCTCGCCACCTCATAAGCACGATAGGGCTTTGAGGCGAGGTCAGCAGTCTTTCTTCCTCGGGTGAGATGTAGCAGTGTTTCCTCGCCTCCTCCAAACTAGCAACCATAATAGCTAGTGGTTTGGAGGGACGCCTTTTTCTTTGCCGGAGTGTGCTGACTACGGTGTCGTCCGTCGCATCACACGCGAGAAGAAACCCGCCCAGCCCTTTAATGGCGATTATCTTGCCTTCCTTGAGAAGCTCAGCGGCGGCAGCTAAAGGGTCTGGCGCATTGATTACTTTGCCCTGTTTATCCAGCAGCTGAACCTCAGGACCGCATTTCGGGCAGGCATTAGGTTGGGCATGGAACCGCCGATTCAACGGATTATCATATTCCGCCTGACACTCTGAGCACATGCGGAAGTGGCGCATGGTTGTTCTCGGGCGGTCATAGGGCATGCTTTCAATGATGGTGAAACGCGGACCACAATTGGTGCAGTTGGTGAACGGATAGCGATAGCGACGGTCCTGATGATCAAATAGCTCATTTAGACAAGCTTGACAAGTAGCAACATCCGGAGAGATAAGCTGATATTTCCCCTCCTGTGCCTGACTTTCCCGAATTTCGAACATTTGGTAACCGCGCGGTGGTTGAGTTTGGATAGTTATGCTCTCGATGCGAACCAACGGCGGTGCTTTTGTCTGGAGTTCTAGCTTAAACTGCTCAATGGCTTCCGCCTCCCCTTCTACTTCAATCTTAACATCCTCGGAAGTGTTATAAACACATCCCCTAAGTTTATGCTTGACAGCCAGTCCGTAGACGAAGGGGCGAAAGCCGACGCCTTGAACGATGCCACGGACGCTAATGGAAGCCGCTTTGAGAGACTGCTTTACTACTTTCGGCATATACTAAAACCAGGCGAAAACTACGGGTCTTTCTGGCAGAAACCCTGTGCAACCAAATTCGCTTGGTTTAGTTTATAAGATGACTCCCACGGAATGCAATTTCCCGTACTATACCAACACGCCCTCGATTTCAGCCATAATCTCTGTGTTGGTGGAATGTTCAGGAGCAATCGCTGCGCTTGGGCAGGCAGCAGCACACACGCCGCATCGCTTGCATCTCAAGTCACTTATAACTGCCACAGCCTTGTCCCCCGATTTTTCCAATTTGATCGCATCATAGCTACACAGCAAAACGCAAACCCCACATCCGCTACATATGTCCCGGTTGATCTCAATCCGTGGTATCTCAGTTTGCAGCTCAAGCGTTACACACGCTTTACAACCCTTGCACGGACCACAGTACAGACATCTGCCCGCCTCTTCCACAACCTGCTCCAGGCTAAATCCCTTTTCAAAAGGCCTAAAGTTTATCCTTTTCCTTGCCGGCAACCACACCAGCCTGGGTTGAGGCTGATACTCTGCAGCTTTCGGGATAGCTGCCTTTTCATACTCTTTCTCTCTGCCCTGCCTAAGCTCTCGTCCTTTGATGTAGCGGTCTATAGACTCCGCAGCTATTACGCCTTCCCCCATGGCTTCTGAGGCATACCCTATTCGCCTCACATCGCCGCCAATAAAAATCCCCTTTCTGCGATTGCTCATCAAAGTAAGAGAATCAACGTCAATCCTCCCTCGCTCATCCACCAGGTCCTCCTGCTGGAAAAGTTTCCTGTCCGGAGCCTGCCCGATGGTAACAAGTAACACATCTCCTTCAAGGTATATTACGTCGCTCTTGTCAAACTTAGGATTGAATCCAATATAGCCCATCTGATCATAAACCCACGTGCACCGAGGGCACTTTATCTTCTTAAATTGCCCATCCTCACCAATTATCTCTTCCACGCCTCGCGAATAAACGATCTTGATTCCTTCCTCAGTGGCGCCTTCAATTTCTTCTACATCGGCAGGTATCCCATCCTTGGAAGATTTATCCTCATTCTCCAAGCAAACAACGGTGACCTTTCCCCCGAGTCGTCGGGCGGTTCTCGCCACATCAAAGGCTACATTGCCACCTCCTACAACTATTACATTATCGCCGCGAAATAGCCGAGGTCGAATTTTTTCTTGGTTCATATCGGAGAGAAAATTCAAACCAAACATGACTCCATCCAGGCTGGCGCCTGCCACAAGCTTCCCTTCAAAGGTAAGAGGTCTTGGCAAAGGAGTCCCCGTAGCGATAAATATGGCTCGATAACCCTCATCTATTAATGCGTCCAAGCCTTTTTCCCCATCTCCCGCCCGCTGCCCAAGTTTCACATCTATGTGGGCAATTCTGACCAAATTGTTCAAGGTAATGTCCAGTACACTTCGGGGCAAACGATACCGAGGAATCAATCTCAAGGCACCACCCAGCTCCGAGCTTCTTTCCAAAATCGTGACCCGGTAACCGTTCTTACTCAGTGTATAGGCACACATCAAACCAGCCGGTCCACCTCCAATGACCGCCACCTTTTCCCCGGTGGGAGGAGCATGTGGGAGCTTAGTTTCCAAATAGGGCAGATAATGCTCAGCGACAAATCGCAAAAGCAGTTTTCTTCTGACTGCTCCAGTTTTCTCTTCATAATTACACTCTTTCTCGCAAAGCCCACAAATGTAGCCGCAGAGTACTGGAAATAAAGGATTTTTCTCATAGACTTCGTCACCTATCTTTAATATCAGACTCAAAGCTTCCTTCTCGTCTGGAGGAAGACAAGAAAGCATAACATGAGTGCGTTGAATATCTAGTTTAAGGGGACAGCGAACTTGGCAAGGGGGCAGATATACCTTCCCAGTGGTCTCATCAATTACTTCTTCAATTCGCGAGGCGACATCCTTTACGCTATTCATATTTTATTAAACCTCCTTAAGAGCCATAAACATTGGCAATTGACAATGACTTTCCCGAAACCCAATTGAGAGAACTTGACAAGGATAGGCAACATAATCACGCTCACAGCAGTTTGTGCTATTCCCAAACCTGATATTGCAAGTTATGGATACTGTAACCGCCAGATGTTAATAAAAATTCGAGTTACTGTCAATACAATCTAGGCTCTATTAGATTCTGTGAGAAAACTCTATTATAAAATGGTGGCAAGAACCCTTAAGCGGGG
>DAITOK010000031.1:0-10701 GCA_036834125.1 Chloroflexota bacterium | reverse complement strand
TTGCACCGTGACCCATTACCCCCTAATGTCGCATATGTATCTTAACTTTTCCACTACACCGTGAAGTATTGCCGGCTAAGCGATGGTATAATCAGGAAAGCACAAGACGTCTTGAGGAATATATGATAATTGATTTTCATACTCATCTATGTGACCGCGATAGCGTTGGTAAGCCCTTCTGGGACAGCTGGGCGGAGGTCACGGCGCTGAGGGCTAATAGACCACCGGAAAGGGTGCAAAAACGACTGCTCGAGTTCTGGGATATTTCCGGTGACATGATAGTCAAGGACATGGATGCTGCCGGAATTGATAAGAGTGTATTATTGGCAATTGATTGGGGGCTAGCTCATCAGCTCGGTGAGCCCAAGCTGGGGATAGAAGAGATAAACAAAATTTACGCTGATGCGGCAAGGAAGTACCCGGAGAGATTAATTGCTTTTGCTGGTGTAGATCCGAGGAGGAAAGATGCTCCCAAGCTGGTCGCCAAGTTCGTCAAGGAATGGGGTATGAGGGGTATTAAGCTCCATCCGGCTGCTGGTTTCTATCCCAATGATAGAGCCTGTTATGCGGTTTATGAGAAGGCAGCGGAATATCGGGTTCCTGTTCTGTTCCATACTGGTGAGATGCTCAAGCCGTTCTACTTTAAGTATTGCCAGCCTATCTATGTACAGGAAGTAGCAGTGGACTTTCCTGACCTGACCATCATTCTGGCGCATGCTGGAGGGTGCTGGCATTCAGAAGCAGCGGCAATTTGTAATAACTCGACTAATGTTTACCTCGATTTGTCTTTGTGGCAGCGACGTCTCCTTCGCCCTCGAGAGTTCTACCAGGCTCTTAGGACATTGCTGGACTCAGTTCCTTGGCAGAGGGTATTGTTTGGCAGCGATTATCCATTTCTCAAGCTGCTGGTCAATCAGGAGCAATGGGTGAAGGCTTTTACTCAAATTCCCAAATCTGTAAAAGAACTGGGAATCGAGTTTACGGATCAAGAAATCGCCGGCATAATGGGTGGCAATGCTGCTAGAATCTTGGGCTGTCAACATGATTCTGGCTAGCCCTACACGTTCATCCCGCCGCTGATGATGAAGGCGCCGCCGTTGACGTAAGAGGCGGCATCCGAAGCCAGCCAGATTACCATTTCTGCCACTTCCTCAGGTTCGCCCATTCTCTTCATTGGTATACTGGCATAGATTATGCTATCGGCGTCCTTGCGGGAACGTAGCTCATCCGTCATGCGGGTTTTGATCCACCCCGGGCAGATACAGACCACTCGGATGTTGTCTCCACCATATTCGCGGGCTGCCGCGTTGGTGAGGGCTACGACAGCATGCTTGCTGGCGCTGTACACCGCTAATCTTTCTGCGGTAGCTACGCCAGCGATGGAAGCGTTGTTTATGATGACACCGCCGCCCTGCTGGAGCATCACCGGGATCTCGTATTTCATACATAGCCAGACGCCTTTGAAATTGGTGTCTACCAGTTCATTGAAGATCTCTTCGCTTGTTCGTACCAGGCGTGCCATTATGCCGCCCACCCCGGCGTTGTTGAAGGCAATATCCAGACGACCGTATTGCTTTACGGTTTGTTGCACCATGTTTTCGACCTGCGAAGCAATGCGTACGTCTGTCTGAACAAATATCGCCTCGCCACCTGCCTTTTTCACCATCTCTATGGTTTCTTGCCCTTCTTTTTCTCTACGGGCAGCCACCACTACCTTGGCGCCTCGTTCCCCAAACTTGATAGCCGTGGCGCGTCCAATGCCTGAGCTCCCACCGGTTACTAGCGCGACCTTTCCCTCAAATGTGTTCATTTTGCCTCCTTGCGATTGCCTCGAATATGTTCGGGTCTGTGTCCTCTCGGTGTAGATTCTGGATTTGGCACAACTTTATCACTCTCAACTGCATAACTTCAATATAGCCTGCGGTTGAAAGAATGTCGCATCCATACCTAAACTGAGCCAGAACCAGGCTAGGAAGTACTTTTGTGCACAGCCCGGTAAAGCTCTTCTTGCTCATCGCAGGATGGAAACAGGTCGCCGGGGAGCATTATCTGCCCTCTAGACTTAAGTCTGGTAAGTCCTTCCAGACATTCTGGCTTGGATAGGCTGGGTGTCCACTCGCGGCAGGCTTTAGGACGCCAGGGGTGTATGGCGCAGCAGGCTTTGCCATCAATGTCCCAGGTCAAGAAAGCGCAGCCTTTCTCAGTATGCTTGAGCAAATAGCCTTCCTTGGTGGGCACTTTCACAGTATATTTGGAAATGCATCTACGACGCGATATTCCCAGGCCGGAAGCGATGTTATCTATTTCTTCAAGCGTGACGGGGGGATGGTAAGATGTGCAGCACACGCCGCAGCGAAAGCATGGGATGGGAATTTGTTCAGCTACGGTAATCTCTTCACCTGCTATGGTCTTTATGACCGCTTTTTCTACCCACATTGGTGTTGGTGCTTTAGTAGCCCAATCCTATCTTTTTGGTTATCTCGGCTTCGTCGAACAGGTGGTGCAGGCCCTTGATAAAAGAAGTTGAGCCATTGTCAAGTAGCCATTGTCCGAACCTCATGCCCTCTGCTTCGAGCTCGTCGGCTGTGATTTCAGCTTTGAATGTAAGCTTAGCTGGATTTTCTTCTTTCGATTGGGCAACGATGAAGACTGTCACCTCGCTCATTCCACCTCCTTTACCGGGTAACCCTTAGACATCGCGGATCACAGGGCTGAAGCCTTGCGCTACAGTTGCTGTTCTTATACTTGACCCAATTTCATGCGGGCTTCTTTCATAGCTCCCTAATCCCTCTTATCTTAAGAGGGGGACTCGTGAAATACACACTGTTTCCTTTTCCTTCTCGCCCTCACTTGAAATAAACCCAACAAGTTGACCAACTATGTGTTTAAACATCCCCATCATTCAGCAGATAGCAATCTCAATATCTTGTCATGGAGCCTGTCATTGGAGAATAGAAGGTCGCTTGTGCGGGGCTGCCAGGGCTTGCCTTGAAAGTCGCTAACCTTGCCGCCAGCTTCCTGAACGAGTAGAACGCCGGCGGCAACATCCCAGGGCTCAATTCTGGTGGTGAAGTATGCCTCCCCTTTGCCCGCTGCTACCCAGGCTGTCTCCAAGCCGGCTGATCCCAGCTTACGTATGTCGATGACGTATGGATAGACCTTACTCAAAAGCTTGCCGGTTCTGCTGCGATCTTTCTCGCCTCCTTCGCAGTAGAAAACGTAAGCCTGTCCGAGCTCTGAGATGCTGGATACTTGAAGCTTCGTCCCATTCAGAAAAGAGCCGTTACCCTTTTCGGCAAAGTAGAACTCGTCAATAGCCGGGGCATAGATTGTTCCCAGGACAAGTTCCTGCTTTTGCATCAGCGCTATGCACACAGAGAAGAATGGGTTGAAATTGGCAAAATCGCCTGTGCCATCCAGTGAGTCCACAATCCAGAGCCAGTCCGCATCACCACGTAGGATGCCACTTTCTTCAGTGAGCAGGCTGTGGTGAGGATAACGTTTCCTGATTTCCTCAATAATGAACTTGTCTACCTCCTTGTCGTATTTGGTGGCTGCTCCTTTAGCTGTATTGCGCTGTTTCAGCAAAGCCCAGTCCTGCCGAAAGTGCTTCATGAGAGTGTTGCCAGCCTCTCGGGCTAGGCTCTTGATCAAGTCCTTTTCTCTCATATTATGCAGTCATTTTATCATTGCTGGTAAAATGTGGGCGAACGGAGGAGAAATACGTTAGTTGACATAATCGGCCACGCGTTAACGGTATGATTGGTCTATTTATTTGACAGTTGTAGTTGACTCACCAGGTGACTATGGAGATTTGAAGAAGGAGGTGAAGCGATGGCGATAGTCGAAATAAGCATTGTGCCTTTGGGGACGAAGACCCCCTCGCTGAGCTCCTATGTGGCGCGTGCGGTCAAAGTTCTACGGCAGGAAAAGGATGTGAAATACGAAATAACGCCTATGGGGACGATTATAGAAGGGGACCTGGACAGGATTCTCGCGGTAGCGAAGAAGATGCACGAAGGGGTGTTTGGTGAGGGCGTTGTCAGGGTTTTGACCACGATTAAGATTGATGATCGGCGTGATAAAGTCCAGGGCATGAGGGATAAGGTAGATTCGGTCAAGAGAAAGCTATAGGTTGAGCCTGACTGCTACTCGCCTAGTCTCTAGCAGAGTTACGAATCACGAAATACTCATGGCTGCCGGTTCGGCTTGTTGCTACGGGAGGTTGTAAGAGAAAGTCCTTTGGTCTGGGCTAGATCAGCCTGATATCGTGGGAAAATTCGCACAGACTACCCGAGCCCACTATAATAATGCCTGGTGACAACCGCGGATGAATCTCTCTTGTTTGCTCTCTTTGCTCAAAAACTTGCCTGCCTACAGAGAGTTGGCGGGTTGGTTGTGCACAGCCAAAGGCGAGCATCAGATAGTCGTTCTGGATGCTGCAAAACCTTGCCTAATTGCTGCTCTTTATGAAGAACTTGGTCTGCCATTCATAGTAGTGACGGCACAGCCTGAGGTCGCCCGCAAATTTCATGAACAACTTCGCTCCTGGTGTTCTCCCGATGCTGAGCTATATCGTCTGCCGGAGCGCGATCTACTAGCACATGATAGTTCTCAGCTATTGGGTATGAGTTATCAAATGGTAGAAAGGATGCGAGCGTTAGCTGCTTTGGCACTTTATGACAGCAGTCGTAAACCGCCGCTAATAGTTGCCTCAGCGCTGGCTGTGGCGAGCAAGGTTCAACCGCGAAGGGATTTTGTGGCAGCCTGTCACGTTCTGCAAACAGGCATGACCGCTGAGCCTCTGGAGCTGATGCGTCGCTGGCAATCTTTGGGCTATGAGGTAGAGGACGCTGTGGAGATGCCTGGGCAGATGAGCAGACGGGGTGGTATTGTGGACATCTTCCCCCCGTGCAGCCAACTGCCAGTACGTATCGAGTTTTTCGGTAACCAAATGGAAAGCATCAGATATTTCGACCCGGAAAGTCAGCGCTCAACCAGCTCGGTATCCTTGCTGACTATCACTCCGGCCGGCGAGTTTGTGGCACCAACCGGCAGCGTGTTCGATTATCTGGGCGATGATGGCGTGCTTGTCTTCGATGACCCCACTGAGATTGGGCTGGCTGTGGACAGGATAAATGAGGAGGTCCGTGAACTCAAAGTGGTTACAGCAGAAAGGGACGAGTTTGCTGACGATTCTCCGTTGCCCTACTTCACCTGGGAAGAACTCGAGCTGCAGATGAAACAAAGACGTCATCTGGTGCTGGGAAAAGGGGTCAGCCGTGACCCGTCTGGCAAAGTAAACGGATGGGTTTTGCCATTTCTCGCTGCCCAAAGTTATAGCAATCAATTGGAGAAGTTTCTGAAAACAGCCAGGCAAATGATAGAACAAAAACAGCGGGTGGTGGTGGTCAGCCATCAGGCAAATCGGCTGTGTGAACTCTTCCAGAAGGAGGATATTCATACTTCGCCACTGTCAGAGCTACAGCAGATACCTCCGCCTGGCTCTATTACCGTGCTTCAGGGTTCTCTGGACGGAGGCTGGCAACTGGATGAATCGCTGACGCTCATCACGGATCTTGAACTCTTCGGGTTCATAAAACAGCCACGCGCGGTCAGAAAGAGGCACATTCCACAGCGGTGGTTTCTGGCTCAACTAAGTCCCGGTGATTATGTTGTCCACGTTGACCATGGCATCGCTATTTTCCGCGGTCTGCTGAAGATGTCCTCCGACGGCGTGGAGAGGGAATATCTTGTTCTGGAGTATGCCGGCGGTGACCGACTCTATGTCCCAACGGAACGGATACACCGCGTCAGTCGCTATATTGGTGCCGGCGACCAAACGCCGCACTTGAGCCGTCTGAGGACCTCTGATTGGCAGAGGACGAAGAGAAAGGTCAAGGAGTCAGTAAAGGAAATTGCTCGAGAGCTGCTGGAGCTTTATGCCATTCGAGAGGTAACCCCCGGTTTCTCCTTTTCGCCAGATACCCTGTGGCAGCAGGAGCTCGAAGCATCTTTTCCTTATGTGGAAACGCCTGATCAGCTTGAAGCCATCATGGCAGTCAAGGAAGATATGGAAAAACCCAAGCCGATGGACCGGCTTATCTGTGGGGATGTGGGCTACGGCAAGACTGAAATAGCCTTGCGTGCCGCCTTCAAAGCGGTTATGGATAACAAGCAGGTGGCTATCCTTGTGCCTACCACTGTGCTGGCTCAACAGCATTTCATCACCTTTGCCGAGAGGTTGCAGACCTTTCCGCTCAGAGTGGAGATGCTCAGCCGCTTCTGTCCCCCTGAAAAAGAACGTGAGATTCTGCAAGGCTTAGCCAATGGCACAGTTGACATATGCATCGGTACTCATCGCCTGTTGCAAAGGGACGTCGTGTTCAAGGACCTCGGGTTAGTGATAATTGATGAAGAACAGCAATTTGGCGTGGTGCAGAAGGAACGGCTCAAGCAGATAAGGAAGGAGGTGGACACTTTAGCTCTCAGCGCCACTCCTATCCCGCGCACTCTCCACATGTCTTTAACCGGCATCCGGGATATGAGCATTGTAGGAACTCCTCCCGAAGAGCGTCTGGCAGTCAAGACTTACGTTGGCACCTACGATCCTGCGCTGGTCAGGCAGGTCATACTGCGGGAATTGGAGAGAAATGGGCAAGTGTTCTTTGTGCATAACCGTGTGCAGACTATCGCCCTGGCAGCACGGAGATTAGAGGAGTTAGTGCCCGAAGCTCGCATAGCCATAGCTCACGGACAGATGCCTGAAGAACAACTGGAAAAAGTTATGACCGATTTCATCTCAGGTAAATACGATATCCTGGTCACCACCACCATCATCCAGTTGGGATTAGATATGCCCAATGTCAATACTCTGATTGTGGACCAGGCTGACAAATTTGGTCTGGCACAGCTTTATCAGTTGCGGGGGAGGGTAGGTCGGGGTGTAAACCAGGCTTATGCCTACTTCTTCTTCGATGAAGAGAGGCGACTGACGCCACAAGCTTACAAGAGGCTCAAGACCATTTTGGAGGCTAGCGAACTTGGTTCGGGTTTTGCTATTGCTATGAAAGACTTAGAAATCAGAGGTGCCGGCAATCTACTGGGTGTCAGGCAGAGCGGGCATATCAGCGCTGTGGGTTTTGAGCTCTACTGCCAGTTGCTGGCAGAAGCGGTGGAGGAACTGAAAGCCAGGCAATCCGGCGAAACAAGACAGCCTGTCACTGCCAGGGGAGACAAAGAATCTCCCACTATATCCCTGCCCTTAGATGCCCATATACCGGAGGAGTACGTTCCTAACCTCAATACCCGGTTAAGCCTGTACCACAGGCTGGCTAGGGTGGAGAGGGTGGAAGAAGTTCAGGAGATAGCTTGGGAACTGGAGGATAGATTTGGCCCCTTGCCTGAGCCTGTGCAGAATTTGCTTTATATGGTGAAAATCAAGGTTCTAGCTATGAGGGCCCAGGTAGAGTCCATCTACACTCAGGGCAGGCAGATTATCATAAAGCTGCAGATGCGTGATTCCCCTCTTAGGGCGAGCGGCGCAAGTGGAGCTATGATGGAGAAAGTCTCCATGCTCAACGCCCAAGCTGTTAGTAACTCCCTCTATCCCCCTTACTCTAAGGGGGAGGTTGACAAGAAGAGGGCACTCGTCTCTGGCAAAGAGGCAGGTCTCCGCAAGGATTCCCCTCTTAAGGTAAGAGGGGAAAGGGGAGTTATGACTACGTGTTTCGGTGAGGCAGTCAAGATAACCGCCACACAGGTCAGATTGGACACCAAGCTCCTGGGCGATAGATGGCAATCCGTTCTCGAGCAGCTCATAACTGACAGTGCCGCACATAACAACTCTTCTTTTGTGCCATAGAAGCACTTCGCCAGCACAGGTCTATCCTTGCCTGACCAGGGAGCACGCCTTCTGAATTGGGCGGCTAGTGTATTTGGGTATCCTGACCTCTGTGCGTTTTCGCGAAGGCTAAATTTTTGAAGCTTGTTAACGCGACTCGCCGGTTTTCGTATTAGTACCATTTTCTAGCCGAACTGGTACCAAATCGGTACCTTTTGGTGATTCAATCCGCGTTCGTATGTAACTAGACTGTGATGTAGTGAAACGGCGCACACAGACATTTGGATTGCGAGAAGAAGTGTGTTCAAAGATGAAAAGGGCCGGGATAGTGTTGGCGGCAGCCATCCTGCTGCTCTCTTCGTTTTCCACAGTCGTGTTCGCCGCTGCGCCAGACGAAAATCCCTCTGACTCGCACTACGCGTCTGACCAGATTCTGGTCAAGTTCAAGCCGGATGTGGCTCCACTGGAGGTATCTAAGATTCACGAGAAATACGGCGGGCAAGTTGAGGAGACTATTCCTGGCATCGGAGTGCAGGTGATTGTGGCGCCGGAGGGAAGACTCCAGGAGAAGTTCAAAGCCTATTCTAGTGACCCCATGGTGGAGTATGCCGAGCCCGACTTTACTGTTCGGGCTCTGGGTACCCCCAACGATCCGTATTTTGTGGAACAGTGGGGTATGGTCAAACTGCAGGCGCCAGAGGCATGGGATATCACCACCGGGAGTCCAAATATCCAGGTTGCTGTCTTGGACACCGGTGTTGACTTAGATCACCCTGACCTGGCACCTAAGATAGTAAGCAGCATTGATTTCAGCGGGAGTTCCAGCGCAGACGATGTTCACGGTCATGGCACACATGTTGCTGGGATCGCCGCTGCCTGTACCAACAATGGCATTGGCGTAGCCGGAGTGGGCTATGATGCGACGATCATGAATGTCAAGGTTCTGGCGGATGATGGCACCGGATATTTATCTTGGATTGCCGAAGGCATCGTCTGGGCGGCAGATAACGGTGCGGATGTCATCAACCTGAGCCTGGGCGGCTCATTCGGGTCCTCGACGCTCAAAGACGCTGTAAACTATGCTTGGAACAAAGGGGCGGTGGTAGTAGCTGCTGCCGGCAACGAGGGCAGTTCGTCACCACTCTACCCCGCTTACTACACAAATTGCATCGCTGTCGCCGCCACAAATGGCATCGATCAAAAAGCTAGCTGGTCTAACTATGGCGATTGGGTAGACGTGGCTGCCCCGGGTGTTAGCATCATATCTACCTATATTGCCACGGTGAATGAAGGGTACCGGTTTTTCAGTGGGACATCCATGGCTTCGGCTCATGTAGCTGGGCTAGCAGCTCTAGTTTTCACAACGGTGACTGATACCAACGGCAATGGGCGACTTAACGATGAAGTGCGTGCCCGAATCGAATCGAACTGTGATGATATTGGCGTAAGTGGTATCGGCTTCGGTCGTGTTAACGCTTATAGAGCTGTCAGCGACGGAAATACAAGTCCGCCACAGCCGACCACTGGCAATGTTGCTGGCAGGGTTACAGATGCTGCTGACGGTTCGCCCATTGCTGGAGCTACGGTCACTGATGGGACCAGGATAGTCACGACGGACGCCGACGGACAATACGCAATCAGTGATATACCCGAAGGAATCTCCACCGTGACAGCTTCCGCTACAGGCTATCACGAGGCGTCACAGACAACATTGGTCAGTGCCGGAGAGACCACTATAGCAGACTTTGTATTGGTCAAGCTCCCACCGGCGCCTCCTGAGGAGATGTGGGTTGAGAGCATTACATTCCGAGTGACGGGCGGACATAAGGTAGCTAACAGGCTGCGCATCACTGTTAAAGTAGTTGCCGAGAACAAAGCTGTTTCTGGAGCTCAGGTGACGCTGCATCTCACAAATGGTGTGCGGTACTGGGATTTGAGCGGCACAACTAATGCTCTTGGGGTGGTAAGGTTTGTGGTGAGGAAGCCTCGAGCAGGGACCTATGTAGCCACAGTTACAGATGTCGTGGCTACCGGCTACGTCTGGAACACCACCCGGGGTGTGACCTCGGCTACTTACACGCTCGCCTCGAGGGGTGGCAAAAAATAACCAACAGATCTGCGATCGAGTGAAAGCAGTGAGTCTCTGACCCTGCAAGGCTCGTCATTTTTTCAGTTTACCTTACTCCCTCCTAAAGTTTTCGATGTACGGGAGAGAGGACTATAACGGTCCGCAAGCTCCATTCCGCAGCGTTCTCTACTTAGTACCATTTTCTAGCCGAACTGGTACCAAATCGGTACCTTTTGGTGATTCAATCCGCGTTCGTATGTAACTAGACTGTGATGTAGTGAAACGGCGCACACAGACATTTGGATTGCGAGAAGAAGTGTGTTCAAAGATGAAAAGGGCCGGGATAGTGTTGGCGGCAGCCATCCTGCTGCTCTCTTCGTTTTCCACAGTCGTGTTCGCCGCTGCGCCAGACGAAAATCCCTCTGACTCGCACTACGCGTCTGACCAGATTCTGGTCAAGTTCAAGCCGGATGTGGCTCTGCCTGAGGCGGCTGAGATTCACCGGAAGTGCGGTGGACAGGTTAAAGAAACCATCCCCGGCATCGGAGTCCAGGTGGTCAAGGTGCCGAAAGGGCAGGTAAAGGACAAGGTCAAAGCCTATTCGGCTCATCCCAAAGTGGAAGTTGCCGAGCCCGACTATGTGGTTCAGGCTCTGGGTACGCCCAACGACCCGGGGTTTGTGAACCAGTGGGGTATGGTCAAGGTCCAGGGACCAGAGGGATGGGACGTGACCACCGGCAGCCCCAGCATCCAGGTCGCGATCCTTGATACCGGTGTTGACCTTGATCAT
>DAITOK010000030.1:0-11103 GCA_036834125.1 Chloroflexota bacterium | reverse complement strand
GGGGTATCTTCTACCCATCTGGTGTTGCCCGTGTCCACCCAGCCATCCAAGTCGTTACAAAGTGGCCCCTCATCAATCTCATTATCGCAGTCATCGTCTATACCGTTGCAGACTTCAGCGGCGCCGGGGTGAACATTCCCATTGGCGTCATCACAGTCGTCGTCGTTGTCCACATAGCCTTCAGGCTGCTCACAAGCCTGTATTGAGTTATCAGGGTCGCCATAGCCATCATTGTCAACATCACGGTACCATGTAGCGCGATTATCGCTCACAGTTATAGAGATGGTGGCTTCGTCGCTGTCCAGTTCGCCGTCGTTGACCTTAAACCTGAACTCATCCTCCCCATCGTAGTCATCATCGGGGTCGTACGTCACTTTGTGGTTGGGATCTGTGACCACATACGGCAGTTCGTTAGAAGCAATCTTATGCCCACTGGTTCCTTCGCCATCGTATAAATCGCCGTGGTCTGGTAAATCGCAAACCATATAGGTTAGTTGGTCGTTGTCAGGATCGCTCCCTGTCAGGACCACTGTTAAGCTGCTACAAGAATTAACCGTTAGACCGCTCTGTGAATAGGCGATAGGTACTCCGTTACCCCACACTTCAAACATAAAATCATAGGCAAGACGGCTTTCCCAACTTGAACCACTGTTTCTACTAACAAATATACTTCCACCGGCATAAGTGGCTGAGGTGGAATCGTATCGCCAGCGAACACGGTTGTTCTCATTCCCACTGGGCGCTCTGACCACTATGGCATATGTGGTATTGGCAGAGAGAGTATAACCGCTGCCCAGCGTTACCTCTCTCCACTCAGGTGTGATGTAATTAACAGTAGCCTTTATCGCTGTTATCCTGATTTGAGGATCAGCATCAGTCGAACTAACTCCGAAGGCTATGAGTGGATTACTGCCAGTGCCATTTATATCCTCGACTGTCCACGTCGAATTTGTTGCCGGATTGGTAGTGAAACTGTAGGTTCTGTCCGCATACAACCAACCTGGATTAGCACCACCGTCAGTCCACAGGTAATTCGCGTTGCCCACTCTTATCGCCGCTCGCAGATTGTTAGAACCCAGACTGGGATTCCTACAGGCGTAAGTAATATCCAGTGAGGTTATTATTGAACCAGAAGGGATATTAATAAAAGGAGCGAAGGTAAATAGAGCATATCCTGCTGTGGTACCATGCGTTAGATACGAGTTATCGTCATCATGCCAGGGATCGTCATCAACATAGGTATACATATTGCTAGTCTTATCCCAAGTTCCCGAATAGCTATGGTCGCCAGTGGGTAAGCGGGTCTGACTAGCGAGGAGAGGGAGGGTACTACCATTGGTAGTTCCCCAACACAAATCGCTGCCTGTGGGAACGCCACCAGAGGTTGCTCTAATACTCACGGTAACAGTTCCTGGATTGCCTTCCCTGAACAGCTTCAACTTAACGCTGGTAATGTTGAAAGATACTGAAGGAGTAAAGGTTTGCGCCCGCCATTCATTGCCATATGCTCGACCTGAAGCATCATCACCAGTATTGTAGTATTCATACATACTGTCGGCGAACACTGGTGAGCCCATGGGCACTGCTATGGCTAGCCCCAGGCTTACCAGCAGCACCAGTGTGCATAAGATGCCAATAATTTCTTTTCTCATCTTGCCCTCCGTTTTTATCAGCTCCGCCTATTGTGTTATCGTTTACCTGACCTGGATTATATGGTTTCTTTCACGATATAAACTTCAGCCTGTAACGTCCCACCTCCTTTCGTGACTCGAGGCTCTTCACCAGTTCACAACGTCGGTGTCAGCCCTCTGTCATTTGCTGTTTTGAGCCCAATTCACTGGGCAAAGAATCCTTATCTAATCCAGTTTTCCTCATCAAACCAAGAGGGACAAACTTCAAAAAGCGACCAAACAAGGAAGCCTTATTTCGAAAAAGCCTACTTTACAGCGCATTCACTCCCACCACAAACTTCTGTACAATTAGGAAGCTATAAATATAAATTATGGAAAGCGCTATTGAGAGTCTTGTATTCTGGACTCTCTCATATAAGAATAGAGGTTTTTGGAAAAAAAGTCAATACCCTGTCTTCGTCCGATACCTTAGCGGCACATCTTTGTCAGCGACAAGGGTCTTTTACTTTTTCAATCCATACAGTCCCGTTCATCCAATAAATCGAGGCGATTTCGGTGAACCTGGCGGGGACGAGATTGCTACGCGACAAGTCAGGCTTACAATGACAGGCAAAGTCTGTACCAATGTTGCTAACATATTCATATATTCATAAATTAATTAAAACTTAATTAAAGATAAAGTCACTAATCTTCCTAAACTGGCTCAGTGCTCTCGCTATTGATTTGTTGCAAAAATAAAAAACTGTTATAATGGTTCACTCTTCGAGTGAACAAAAATTTAAGGAAATAATCAGGAGGTTATATGACAGGAAATTCTGAAGCTGACCTGGTAACTCTGAGGTTGTGGCTTCTGTTGCATCGGGGGCGCGACTTGCTTATGAGGTGCGAGGATCAGATATTTGGTCAATATGGGCTGACCATGGAACATTATTCAGTGCTGGCGATTATGAAATTATTCGACAAGCCCATGCGCCCGACTGATTTGGCTCGGTGGCTGGAACGGAGTCCAAACAGCGTTAGCATGCTGGTTGACCGTATGGTAAAGGTTGGGCTCGTGAGAAGAGTAAGAGACAAAACCGACCGCAGAGTGGTACATGTCCTTATCACCAGTAAAGGTGAGGAGTCACTTAAACCAGCAACTCTGGAAGGGGTGAAATTTATCCGTGAAATAATGTCACCGTTATCACAGAAAGACCAAAGTACATTAATCAATTTGCTCGAGTTGATAAAATACAAGGCACTTGAGCATCTCAATCCCGGAATCTCCATAGAAGAGATGAGGGAAAATGATATCACGACTCACCCTGAGCTAGTGAAACGGCTGTGCCGATACATTTCGTCCTCTGCTCCTGAAGAGAAAAGCAAGCGCCAAGATCGTAAGAAGGGGAAAACTACAAAATAAGGCTGCTTACCTGTTTATACTGGCTAATTTAGACTAGCCTGGCGAAATTGGCAATAACCTGATCCAGGAGGACGTTTATTCCACGCACACGGAGAGTACTGCGCACACTGTTGTCGCCATTACATCGTACTTAGTACATAGCAAACCACACATTTAAGCCGACAAAACGAATATCATCTAACAGCTTGGCGTATGATAAAATATCGCTATTTAAGGCCTACAAAGGCGGTGAAATATTGCCAAGTCAGATTTACGATGTCATCATAATAGGGGCAGGACCAGCCGGAAGCTACGTAGCTTATGAACTGGCTTCCTCAGGTCACAAGGTCGCTGTCTTCGAGCAAAAAAGTGCGCCAGGTCTCGACGTCTGTTGCACAGGAATAATCAGCACCGAGTGTTTCCAGTCTCTGGGACTTGGCACAGAGACGATACTAACAAAGATAAGTTCAGCCGGATTTTTTTCTCCTTCCGGGAGATGTTTGAGACTAGAAACTGAAAAGAATCAAGCCTACGTTGTCAATCGCTTTTTGCTTGATAAAACAATAGCCTCTAAAGCCGAGTCTCAAGGAGCGCAATATTTTTTCTCTGCGGCAGTCACGGACATTATTCCTGGGAAGACTAACATGCAGATCGAGGCTCTGTGCTCTGGAACCAGAGAAGGCTTCAGTACTAGAGCTATAGTCCTAGCCAATGGCTACAGCCCTAACTTTCCTCACAAGCTGAGGCTGGGCAAAATCAGAAGTTTTCTCGTCGGTGCTCAGTCTGAAGTCGAAGCGAAAAACGTGGACGGATTTGAGGTATATTTCAGCCAAAGAATAGCACCAGGGGGATTCGCTTGGCTTGTCCCTACCTCGACACACAAAGCTTATGCTGGTCTTTTAGCTACATCACAAACTAAAGTACATCTGCAAAAGTTCATCAAATCTCTCTTTGACCAAGGCAGAATAAAAAGCCTGGAAGGAGAGATAACACAAAAGCTCATTCCTTTGGGAACTTTACCACGTAGTTACGGAGACCGTCTGTTAGTCGTTGGCGATGCTGCCGGGCATGTCAAGCCAACCACGGGAGGCGGGATATATTTCGGGCATATTGGCGCTAAGCTAGCTGCCAAGGTGCTTGACGAAGCTCTCAGACGTGATGATCTAACAGCTGCCCAGCTCTCACGCTATCAAAAGCTGTGGAAAGAAAAGCTGGGCAGGGAACTATCCCGTGGCCGCTGGGCAAGATGGGCTTATGCCAAGCTAACCGACCGACAAATTGAAGGAATATTCACAGCGCTGACTTGCAATGGCATGGCTCAGTCTTTGCTCAAGTCAAACGATTTCTCCTTTGATTGGCACAGCCGATTGATTCTATCTATCTTAAAACATAGCTCAGCCTATCCTCTATTGAAAATCAGGCACGTTTTTCTCCGCGAGGCTGGCTTATGACACAAGTAAGTCATCTTCCTCAGCATGTGGCGATCATTATGGACGGCAACGGTCGCTGGGCTCAGCAACACGGTCTGCCCAGATTGGCTGGGCATGAAGCTGGAGGCAGGAATATCCAGCCAGTGGTCAAGATTTTTGCCGAGTTGGGAGTAAAGTACCTGACCCTTTATGCGTTCTCTACCGAGAACTGGCAGCGCCCCAAAATAGAAGTAACAGGCTTGCTTAAGCTTCTGGAGAAGAGAATTGACCAGGAAACTCAGGCTTTTCATCGAGAAAACGTGCGGCTGATACACATCGGCAGATTGGACAGATTATCGCCCAAGCTACGCAAAAAGATACGGGAAGCTGTTGAACTTACTAAAAACAATACGGGCCTCACCCTTTGCCTGGCTTTCGATTACGGCGGACGGGAGGAAATCGTCCAAGCTGCCCGCCGCATTGCCAGCGCGAGTATTGCTGCTGACAAAATTGATGAATCCGCTTTCGCCAGGTACTTGTATAGCGCCGATATTCCCGACCCTGATTTGCTCATACGCACTGGCGGTGAATGCCGCATTAGTAACTTTCTTCTCTGGCAAGCTGCGTATAGTGAACTTTACTTCACGCCTGTATTGTGGCCTGATTTCGGTCGCAAAGAAATCGAGGAGGCGCTTTCCGAATATAAACGGCGGCAGCGCCGCTTTGGCAGAATATGAAACTACGCTGACAGGAACCCGCCATCAACAGGTATCAGCGCTCCTTGGACATAGCTAGCTAAATCACTAGCCAAAACTACAGCCATACGAGCCACTTCGTCAGGCTGTCCAGCTCTCCCAGAGGCAATCTGGTACCAAACAGTATGCCGCTTTTAACCAAGCCCAGTCGGAGTTCCGTGATTTCCTTAGCAACGCTCTTTGTGCCGGGAGTTACTATGCCACCAGGGATGAGGGCATTTATTCGGAAACCATGTTTGCCATATTCCCTAGCTAGAGCCCTGGTCAGAGCAATAACCCCCGCCTTGCTTATGGTATAGGACGCCATTCCTTCCACAAAGGGTAAGATCGCCTCAATAGAACCCACGTTGATTATCACCCCGCCTTTCTTCAATCGCCTCTTTATCATGTGTTGACACATCAAAAAAACTGCTTTCAAGTTAATATCCATTACCTTGTTGAAGAAAGCATCATCTACTTCCAAGAAGTTCTTAAACGGGTATATTCCAGCATTGTTTACGAGTATATCAGGCTCCTTGCCGTGCAATTCTTCCCAGAGAGCATCTATCTCCTCTTTGTGAGAAAGGTCCACTTTGTGAGTATTGATTGCGACTTCGAACTGTGAAAGCTCAGCCGCAACATCTTTCAACGCCCGCTCATTTATATCCACAAGCTCTAGATCCGCACCAGCTTCAGCAAAGCGGTAGGCTATCGCTTTGCCAATTTTGAGCTATATAATTGAAGGAAATATGCTATAGGATGCTCCTTGGCTAGATGATTGTATGGTTTCCGTAATTGTCCTGCTCGTGGTCTTCGTCCTCATAGCCGTGCGGCGAATTGGGAGACTCCGTTTTCAGATCTGGCACGCGATGCTACTGGGAGCAGTGGCGGTGCTCGTTACAGGGCAAATCTCCCCGGTCCAGGCTGTCAGGGCTATCAATCTGGACGTCATCCTCTTCTTGTTTGGCATGTTTGTGGTGGGCGAAGCCTTAGACCAGAGTGGTTATCTTTCCCATCTGGCATTTCGGTTATTGAGACGCGCTAAGACGGTAGATAACCTGTTGTTCCTGATATTCTTCGGGGCTGGGCTGCTGTCAGCGTTCCTGATGAATGACACTGTAGCCATCATCGGTACCCCCGTAATGCTCCAGGTCGCTCGAAAAGCAGAAATTCGTGCCAAGCCGTTGCTACTATCGCTGGCATTCTCCATCACCATCGGCAGTGTCATGAGTCCCATCGGCAACCCGCAAAACTTGCTGGTAGCCATTAACGGCAATGTTACCAGCCCGTTCATCACCTTTCTCCAGTATCTAGCGGCGCCCACTCTCATCAACATTTTTCTCGCCTATGCGATGCTGAAGCTTTTCTATAGACGAGATTTAGCCAATAAGACACCTGACTATCAAACTGCTCACATCGCAGACCCGGCGCTGGCAAAACTATCCAAAGTATCTCTGATTATCATCGTTGCCTTAGTCTTGGCTAAAATAGCCTTTTCCCTCGCCGGGCTCCGGGACAATTTCCGCCTCACTTACATTGCTTTGGCGGCAGCATCTCCCATCTTGTTGCTGAGCCCTCGCCGCTTTGAGGTAGTGCGCAGAATGGATTGGGCTACCCTGGTTTTCTTTGCTTCCATGTTTGTTCTCATGCAGAGTGTCTGGGACTCTGGATACTTCCAGAAAGCCATTATGGAACTCGATGTTGACCTTTGCTCAGTAGGTGTCATTATGGCAGTAAGCATTTTACTGAGTCAGCTTATTTCCAACGTTCCTCTGGTAGCGCTCTACCTGCCGCTGTTGACCAGCCTGGGCGCGGCTGCCAAGGAAATGATGGCTCTGGCAGCGGGCAGCACCATTGCTGGCAATTTTTCTATCCTCGGCGCAGCTAGCAACGTCATTATCATCCAGAATGCGGAGAAGAAATCCGGTGACACTTTGACTTTCTGGGAGTTTATTAGGATAGGCATGCCGCTGACAGCAGTGAATACCCTGGTCTACTGGCTGTTCTTGCGGCTTTTCTGAAGGTCAGAAAAATCGAGCGATAGGTCAAAATTAGATGTTACCGTCTCGGTTACCTGGCTTGAGCCACCGCACATCTTCTCTATTCCTCACGCATTGATTCAACGGCATTGTGCGCCGTCCCTCTTTTTTCTAGGTTTAGGTAGCTCGATTTTCAAAGTTGTGCAGAATAGACAAGGTGGTTAGAACCCCGAGGAGACGAAGGAGGGCTTAACCGTCTCTGGCTAGAACCTCATGAAAATGGTGCGACAATTCTAGTCGGGCTTAGGGGATATGAAGTAGCGGAGGCAACCCGGAGCTAACACCACACGGTAGTGCTCATGAGGAGCAAGAAGACGAAGCTCAGCTATTTTTGTTGCAATTCGGTGAAGTTTTGTCGCCGTGGCTCGAAAATTATCGTTCTATTTTGGCGTTGAAATTCTTGGTACGGGCTAGGACATGGTGGCAGACCACGAACAAAATGGGATTTTCGACGCCGAGATACTTCCTCTATTCTTGCGTAAAGCGACGGAGTAGCACATCTGACCTGGAACTAAAAGTCATAAATACATTGTCGTGCCTGACACCGGCAGATAGCGGCAAGCGGCGACTTGTATCTGGCAGTCCCATCTGATACGTGGGCGTAAGACAGTTTGTTGGGAAACCCCACTGATTTAGGTTCATGGAGCTGAGGGGATTCGAACCCCTGACCTCCTGCGTGCAAAGCAGGCGCTCTCCCGGCTAAGCTACAGCCCCAAACGACAATTATTTTATCAAAATACCGCATAGCAGCAAAAGTTTTGTACTACTGAATTTATGGCATAATTGCTATACTAAGCAAAGAGGATACATAGATGCCAGATATATTAGTGGCTCTCGGTTTAGGGATGCTATCCTTTTTATCTCCCTGTATTTTGCCACTCGTTCCAGCGTATCTGGCTAACATAGCTGGGCTATCAATTCTTAGTTCAAATCCTCCCAACCGAAGATACGTTCTTCTCCACACCATCAGTTTCATAATTGGTTTTTCTGTGGTTTACACTGCTTTAGGGGGCATTTTTGGTTTACTAGGAACTACAGTGCCGCGGGAAATTTTGGAAAAAGTAGCTGGCGCCTTATTAATCGCTTTCGGTATATTTTTAATAGCAGCTACCAAAGTACCCTGGCTTAACTATGAAAAACGTTTTGACTTCAGCAAGGCAAGAGGGTCAGGCTATGTGAGGTCGTTGCTAATAGGAATAATATTTGCCCTAGGTTGGAGTCCGTGTACCGGTCCGCAGCTAGGGGGTGTATTAACCATGATTGCCAGTGCCCCAACGTTGTGGCACAAAGTTTATCTTTTGCTTGCTTATTGTTTAGGGCTAGGCTTGCCGTTCATTGCTGTGGGTCTAGCCTGGGAAACAGCATCAAGATATACTAAATGGCTCAGCCGCCATGCTTTTGCGGTTTCTATAGCCGCCGCGGTATTGCTCATCAGCATAGGAATTTTGATGTTAACTGGTTATCTGGAATATCTCAGTGGGTCTACTTCAGGAGGTTACCAATATGGTCAATAGGTTTAAGACTTGGCTAGTACTTGTAGGGGTAATTGTCGTCATTCTGGCTATAGTTGGAATCGCCGTCAGTTGCGATTCCTTCAGTCCGTCGGAGGCATTGAACTTCACCTTGCCTACTTTGGCAGGAGGCAATGTAACTCTGTCTGAACTAGAGGGAACTCCAGTGGTGGTCAACTTTTGGTCCATTTCCTGCTATTGGTGCCGGAAACAACTGCCCTATCTTGAGAATGTAGCAAAGCAGAGTGGAGAAGGGGTAAAAGTCATAGCTATCAACGTAGTTGATAGTGCGGCAAGAGTACGACACTTCTTTGGTGACTATGAACCAGCTATGATAGTAGCCCTGGATACGGATGGCGTCGTTTTTGTGAACTATTGCCAGGAGTACCGTAACCCAGGAAAGTGGGTTCCATTCACATTGCTTATTGATAGCCAGGGAATGGTACAGCATAGAAGAATTGGCCCATTCAGCAGTGAAGCGGAGTTATGGAATACCTTGAAGAAAGTTCTGGGAATTACTATTCCTTGAACTTCCTCACGACCAGAGCAGCATTGATCCCACCGAAGCCAAATGAATTAGAAATAGCTATATCTACCTGAGCCTTTCTGGCAACATTAGGCACATAATCCAGGTCGCACTCAGGATCGGGCGTTTCGTAGTTTATGGTAGGCGGTATAACGCCGTCCCTGATTGTAAGAACGGTAAAAATAGCCTCTACCGCGCCGGCTGCTCCCAGTAAATGACCGACCATTGACTTATTGGAACTTACAGGCACCTTGCGACTGTGTTCGCCTAACACCGCCTTTATGGCTTTGGTCTCGGCTGCATCATTGAGAACTGTTGATGTTCCATGGGCATTGATGTAATCCACATCCCCAGGCGAGATACCAGCGTCGTATAGCGCTAGCTTAATACACCGCGCCTGATTCTCCCAATCGGGTTCAGTTATGTGAACGCCATCAATGTTACAGCCGTAGCCAATAAGTTCAGCGTATATTTTTACCCCTCTGCGGAGAGCCGAGCCCATTTCCTCCAGAATAATGACGCCAGCCCCCTCACCAATTACAAAACCATCACGATCTTTGTCGAAGGGGCGGCTTGCTTTCTCAGGTTCATCGTTCCTCCGGGATAGAGCTCTCATCTTATCAAATCCGGCAATGCCAATAGGAATAATATAAGCGTCACTCCCTCCAGCAATCACAACATCCGCCTCACCATATTGAATGAGTCTGAAAGCATCGCCAATGCAATTGCTGCCGGTAGCACAGGCAGTAACCACACATTTGCTTGGTCCCCGGGCACCAAAAGCTATAGCAATTTCTCCCGCTGCCATATTGGCTATGAATCCAGGAATAAAGAAGGGTGAAACTCTATCTGGTCCCTCATTATAGAGGGCACGCAGGTTTTGCTCATACATACTCATACCACCAGCACATGAGCCCAACACCACACCTACCTTACTGGCATTGTCTTCATTTATAGCTAATTTCGAATCTTCTATTGCCATCCGGGCGGAAGCTAGTGCATATTGGATGAAAAGATCAGTTCGCCTTATTTTCTTCTTGTCTAGAAAGTCTTCAGGATGGAAGTCTTTGACTTCGGCAGCAATCTGACAATTGAAACCCGAAGGGTCGAACTTGGTAATCTTAGCTACTCCCGATTTGCCCTGGCATAACTTTTGCCAGGATTCCTCAACGCCCGTGGCTAACGGAGTAATAGCACCAAGCCCTGTAATCACTACTCTTCTCTTAGGTGCTATGCTCATTTAAGTCAACACTTCCCTCCCAAGCGAACACTCCAGATAATTTTTCTGCTCCTTCAGCCCACAGCCAGCAGCGTGACAAAAGAATGGTGTGGTGATTATTACAACAATAATTCTATGTTCTAGATTTTAGCTTCGATGTAGTCGATTGCGTCTTGAACAGTTTGTATGTTCTCCGCATCTTCATCCGGGATTTCAATTTTGAAAGTGTCTTCCACTGCAGTAATTAACTCAATAAAGTCCAGGCTATCAGCATTGAAGTCATCCGCAAATGACGCCTCTGGAACTACCTTCGATTCATCAACATCCAACAACTCGACAATAAGCTTCTTTAACTTCTGAAAAGTTTCGCTCTCACTCATTCGGTTGCCCCCTTTTGGCGCTGATTTCTTAGTATAATTAGACTCGACTTGTTTATTATGAACATTCTCTATTCACATTAATGGCTTATGTAAACCCTGTTCTTACTAGACCAAACTATTAACTTGTACTATATCACTCCTGGCACTGTCAAGAAACATATTCACCATGAATACCCTAGCTTGAAAAACCCCAGAAAAAACTTGGAGATAAATTCTGAGCTCCCCGGGCAGGACTCGAACCTGCAACCAAGCGGTTAACAGCCGCCCACTCTA
>DAITOK010000029.1:0-11284 GCA_036834125.1 Chloroflexota bacterium | reverse complement strand
CATCTCCAACGCTGCCGGTGAAGGTCTAGATAAACCTTTGTGCCATTCGTCCAGGGGTGAAGTACGCGGCGAGGGTCACACATGCCATGCCCATACAGCTTGGCCGAGCCACAATAAGGACATTTCTCCCGGCCCCCATTAACTATAATCTTCACTACTATCCTATCATCACTCCCTACCACCTCCCCCGCTTTGCAGTCTTTAAGCCCAAGCAGCGTTGTGGTACTATTTTCCTGGCTCTTAGCCATGGTGGTAAAACCTCCTTTTCTTTAACTTTCTTGCTCAAGGGTTCTTACCACCATTTTATTAAGAGTCTTTCCACAGAATCTATAATAGAGCCGGGCGTGATTCAACAGGCAGATGTTTTGTGCAGCAGTAACTTTTTGATTGAATGTCCAGAAATATCAAATATTGCGGTGTGTATCTCAAGGGTTATAGAATTATCTGGAATTTTCAAGGAGTGTACAGTGATGGGCGAACTTGGACGATTTGTTAAAGTAATTGAATGGCTCGACCAAGCTCGCTGGAAAGATAGTGATTGGTGGGACGGGTGGAAACACGAGAGTGTACGTAACCTTTCTGCAGACCAGAAAGTTCTGGCACATTGGGTAACATACATTACCGATATGCAGATGCCATCCAAGCTGGTTTGGAGACACGGGCTTCCAGTGTTTGCCACAATCGTTAAGCAGTATGTTGATGGGGCAGCCCAGCCAACATACTCCGTGACAGACTTGTTAAAAAAGAATCGGGCAGGGTTTATACCCTCAAGATTGATGAAAACCTCAAGTTTACCCCCGTTATTCTAAGCAGTACGACGAAATCGAGCGAACCCTAAAGGTCTTGGTTGACTATGATAGAAGCCTCGTACAATTCATGAAATCAGCTCTGGAGCGCTACCATGACAATGGAAGAGGCTTAAGGCGACTTGCTCACGCTTTGCACCTGCTAACCTACACGAAAAAATACAGTCCCGAAGCTGCGAGGGATATTTTGAGGTGCAATGGAACTAAATTAGATATCGAATTCCAACAATGGGATAGAAAGACAACTGAAGGCGGTCAAAAGAGGTTGTGGGCAGCTCTTCGTGATTTGGTTAAGCATGACAAGCTTCGTAACTGTGTCGAGGAGGTTTTTCCATCATGGCCGCGATACGTAAAGCCGTCTGACCTTGAACTACCCGGGGACATATGGAACGAAGTCTTTGCTAGCAAATTGCTCTACAGCCTTGCCAAGAAGACTGGAGTTGATACACAAGGGAAGAGGAGTAGATCTAGTATCAACACGCCCACGTTAGCGCGCCGCATATACGATGGGGTCAAAGCGAACAATCCCTCAACATCATTCTATCCTGAGCAACTAGATGCATCGTTCGATTTCGCTTCAAGGATGTGTGACAAAAACCTTTGTGATATTTGCATTTTTGGGAAGAATGAGGCTTGCGCTTTTTGTACACAGCCCGGCCCCCAAAAGTTATGCCCAGTTTTGCTGATACTAACTGGATATAAGCAGACTTGCAAGATTGAAGGTTGTCCAATCCTAGCTGGCGATGGAAAAGGGCTCTGTGAGGGCCAGAATATGTATTGAACAACCTGGCTATTTGTTACGCGGATTGTCACTACACAACTTGTCCATGTCTATCTTAGTATCTTCGAGTCTGTTTTTGAGTTCGTGTAAATATTTTGGCGACTCACCACAAAGGAAATCAATGAACTTTATGGGTTCGTTCGCGAAATGGCTCACGACATCTTTGCGCTCGGCAATAATCCGTTCAATTGCTATTCCAAGGATGGGCATTATGTCTGTATATTTTGGGTTCTCTGCTGTGAATTCTGGCTTGAATTTCAAGGGCTGTTCCCAATCTCGTTTATGAGTCATTAAGGCTTGTACCATTACTTCTGACTCAATACTTCGAATTAGACCATAATTCTCGTGTAGTCTCAAGGCTACCTGGCACAGCCTATCTGCCACGCTGTTGTGGTATTTTGACAACCGAATATATTTACTTAATACTCGCTTCTTGTTGTTACCAACAATGTAGGATAACGCATTCCGCTTACAGGTCTGTTCCACTGCCTTTTCAATAGCGGTCTTATGTGCGTTAAGTAACTCTATCGGGTCAGAAGGAGTTCTCAAGCGTTTCCCTTGTCATAACAGGTAATGTGGAATAAGTCACGCAGATAATCTAAATAGTAAGTCTCTGAATATCATTTTCGCAGGTACTCTTTGAACGCACGTGTCTTTTTCTCATCAGGCAATTCGTCAAATATGCTGGAGTCAACCAATACTCGAGGCCACTTTGCTCTTGTTGACTCTAGGCGGTGAGCATCAATCATAGCAGGTCCAAATATGATAGACTCACTCTCATCATAGACGTTGCCGTAAACGATAGCTCCTCTTACGAAAGTCGCTTCCTCTGTCAACATCAAGTACTGAAATCCCTCTATCCAACCGATAATAGCATTGAAGTAATCGAAAGATTCAAAAGGACAACTTATGGTAATAGTATCCGAAAAGGTGTGACTGCGGAACTTAGCCAAGTTTACTTTTAGAGTCTGAAATTTGTGTCCAACCGGCAAGTTTGCCATGGATTTCGTGTGTTTCAATAGTTGGTAGATACTGAGAATCTTAGAAGTATCACGCTCGGACTCTTCCACAAGCTCGGCAGATCCCAGAATATCGATGAAAGCAAATATCCTTTTCTCGTAAGTCACTGCGTTGCTTCCGCCAATGCTGTCCATCCGAGATGCGCCTCTAGGTCTGGTTTCACGCCCTTATACATTGTAGCACTGCAGAAGGCTCTTGTAGAAAAACAATCCAACAAAGTGACGAAATGTTCAGTAAGGGTAGCTTACGGGAGAAGTTATTTAAGAACCAGGTTGGTGGCCTATGGGCTTGATAAAACAAGGTTCTAGCGCAAAGATATATTTGTAAGACCATTGGAGGAGTCAGCCCATGATGCCAGGCATTCTCATAGGAGGAATGGATAATTCAGGTAGGAAGGTCGGCATTGCGTACATTGACTATGGGAGTGTTATTACCCAGCTCGTTGTCCCAAGATAAACACCTGCATTGAGAGATACAATAACAACCTGGATATCATCTATGACAAACCACTATTCCACCAGAGACTCGCTGATTACTTAATATTCTACAATACGCAGAGACCACATAAGTCTCTTGAGCTAAAGAGCCCCCTTGGTTATCTCATTGAGAAAGGAGGAATGTCGCAAAAGTCTTTAACTTATACAGCTAATTGCTATTTGTGCGGTCATGTGTTATTATCTTGTCTGGGAGGGATTGTGACGCAAGAGGAGAGGGAATACCAGACTGTCATCTTAGCAGCCTTCTTGCATGATATAGGTAAACTGTTGGGCAGGGGCACGTTTAAGCTGCTCGACAAGGGCCAGCACCCGGAATTTTCAGCAACTTTTATCAATGCCCACAAGGAAATTTTCTCACCAATTTCGGACGTAGAGCTTCTTTACGAGCTAGTGCAGAAACACCACGAAAATAGTCGGGCTTTTGCGCCTGAATTCTTGGTCAAAAGCATAAAGGACAGTCATGTCAGGACGCTGGCCACCCTCGTAAGCAAAGCTGACAATCTTGCATCCTCAGAGCGCGGAGAAGCCAGCGAGCGATATCAAGATTACAAGGCGACGCCACTGTGTTCGGTCATTGAACGCCTTGGTAGAGAAACCGATAGTGGCTTGCGCCTTCGTTTCCATCCCAATCCCCTTCCATCCACTGCTACAAACATGCGTCCTGCTATTTTCGGCGCGGAATTTACAGAATACCAGCCTGGAGAAATGAACAAGCTACTCGAATCATTTGGGCGCAGCTTCACTAAGTTAATGAAAGACTCCGGAAACGAACACCCTGACTTTGAATGTTTCTCTAGCCATTTGACTAACCTGGTATATACACACACCTGGTGCATTCCCAGCAACACACAGGAAGAGGTTCCCGATGTGTCGCTCTTCGACCATCTTAAGGTCACTGCAGCGATTGCTGCCTGCTTGTACCAGTATCACTCTCAGACAAATACCTTGGATCGAAAGAAGGTGAGATGGGGTGGCGAGCCGCGTTTTTTGCTGGTGGCTGGCGATATCTCGGGCATACAGCAGTACATCTTTGGCATCACCAGTGCTGCTGGAGGGGTGGCACGGAAACTCAGAGCGCGCTCCCTGTTCGTCCAGCTTTGCACAGAAGTGGCAGCACACAAGGTCTTGCGCAACTTGAAGTTGCCACTGTGGAACCTGCTCATGAATTCCGGAGGCAACTTCTATTTATTGCTGCCTAATTTGCCGGGGGTGATAGCGAGTCTGGAGGATACACAGGAGGAAATCGACCGCTGGTTCATTAACAGTGTTAATGGCGAGTTAGCTCTCAATTTAGCTTGGTACCCCTTTGGAGACGATGGTTTCAAGCCATCAGACAAACCGCATAGCGGCTTCAGCAGCGTACTTTCGGAAGTGAAAGCTGTCCTGAACCAGAAGAAGCAGAAGAGATTCTCTCATGTCATGCAAAAAGGAGGCTGCTGGAAGGCGGACAGCTTTGTTCGGGATGTCAATTATGAGGGCAAAGGGGCTTGTAAGTCTTGTCATAAATTCCCAGGAGAGATAGCCACCGCGGATGGGGAGATCTGTGTTGATTGTAATAGACAAGGCGCAGTTGGAGCACGCCTGCCAAAGGCAAAATATGTTTCATTTTTCGACAACCCTGAAGAGGGGGAAATACCCCTGTTAGACTATTCTGTCTCCATTGGTAGTCCACCAGCAAAGAATAAGAAACCCTATCTGGTAATAAAGCTCAACGATACGGACCTGATAGACCTGGCCAGCTGGCCTGCCTGCTCAAAATATCTGGCAACATACGTTGCCCAAGAGAAGGGGGATGTTCTCACCTTCGGTGAAATTGCGGCTAGAGCAGAGGGACAGCATCTACTAGGTTTCTTGAAGGCGGACGTTGACCGACTGGGGGAGTTTTTTGTCTTTGGTTTGAAACGAGAAGACGTCTCGTTCGATACCATATCTCGTCAGGCAACGCTCAGCCGACTTCTGGATATGTTCTTCACAGGCTGGCTGGAAAGTCTGCTCAATTCTGAATTCAAAAACTGCTACACGGTCTTCTCCGGCGGTGATGATTTATTCTTCGTCGGGCCATGGAACGAAATCGTCTCTTTGGCAGGCAGAATACAGGCTGACTTCACCGAGTTCACTGGTAATCCACAGCTCACTATGTCAGCCGGCATTGCCATCACCAAGCCTGACTATCCCGTAGCCAGAGCCGCTGAGGTAGTTGAAGCGGAACTGAAAAAGTCCAAAAACCGCGAGGGGAAAGCCAGCATAACCATATTGGGAACTACGCTTAAGTGGCCTGACTGGGCAAAGGTGAAGAAAGAATGGGAATACGTACAGCCCCTAATGAACGGCGTGCCTTCGGCTTTCCTCCACAACATGTTAGCTTTTGCTGACATGTGGCACGAGTATGATAACGGCAAAGGTGACACCATCGGGCTCAGATATCATCCCCTGCTGGCGTATAACATCCGGCGAAATCTAGACCCCAACAGAATGCCTGAAATTTACAAATGGACTACGACATTGCTTAAATGGCCACCGGGAGCCGGTGAGAAAATGATTCTAGACAATCTGGGGTTGATAACAACCCTATGTCTATACGGCAAGCGAGGAGGTGAGCAATGACTTTTGAGCGTAGCAAGCAAAGATTCCCGCCGGGCGTGGAGGAGTTCCACAGAAAGCAAGCCCAAGTCGACAAGTGGGCTGGCTTGCCACCAGATTACTTGAAAGAAGGATATTTCGATGGAAAAGGCAATATCCTTCCCGAAGTAATAATAGACTGGCCTAAAGATATAGCTGCAAAGCTGGCAAGGGCTAAGCCTGAGATGAAATCTGCGCAGTTGAGGAACTTCTTCGGTGAAGCACGGCATATTGAAGGGCAACTCAGGGCGGGTAAGGACTTCGAATCACTGCGAGGACGCATACTCCAGTTGGATTCTTATGCAGCAAGTGCACAAACCAGGGGCAACGCACCGCCTCTTTTCAAGGAGTTCATTGAGCAAAACGTAAAATGGGCAGCGAAGGATGAGAAATCTTTTGTCGAAGGATTCATACCACACTTTGAGAGTGTGGTAGCTTATTTTCCCAAAAAATGACTAAGGAGGTGAAGAATGGCACAAAATCGCAAATTGTCAAAACATGTCTCCATAAGAGCGCTGCTTGTCTGCAGAACGGGGCTGCACATCGGGGGCACAGAAGCAGGAATGGCTATAGGGGGGGCTGAAGGTCCGGTGATCAAGGATTCTAAAGGCAGGCCATATATACCGGGTTCTTCTCTGAAAGGGAAATTGAGGTCCATGCTGGAATACAAGTATAAGAGAGGTGAGGACGGCAATCCTTGCGGCTGTGGTCGCAACCTCGATACCTGCCCGGTGTGTACCATATTTGGACCCCACAGGAACGTTGGTCATGATCTTGGTCCTACGAGGATAATTGTCCGCGATGCCCCCCTCACAGAAAAATCGCTCGGAGATTGGGAAGTGGCTCGAAGAGAAGGAAAGGATTTCACGGAGACCAAGACCGAGACCGCCATTGACAGAAAGACGGGAATGGCTTCCACGGGCAGCTTGCGCCGTCAAGAACGCGTGACTCCTGGCACGGAATTCCAATTGAACATAGTCCTGCGTATATTTGAGGATGACGATGAAGCCAAAATTACCGGGTTTGTTAAGGAAGGCATTGACCTCTTAAATAAGGACTATCTTGGCGGTTCGGGAACCAGGGGCTACGGCTGGGTAGAAGTGAAAGATATCGAGGTTAAAGACATTTGAAATGGTTCAGGGCTAAATTCAAGTTAAAGGGCTGGGTCGCTTCAGCCTGGCAGTCCGACACCATATTCGGGCATCTATGCTGGGGAATACGATACCTCCACGGCGAAGACAGGCTTAAGGCTTTCCTTGGACTCTATGATGCCGGCACACCACCATTGCTGATATCCAACGGCTTCCCTGGCGATTTCCTGCCATCGCCTATAACAGTTCCACCTGCCATTGACAGAAACCTCCCTCCTAGCGTGCAAAGAGAGCAATTCCGCCAACATAAAAAAGCCAAAGCAAATAAATGGCTCACCGTGGAGGAGTTCACCCGGGCTCTCAGCGGCGAAACTGTAATACCACCAGCGGAGAGCAAGCCTGTCGAGAAAGAGAGAGTCACCCTTAAGAACCAGCTCAACCGGCTGACATCCACCACTGGCGCGGGCGGCACCCTCTATAATTTTGAGGAATACTATTCACCTGAAATCACAATATACCTCAAAGTGGCAGACGATTTCACTGACATGGCAAAGCAGCTTTTTCAGTACATTGCCGATACGGGATATGGAAAGCGCAAATCAATCGGCTATGGGCAGATAGAATCCGTCTCCTTTGAGCCCTTTGCGGAATTCAAGTATCCTGAAAAGCCAAATGGTTTTGTGACGCTGTCCAATTTTGTACCCAGTGCCAGCGACCCCACACAAGGATTCTGGAACCTGATAGTTAAATACGGCAAGATGGGCGAAGAATGGGCATCCGAGGACCATGCCTTTAAGAAGCCATTGCTCATGCTCGAAGCGGGTTCGACTTTCTTGGATTCACCCTGTCGGGACTACTACGGCTGTCTGGTCAGAAACTTAAATTCAGCTTACAGCCAGGCTGTCCAGTATGCTCTGGCTTTGCCGGTGCCGATGGTTATCCGTGGGCAAGAAAATACCCCGTAAGCACAAATAACATGGCGGCGCTCTATGCGACTCTGCTTAAGCTCAAAGCGGATGGGGAGGCAATCATCTCTCCCACGCAGGGTTATCACGCCTACGGTCTGTTCCTAGCACTGATCCGCCAATCCAGCCCTAAGATGGCTGATGAGCTGCACGGCTCTGACTCAATGAAGCCTTTCACCATATCCCCCCTCCAGGGAAAATTTCAACGAACAGGGAAGAGTCTGAAAGTTGTCGATGCCTCTGAATACTCCATAAGATTGACCTTTTTGAAGGAGGATGTTTTTGCCTACTTCATGGATGCCGTATTCAAAGCTGCAAGTCAGCCTCTACGCCTAGAGTCTGCAATATTTCACATCGACCACGTGATAATGCAACATGAAGATTCGCCATTTTGTCATCACCAGAGTTACGAGGAATTGTTCACTGAATCAGCGTCCGAGAGGAAGGTTAGACTTCAGTTCCTGTCACCCACTGTGTTTCGCTCCGGAGGCAAGAGGAATGTGCTGTTTCCTGAAGCGTCGCTGGCATTCGGTAGCTATCTGAGCAAGTGGCAGCACTTTTCACCCGTCAGGGTCGATGAACATGCGGCTGAGTTTTTGGAACAAATCATAGTGGCGCGCTACAAGCTCAATACCCGTATACTACATTTTAACTCCTACCAGGAGATAGGCTTTGAAGGCGAGTGTACCTTTGAGTTGCCCGCTGATTTTGACGAAGATTCTCTTAAGACAATAAACGCTTTAGCTGACTTCGCTTTTTATTGTGGCACAGGCGCTAAAACCACAATGGGCATGGGTCAGACAAGGAGAATAAAGTAACGTGGCACCGGGTCTGATTCTATCTCTCGGGGGCACACCTGACCCCTTGATACGCTCCTTGCGGGAGCACAAGCCAAGAGCAGTCTGTTTCTTCGCCTCTCAGGAGAGTATCGACCTTGTGTCTGAAGTAAAGAAGAAGGCCACCGGCCTTAATTTCAGGGACTATAAGGTCATCATTGAGGATATTAATGATGTCACCCACTGCTATGAAAGAGCTCTGGCGTGCTGTGATTTTCTGGAAAAAGAGGGTATGGCGCCACAAGATATAGTTGTGGATTTCACCGGCGGCACCAAGGTGATGTCAGCGGCTCTGACACTTCTGGCTGTGAGCAGAAATTACCGGCTTAGTTACGTAGGTGGTAGCCAGAGAAACAAGGAGGGGCTAGGAACAGTGATTACCGGGTTGGAGCAGGTCTTCACACAAGTTAATCCCTGGGAGATTCTAGCTATTGACGATAGAAAAAGAGCTGCGTCGATGTTCAATAAGTTCCAGTTCGAAGCTGCCATAGACTCTTTTGGTAGTGCTATTTCTAAAACGCAGAAACCCGGCCTGAAGCATTACCTTGAAATATTGCGGGACTTGGCTGATGCCTATGGGGCATGGGACAAATTCAAACATAAAGAGGCAATCCGTCCTTTAGGTAAGGGCTTTAGTGAACTGAAAAAATATGCTGCTATCAGCGATGACGCGGAGGCTCACAACTTAGCAAGCTGGGTAAATAAGAATGTGGATTTTCTCGAGGATTTCAGACAAGCATCGGACAATTTCGAAAAACCTTGCCGTTACCATTTGCTTGATCTCTTGGCTAACGCGAAACGGCGAGAGCTAGAGGGAAAATACGACGACGGGGTAGCTCGCCTCTACCGCAGCTTTGAATTGCTGGCCCAACTTCAGTTAAAGTCTGTTTACAACATCGAGGCTGGTAAAGCTGGCGAGCATGAGATTCCAGAAACAATAAGAGACGAGTTTTGCCAAAAATACTTAGACCCAGCTTTAGGAAGACTCAAGTTACCTTTACAAGCGTGTTACCGATTATTGAGTGAGTTGGGTGATGCGCTGGGAAAGCATTATCTTGACCAGAAAAAACATTTTGAGGGTCTTCTTTCTGCCCGCAATAGCTCAATTTTGGCCCACGGCTTTAGTCCTGTGGGACAGGATACCTTTTGCCAATTGTGGCAAATGCTTCTCGAGTTCAGCGGCATTGACCAGGCTGAGTTGCCTACCTTTCCGGAATTTCCTATTCTCAAGGCGTAGAATAGTTGCTTATGCCAGTTCTTTATCTTTTAGACCAAGGTTCTACCCTCCATAAAGATGGTGAGGTCTTCACCATCACCAAGGATGGGAAAGTGCTGGGAAAAATTCCAGCTATTAAGGTGGAGCAGGTAGTTATTCTGGGTAATATTAATCTGACTACGCCTGTTATCCATTACCTTCTCCAGCAAGGAATCGACTGTGTCTTTTGCTCCAGCTACGGCAAATTTCACGGACGTCTCATTTCCACCGAATCTAAATTTGGTTTGTTAAGGCAGCGCCAGGTGGAATTCATTCTCCAGTCGGGTAAGAAGCTGGCTATGGCTAAAGCTTTCGTTCAAGGTAAGCTCCAAAATCAGCGTACTATGGTTATGCGCTACCGCCGCGAGCTTGACTTGCCTCAATTAGACAAGACCGTAGCTGAGCTTGAGCGAGCAATAGATAAACTCAAAGATTGCACTGACCTGGCTCTCCTACGGGGAGTCGAAGGTGCCGCCAGTGCGGGCTATTACCGTTCATTTAAGGGAATCTTAAAGCAAGACTTAGGCTTTTCCTCACGAGTGCGCCGTCCGCCTACTGACCCGGTCAATTCTCTCCTCAGTTTTGGTTATACTCTTCTGGTCTATGCTATCCAGTCGGCTGTCCATACCGTTGGCCTCGACCCCTTCATTGGTTTCCTTCACTCCGTTGAGCCGTCGCGCCCCAGCCTTGTCTTGGACTTGATGGAGGAATTCCGACCTATTATTGTTGATTCTCTGGTTTTATGGCTCATCAACTCGAAGGTCATGACGGAACAGGACTTTAAGCGCCCCGAAGAAGGTAAAATGGTCATCCTGACTGAGGAAGCTATTAAGAAATTCATTTACCACTATGAACTACGACTGCAAACTCAGATTTATCATCGACGGGCGCAGGGAAGGGTGGCCTACCGGCGTTGCTTTGAGCTCCAAGCACGGGAATTGGCTCAAGCTGTCCTTAAACAGGAGCCAACCTATAAGCCCTTTGTGGTAAGGTGATTACACATGTTTGTTGTTGTCTGCTACGATATACCTAGTGACCGAAGACGGAACAAGGTGGGCAAAATCCTGGAGGGCTTTGGCACTAGGGTTCAAAAGAGCGTCTTTGAGTGTGACCTCCAGTCAAAGCACCTTCAAAAGTTGAAGCAAAAAGTAACGAAGGTATTGAAAGATGAGGACTCGGTGCGTTACTATTACCTGTGTGCTGAATGCTTGCTCAAGGTGGAGGTTGTCAATGGCCCACCAGTAACGCAGACACAGCTTTACTTCGCTGTGTGACTCCCTCGCTATCTGCACCTTAACAATTGAATACGTATCAGCCCCACAGAGGATGCCAAGAAAGGACCCGCTCGCAAAACATAGTTAGAAAACAAAGCTGGCTGTCGGAAAGAACCTAATCCTCGAAAGGGGATTGAAAC
>DAITOK010000028.1:0-12115 GCA_036834125.1 Chloroflexota bacterium | reverse complement strand
TTGCACCGTGACCCATTACCCCCTAATGTCGCATATGTATCTTAACTTTTCCATTTTTAACCATGTGTTTGTTTTCGTGAATGGAGAAGAGTCTTGTTCCTTGGACATCTCAGGAGATCCCATGACCCGATCTATCGTGACGAACTAATCTCGGTTCGTAAGATGCCATCCGGTATCCGACTAGGTTATCGTACTTAGCTGTGACTTTGCCACGGCGCTGCCTTTTATTGCTGACCTAGGTTTCAAAATACTACAACAAACCTGTACGTGTTGATTTTTCGCCTCGAGGGGTGTACATTATGTTTAAGAAGGGAGGTATTTGGAAATGCCTGAGGTAGAGATTGGTAAAGTAACAGATTTTTTCGCTAAGCCTGTAGTAGCCGGAGTACAACTAACTGGCACATTGAAGATAGGCGACAAGATTCACATCAAAGGTGCTACTACAGATATGCAGCTGATTGTGGAGTCCATGCAAGTTGAGCGAGTTAATATAACCGAAGGCAAACCCGGCGACCTCGTGGGCATAAAGGTTCCTGACAGAGTAAGGCGAGGTGACACAATCTACAAGGTCACTGGATAGCCTTAACGAGATTCGCCATCTCGATAGCGCTTACTGCAGCGGCGAACCCTTTGTTACCTTCTTTAACGCCAGCTCTCTGGATAGCCTGCTCTAAAGTGTCAGCTGTAATTATCCCCTGTATTACTGGCAAACCCGTATCCAAACTTACTCTACTTAAACCTCTACTTACCTCAGAAGCAACGTACTCAGAGTGAGGAGTATCACCGCGAATCACTGCGCCAAGGCACACTACGGCATTGTACTTGTTACTTTCTGCTAACTTCTTGGCTATGAGTGGGGTTTCTAAACATCCTGGGGTCCACACAATGTCAATGTCAGCTTCAACAGCGCCATGACGCAGGAAAGCATCTTTTGCTCCCTCGAGCAACCTTGTGGTTATTAACTCATTGAAACGGGAAACAACCACGGCAAATTTAAGTCCTTTTCCTATCAAGATACCTTCATAACGTTTAGCCATCTCTGCCCTCCTATAGACAAATTCCAAATTTTAAATCAAGTTAAAAATGTCTAGATGCTGACTTATCTCTCTCGACCTTCGAACTCTATCTCGTATCACTTTCTAGATTCAAAATGTGTCCTAACTTCTTTTGCTTGGTTTCCAAGTAGCGGATGTTGTAAGGGTTGGGTACAGCTACTAATGGAAGAGTTTGTACTATCTTGATTCCATAGCTTCCTAGCCCGATCACTTTTTTAGGATTATTGGTAAGCAGCTTAATGTTATGTAAACCCAGGTCAGCCAAGATCTGGGCACCCACACCATAGTCTCTGAGGTCAGGAGCAAAGCCCAACGCTATATTCGCTTCTACGGTGTCCATTCCCTTGTCCTGCAGCGCGTAGGCACGGAGCTTGTTGTGAAACCCGATTCCTCTTCCTTCCTGCCTCATATAGAGAAAGACCCCCTGACCCTTTTCAGCTATCTTTTCCAAAGCCATTTCAATCTGAGCACCACAATCACATCTCAAGCTACCAAAGACGTCCCCGGTGAGACACTCACTGTGAACGCGTACCAATACTGGTTCGTCACCTGATAAATCCCCTTTCACCAAGGCAACATGCTCAGCAGCGTCAACGGTGCTCTTGTAGGCTATGGCGATAAACTCGCCCCATTTGGTGGGCAGTTTGGTTTCAGTCAGTCGCTGCACCAGCTTCTCGTGGCGAAGACGGTAGGCAATCAAATCAGCTATGGTTATTATCTTTAAGTCAAATTTAGAAGCCATAGCTTCTAGCTCTGGCAAACGTGCCATAGTACCATCTTCATTCATAATCTCGCATATAACACCGGCAGGGTAAAGGCCAGCCAGCCTGGCTAGATCAACAATGGCTTCGCTGTGCCCGGCGCGTACCAGTACCCCTCCTTCTTTGGCTCGAATAGGAAATACGTGGCCCGGGCGAGCCAGGTCACTCGGCTTAGTATTAGGATCAAGTACCGCTTTTATGGTCTGAGCCCGATCGAAAGCAGAAATGCCGGTAGTAACTTTGTCTTTGGCTTCAATAGAAACTGTGAAGGCCGTTGAGTAACGGGAGGTGTTATTAGTAACCATCAGCGGTATCTCTAGCTCATCAAGCCTTTGACCGATAATGGGTAAACAAATCAACCCTCGGGCATACTTAGCCATGAAGTTGATCGCCTCAGGCGTAACCTTTTCGGCGGCTATGGCTAGATCTCCTTCATTTTCGCGCGACTCATCATCCACAATGATGACAAATTTACCCGCCTTTATGTCTTCGATTGCTTCTGAAATACTAGCTATCATCTGCCTCCCTCGTAAATCCATACTCTTTGAGAAACTCAAGGGTCAAACCTCGCCCTTTTGGCTCCTTCAGATTTTCAACATACTTAGCTATTATGTCTGTCTCTAGGTTGACTATATCACCAGGTCTCTTTTTACCTAATGTTGTGTGTGTCAGAGTATGAGCTACTAAAGACACAACGAAAGAAACATCGTCCAAGTCTACTATAGTTAGGCTAACACCGTCAACGGCGATGAAGCCTTTGCTTACCATATAGCGCATCAGGTTGATGGGCGCTGAAATTCTCATAATGTGCGCATTTCCTTCCCTAGTTACGTCTATTACTTTACCTACATCGTCAACATGTCCCAGCACTAGGTGTCCTCCGAGACGCCCGCCTAACGCCAGTGCTCTTTCTAAATTCACTTGGTCATTATAATGAAGGCTTCCGAGATTAGTGCGACGCAGCGTCTCTGGCATAACATCAACACTGAAGCTATGGTTTTCCAACGAAACAACAGTTAAACAAACACCATTGACAGCTATGCTATCGCCTATTTTTGTTCCTTCGAGCACCTTACTGGCTTCACAAGTCAGGCGACCTATCTGATAAGTCGGAGTTTCTTTAACTATGCCAATTTCTTCGACTATTCCCGTAAACATGCTAGATACCAGAAAATCAACACTTTTGCGGAAGTCGCCTTTCAACATATCCACTGACTAATATATCCTCGCCAAACATCCTTACGTCGAGCCGGCTGAGACGCAAAGCTTTAGCTATATTGTCAACGCCATTCCCTCCAACACTTATGGCCTGACAACCGCCGATGATAATTGGCGAAATAAAAGCCATTACTTTATCTACCAATTGCTGGTCGAAAAGCGAACCAAGAAGTTTGCCCCCTCCTTCGACCAGGACAGTAACAATCTCTCGTTTTCCTAGCTCTTTCATCAATTCTATTATATCTATTAATCCTTCCCTAGCTGGCAGTTCAAGTACTTCAGCACCTACTTCTGCAAATTTCTTCCTCTTGGCGGAGTCGAAAGGCTCTGCTACAGCAACTAAGACTTCACCAGGTGGCAGGAAAACCTGGGCGTTTAATGGTATCTTTCCTTTGCTGTCCACAATTAGACGAAGAGGCTGTTTTTTTCCTATGCCACCTTTATCCCCGCAGCATTTGGCAGTAAGGCGAGGGTTATCGGCAACAATGGTATTTACTCCTACCATTATAGCGTCGAAAGTATGGCGCAGTGCGTGTGCGTATCTTCTGGCTTCTTCTCTGGTTATCCATTTGGACTCACCGGTTCTAGTAGCAATCTTGCCATCAAGGCTCATGGCAAATTTCGCCACGACAAATGGTAAACCAGTAGTAATATGCTTAATATAAGCTTCGTTAATTTCGTAGGCTTCTTGTTGACACATACCTATATAAGTCTTGATTCCATTTTCATTGAGCCTGTTCACCCCTCGTCCTGAAACCAATGGATTGGGGTCAAGCAAAGCTATATAGACTTCCGAAATACCAGCGTCAATTATAGCTTGGGTACAAGGTGGGGTACGCCCATAATGAGGGCAAGGTTCTAATGTAACATACATGGTAGCTCCCCGGGCTTTATCGCCAGCTTGCCGCAGAGCCATAATTTCAGCATGCTCAAATCCGGCAGGCTGGGTATAGCCCATGCCCACCGTAAGTCCGTCTTTGACGATTACTGCTCCGACTGCTGGATTGGGGCTGGTATAGCCCACAGCCAATTTAGCTAGAGATAGAGCGCATTCCATAAAATATTGAGAAGACATTACGTTCTACCTCTTTCTGATAAACTTCCTGTATGAGCCACTAATTTTGGATTGGTTACGAGAGAAGTGATTAGTTCGAATCTTTAAAACCATAGGATTTTCCGCACGGAACAGTCAAATTTGTCACAGACATTTGCCTATTTGTTATCTTAAAATAATACAAGGTAATTGATAATTTGCCAAATCAGATAACCAGGAATTAGAAAGTTGCGCTCACTATCTGGCATTGATTGTAACAACAGCTTGAACAAAGTGCAAAAAGAGCAATCGTAAATGGAGATGTCGCTGCTATTTCTTGTATAATGAGTGTTAAGAACATGCAAAAAGCTTTCGAAATAATTGACCACACTGCTGATGTGGGCATTATTGCGTACGGAGCAGACGTTAAAGAGCTTTTTTCCAATGCTGCCTTAGCTTTGTTCAGCTTAGTCACTGACCTTGAAAGTGTTGAAGAAAAAGTACATCTCAATTTAGAAGTAAGTAGCGAGGATAGCGACAGCTTGCTCGTTCAGTGGCTTAATGAACTCATTTATCTATTTGACGTCAAGCATATTTTATTCAAGCGATTTAACATTGAAAGTTTGACTCAGAATCAACTTAGGGCTACCTGTTATGGGGAAATTTTTGACCCTACCAAGCACAGGATAAAGATGGGGGTAAAAGCGGCTACATATCATATGCTAAAGTTAGATAGAAATGGTGCTGGTTGTAGGGCGCAGATAATTTTTGATATTTAGGAGTTGCAGAGATGTCGCCATGGCAGGGACAGCTTATTAAGATAGATGATTACCGCTGGAAGATCCCGGAGAATTATAAGGCTGGTATGAGAGTTCCTGGGCTGATCTATGCCAGCAAGGAAATGTTGGACTCTATACGCGAGGAGCAAACCCCCGAGCAGGTTGCTAATGTTGCTTTTTTGCCTGGCATAGTCGGTTACTCCTTAGCTATGCCTGACATACATTGGGGATATGGCTTTGCTATTGGTGGGGTGGCGGCAATGGATATTAATGGTGGTGTAGTTTCCCCGGGAGGGGTGGGATATGACATTAATTGCGGGGTGAGGTTATTACGTACCAATCTCAGCGAAGCTCAAGTGCGACCAAAGCTTAGTCAACTTATCAATGAGCTATTCCATAACATACCATCGGGTGTTGGCTCGGAGGGGAAGATTAGGGTAGACCAGAAAGAGATGGCACGATTGATGGTGGAGGGGGCTCGTTGGGCAGTAAAGCGTGGCTTTGGTTATGAAGAAGATTTAGTTGCTACTGAGGAAGGTGGTTGCCTATCTGGTGCTGATCCTAGTAAGGTGAGCGATAAGGCAATAAAGAGAGGATTACCTCAAGTTGGTACACTAGGCTCGGGGAATCATTTTCTGGAGATTCAAGTAGTGAAACAGATATTTGATTCTAACGTGGCTAGAGTGATGGGCATCATTGACGTAGGTCAGATTTTAGTGTTAATTCACACTGGCTCTCGCGGTTTCGGTCATCAAGTATGTACCGACCACCTACAAGTTATGGAGCAGGCAGTGTCAAAGTATGGGATAAAGCTTCCTGATCGGCAACTTGCCTGTGCTCCTATAGACTCACCAGAGGGCAAAGCTTATCTGGCTGCTATGGCGTGTGCTGCTAACTATGCTTGGGCTAACCGACAATGCATTGCCCACTGGGTCAGAGAAAGCTTTGCCAAAGTTTTTGGCAAAAGCCCGGAGCAGCTTGGCATGAAGCAAATTTATGATGTTGCTCACAACATAGCCAAGATAGAGGAACACAGTGTGGATGGTCGTGTGCTGAAGGTTTGTGTCCACCGCAAAGGAGCTACCCGAGCTTTTCCATCAGGACACAAAGACGTTCCACAATGTTATCAGAAGATAGGACAACCGGTGCTTGTTCCAGGAGATATGGGACGCTGTTCGTTTGTTGCCATTGGTACCGAAAGAGCTATGGAAGAAAGCTTTGGCTCAACGTGTCATGGTGCAGGCAGAGTATTAAGCCGTGGAGCTGCCAAGCGTGGTATCAGAGGTACAGATGTCATACGCGAATTGGAAAGCAGAGGAATTGTTGTTAAAGCGGAAAGTGTTTCGGCACTGGCTGAGGAGGCTTCTGAGGCTTACAAGGATGTTACTGAAGTTATAGATGTCGTTCACCGCGCTGGTATTTCCAAGAAGGTAGCTATGGCTATGCCTATAGGCGTGATCAAAGGCTAAAGTAATCCAAGTTAACATTCAAAGCAATTTTGCCAGTTTTTGAAAAAGAGTTTTTAACCACGGTGAAAGATACAGGTATGAAACAAGTCACGATTAAGCTTCCCTCTCCCCAGTTGAAAGGCAATGTTTCAGTAGAAGAAGCAATATTAAGACGCAGGTCAGTTCGTAGATACCGCAGTGAGCCGCTGGGGTTATCTCAATTGGGTCAGATACTGTGGTCGGCTCAAGGTATTACGGGGGCTGGCGAATTCAGGGCGGCACCCAGTGCCGGGGCTACCTATCCCTTGGAGATTTTCGTGGTCGTCGGCGATAAAGGTGTTGTGGTTAAAGACGCAAAACAAACTCGGGAGGAATTACAGGCTAGCATTTACCGGTACGAACCGGTTTCCCATTCCTTACGTCCACACAAAGCCGGGGATGTGAGATCACAACTAGCCAGAGCAGCGCTAGGACAGGAGTTTATCGCTGAAGTTCCCGTGAGTATTGTCATCTGTGCACTTTATGACAGGACTTGCTCCAGATATGGTGGACGTGGAGAAAGATATGTTCACATGGAGGTGGGGCACGTAGGCGAAAACATCCATCTTCAAGCCGTGGCTCTCGGGTTATCTACAGTAGAGGTCGGTGCCTTTCGCGACGAGGAAGTTAGGCAAGTCCTTGGGTTGGATGAACAAACCAAACCGCTCTATATAATGCCTCTAGGTAGAACTGCATAAGAAAAAGGAAAATAGGCGTTTTAGTGCCTGTCTGCATAATGGCTTAACTTGAGATCGGTCTTATGCTAACCTCCTGCCTCGCTTGTGTATTTGACCAGCAATTCGCAAAGCTATAAAATAGCCTCGGACCAGTAGTGGATGACATCTCAAACCATTAGGTTAGTTGAACAGGCACTCAAGGGGGACATGCTGTCCCTATCACGTGTTATTAGCCTCGTCGAAAGTGAAAGCAACCAAGTACCTCAAATAATGAAGCTTATCTCGCCTTATGTAGGGAAGGCATACTGTGTGGGCGTAACTGGTCCGCCCGGAGTCGGAAAAAGTACTCTTGTGGATAAGCTGACGGCAGTGATGAGGAAGCAATGTTTGAAAGTTGGCATAATCGCTGTAGACCCTTCAAGTCCATTCACGGGAGGAGCGGTATTAGGTGACCGAATAAGGATGCAACAGCACTATCTTGATGAAGGTGTTTTCATTCGGAGCATGGCGACTCGGGGTAGCATAGGTGGGTTACCCCAAACTGCTGGCTCCGTGATCAAGTTGCTTGATGCTGCTGGTAAGGATTTCATCTTGGTGGAGACGGTAGGTGTGGGGCAGAGTGAAGTTGATATAATGGAGAAGACTGACACTGTGCTTGTCATGCTGAGCCCTGAATCTGGGGATGCTATCCAGACGATGAAAGCAGGACTATTTGAGATCGCTGACATATTTGTAGTTAACAAAGCTGACCTTCTTGGCGCTGACAAGTTTGCACACGATATAGAAACCATGCTGCAGCTTCGTGAGCCGAGTTGGTGGAATATACCTGTGGTGCTCACAGAGGCAATTAACAATATTGGTATTGATGAGCTTTACAAGCAGATTCAGTTGCATCGCCAAGCACTTTGTGAAGGAGGGCGACTTTCACAACGTCGCCAGCTACAACGAAAGCAAGACTTTGTAAAAACACTCGAACGAAAGCTGGCTCATAGATTGTTGGAATTAATTGAACAAGATGGACAATTAAGCAGCTATCTTGAGAAAGTGGAGCGTGGAGAGCTCGACCCCTATTCTGCAGCTGATGAAATCCTTAAATCCGGAAAGTTTTTGGCTGATCTATTGCGTGAATAATCCCGAAATTGACCACGATGCCTAAAAATTATGATGTCATTATAGTTGGTGCTGGTCCTGCCGGCATATTTGCTAGCTTAGAATTATGCGACGCTGGTCTCAAAGTTCTGCTTCTAGATAAGGGTAGGGAAATCGAGGCCCGTGTTTGTCCTGTTCAAAGCAAAGGTAAATGCTGTGCTCTTTGTTCCCCTTGCCATTTGGTAAGCGGTTTTGGAGGGGCTGGAGCTTTCAGCGATGGTAAATTAACTTTGTCCACTAAAGTAGGTGGGCGACTTAAGGAATTAGTAGGTTCCGAACAGGCGCAGACACTCATAGATTATGTTGATTCTATGTATCTCGAATTTGGAGCACCGCAGAAAGTTTACGGAATTGAAACAAACATAACTGAGTTAGAAAGACAAGCTACTTCAGCTGGCTTAGTATTGACTCCTGTTAAATTGCGTCATCTGGGCACGGAGTTTTGCCATGAAACATTGAGAGCTATGCAAAATTACTTGGCTCCTAAATTGGATATAAAACTAGGAACCACGATTGAGAAAATTATAGTTGACGATGGCGCAGTCAAAGCTGTAAAAACGAGCGACGGTGAAAGCCTAGGATGTCGCTATTTAATCTTGGCTCCGGGAAGAGAAGGTGCAGAATGGCTATGCAATGAAGCTACGAGGCTTAAACTGAGCCTTGATTCCAATCCTGTGGATGTAGGGTGTCGCGTTGAAGTACCAATGACAACCATGGAAAAATTGACTTCGAGATTATATGAATCAAAATTAGAATTTTATTCCAGAAGTTTCAATGACCGGGTCAGAACATTTTGCATGTGTCCGGGAGGTGAGGTCATTATGGAATCCACAGGCGGTTCTGACCCTGTCATCACAGTCAATGGCGTTGGCTATACTCAGCCCAAGACGAAAAATACTAACTTTGCTCTGTTGGTAAGCACTACCTTTACTGAGCCTTTCCATGAACCTATTGCTTATGGCAAGTATCTGGCAAGGCTAGCCAATATACTAAGTGGCAGTGTCTTGGTGCAAAGATTAGGGGACTTGATGGATGGTCGCCGCTCTACATATGCTCGACTACAAAATAATCCTATCGAACCAAGTTTAAAAGCTGCTACCCCGGGAGATTTGAGCTTTGCTCTCCCTTATCGTTACCTCAAGAGCATAGTAGAAATGATTCAAGCTATGGATAAGCTGGTTCCCGGTGTTGCTTCTCCCTACACTCTACTTTACGGGATAGAGGTTAAATTTTACTCCAGTCGGCTGAGGCTAACTCCCAATCTGGAGACCGAGATTAGTAATATGTTTGCTGCTGGTGATGGCGCTGGTGTGAGTCGAGGTTTAGTTCAAGCTTCAGCATCAGGTATAGTGGCAGCCAGAGAAATATTGAAACGGCTAAGGAAGAAGCCTCGTTAAGCAGAGTGAACCATTTCACTTTTTTCGGAGTTGATTTAACTTCAACAGAAGCCAAACCAAGCGCCTGTTTGGAACTGGACGACAAATTACACCTTGTTTATTTTGGCTTCCTAACCAGCAACACGGATATCCTCGCTCTGTTAAGTTTCTATTCACCGCGGGTGATAGCTATTGACGCTCCTTTGACTCTGCCGTCGGGGTTGTGTTGTCTTGAAGAGGACTGTTCGTGTGAACCTAAGTCCCCCAGAAAGAACAGGCAATGTGACCAGGAGCTAAGGCGGCTGGGGATTCCCTGTTATCCTACTAGCAAGAAGTCTTTTGTCAAGGACTTGATCTACCGTGGCATTGAACTCAAAGCTATGATTGAACATAGGTTGAAGCAGTTTAGTGAAGTCATAGAAGTCTATCCCTTCGCTAGCAAAGTCCGACTTTTTGGCAAACACTTACCAAGCAAAACGACAAAGGAGGGAACAAACCTTATCAGGACAAAATTGGGGGATATTCTGCCCGCGCTCAAGCCCTATTTACATATGTTTGACCATGACCTCTGCGATGCCACGCTGGCAGCCTATACCGCTTGGCTTTATCACGAAAATAGAACAAAGGCTTTGGGCGACGGTCGAGAGGGGCTGATTTTTATTCCCGATTGACTCTTGCTACTCCCGACTGTTAAACTGCAGTAAACTGTCAGATAGGAATCGAGGGGTGAAATGAAAATAACTCTAAGCGTGATCAAGGCGGACATTGGTGGCTATGTTGGACACTCATCGAGCCACCCTGACCTGATACAAAAAGCCAAAGAAAAACTCGAACGTGCTAAGAGTCAAGGACTGCTCATAGACTATCACGTTACAAATTGCGGTGACGATCTCCAGTTGATAATGACTCATCAGCACGGCGAAGACAACGAAAAGATCCACAAGTTAGCCTGGGATACGTTTGTGGAATGCACCAAGATAGCTAAGAGCTTGAAGTTGCATGGCGCTGGCCAAGATCTTCTGAGCGATGCCTTTTCAGGCAATGTTAAGGGAATGGGACCTGGCACTGCCGAAATGGAATTTGTTGAGCGCGCGGCTGAAACTGTGATCATACTTATGGCGGACAAGACAGCATCCGGTGCCTGGAATTTGCCATTATACAAGATATTTGCTGACCCCTTTAACACTATTGGGTTAGTCATCGCCTCTAATATGCACTCTGGTTTTGCATTTGAGGTCCATGACGTCAAAGAGCATAAGAAAATCCGTTTTAATGCTCCGGAAGAAATTTACGACATGCTGGTCTTCTTAGGTGCGCCGGGTCGCTATGCCATCAAGGCTGTGTACCATAAGGATAGCGGTGAAATCGCTGCAGTTTCTTCTACTCAAAGACTGTCTCTTATGGCGGGCAGATATGTAGGCAAGGATGACCCGGTCTGTATCATTCGTTCCCAAGGACAATTTCCGGCTGTGGGTGAAATTTTGGAACCGTTCGCCTCTCCTCATATCGTGGAAGGCTGGATGAGAGGTTCTCATCACGGTCCGTTAATGCCTGTAGCTATCAGGGAGAGTAACCCTTGCCGCTTCGATGGTCCGCCACGAGTGGTGGCTGCTGGTTTTCAGATTGCCAACGGCAGGCTAGTTGGACCCCGCGATCTCTTCGACGACCCCGCTTTTGATGAGGCTCGCCGGCAGGCGAATCTTATGGCGGACTTCCTGCGCCGAATGGGTCCGTTCGAGCCACATCGCTTGCCTCTCGATGAAATGGAGTATACTACCATGCCCGAAGTGGCGAAGAAGCTGGCATCAAGATTTGAAGACCTCTAGCACAAAATGCCCAAACTTCTCCTAGCTACTTCTAACCCAGGGAAAATTCGGGAATACCGCTTACTTCTGGATGGCCTTGGTTACCAGATAACTACCTTGGCTGAAGAAAGAATAACCAAAATCATCGTCGAAACGGGGGATAGCTACGAAGAGAACGCTCGCCTAAAAGCCAGTTCTTATGCTCGATTAAGCCAGCTCATTACTCTTGCTGATGACTCAGGATTAGAAGTGGATGCACTTGGAGGAGAGCCAGGTGTTAAGTCGGCTTACTTTGCAGGCGAAATTGCTACTGATGATGATAATGTGAAACTCTTGTTAACCAAGCTTAATGGTGTTCCTTGGGAAAGGCGAACTGCTTGTTTTAAGTGTGTCATTGTCATAGCTACATCACAAGGCCAGACAGAGACTTGTTATGGTGAGTGTCGGGGCATAATAGCCTTCGAAGCTAAAGGGAAAAGTGGTTTTGGCTACGATCCTGTTTTTTTTCTTCCCGAGATTGGTAAGACTATGGCTGAGCTTCCGCTCGAGGTGAAAAATCAAATCAGCCATCGCGCTCATGCCAGTCAAAAGGCATGCCAAGTACTACGACAACTTCTCTCCGCTTAAATATCCGGACTATCAATGCCCGCCGATAGGCTTCTAAGCTTGGAAAGGATGAAACTTTTTTGCAATATTTTGGAGAACTTGAGCAAAACCTAATGATCTAGTTCAGATAGATTAGTGACATGGATTGTGAAAGGACGCTATAGTGCTC
>DAITOK010000027.1:0-13895 GCA_036834125.1 Chloroflexota bacterium | reverse complement strand
GGCCTGATGGCACAGTCAGCCTTTCCGCTTCCAGGGACTCCCTCATCACCGCCAGATGCACATCGCACAGCCTCTGTATCTCCTCCCGCGCCAGGCCTTCCTTGATAAGCTCTTCCTCTACCTGAGCAATATCCACTGGCGTGATTTCCTTCGCCAGCTTGCGGAACTCTACCTCAACCTCTGTCTGCGGGGCGCCTTCATGCAATCTCTTAAGCAACTGCTTCAGCATCTGACGCTTGTTAGCTCCAAACTGCTCACTCATTTGCACACTCCTATATCTTTTCAAACTGAGCCTTGCTTGCTCCGCACACAGGGCATACCCAATCGTCGGGTAGTTTCTCAAAAGGAGTGCCCGGCTTTATGCCGCCGTCAGGATCGCCCAGCTTTGGGTCGTAGATGTACCCACAAACAGTGCACTGATATTTGTCCATTTTAGGTTCCGTCTCCTTTCTTTCGGCAATGAAGCTGGGGGCGGTCTTGGGAGTGGTGCCTCTCTTAACCTGATGGTAATAGACGTAAGTCATCGGTTCACCTTCCTTGAGAACATCCGCTGCCACAAGCTCCCCGATAAAGATTGTGTGTGTCCCGACATCCACTTGGTCGATCACTCTGGCTTCAAGATAAGCTAGGCTATTGTCAATCACTATGGGAGCTTGGCTTTCCCCCAGTTTGTAATTGACATCCTCAAACTTGTCTATTTCTCGCCCCGACTTGAATCCGAAGTGACCAATGAAAGAGAGTGGAGTGTCCTTCGATAGTATCGAGGCGGTAAACAGCTTGCTTTCGTTAATGAACTCGTGAGTAAGGTTCTGCTTATTGATGCACACAGCAATCCTCGGTGGCTCGGATGTTACCTGGATCACCGTGTTGGCAATTTGCCCGTTGAATTTCTCTCCTTTCCGAGAAGTTACCACATATAAACCGTAGCTGAGATTATATAGCGCCTTGAGATTCATAATTCTCCTCCCATTTTGGGTCTACATAAGTTCTCTTTCACTAGCTTCAATTGCCCGCTGCAATTCGGCGCCAAGTAAGGGCGGCAGTCCTTCTATATCTACCCTGAGGAAGCCCCTGACTATGGTGGCTGTGGCTTCGCTACGAGTTAGTCCTCGTGCCATGAGATACTCCACTTCCTCTTCAGCTATCTTGCCCACCGCTGCTTCGTGAGATAGATCAATGCCTGGTAATGTACCTTTGAGCTCAGGTATGGCATGGATCATGCCTTTATCCGTCAGAATCAAGCCGCGGCATTCTAGGTGTCCCTTGACATCTGGGGCAGTACCTTCTACATAACCTCGGGCGATAATATTGCCCCCGGTAGTTATTGCTCGCGATATGATTTCTGTTCTTGCTCCTTTAGCATCGAGGATGACTCGAGAACCAACATCCAACGACGAGCCTGGGCCTGCCACGAGAACACTGTTGAACCTGACTACAGCATTCTCTCCCACACACCGCGCGGTGGGGTACATCTGTAAAGACCAAACCGGTTTCATCAGCACGTAATTGCTCAGGAAAAGGCCATTCTCTTCAATAATTGCTGCTGAGCGAGGGCGAACAGCTACTTCGGGATTCCAGTTATGTATCATAGTAAAGGTGACCTTAGCTCCTTTCTTTATGTAGAACTCAGATACACCCAGATGTAGACCAGTTTGTTCATCAGAGGCAGTAGTACAGCCGGTGATTATATGCAGCTCGGAGTTTTCCTCAGCAATAACGATATTGTGCACGCTCTGAGCGAGCCGGGGTTTGGCCAGGTACAGGCAAGCTTGAACGGGGTAGATGGTCTTGGCGCCAGGCAGTGCTCTAATAAAGTAGCCATTATACTGATTTAACTCAACTTTGGCGGTGTACTTATCAGTGTCCACAGCCACTGCGCGCCACCAATAATCTAATATCCAGTCGTACCTTTTCAAAGCTTGGCTGATTGGCATCACTTCTATGTCTTCTTGCCTCACCGAGCTATGAACTGGCGCGTTGTCCATTTGAATGAAAGTGCCCGCTCTTTGACCGAGGTCGTCCACAACGACGCCAGCTTCCAGCATCCGCTCTTTGGCTTCGAGCGGAAACTCCGACGGGTCGGGCTGATAGGGTCGCTCCTCAGCCGAGCTGTCAAACTTCTTGAGGTCTATATCCTCACCAAATGGCGCTGGTTTGCCAGCAGCCAATTGGGCTTTTTCGTGGAACGTGTCCGAAGTTCTTCTAGTCTCAGCCACTGGGTGCCCTCCGGAGAAAACATTTCACGCACTCCTGATAGCCTTTCTCTCTGATGGTAGCCAGAATCTCATGCGGGTCTCCCACGCATCCGATGATACCATTGCACATGACGTAGCCTGTGCGAGCGTTAACATAGTCCAGGATGTGGCCAGTGTGGGTAATTATGAGTCCGGAGCACTTACGCTCAGGTATGGGGCAATCTTTCTCCAGCAAGTTGTTCAGGAGCTCACCAATCAAGGCAATGTTCACCAAGTCCACACCTGACTCCGGTTCATCTATCAGGGTTAAAGCTGGCTTTTGTGCCAGAAGTTGCATCAGCTCAGAACGTTTTATTTCCCCTCCTGAAAAGCCGTAGTTTATTTCTCTATCCAGAAAATCAGCCAACTTGGCTTTTTCCGCCAGCTGCTTTATTTTGTTCTCATCTGCGTGTCCTTTGAGACAGGCTGCCAGCATATCCCGCATTTTTACCCCTCGAACTACCGGTGGTCGCTGAAATGATATACCAATCCCCAGGCGAGCTCTTTCGTCCAGTGGTAAATTTGTTATGTCCTGACCCCTAAAGACGATTTTGCCTTTCGTTACGCGATACTTTGGGAAACCCATTATGGTCATGAGCAAGGTGGTTTTCCCGCTGCCATTAGGACCAAACAAGACGTGAGTCTCGCCGAGCTTCATCTCCAAATTTATGTTATGCAGGATTTCTCGCCCTTCTATCTCCGCATATAGCTGCTCAATTCTTAAAGCAACATCCTCCATGCGATGCCTCCTTCTGTTATCTATGGTCCATCCACGGACAGGTGTTCTCTCTTGATGAACCATCCGGCAGGGTCGCTTAGATACTCGTAGGAATCAACTAGGGCGAGATGATGTCCTCGCTCCTCAGCCGCCAAAGCCTCGTAAAACCGCCTTTCCACAGGTAAGGAGCTTTGCTGGCTACGGGAGCGATATAAATTATAGGACTTCTCCTCCATATCCATAGCTATCTTGATAGCGTCAAGCTCCGACTGGGCAATTTGGAACTCACTGCCCAGAGCCCTGCTGGCTTCGGCGAACAGAGATTTGAGTCTTTTCCCTTTCTCAGATGGTGGTGTCACACTAGGCCAGTTTTGCCCTTTCTCGAGAGCTTCATATATTTCCACAAACTTCCTGCGATGAAGATCTTCTTCGCTAGCTAGCTGCTGAAATAATTCCTTAGCCAGCCTGTTGCTGCTCCTCTGGCTTGCTTTCCTATAGAACTCCTGCCCTTCGACCTCCATTTGAACAGCAAGCTCAAGCGCTTCTAATGTTCTAGCTTGTTCACTTTCCACTGGCTTTCTCCTTAACACTTTGTGAGCCGATTAACTCCATATCCTGACCACAACAAACTAAGGTGCCACCACCAACCTTAGTCACCACCACCTCATTGCCACAGACATTGCAACGATACTTTTCACCAACCCTTTTGACAGCCATTTTTCGATCCTCCTTTGTAACTTATTCGCTCAACCTCTGCAGATAGCGATGAGCTTGCAGAGCAGCTTTCGCCCCTTCACCAGCAGCTACCACTATCTGCTTTTCAGGAACATTGGTAACATCGCCAGCAGCAAAAAGCCCGGGCACACTAGTCTCGTTGACACAGTTCACTTCAATTTCGCCAAGACGGTTGAGGCGAACTATTCTTTCAAATGGCTCTGAGTTGGGAATAAGTCCAATTTCAACAAAGATTCCAGCCACGGCAAGGTCTTTTTCTTTCTTGCTGTTTAATTGCCTTATCCTTAAACCCTCAACGCGGCTCTCGCCTTCGATTTCCAGAACCTCGTGCTCCAGGAACATCGTCAAGTTGTTGGCATCTTGTACTCTGTCTATCAAAACCCGGTCACCAGTTAGCGGAGTCAGTGATATCAGATAGACATGTTCAGCTATTTTAATCAGGTCATCAACAGCCTCGAGAGCCGAATTGCCACCGCCAATCACAGCCACCTTCTCACCGGCAAAGAGGAGACCATCGCAAACGGCGCAGTAGGTAACTCCTCTGCCTCTCAACTTTTCTTCACCGGGAACGTTCAACTGGCGAGGACGTTTGCCTGTGGCGATTATCACTGCCTTGGCTTGATAGGCTCCGCCCTTGTCAGTTCTTACTTCGAAGCCACTATCCAGTTTGGATAGGCTGTTGACCTTCTCGCCAGTTTTTATCTCAATAGGAAACTGTTTGACCTGTTCCTCAAATTTGCGCATTAACTCAGCCCCTTCGATGAATTGGTATCCCATATAGTTTTCCACCCCAGCAGTCCACAGCACCTGCCCGCCGATGTTATGGCTAATGAGCAAGGCGTTGAGCTTTTTCCGTGCGGCATACACTGCCGCCGTCATCCCGGCTGGACCAGCGCCAACAATAGTTAATTCGTACATGCTTTATTTCGCTGAGCTAAAGTCCTAATTTCCTTTTGAGTTCGTCCTCATTGAATCCGACTATCACTTCGTCATCAAAGCAAATTGTAGGAACCGCCAGCGAATTACATCTGGTCTTCATTTCTTCACGGGCGGCTTTATCCTTAACTATGTCAAATTCTTGATACTGAATACCGTGGTCGTCCAGGAACTTCTTAGCCATTTTGCAATAAGGACAAGTTGGGGTGGTATAGATTTTGACCTGGCGTGCCATTTTCCCCTCCTGAATTCGTATTTCTAGCCAGAATACCTGCTGTCCAAGAAGCTTAAAGAAGCAGCAAGCTACTCGCTAAGAATGCAAAAAATGCTTATTTGTGTGCTATCTCTGTTTAAGTGCTGTACACCTCCAGCTCCGACACATCATCCCATCTATCAAGATTAGATGGACGTAGGATAAATGAAAAGAGCGGTCGGCTAACAGCATAAGCGAGAGGTGCTTTTCTTGTCAAGTTCACAAGGGACAAGCAGCTGCTAACGACCTGCTGTGTGGCTCCCATTTTGACCTCCTTCTATTTCCTCAGTTTTTCTATGCCGCAACGAGTGTCCTGTGTCCCCCTGATTTTGTCCCTTATCTCAGCCAAAAGTTCCCATGCTCCCTTTATATCTCTGTCCATAAGCACTTGTTCTAACTTGGTTATCTCCTGCTCATCTAAAGTGATTACAGCTTTCGGCATTCGTCACCTCCTGCATCTACGGCTTTCGCTCGAACCGCGAATTCTCTGGCAGTCTTTACATAGTCCACGAAATTCCAGCCAATGGTGTGAAATCTTCAAGCCCGTTTTTCGAGCTATTCTTTCGTTAAGCTTCTCATCCATCGGCTCACCGATGTCAAAGACGCGTCCGCATCTCTCGCACCTGAAGTGATAGTGATTCGCGGGATTGCCGTTAAACTTGCTGGGAGCATCGCCTGAATGTATCTCCAGAATTTCTCCCAGTTCGCGTAACAGCTTCAGATTCCGATACACAGTTGCCAGACTAATATTCGGAATTTCTTTTCGCACCTCGTTGTATATCCAGTCAGCAGAAGGATGTGAAGTGGTGCACCTCAAAATCCTAAGGATTGCTTCTCTCTGTTTAGTTTTCCTCATGTTTATTGATAATGATTATTATTTTCATCAACAGCATAAACCAGATCGCCGATTTTGTCAAGCATGCCTGCAAATTAAACAAGATTTGGTACGGTTCTTTTTTTAGTTCTTTTTTAAATGTCTGCCCGCGTAGACAGAGAAAGGGAGCCGGCGATTTCCTCTACATCTTTTCCGGAGCCGACATACCCATGAGGTGTAAGGTTTTGGCAAGAACGATCTGGCTGGCTTTGACTAGCTTGAGGCGAGCTTTGGTCAGCGCTTCGTCGTCGGACACAACACGGCACTGCTTGTAAAAGCTGTGAAATACCGTAGCTAAGTCCAGAGCATAGTAAGGTAAGTGGTGAGGCTCCAGTGTCACAGCTACCCGCTCCACTATTTCAGGGAGGAGTATTAAGCGACGAATCAAGGTCAGCTCTGGCTCGGTGGTAAGCAAAGCAACATTGCCATCGCTGTAGTTTATTGTCTTCTGGTTAGCGAAACGCATAATGCTGGCAATGCGAGCGTGCGCATATTGAACGTAGTACACCGGGTTGTCCGCTGACTGTTTCTTAGCCAGTTCCATATCGAAATCCATCTGGCTATCGGCAGAGCGGGATAAGAATATGAAACGACAGGCATCTGGACCAACCTCTTCTATCACCTCCCTCAAAGTAATAATATCCCCGCTACGCTTGGATACCCTGACTATTTCTTCTCCGCGTCGCAGGGTAACTAGCTGACAGATTATCACCTTGAGCTGTTCAGGGTCACAGCCTAAAGCCCTCAGCACCGCCTTCATACGGGGGACATGCCCTTGGTGGTCAGCTCCCCAGATATCAATCACCCTGTCGAATTTGCGTTCCAGGAACTTATTGTAGTGATAGGCAATATCCGAGGCAAAGTAGGTAGGTGAACCATCACTGCGCACCAAAACGTTGTCTTTGTCTTCGCCCAGCGAGCTTGATTCGAACCAGGTGGCATTCTCTTTCCTGACAACGTAACACCCTTTTTGAAGGAGCTCCATTGCCCTGTCATATTGTCCGCCCCGATAGAGGCTCCTCTCCGAAAACCAACTATCGAAAACCACATTCAACAGTTCAAGGTCTTCTTTGATTTCCTGCAGCATCTTGGCTATGCCAATATCGGCTAGCTGCGTCACTGCCTCGCTTTCCGGCAGGGACAAGAATCTGTCCCCCTGCTCCTGGACTATTTCCTTTGCTAGGTCAATCATGTAGTTGCCGTGGTAGCCATCCGCCGGCATTGCCGCTTCTTTGCCCAGGCACTGCTGGTAACGAGCGTACAGAGAACGCCCGAAGTTCGCTATCTGCGTGCCCAGATCATTTATGTAGTATTCCCTCTCCACTGTATAGCCAGCGGCTCTCAGCACATTCGCCAAAGTGCTGCCCAGAACAGCCCCACGACCATGACCGACATGAAGAGGTCCAGTGGGGTTGACGCTCACAAACTCCACCTGGACGCGTTTATCTTTGCCCAGCTCGATATCTCCGTATGATTCGCCAGCGGTCAAGATTGACTCCACCTCTGTACTCAACCAGTCCTCCCGCAAGGTGAAATTGATGAAGCCTGGTTCAGCTACCCAGAACTTAGCAATCTGAGGTGGGGGCGTGATATGCTCAGAGATTCTTTCGGCTATAGCCATGGGGGACATCCTCATAGTCCGAGCGAGTTTCAAAGCCAAACCCGAAGCGAAATCTCCGTGCTCGGGATTCTGAGGATGTTCTATGACCACCTCGGGCAAGACGACTGCTGGCAGAGTGCCTTTTTGCTGTGCCTCAGATACAGCTTGCCGTAAGCATCGAGCTAGTTGTCGCCTGATCATGTCAAACGAACCTTAAGCCCTAATTCTAACGCCTCGTAGTTCAAAATCCAAAACACAATAGCAAACTTACCCTGTCTTCTCAAGTAGGCAACTGATGCTTGCGCAGACTCAGCAGCTTCTCGGCTCAAGTCAGATGGATGCCCCCGTCTACCACGATACATTCTCCCGTCATGAAACTGGAGGCTTCGGATGCCAGATAAATCATGGCGCCCACCATGTCGTCAGGGTCAGCTATGCGTGACAATGGTGTCTTTCTTATCATTTCCTTCTCATATTCAGGCATAGCCAAAAAACGAGAATCGCCAAGACGGGTATGCACGTTGCCAGGAGCTATTGTATTTACCCGAATATTGTACTGAGCCAATTCCAGAGCCATGACCTTGGTCACCATTATCACGCCAGCCTTGCTGATGGCATATACGCCGATATTTTGCTCGGGCTTAAACCCATCCATCGAGGCGACGTTAATAATCCTGCCTCCGCCATGTTCCTTCATCACCCTAGCTACAGCCTGGCTCAAAAAGTACAGTCCCTTCAAATTAAGATTCATAATGCTATCCCAGAGACGATCGTCAACCTCTAGTGAAGAAGCCAGAGACGGACTGGTGCCAGCGTTGTTCACCAGTATATCAATTTTGCCAAATTCGCCAGCGACCTTATCAACCAGGCTCTTGATCTCCTCCATCCGCCCAACATGGGCCGCTACCGGCAAGGCTTTTCTGCCCATTTTCCTTATTTCTTTGGCTACATTCTCCAGGTCAGGAAGTTTTCTGCTCGCTATTGCCACATCTGCTCCGGCTTCGGCAAAGCCCAGCGCTGTGGCTCGACCGATGCCTCGCGAGCCACCAGTAATCAAAGCTATCTTCCCATCCAAGCGGAATTTGTCAAGGTACATACTGAACCTCCTTTGACGCAATTTCCGGCCTTCGGCACATCTTACTAAATTGGGAGGTTTTTGCGAAGCCTTATCGCTTTGCGAACAAGCCTACAATTAGACCCTTGGCTACTCGGGACACCTTTACCACGACAGGATGAAATCCTCGTCCTGCCAGGGAAGAACACCGTTATAGAGCTAGCTCTAGTGTCTCAGCTCCATTCCGCAGCCTTGGACCAGACCTGACCCAATTGTTGACGCAAAAGCTCGTGCTCAGGCTTCTTTAAGTCCGGGTCATTCTGGAACAAGGTTATTGCTTCTCTGCGTGCTAATTCCAGGCTACGTAAATCGGTCAATTTGGCCAGTTTGAGGTCAGGCAGTCCGCTCTGCTGCGTGCCGAAGAATTCCCCGGGACCTCTCAGTTCCAGGTCTTTTTCCGCTAACACGAAGCCGTTGTGAACCTTTTCCATCAGCAATAGCCGTTCTCGAGCTTCTGGCGTCAGCTTCTCCGGGATAAGTAAACAATAACCTTGCTCCTTGTCTCGTCCTACCCGTCCCCTGAACTGATGAAGCTGGGACAAGCCAAATCGCTCAGCACCCTCGACCATCATTACTGAGGCTCGGGGCACATCAATGCCTACCTCCACGACTGAGGTGGATACCAGAATATCCACTTCCCCGGCTCGGAAATGGCGCATCACCTCCTCTTTCCGGTCGCTGGGCATCTGACCGTGAAGCAATCCCAGTTTGAAGTCTGGGAACACTTCCTTAGACAAGCGCTCATATTCGGTCGTGGCAGCTTTCGCCTCCAGTATCTGCGACTCCTCAATCAGGGGGCAGATGATAAAAGCTTGTCGCCCGTTTTTGACCTGGCGCCGCAGAAACTCGTAAGCCTTGTCTCTATCCTGTGGCTCAAGGACCTTCGTTTTCACAACCTGACGTCCCGGAGGCAATTCATCAATAATGGAAAGATCCAGATCTCCATACAGGGTCAGCGCCATTGTCCTGGGAATAGGTGTAGCTGTCATAACCAGGACATGAGGATTGAATCCTTTTTGTCGCAGAGCAGAGCGTTGCAATACGCCAAATCGGTGTTGCTCATCTATTACCGCCAGCCCCAATCTTTTGAATTCCACCTCTTTCTGAATCAGAGCGTGTGTGCCGATGACAATGTCCACTTCTCCTTTCCTGATTTCATCGTGTAACCTATCCTTTTCGCTGTTGCTCAGGCTCCCGATGAGTAGGGCAATGGTCAATGGTCGAGGCAGGAATCCTTCATACCGTCTGACTGTTGCTTCCGGTTCAGGGTGAGATTCTCGGGTGCTCACCCGAGACAAGTAACCACAGATATTGGCGAAATGCTGCTCAGCCAAGACCTCGGTGGGTGCCATCAACGCCGCCTGGTAGCCGTTAGCTGCTGCTACCAGCAGACACAGCGTAGCAATCACAGTCTTGCCGCTCCCCACTTCTCCCTGCAAAAGGCGTGACATGGCTTTGGGTTGCTTAAGGTCGTTCAGAATTTCCTGCAAAACCTTCTCCTGCGCTCCGGTCAGGCTGAATGGCAACCCCCGCAAGAATTTGCTGATAATTTCTTGGGGAATGCGAAAGGCGTTGCCCGGTTGTCCCTCCTGCCAATCTCGTTTCTTGGCTAGCACTCCTAACTGTAGCAGGAACAGTTCATCAAAGGATAACCTCCTCCTCGCCTGCGCCGCCATAGACTGGTCATCCGGGTAGTGAATTTGGGCGATTGCCGTCCCCAGGTCTAATAGCTGGCAGCGGCTTTCAATCTCGGCGGGCAGAAAATCGCTCAGTTGCCAAAGGTAGCCATCCACAACCTCTTTCGTCCATTTTCTCACCTGCCTGGGATATAAGCCCTGGGTTAGAGGATAGACAGGCACCAGCCGACCGGTGTGAATCAACTCTTTATCTCCCAACAACTCCCATTCCGGCGACTCGAACACTTTTTGCCCTCTGAATATGCTGACCGTACCGCTGATCACAATCCGAGCATTCGTGCGGAAGCCCTTTGCCAGATAGGGCTGATTGAACCATACTACCCTGATGTTTCCTGTCTCATCGCCCACAATGGCTTCTGTACCCGGCCGGTTGCCCAAGGTCGTCACCTTGGCTTGCCAGATCGTGCCGATGATAGTTTGTTCTTCACCTTCCACCAGTTCCGAGATGGGTTTTCTGCGGCTGTAATCCACATAGCGTCTGGGGAAGAAATAAAGCAGGTCGCGCACTGTTTTGATATCGAACTTGGCAAATTTGGCAGCGATTCTGGGTGTGATGCCCTTAAGGATGGTTATCGGCGAGTCCAGCCCCTCTCTTCGCTTCGGGCGTATCTCAATTTTTTCCTTCTGGTCGCTGACTGCCGATGGGCGACTGCTTTTGTTCGCCGCCTTTTCCACACTATCCAGCCAATCGAATACCTTGCCTAACCATCTCTTGCGCTCGTCCAGGCAATAAGAGGCATAATTGGAATTGGCTAGTTTGAGCTCCTCAAAGCCTTTCACGAGCTGAGGGTCGCCGATGCTCTGCCTGATTTGCCCTGCTTGCCTGTGCAGATACTTGTCCAAGCCACCGATTACCGCCTTATCAACGTAACCCTTGCGGCACTCCAGCTCCAGGACTTTTCGCAGCGAATCAATAGCTGACACTTTATCTATTCAGCCTCAGGACCTGCTAGCATTCTAACGATACTATGTAATTATAATGTGGCTGGCCGCCGTAATATACCTGTACCTCAGTGTGGTACCGTTCACGGATTTCTTGGGCTATAGCTTTGGCTTCCGCTTCTTTAGCTTCGGCACCGTAGTAGACAGTGATTATCTCAGCCTTAGCCGCCTCAGCTTTGTTCAGAGCTTCCGGGATGACATCTAGCACTTTGTCAGCCCGGGCTATTAAGGCTTCGTCGTTGAGGATGGCAATAAATTGCCCCTTCTTAATTTCCAAACCGCCGAGATGTGTTCCTCGCACTGCTCGAGTAATTGCGATGACATGGACTCTACTTATAGCTTCTTCCATAGCCTGAGCGTTCTGTTCTATGTCCAGCTCGTAGTTGAAAGCCAGAGCTGCCGCAATTCCCTGCGGGATATTCTTGGTGGCAACGACCCTGAGCTTCTTCCGAGTCAAGGGCTGAAGTTGGGAAGCTGCCGACACGATATTCTTATTGTTGGGCAGCAAAATAACGTTGTTGGAAGGCGCCGATTCCACAGCTTGCAGCAGTTCACGAACGCTAGGGTTCATCGTCCGTCCGCATGGGACAATGATTATGTTGCCCAAACTACTAAGCAGCTTGAAGAAGCCATCTCCTGTAGCTACTGCCACCATGGCAATATCCACCTGAGGCATTCGTTCTCTCTGCATCTTGATGAACTGGGCATACTGATCATCCATGTTGTTAATGGTTATCTCATGGAGCTTGCCCAACTTTGTGGCGTAGCCCAATATTTCGCCAGGGTCAAAGCTGTGGATATGAATTCTCACCAATGTATCGTCACCCGTAATTATCAGGGATTGGCCTTTCTTTTTGAGGTCTTTTTCGATTTTGCTCAGGTTGAGATTCCTGCCTTCCAGGACGAAATTTGTGCAGTATCCGTAGGGTGTCTCCAATTGGGTGGGCATGTGTGCCACTCTAGGAACTAATTCTATCTTGGCTGCCACCAGGCGAGGTCTGCGGTATTGCATCTTAGGTGCCTCGCCCTTGAGGAACTGCAAGGTGCCCTCCAGCAGAGTGTACAAGCCTTGCCCGCCTGCATCTACCACACCGGCATCCTTCAACACCGGCAATAGGCTGGGCGTCCGCGCCACCGACTCTTCGGCTTCTTTTACCGCTGCCTCCAGTACCGTGACCAAGTTATCATCGTTTTTGGCTGCCTCTTGCGCTGCTTTGGAGGCATCTTTGAGCACCGTTAAGATGGTGCCCTCTACTGGATTGACGATGCCTTTATATGCTGCCTGTGCTGCTTCAGCTAGCGCTCGGGCAAAATCCCTGCCGCTGAATTGGCTCTTGCCGGCTAGTCCTTTAGCCAGTCCCCTGAAGAACTGAGATAAGATCACTCCCGAATTGCCCCGCGCCCCCATTAAAGCTCCCCGAGCCAGCGACTTAGCTACCGCAGAAACCTCAGTGTCAGAACTGAGCTTAGCTTCCTGCAAGGCAAATTCCATGGTCAGCACCATATTGGTGCCAGTGTCGCCGTCAGGAACAGGGAAAACGTTTATGGCGTTGATATCAGGTGCGCTCTTTTGCAGCCAGGCAGCCCCTGAAGCAAACATCTCCTTCAGGGTTTGACCGTCGCCTAAATCTGTTTTCATCCCGCCACTTCCCCTCGGCTGATAATTATGTTATCATTGACAAAATTTCAAATAGCAGGGGAACTTTCATGAAGTGCGAAATCTGTGGTAAGAAAGTACAATTCGGATGTGGTGTCAGCCATTCGAAACGGCATATTCCCCGACGTTGGTATCCCAATGTCCACCGCACTACGATTATGGTAGAAGGGAAGCCCACAAAAGTCAACATCTGCACCAGATGTCTCCGCACCCAATACAAGTCCGCCCGCTAGCTCACTCACATAGTTTGTCATCGCGAGCCCCAACTTGTCGGGGCGTAACAATCTCAGCAGCTAAACTCTAAACAAGTCCCTTCAAAATGCAAAATGACAGAGCAAAGGTTAATTTTTTGCATTGTAATTTGTAATTTTTATCTTTGACTTTCTATGACGTTGCTTCTCTCAGCCTTCGTATCGCCGCTGTTATCCCTTCTTCAGCCCGGAATATGCTGTTTCCCGCCACCAGCACCGTCGCCCCTGCCCTGGCCACCTCTCGAGCATTCTCAGCGTTGATGCCTCCATCAACTTCAAGCTCAGCCTTCCGTCCCTTCTCATCCAGGATTTTGCGCATATCAGCTATCTTCGGCAACGTCTCTGGCATAAAACTTTGCCCACCAAAACCGGGATTAACGCTCATGACCAGTACCAGGTCTACATGCGGTAGAAACTCTTCGACCGCGCTAATAGGGGTAGCTGGTTTCAAAGATACTCCTGCCTTAGCCCCCGCTTTCTTTATCATCTGGAGCACCTTCAGGAGCCTGGGATAGGCTTCCACATGCACGGTGATGATGTTGGCGCCCGCCTGCACGAAATCATGAACATATTGCTCCGGGTGCTCAATCATGAGGTGGACATCCAGAGGCAACTTAGTTACGCGCCGAATGGAAGCTACTACCGGCGCTCCAATGCTGATATTGGGCACAAAGTGTCCATCCATAACATCAACGTGGATGTAGTCTGCCCCCGCCTTAGCCACTTCCTCAATCTGCTCGCCAAGGCGGGCAAAATCTGCGGAAAGAATCGAGGGCGCCAGCTTAATCATTCCTTAAGCAGCCTCCTGGCTCTTCTCAGTGCCCTGGCTACCTGCTGCGGAGCAGTGCCACCCACCACATTCCGCGCCGCTACCGATGATTCCA
>DAITOK010000026.1:0-15616 GCA_036834125.1 Chloroflexota bacterium | reverse complement strand
AACCTCGTATGGTTAGACCTTATAGGATTCAGCAATCCCCTGTTCGGTTAGGTACCTAGGTGATTTGACACGGGTTGTATGAGCTGATAGCAAATTCGCGAGAATCTGCCGCCAACCTATTGACAATTCTCGGTACACGTGTTCAAATAACTATAATACGAAAAAAGGAGGTGATAAATAAGCCGGCTAGATTGGATGCAGAGATATTAGAGGGCGAATAAGGCTAGAGGCTGATAGTCTCGAGGGATGGGGTATTGCTGATTCTAGCGATGGTTGGAAAGCTGAAGAAAACGCGCGGAATAGCATAGAACCCGCGAAGAGCAATGTAGCCTCAGCCACTATCGAAAACAAAGCCTAGCCAGCTTTGCTTTCGAAATATCAAAACAAACAGGAGGACAACTTGGCCACAGGAGGAAAAGGAATTCTTGGTTTCATCGGTTTCTGGGCATTCATCATTGGTTTTGTCCTTGCCATCATCGCAGGCCTATTGTGGCCTCAGAACTCGACCATTATCCTAGTATTAGTAATACTAGGGATAGTAATAGGTCTTCTAAATGTAACAGCAAAAGAGTTTATGCTTTTCTTGCTGGCCACAATCGCTTTGGTTGTCGTGGGCAATGCGTTTGCTCCTCTTGCAGTATTGAGTTTAGGTGAAAAGATAGGCAACATACTCAGCTATGTTGCTGTCTTGGTTTCCCCCGCTGCAATCATTGCTGCTATTAAGGCTCTGTGGGCAGTTGGCAAGCCCGGGGACTAACTGTTAAGGAACGAAATCGAGTTATCAAAACAGTGTGGATCCTGGGTGATTTATGTGCGTGTTATCTGCCTAAGAAGATATCTAGCTCTAGAAAGAAGTAAGCTACGCTAATCTGGGGGCTTTCCCCAGGATAGAGTGGTGTCTGTATCGCCCTCAGCGCCGACAAAGCGGCAGAGTAACTGGTATAAGAGCTTGCAAATTATTCACATATCCAAGCCGACCTGAGAGAAAGCCCCCTTAAGCAAACGAAAATGCGTCGCTTGTAGTCATGCACGCGGGGAATTCTTCTGAACTAGGCGGCGTGTGTTCGTGTGGCGCGCGGCTGGTTGTTAGATAATCTCTATCTCGATATCATCTATACTATTCACCATTTTCCCCAAATCAACTAGGGCTATACTGCGCTGGGAAACGTAATGTCTATAAGCTGAAGAAGTGAATATGGTGAGGCATCTCCTGTTGTACATTGCGAATGGAACGTTAGGTTGGTGGGATCTTATCAAGACATTTTTGCCCAGGCGGGACATGATTTCCTCGAACCAGCCTTGCCCGAATTGAGGTCTCCCGGTATAAGGGTCTGTTCCCAAAAAACTGCCTTGCTGTTCCTGCCAATCTCCCCAAGTTATTTGATGCCACTCGGCGCTGCCTGGCTTTATCTCATCTATGTCTTCTAACCTTGAGACATCAGGAAGTGCTCCATGTAGGGCAATGATGCCATTGGGCGTAGACACAGCCAGGGGCAACTGAGACAGAACTTCGCTGCATCGCTGGCGCAGCTCGGTATCTAGTCTTTCCCAGAAATCGGCGGGGTAGAAAGTGAGCCAGACATAGCCTTCATGGTTTCCCATAAGCATATAAACAGAATCAGGATGTTCAATTTTTTGCTTGAGTAAGAGGCTAATGTTCTCTAAGGAGGCAGGTCCACGGTCAACATAATCTCCCAAGAAAACTAGCTTGTTCTGAGGCTTGAGATATCTGCGGATGATTTCTTTTGTGGCTTCGAGGTCACCGTGGGTATCGCCAACAAAGATAGCTTTGCCTGACTGCAACCGTATCAGCTTTGGTTCCCGGGCAAATATCCTCTCTGCCTCGCCGAGCAGCTCTTTTATTTCTTGTCTAGTCATGGAATAGAACTCTTTCCCACAGCATAGATGTTTTCCATGATAAAAAGCAATGCCCAAGCTGGCAGAATTTCTTGATAGGTTCGTCATAATTGTTTTTACGCAGGTACTTTTGATATGATGCAAGCATGCGAACTGGCTTGGTTTATTCTCCAATCTATCTGGAGCACGATACAGGCGAACATGTTGAGAATCCCCGCAGACTTGTGACAACAATCGCTCATTTGAAACAAACCGGGATTAAGGAAAAGCTGGTGTGTTTGTCTCCTCGTACTGCTACTATAGAGGAACTCGAGCTGGTTCATGCGCCGGACTATATTTCCTATATAAGGAGCAGAGTGGAAAAGGGAGGTGGATGGCTCGACCCTGACACTATAACGTCTCCAAGGTCTTACGAAGCAGCTTTATATGCAGCTGGTGGAGTTCTGGTGGCTGTAGAAGCGGTGATGAAGGGAGAGGTAGATAACGCTTTTGCTCTGATCAGACCACCAGGGCATCATGCTACCCGTGACCGTGCCATGGGCTTCTGCATTTTCAACAATGTGGCGGTAGCTGCTAGATTTGTCCTGAGTAAGTTCCAACTCAATCGGGTGCTCATCGTTGATTTCGATGTCCACCATGGTAATGGCACTCAAGATGCTTTTTATGATGACAATAGGGTTCTCTATTTCTCTACCCACCAGTATCCATTCTATCCTGGGACAGGCTCTGTGGAAGAGACTGGAGTTGGTGAAGGAGTTGGCACCACAGTCAATTTCCCTATGTCGGCTGGTTGGGGCGATGAGGAATACCAGCGGGCTTTTAAGGAAGTCCTGGTTCCAATAGCTAAGAGGTTTAAGCCAGACTTTATACTGGTGTCGGCTGGTTTCGACGCGCACTGGGCTGACCAGCTAGCTATGATGCGGGTTAGTATTACCGGTTTTGCTCAAATGACGGAGATATTGAAGGAACTAGCAACCGAGCTATGCCAGGGGCGTCTGGTTTTTGCTCTGGAAGGTGGTTATAATCTTGAGGTAGTTGCTCGTTCCGTAAAGGCTGTGTTCGATATCCTTCTCAGCAATGGCACAATAGATGATCCCTTGGGGAAGGCACCATCGGGGACGAAACTGGGGGGCTTCGACGAGCGTATTGAAAAGATAAAAAGGGTACACGGCTTGGTTTGAAGCCAAAGAAGCTTACGTTTTTCTGCTGTACATAGAACCTAGACTGCCTTCTGGCAAGTTATCTGGTTTTCGGGTTGATTTAAGGGATAGTGAATGGAAGACGCAAAGAAGTTGCAGATTCTAGACTCTGAGAGATGCGTTGGCTGTCAACTATGCATGTTTGCCTGTGCCAGAAGACAAAGAGAGGGTGGACTAGCTGCAGCCTGCATAGGTGTAAGGTCTGTGGGAGGTATGGAAAGGGGATTTACTGTGATAGTGTGCCGGGCGTGCGAGAATCCACCGTGTGCCAAGGTCTGCCCAACAGGGGCATTGAAGCTGCGTAAGGGCGGGGGAGTTCAACTTGACACAAAAGCTTGCATTGGCTGTGGCAATTGCAGAGACGCTTGCTTGGTAGGCGCAGTCTTTTGGGATGAAGAAGCTAATAAGCCGATGATTTGTATCCATTGCGGTTATTGTGCAAAGTTTTGTCCTCACGGAGTTCTGAAGAAAACAAGGAAGGAATCGCTTTGACATGCTTGCCAACGACACGTTAGCCAACGTTTTGTATATTGACTTATCTGACAAACGTTACTGGGTTTGCCAGCGCGCAGAGTTATTTGACAAGTATTTAGGCGGCACCGGCGTAGCTATTCACCTTCTGGAAGAAGAGTGTCCCACAGGAATTGATCCGTTGGGTGCTGAAAACCCGATAGTTTTTGCGGTAGGGCCTCTAACGGGGCTTTATCCACTTGCTTCCAAGACAGTAGCTATGTTCAAATCGCCGCACACCGGTAACCTTGGGGAGAGTCATTGTGGTGGGCGGAGTGCTGTCGCCATCCGGATGGCGGGCTATGGTGCCATCGTGGTAAAAGGCAAAAGTGATATTCCTGTTTATTTGGCTGTCCATGGCGATAAGGTGTATTTCCGGGATTCTTCATCAATATGGGGCATCGAGAATAGTTTCACGGTCGGGCGGATTATGAGGGAAAACGAGCCAGGGGCGGGAATCAGGACGATTATGAGAATTGGCGGAGCTGGAGAAAAGCTGGTTTCTTACGCTTGTGTAACTACCGAGACATATCGTCACTTCGGGCGGCTGGGTTTGGGGGCGGTCTTCGGCAGCAAAAAACTCAAAGGAATTGTTGTCTCGGGCAGACGTTCGCTGGCTGTTTGCGATTTCAATGAATATCGCAGGGTTTATGACGAAATCTATGATGCGGCAATTGGTTCTCCAGCAATGAAGAAGTACCATGACCTCGGCACAGCTGAGAATGTGTTGCCTCTGAACATGTTGGGTGCATTACCAACTAAGAATCTCAGGGAAGCAAGGTTCGAGGAGGCGTCCGGCATTTCTGGCGAAGTATTTGCTGAGCAGTATTTAGGGAGGCGTCTCGCCTGCTCGCATTGCCCGATTGCTTGTATTCATATTGCAGCATTGCGTGAACATTACGAGGACGAACCGTATTTCTATAAGACACACATGATTTCGTATGACTATGAACCTATCTATGCGCTGGGTTCTATGCTTGGCATTTCCGACGCTAGGGGATTCTTGAATCTGATGGAGCAAATAGAGATATTTGGGTTGGATGCTATGAGCACAGGGGTGATACTGGCGTGGGCTACTGAAGCACGTGAACGCGGTATTATTTCCGATCGGGAGACTATGGGCTTGAAGTTTGCCTGGGGGGACTATGACACATTTGTAAACGCTGTGAAGTTAATAGTTAGGCAACCGAATGACTTCTATCGTGCTTTGGCACGCGGGGTTAAGTATGCATCCGAGGTGTATGGAGGCGAAGAGTTTGCTCTTTCGCTGAGTGGCAACGAAATGCCGGGATATCATACCGGTCCGGGCTCGCATGTAGGGGCTATCGTGGGTACCAGACATAGCCATCTCGATAATGCTGGTTATAGCCTTGACCAGAAAAATCTATCCTCAAAAAAAGACATCCCTGCCCAAGAACTTGCTTTAGGCTTGCTTGCTGAGGAACGATGGCGACAGATTTTATCGAGCCTCGTTGTTTGTTTCTTTGCCAGGGGTTTGTATCAGCCTGACATTGTGCTGAAGGCACTTGAGCCAGCAGGTTTTTCTCTGACGCGCGAAGAGCTTAATCGTATGGGCGAGGAAATACATCGGCAAAAGTATGAATTCAAAATGCGGCACGGTTTTTCCTTGGACGAAGTGCATTTGCCGAAACGGATTCTGGAAACAAGTACGCCTTTTGGTCCACTGGAGGAGTCCTATGTGAGGTCAGTGCTGGAGCATTTCAAGGAGCTGCTTGGCTTGTAACTTGGTTACGCTAAGGTTCAGAAAATTAGCAGAAGCTTCTTGAAAGCTGCAATTATATCCTGATTCAGGTCAAAAAAGCTTTCACAAAATCGTCTGATTTGCCCGGGAAAAGTTATGCTCGCTTCTTAGAGAAAGGCCAGAGTGCATTCCACTCTCTGTTTTCCCAGACTACGAGCAGCGGTGCAGCAACACAGGTGGAGCTGTAAGTACCAATAACAACGCCCATGAGCAGTACTAGGACGAAGTAGTATATCGTGGATCCACCGAACAAGAGCAGAGCTAGGAGTACGAAAATGGTAGTCAGGGCAGTGTTGAGACACCTAGCTAGTGTCTCTACAAGACTATCGTTTACGGTCTGTGCGAAATCAAGTCGGATATGCTTGGACATATTTTCCCGGATACGGTCGAAAACGACTACGGTGTTGTTGATGCTGTAGCCTACGACAGCCAGTAAAGCAGTAACAAACAAGGCATCAATAGCTACCGCGACAAGCAAGCCTAGAAGTGAGAAAATGCCGATTATTATGAACACATTGAGAGCGAGAGCGATGACAGCGCAGGCACCCCAGCGAAACGGCTTAGGCATGTGGCGGAACGCCCAGACAATATAAAAGAGCATAGCTACCGTAGCTATTACTACAGCAATGAAAGCATTGCGTGTTGTTTCTCCTGCTACTGTTCCCCAAACGAGGTAGTAGTCTATTATTTCCACCTGTGAATCTAATTCAGTTCCCAGCTTTTCGGCTAGCTCTTTGGCTTGGTCTGAAGTTATTTCTCTGGTGTAGATGATAAAATCGCCCTCGCTGGCGGATTGAATGCGAGCCTCATCGTAACCTAGCTTGATCATCTCCTCTCGTATTTCGCTTTGTTCGACCGGCGGGCTAAATTGAAGAATCATGGAAGTACCGCCTTTAAAATCAATTCCGAGCTGCAAAGGGGTTTTGAACTGTAATTGTGAGATAATAAGAGATATTATGCCTATAATCACCAGTATTTCTGAAATGAGGAAAAACCACCGTTTGTTATTGACGAAGTCTATCATCTTGTATTCCTCGTTATTTGGAGTGGTGTTACCCCATAGGCTGCCAGGTTGTTAATTACTCTGCTGTGCACAATCAGACGAAGGAATGTTCGGGTAACTGTGATGGCTGTGAACATGGATAGAGCTACACCGATAAATAAAGTCACAGCAAAGCCCCTGACCATGAGAGCACCAAGTTCACCGCCCAACCAGAACAGGACAAGACAGGCGATAAAAGTAGTTATATTGCTATCTCTGATAGCTGTCCAGGCGCGATTGAACCCAGCTTCGACGGACGCTCCCAGGCTGCGACCCGCTCGTAGTTCCTCTTTGATGCGCTCAAAGATAAGAACATTGGCATCTACGGCCATACCAAAGGAAACGACAAAGCCAGCTACACCAGGCAAAGTTAGAGTTATCGGTACAAGTTTGAAGATAGCTAGAAGCAGGACACCGTAAATCCCCAAACTCAGGCAAGCTACCAGTCCGGGCAAACGGTAGTAGAGAAGCATGAATATTGCCAGTAGCACTATGCCGATAGCAGCCGCCACTATGCTCCTTTGAATGGAATCCTGCCCTAATGTAGCATCTACAGTCCTGTCATAGAGGGGAATATTAGGTTTGAATTCTTCACCTTCCCATTTTCCCAGTGGAACACGAATGCGTCCAGCGTTGAGCAATCGGGATAAAGTTTCGGCATCAGTGAGGCTTAATCCCGTGATTACCCCTCTTTCGCTTATTTTCTCCTGGACTGTTGGAGCGATGATATAGCCGTCTTCGCCTCGGAGTGGCTTGTCACCAAGGAAAATGGCTAGCGGTTTGCCAATAAGGCGTTGAGTGATTTGTTCAGAAAGCTGTGTCCCTGTCTCATCCCACTCAAATACCAGTAATGGCTTCTGGGTCAATGGATCAAAGCTAATATAGGTGTTTTCCTTGAAATACCTGCTGGTGAGAGTCATCTCTGTTCCATTTACCGTGCCCTTGGCTGGAGTCCAGTTTCCTACAACGTCTTGCTCCCGAAATTCGAGGACGGTAAAGAGTCCAACCATTTCCTTAGCTTTTTCGACGTCAGCTATGCCTGGTATTTGGATAACGATGCTATATCTTTCCGCGTGTTTTTGTATTTGAACAGTAGACTCGGTGATCCCCAGAGCGTTGATACGCCTTTCTATAACCCCTTTCACACCCTCCATAATTTCGTCCTCTGTGCCTGGCTCCGCTTCCCTAAGGTCAGCTTGGTAAACCAAGTAACAGCCACCCTTAAGGTCAAGTCCCAGTTTTAGTCTTTCTCTGCCGAGAACGTTCCTATCTAGTGGCACTATTGACCAAAGGGCAAAGCCAAACAGAGCCAGGATGAAAATGAATAAATAAACGGTACTCCTTTTCATCAGTCTGCTTTTCCTGTCGGGGATTCCTGAGAAGCCTTTGTTTGTCTCTTCATTATAGATAGCTTCTTTCCCACTAAAGCTAGTGCCTCTTCTTTAGTGCTCACCTCTCCGCTGGCACGAGCTTCATCAACCATAGCTAAAAGCTTGCCAATCAACGGGCCTGGCAGTAACTCAAAGGCTTGCATTATATCATGGCCGTCAATAAGCTTAGCGGGCAAGATTTTGGTTTGCTGTCTCTCATGCTCTGCCAGTATGTAATTTACCAATTGGCAGTGTCTTCGCCATTCGTCCATAGATGCCAAGGGGCCACGGCTGGCTAAGTAATCAGCTAAAGCTAAGAGTAGAATATCAATGCCGACCTCAGCAGTATCTCGAAAGTAGCGGTAAACTGCCCGTGATGTAGGCATCTCATCTTTGGCTATCTGAACCGGACGGAGATGATGATAAACAAGGCTTTCCACCAGCCTTATTTCCCGGTTGCTAAATCGCCACCGTTCTAATATATTCGCGGCCATAGCTGCGCCCTGTTTGGTGTGTCCCAGAAATCTGGCTCTGCCATCATCGTCGAGGGACTTCGTCCTCGGCTTGGCAATATCGTGGAACAGCCCGCCGAGTTTGAGCAAAACTCTATGATTGCTGCCACTGGACACTTCTTGGGACAAATGTTTTTCTATCGTTTCAGACCAGGGAGCCGTGGACAACATATCGTCGTTGCCGTACTCCCAATCGCCTTCTCTGATAAGGAACTCTATGGCAGCCACGGTTTGTAAAGAATGTTCGAAGACATCCCAAAAGTGCACTGTTGGTTGCTCTATTCCTTTGCCTTCTGCTAGCTCGGGGACTAAAATCAGTAGCAAGCCAAGATTATCTAAGTACCTTAGGAAATAAGCAGCTTTTGGTCGGGCGAGCAAGCGAAGCAACTCTTCTCTAATTCGTTCTCCCGGCACTCTAGCAGCATCTTGGGCATAGCGACGGATGAGAGACTCTGTGTTTGGCTCTATGGCGAAATCAAGCTCCGCCGCTAACCTGACTGCTCTTAGGAGTCTAGCAGCATCGTCCTCAAATATTTGCTCGCTCACTGCTCGTAGTATCTTATCTCTCAGGTCAGCTCTGCCAGAAAAAGGGGCAATCAGCTTCAAGGGGGGTCGTTTGCGAACTTCAGACGCTGATTTACGGGGACTTTTATAAGCTGTAGTCGCCGTAACAAATTGGCTGAGCTCGAGAGCCATAGCATTGATGGTAAAGTCGCGGCGAGCCAGGTCAGACTCTATGCTTTCAGCGAAAGAAGAGAAATCAAAATGCCACTCTTGGCTTATAGCTTGATGGCTAGGCATGGTTTTTTCTGACCGCTCGGGTCCGGTCACCACCACTCTGGCTACGCTATTGACCTCGTCAAGGAGCACAAATTTGCCGTCTAGTTCCTTGGCTACCTTGCGAGCTATAGCTGTGGCGTCAGCGTTCACGGCAATGTCTATATCGTTGGTTTTCCTACCTAGGAGCCAGTCACGAACGAAGCCACCGACGATATAGCCTTGCTTCTTGTGGAGAGCTAATAGGTGGGCTATTTTAGCTAGGATAGCAAGTAAAGAATCGCTCCTTGTGAGAGACATAACAGCGAATTATAGTTGGGACAACAGGTATTGTAAAGGTCTACTCCTGTTATTTGTTAGGCACTGTTGTTTTGAGGCTTGCGGATCAGTGTGCACTTCATCAGGATTACATCTGCTAGAGAAGGGAAGGGTCGGGCTAATTTATCCAACACCTTCAGGATAGAGTGGGAAATGCAACGTGGAAGTTTGGAAAGGAAACTACCCCAGAGGGGAAGTCCAAAGAAGAGGGAAATGCCTTTTGTTTTCTTGATTTCAAAATGCTCCTTCACTAAATTCGCCAGAAACGGGTAGTCGAATTTATATTTGTGGTCTAGAGGTAACTCCCAGGGTTTCCTTTCCTTAGCCAGAGACGGGGAAAGAAACTTTGTTACGGGGTAGAGTCTCTTCCCCAGGCGGAAGCCCAGGCTGCTGAAATTAGCTATGGAGATTATCATTTCTCCTTCGGGCTTAAGCACCTGGGCAATTTCTTCCATCGTCTTGTGGGGCGAAAAGAAATGGTCCAGCGCCCCCTTGCACATCACTTTATCGAAAACGTGCGGCTTAAAGGGCAAGCTTTCGCCTATTCCTTGAACTAGATGTATTCGGGCGTTGTTGTCACTGAGGTACTTCTTTCCCCGGGCTAACATTACATTGGAAGGCTCTAGCCCGATGACATTTGCCCCCTTTTTCCACAACTGAGCACCATCAACAGCTCTGCCGCAGCCAACATCCAATATCAAATCACCCCGTCTGGGTGCTACCTCTTTCAAGGTTAAGTCGAGCATTTGCTGGAACAGGAATTCCAGATTAGGATAAACCACACGAGGCAATACATCATCGTCGCTCCACTCCAGGTCAATGTTTTGGACATTGTTTTTTTGCATCATGGTTTCAGATTGCAGATTTCGGTTATGCTCTATCATATCGAGTTTGTACAGGTTGTCTTTTGTATATGAGCTTATTTAGACTCCTGTTGGTTAAAATGCTGGTTAAATTTTTGGAGAGCTTTGGCGGCGCGTTCCATGGAACTAAAGACCGGAATATTCCCCGCCAGGAGCTGTTGTTCTATCTGTAATCTCTGTGGCTCAGCAGAACCCGGCGGCAAAACAACTATTATGGGTTTATGTTGCTTTTTCCCAAGTTCTATGAAGAATTGGTTTATTTCCTCCAATCCTTTCTGAGAATAGATTGGCAAGAGTATATCTACATCCTCCTGAATCAGGACAACATCAACGATAGTGTCTCTTACTATCAGTTCAATAGCTTGGAACAAGGTTGGCAGACCTCGGAATTGTGCCTGGCTCACATCCACGGGGTTGCATAGTATATTGCCCACATCTCCCACAAGCTTGGCTAGTTGTTGTCTTGTCTCTGGTGTCAGAAGCGGCACCTTGAGTCCGTTCTCCATGCAGGCATCACCAGCAGCTACAGAATTGCCACCGCCACCGTCAGCCAGACCACCAATAATAGCTGCATTGACACCTCGCCAGTGTTTTAGTTGCTGGAAGATCAGTAGGGTGTCAGTTAGCTCCTCCAGGTTATGCACCTCTATGGCGCCGGCTTGTCTTAACATAGCTGACCAGATAGCCGCAGAGGTAGCTAAAGAACCAGTGTGAGACAGGGCAGCCTGAGCACCAGCCTCTGTTCTGCCTCCTTTCCAGACGACCAGAGGCTTGATTTTGGCTACCGCTTTCATCGTGTTTAAGAGACGAGCTCCGTCTCTCGTTCCTTCGAGATAGGCGCCAATGGCCTTGGTTTTGGGGTCAGCAGCTAAATATTGCAGGAAATCGCTGGCATTCAAATCAATGCCATTGCCAAAGCTGATGACTTTGCTGTATCTGATATGGCGATTCATCCCGATTGTCACTACTTTGGTAGCGATGCCTCCACTCTGGGAAACGAAACCCACGGGACCGCTTTCGCCAAGTAATCCCATGAGGAATGAGAACTTGTACTCTGGGCAATATACGCCTATGCAATTAGGACCGATGATGCGTATATTGCTGCGCCGAGCTTTCTCAAGCATTTGTTCCTCTAGCTTGCGTCCATCGTGTGCATTGAGCTCGCTGAATCCTGCCGTAAAAAATTGGACTACCTTGACATTCTTGGCGGCACAATCGTCAAGCAGTTCCAATACGGATTGCCGAGGGGTAGATACGATAACGTAATCTATATCTCCAGGGATCAGTCTGAGATTTGGGAAAATTTGGAATTCGCCGATCCGACCACCGCTTATGCCCACTGGATAAATAGGTCCCGGAAAACCGGCGGAGCGTAAACTCCAGAACCACGCTGAGCCAGCTTTTAAGGACGTAGCCGATACTCCAATGACAGCTATCGATTTGGGATAGAAGACTGGCTCAAATTCTTTAAGCTTTTCCTCGAACAAGAGCAACCCTCGGTGGGATCAACTTCTCTGGCGATTTAGAACAGCACAATTGAACCCTTATTCTAGGACTATCCGCGCATCAACTGCTAGAGCTTTATCAGGATAAGCAAATACAGGATTAAGGTCAAGCTCTTTTATCTGGGGGTTTTCCTCCACAAACCGGGACAGTTTCACTATTAGCTGTTCCAGCGCTGGGATGCTCACTGGTTTTTTCCCTCTATATCCTTCCAGGATGGGGTAGCCTTTTATTTCCCTGATCATTTCCCGGGCATCCCTTTCAGTGACCGGGACTATTCTGAAGGAGACGTCTTTAAGGACTTCGACCAACACGCCACCCAGTCCGAACATAAGCACGGGACCGAATTGTGGATCTTTGCTCATACCTAAGATCATTTCTACACCGGGTTCAGCCATGCGTTGCACCGACACGCCTTGAATTTCAGCCTCTGGGTATGCCTTCTCGATAGAGGAAATGATCTCGCTGTAAGCTTTTCCCACTTGGGCGGCACTGCTCAATCCTAACTTGACGCCACCGGCATCGCTTTTGTGAACTACGTCAGGGGAACTTATTTTCAACGCGACAGGAAAACCCATCTCTTTGCTTATGGCAATAGCTTCTTGTTTGGTTCGAGCTAACTTTGTTTCCACAACGGGTATGCCAGCCTTCTTGAGGAGTTCCTTCGACTCCACCTCGGTTAATAATTTCTGACCCTTTATCATTGTTTGTCTCCTTCCATTAATGCGGTTGTTCCAAATTAGCCCTATATTGTAACTCGTTATTGGATTTTTCTCTAGTCACTTTACGCGTTGAGTTATTCACTACCAGAATCAATTATCTTGGCTTGCACAAGATTTCTTTGACTTTCAAATCAAAAAAATCGTGAGTGTGCGCTGGCTGGACAACTAGTGCTGTATCTGCGCCACTGCCTGTGCCAGCGATACAAATCACCTCCTCGTCTGTTCTTATGAGACCAGCATCGGCAGCCATAAGGGCTATCTCGCAAGCTACTTTGGTACCCTGCCCGAAGATTCTTAAGGTTTGGGCTATGATCTCATCTACTTGATAGGTGTTGAACTTGCGGCGCACCGCTCTACCCACACCGCCAAAGGCATGAGTGGTAGTAAGGATTGACGCTCCCTTCTCCAATAATCTAGCTTTGTTTTCTGGGGTCAATTCTTGAACGCCAGGTGCCTGAAAGCCTGTAGTGTGAGTGACCACCACTACTTTGTGGTTGGTGAACTTTTTTATTGCCTTAAGTCCTGTGTCTCCGCTAGTAGAAGCTACCACTATAGTTTCTATGCCTAACTCTTGTGCCCTCCTCTTGGCTACTTCCAGGGTCTTGGCGGTGTTCTTGTTCCCTGGCTCAGGAAAGTAGACGGTTCTGCTCTCCATCATCTTGTATTGACACCTCCCTTATTTAGTACTAATATCTTACCAAATATGGGAGCTAAGCTCGTTTTTGTTCATGGTTCAGGTGCTTATGGAGACATCTGGCGCTATCAAATTGCCTACTTCTCGGGTAGCCATGCTGTCAATTTGCCTGGGCATCCCCATGGTGTACCCCTTAAGAGCGTAAAAGAGTGTGCTGACTGGCTCAGCAAATACATAGCAGGGAGAGGATACAGAGATGTAGTATTGGCTGGGCATTCCCTCGGCGGAGCCATAGTGCTCATGTACGCTCTTGAGTATCCCGAGGATTTGAAGGGGATTATCGTTATCAGCAGCGGAGCGCGACTCAGAGTCCATTCCAGGTACTTAATCCCTTGTGAGAAGGCTATTAGAGGAGATCCCCAGGAATGGTATCAATTCCTGGAAGAATTGCATCGCTCAAATCCTGAAGATTATAAACGGGAGATCATTGAAAAACAGAAAGCTCTTGGTCCTGCTGTCATGCTCAATGATTTCCTATGCTGTGACAAGTTTGACATTATGGACAGAGTCCACGAGATAAAGCTGCCGACACTTATTATCTGTGGTGAGTTAGACGTGATGACTCCGGTGAAATACAGTAATTACCTTGGCGAAAAGATCGCTAACTCTAAGGTGGTCATTATTCCTCAGGCTGGGCATTTAGTTATCTCTGAAAAGCCTGACGCCGTCAATAAAGCTATAGAAGAATTTCTTAAGGGGTTATTTCTGCCTTAAACCGAGCATGACATAGCTAGCGTAGCTTTGTTGGTTTGTTTCAGGGCTTGAGTTTCACTCCATTGCCACTGCAGGCTACTATTTGTGGTCTCGAGTGTTAGGAATCCGTTGGCTAGCAATTCGCCTAGCCATCGCCGTGTGGCTTGTATATCCGTACCCAGTTTTTGGGAAACTCGGCAAACTAACTCTGCCTCTGCTTCAAGAGGATGTGCAGCCATCGCCGATGGTATCTTTCCTAGCTTTTCAATAGCATCTTGTTGAAACAGGGTCCAGACGAATTCATTTCTTTCCTTGACTTCCATTATCTGGGTACACTCAGGGTCTCCTTCCTTGGCACGACGCTTTATATCGTCCCAAGCACCTTCTATCCCTCGGTCATAGATAGACATGACCTCTCTCACCATCTGCCGGCTCATGGTCGGCGTTTCTGTGATGGGTTCGTTAGCATTATAGCGAGCCCAATTTCGACTGAGAATACGAATGCCATACTCTTTAGCTTTTTCGTAGAGCTCAGTTCCTGGTAGGGGGGATAGCATGTGGAAGCCGTACTTAGCACCATATTTCTTATATAGTTCGTCACCAAAAGCCAGCGACTTCATAGCGGTATCGGGGTTCTCCCCGGGAAGTCCCATGATAAATGAATTGAAGACATTTATGCCAGCTTCAAAGGCTGTCTTCACCCCTCGTCTCACCTCGTCAGGTGTGATCCCTTTCTTGATAGTTTTCAGAATGCCCTCGTCGCCTGACTCGACCCCAAACAGCACCCATTCGCAGCCAGCCCGCTTCATCAGCTGCGCTAGCTCCTGGTCCAGGTTATCCACCCGGGCGAAAACGCTCCATTTTATATTCAAGCCGCGTCTGAGTATCTCTTCACACACGGCTTGAGCGTGGCGACGGTTGAGCGTGAAGGTATCGTCAACAATGTTGATTCTCTTTAGTCCAAAATCGTGCTGGAGTTTCTCAATCTCATCTACTACGAGTCCCGGATTGCGAAATCGAACCTTCGGTCCGAACATGCGCCGTCCTGAGCAGAAGATGCATTGATAGGGACAGCCACGACTGGTTATTACGGTGCAGGGGGCATCCAGGGCGCGGTACCTTGCCATGGGGAGTAAGTCTCGGGCTGGAAAAGGTAACTGGTCGAGGTCTTCAATGAGACCACGCGCAGCGGTTTTTACCACTTTGCCTTCATCGGCAAAGGCTATCCCGGGCACGTCGTGAACGTCTTTGTTTTCTCCTGCTGCCTTGGCCAGTTCCACTAGGGTATTTTCTCCTTCGCCGATGACTATGGCATCAATCCAGGGTGACGGAAGGAGTGTCCCTTCTAGGGCAAAGGTAACGTGAGGTCCGCCAATAACAGTGGTGATATGTGAGTCGAAATCCTTGCATACTTTGAGCATCCTTCTGGCGATGGGGTAATTCAGAGTGACACAGGTAGCACCCACGACTTGTGGACGATATTCTTGCAGTTCTTGCCTGAGCTTTTTGGGATGGTAACTCGTCACCAAAAAGTCTAAAATCCTGACCTCAATGCCTTCTCTTCTTAGGACGCCGGCTAGATAACTTAAAGAAAGAGGAGGAAGTGGGCTTTCCTCCAGAGGATGTGGTGTACTCAGTAGCAATACTCGCATATGTCACTCAAAAACTCGCTACCCTATATCCCTGACCTCTCAAAATCGAATGAAGAGTATAGCTCTTGTCATACCCAAAATCAACTACATGTATAAGTTAAAGACTTTTGCGACATTCCTCCTTTCTCAATGAGATAACCAA
>DAITOK010000025.1:0-16912 GCA_036834125.1 Chloroflexota bacterium | reverse complement strand
CGGCTCCAGAGTCCAGCACACTTCTGCACCTTCAATGAGGATAGACTTCAGCAATCGTAGGGGCTGAAAACAGGCAGGAGAGGTCAGACAAAGAGGAGGATTCTGGCATGGATACCATCACTGATATTGTGAGCATTCTAATCCTCTTGTGGCCTATTGTTCTTCTGGTGAGTGCAAAGAGGAGACCACAACCAAGCCTGAGCACAGCAGTAGTGAAGACTGAGGAGCAGGAGCTTATACTTCCAGAACAGACTGGGGGGCAGCAGAAGGAAGAGGAGATTCCACAGAGACCAGTCAAACGAGGGAACTTCCCACCGTTCGTGGATAAGCTGTCAAGTAGAGAAATCTGCGAGCGAATGAAAGTGGCAATAGGTAACAACCTAGGAGCAGCCATCACGATTTACAATGTAAGATTTCACGGAGGGGAGACATTCTGGATGTCTGGATGCAGGACTGATAGAGAGTTCATCTACTCCAACGATGGCACAGACCTATTCCCAATCATAGTCTCCCGTAACTGATACCTCTAGCCTGCTTTTCTGGGAAAATTTTCGTGAGAGAGCTTGTGCTCATCTCTCTGCTCAGTGAAGGGACAAGCTCCCAGTCCTACCCCCATACTCTGGGTATAGCTGAGACTAGAACTCTGTGAACAGCTAGCTTTGCCCTGTGAACAATGTAGCTATGACCACCTGCTACTTAGGCATCAGTGTTCACGACCTTGTATATCTTCAGAGCATCGTCAAAGGTTAAGCTGGCTGCATAGTGGCTAACCATGTCAGGACTCTCCCAACCGCCAAGAGCCTGGATAACCTTGTTGGATAGTCCCGACTTCACCTGGTGGACAGCAAAGCCCCTTCTGAAGCTATGAGGGTTGCATTTTATGCCTGTAGCCTTGCCTAATCGCTTGAGCATGGTGGATATGCCATCTGCTGTTATTCCCAGGGTATCATGCTTCGTGAACCAATCCTTTACCATCCCATTGCCAGCAAGTGCCTTTCTGTAGCGGTTGCCCTTACCCAGGACAATGACAGTGCCCTCTTCCCAATTGAAGTCACTGGCCTTGACATTGGAGGCTTCAGATAGCCTCATGCCTGAATACCACAAGAGATTCAGGATAACCTTGTCCCTATCGGTGATAGCATTAGTGACCAGAATATCTAGCTGGTCTTTGCTTATAGCTGGTAGTAGCTTCTTCTGCCTTCGTGGTGGTAACACCTTTTCAATCGGATTAGAGGTGATCTGGTTAGTGTGATATAGCCATCTGCATAGCGTCTTGATGACCCTGTAGTAGTTGTGTTTGGCATTACCACAGGTAAGGGAGTTCAGATAGGTGTTGATGCCTTCAGGGGTGATAGGATAGCCAATGAGGTTATCCAGGGCCAGGTGATATATCTTGATAGTCTTTGGACTTGTCCCCGATGCCCTGGACTTGATGAAGTTATCCACGATATCCGTTGTGAACTTTTGTGAACTTTGTGAACACTTTGTAGCTAACTTGGTGGCGTCCCTGGAGGGATTCGAACCCACGACCCGCTGCTTAGAAGGCAGCCGCTCTATCCAGCTGAGCTACAGGGACGCTCAGATTAAGTATATCATGAAGGAAGTTGACTAATAAAACGAGCGGCTATTTCTTGTGAGCCTGTGCCACGTGCTTCTGCCAGCATTTCTCATGCACATATACGGCGCATTTGGCACAGTAATAGATGTGGGCTTTGGCTTCCTTACCACACACAGGGCATTTCATGATTTGCTACCTCCACTGTCTTTTTCCTTCCTAGCCGAATTCCCAGGATTATCACCTTTCGCCTTTTCCTCGCGGCAGTCGGTAACGTAGAAACCTGGTCCATTGAATATGATAGGAACGGGGGAGAAAAGACGACGGGCGATCCCGTGACAATTAGGACAATCGGCTATCGGCTTATCATGAAAGCTCTGCTTAAGCTCGAATTGCAGTTGACAGTTCAAACACCGATATTGGTAAATAGGCATTTATGCTCTCCTTCGTTTAAGAAACGGGCGCTACACATCATTGCGAGCGCTGTTCTTCTGTGACTTGCGTCTTGGCAAGTTGCTTGCCTTCTCTGCTTTCCCTTGGTATGAATTCGCCATCTAAGTTGACGCTCCCTATCTCAAAGGATGGACGATGAGCTTGCAATATATGCCTATCCCAGCAATAGGCATGGATAAAAGCACCACAAGCACAATGGAAAACAACACGGCCATAAATCAACGGATTTCCGCATACAATACAATTCATCTGCTTCCTCCGCTATGATCAGCAATCATAACACTAAAGCGGGAATTATAGCTTGGTCACAGACTTTCAGCAAGTGCATATGAGATGAATAGTGAGCTTCAGACCAGATGGGTTTTTCTGCGGCTCTCCAATATCCACCCCGAGCACTCCTGCACCTCTCCATCGCACAACACAAAACCGGCACCAAGCCGCTTGGTTTCAATCCAGGCGGCTCGACCAAGAGCAGCATCAAGAAACGAAGGGGGACAGGCTTCTACCCGTCCCCCTTTGGTGCGCGTGGTAATCACCGACTCTTCGCTGTGCAGCTTCTGGCTAGATATGCCACGAGCATGTTCGCTCTCGGTGTAAAATACTGCTATACAGGGTAGCGAACTAGCTATTTCCGGCCAGCAGCTTGCCTCGGCACATACTTGGTCCAAGAGTCAATTTCTTGGACATAGTCGTTGACGATGACGCTTATGGCATGCTCTGAAGACGCCCAGTTGGGAAGGTTTATCACCTGCCTCTTCCCACCACCCCACCGCGGTGTAACCACAACCGAAATCGTCCCGTCTGGAGGGTCAGCAGCAGGCATGAAGAAGTCAATCCCAGACATGAATGTTACAGCGTGGTAGTATGGGATGGGGGCAGTTAGGTTGCTTATGCCATCCGCGTCCTTGTCGTAAACGAAGAGTCCAATCAGGTTCTTGCGGATAGGCGCAAGTGCCGGCAGTACATTAACGCCGTTTATCTCCAGAACGTCACTATCTCTCCATTCGTTCTGCCTGCTGATCACTAGATTACTGTGGTTGTCGCTCATGTTCATATAGTAGCCAATCCCACCCGGCGCAGATGTCTGCAAGCGAACGAAGTAGTTGCTCCTCATGAAAGGCTGGAAGTAGAAATGATGAGGTCGAAACCCTTCACGGATTAGCACGATCTCGTAGTGCTTCAAGCCATTGATTTGAACAGGTCCCCAGGCGCCATCATAGAACCAGTTCCCACTTATCGTACAGGTAGCTGTTGGCTCATCATAGACTCTGTGTCCTGTCCTGGGGTTGACCTCCCATATCTCAACAATTGCGTCACCAACTCCCACATTGGCTGGGAAGAAGACTGCTCTTCCTGCGATTTCGACCTTACCAGGCGGCACGGGCAAGATATCCGTGGTCTTCGGTGACACGCCCGTGAAGAACTTGTACATGTAGGCGAATGCTGCAGCGGATGTTGCCACTTCCACGTGATACTGCCCTTCTAGGACAACATTCCAGGCTCCTACTATCTCGCGAGGCGGGTTAACGCTTCCTGTTCCTCCCAGTTGAGCCCATATAGCCAAGGTGGGAACACCGCCGGGGAGCGCTGAGGCTGTACGTCCATCAATACCCACATATTTGGCAATCTTGGCGGCACGGGCTGTGTCGTTCAAATAAGTATGGGACACAGATGTACCCAGAGAGTGCCCCATGAGGTACACTTTGTCAGCCCCAGTTTGCTCTCGAACACTATCAACGAATGTGTCAAGGCGTAAAATAACGGCTGAAAGATTTTGGGTCGCGAAAGTAGAATCGTATTCGAAGGCAAATAGCAAGTCCACGGGCCATCCGTTGCTGGCAAATCGCATTGCCTGCGACTCAAATTGCTGCGCTGAGCCCGCGCTACCATGAACGAAGATAATAGGCTTGATGCAGTCATCAGAACCTGCTGCCGTAGCCAGCGGCAACAGGCTGGCTACCAATACAAACACCAGAACAAGCACGCTGATTAACTTTAGATTTCTCACTGTCTAACCTCCTTCTTAATCGGTGACCTCTATCTGGCGAAACCTTTTCCTAGTTGCCCATACTCTATCACACCCTTTCCATCCGTGAAGACCTTGGAAACAATCAACACATCCTATTGCGTCCAGCAGTCAGATTCGTGATGTTTCTTGGGATGAATAAATGCTACCCTTTACCAACCCCCTTGTCAATCACTAGTTACCTATCAGCCACCACACCCTGTTGACAAGTTATTTTTCTAGCCGTTAATATGCGGCTATTCTTATGAGCTTAAGACGTGGTCTGGCGGAGTCGTTTTCGTCTTACCGGCAAGCAGTGCAAGTTGAGTTTAGGAAGGTTATTGACCGTTGCCCTGCGGTGCTTCGTAATATTTTGAGCTATCACATGGGCTGGCAAGACGAACGTGGACAGCCCTGTGACAGAGAATCGGGTAAATTCGTTCGCTCTACTCTTTGCCTTCTCAGTTGCCAGGCGGTGGGAGGAGACGCGTCGCAGATAACGCCAGCTGCCGCTGCTATTGAACTTGTCCATAATTTTTCCTTAATCCATGATGATATTGAGGATGCCAGCTATGAACGGCATCATCGCCCAACCGTCTGGAAGCTGTGGGGGCAATCTCAGGCGATAAACGCCGGCGATGCCATGTTCACTCTAGCATATTTAGCTTTACTTGGACTAAAAGAAAAACAAATACCTGATGACAGGATCGTTGGTTCGGCTAGAATGTTGAGTCTAGCTTGCCTAGAGCTTTGCGAGGGACAATTTTTGGATGTGGAATATGAAAACCGCCTTGATATCACCATCGAAGATTACCTTTATATGGCAGGCAAGAAAACAGCTACCTTGTTTGCCACATCTGCTTCGCTGGGTGCATATCTAGGTTGCGAAGACAGTAGACTGGTGAATCTTTTCTACCAGTTCGGTAAAGAATTGGGCATAGCCTATCAGATTTGCGACGATATACTGGGAATTTGGGGAACAGAAGAAGGGATTGGCAAGCCTGTTAACGACATATCCCAAAAAAAGAAAACTCTGCCTGTAGTCTACGGATTACAAAACTGTGAAGGCGAGACGAGGAAAAGACTCAAAGAGCTTTATTCGCAAAAATCTATCGAGGGTGAACGAGTCAGAGAGGTCATGAATATCCTGGAGCAGCTTGGCACCAGAGGGTATGCTGAAGACCTGGCTGAGCAGCACTATGTCAATGCCCTGGCACAACTCGAAGCTACAGGACTCGATATATCCAGACAAGCCCAGCTTAGGGAGCTAGCCCGTTTTCTAATAAAGCGTGACTTTTAAAAAATTACCACGAAAAATCTGGAGATTTTTCGTGGAGCCCAATTAGTTTAAAGCGAAATTTGTTTACGTTTAGTTCAGGAGGGCAAAATGCCGAAAATGACTGTCAAGGATATAGACGTCAGAGGTAAGAGGGTTCTACTTAGAGTTGATTTTAATGTCCCGCTAGATATAAAGACTGGTGCCATTAGCGATGACACACGCATTCGGGCTTCGATACCCACTATAAAATATCTCATTGACCATAAAGCTAGGATAGTCATTTGCTCCCATTTAGGACGTCCCAGCGGGAAAGTAGTTGAAAGTCTGCGGATGGCACCTGTAGCAAAGAGATTATCGCAGCTTATTAACTTGCCTGTAAATATAGCATCTGATTGCATAGGTCCTGAAGTAGAGAGCAAAGTGAAGTCTCTTAGAGAAGGCGAGATTTTAGTCCTGGAAAATGTGCGCTTTCATCCTGAAGAGGAGGAAGACGACCTTGGGTTTGCTAAAAAGATAGCAAAGTTAGCCGATATATATGTTAATGATGCTTTTGCTGTGTCTCATCGAACTCACGCCTCCACTGTAGGTGTCGCTAAATATTTGCCAGCAGTGGCGGGTTTACTGATGAAAAAAGAGCTAGATATTATGGAAAAACTCTTGCACGATTCAGCACACCCACTAGCTTGCCTTATGGGCGGTGCTAAAGTGGGCGACAAGATGGGACTATTACAGAATATACTCAAAAAAATTGACATATTACTTATTGGTGGCGGCATGGCTATTACTTTTCTCAAAGTACGAGGATACGAAGTAGGAAACTCATTAACAGAAGACGATAAGTTGGATTTAGCTAAAGAATTGTTGCGAGAAGCTAAGGAATGGAATGTGCCATTTTTGCTTCCCGTAGACGTGGTTGTGGCAGAAGAGATTAAACCTGGAGCCCAAGCAAAGGTAGTGGATTTAACCAACATACCATCCAGTAGCTATATCGTAGATATCGGTCCTAAATCTGTTGAGCTTTTCTGTAACGAATTGAAAAAATGCCGTACTGTCGTCTGGAATGGCCCTATGGGCATTTACGAGATACCGCAGTTTTCCCACGGAACTAAGGCAATAGCTAACTTTCTAGCTACCCTCGACGCCACGACTATTATTGGTGGTGGTTCTTCTGCCGAAATAGTTCAGGAAATGGGACTGGCTGATAAGATGAGCCACGTTTCTACAGGTGGCGGTGCCAGTCTGATGTTTTTAGAAGGCGTTGCTTTACCCGGTGTAGAAGTTTTGCTAGACAAGAAATAACAGGAGCTATTAAATTGCGCACTCCTCTCGTTGCTGGCAACTGGAAAATGAATACTACCGCTGCTGAGGCTGAACAACTCGTTCTGGAGATGCTTGAGAAACTTGACAGCATACAGGACGTAGAAAAAGTCCTCTGTCCACCATTTGTAGCTCTGGTTTCTCTGAACATGATGCTTCAGGGTTCCTCTATCAAGCTCGGGGCACAGAATATGCATTTCGAGACCAAAGGAGCTTACACCGGCGAGATATCGCCACTGATGCTCAGCGAATTATGCGAGTTCGTCATCCTGGGACATTCCGAGCGCAGGGCGTATTTCGGGGAAAGCGATGAAGTAGTCAATAAGAAAGTAAAAGCAGCTCTGGCAAACAAACTCAAGCCTATCTTGTGCGTTGGAGAGGGACTTGCCGAAAATGAAGCTGGCAAGACAGAGGAAGTGGTCCACAGACAGATTACAGCGGCTTTGAGCGGCATAGAGCCTGTCCATGAGCTCGTGATTGCCTATGAGCCAGTCTGGGCTATTGGTACAGGTAAGGCAGCTACAGGCAAGCAAGCCGGTGATACCATCTGGTTTATTCGCGATATTCTAGCTAAGATGTGGAACAAGCAAACTGCCCAGGACATACGCATCCTGTATGGGGGGAGTGTAACCGGAGCTAATATTGCTGAGTTCGTTTCCCGTCCCGAGATTGATGGGGCGCTGGTTGGGGGAGCCAGCCTCAAGGCTCAAGAATTCATCAGCATTGTCGAACAAACGGCAGAAATTAAGAGAAGAAACAATTAGTCAGTTTTCCGTGATCGCCATTGTTGGTCCCACTGCGGTAGGAAAGAGCCAACTTGCGCTGCAGCTGGCGCAATACTTCCCGGCAGAGATCATAAGCGCCGATAGCCGCCAGGTCTACCGGTACATGGACATCGGCACCAACAAACCGAGTCCGGCGGAAAGAGCAGCAGTTCCCCACCATATCATTGACGTCGTTGACCCTGACCAAGAATTCAGCCTGGCTATGTATCTTCAACTGGCGACCGAGGCGTTGAAAAGTGTCCGAGAGAAAAGCAAATTGCCGTTGCTAGTTGGGGGCAGCGGACTCTATGTGTGGTCACTGCTGGAAGGATGGAAGATACCTCACGTGCCACCTGACCGGAAGCTAAGACGTGAGCTAGAAGCCAGAGCAGCACAGGAAGGCAGCGAGAAACTTTATCGAGAATTGCAGAGCGTTGACCCAGTGGCAGCAGAAAAAATCAACCCCAGCAATATTCGCCGCATCATAAGAGCACTGGAGGTCTACCACAGCTTAGGACTGCCATTTTCCCAATTACAGCGCAAAGAGCCGCTTGGCTTCCCGGTTGTCCTCATCGGGTTAACCCGGGAGAGAAGCGAGTTATACAGGAGGATTGATGAACGGGTTGATAAGATGATACAAGATGGGCTGGTAGAAGAAGTGGAACTACTACTAAGAAAAGGTTATAGCCTCTCGTTGCCTTCGATGTCGGGCATAGGTTACAAACAAATAGGGCAGTTTCTGCAAGGCGAGATGACATTGCCTGAAGCTATTGCTAGAATAAAATATGAGACACATCGCCTGGCGCGTCACCAGTATGCGTGGTTTCGCCTCAGCGATAGACGTATTCATTGGCTTAATATAAGCGGGACAGGAAGAGAAGTTGACTCCGATTCAATGAGGGTTATCCTCAATAAAGCGAGGGAGCTCATAGAAAGCTCGCCATCATGAAGTTCTCCAAATTACAAGCCACGGGCAATGACTTCATTCTGTTAGATACCTCGTCGCAATCCCTCTCCTTGGGGCGGAGAAGACTGGGAGAAGCTGATTGGGGAAAATTGGCTCGCGCTATGTGCGACCGTCATTTTGGTATAGGGGCAGACGGACTGATTCTAGTGCAGAAATCGGCTGTAGCTGATTTAAAGATGCGTATTTTCAACCCCGACGGTTCTGAAGCCGAAGTCTGTGGCAATGGGTTGAGATGTTTTGCTAAGTATGCCATTGAGAAAGGCATTATCCCCGCCCGAACGCTTCCCTTCGGAGACAAAGGTGTAAGAGGAGATATAACAGAGCCAGAGACTCGCTCTCTGGCCGTCGAGACTTTGTCAGGGATAAGAAAAGCTAAAACTTATCTATCAGGTAATAAAGTCAAGCAGGTTGAGGTGAATATGGGTTCGCCTCAATTCCAAGCGAAGCAAATCCCTGTTAAAGTGGATATTCCGATTGCATCGGAACCAATATTGGATTATCACCTAGTAATAGACCGAAGGAAAATGACCTTGGCTCTTCTATCCATGGGCAATCCCCATGCTGTAACCTTTTTGTCCCAGCCGGTGGCTGATTTTCCTCTAGCCAAGATAGGAGCAAGAGTGGAGCGTCACCCCATGTTTCCCAAAAGAACAAATTTTGAGGTAGCCAGAGTCTTGAGCAAAGATAAGATAGAAGCCCGGGTCTGGGAGAGGGGGGTTGGAGAGACCCTGGCTTGTGGCAGTGGTGCTTGTGCTATAGCTGTAGCTGCCCAGTTGCTCGGGTATGTCGGTAAACAAGTTGACATAATACTTCCAGGCGGAACCTTGACTATATTCTGGGATAGAGTAGGGGATGTGATGCTCACTGGTGCCGTAGAGGAAGTCTTCACCGGTGAATGGCTTAAGGAAAGGAGCTAATTGGAATTAGCCAAACGACTTAACAATTTGCCACCATACCTCTTCGTGGAGATAAACCAGAAAATCGCTGAGCTCCGGGCAAAGGGCGAAGATATAATCAGCTTTGCTATCGGCGACCCAGACTTACCCACACCATCTCACGTCATTGAACGTATGTGTCAGGCTGCATATGACTCCGTAAACCACCGTTACCCTGAAACTGCTGGCTTGTCTGAACTTCGCCAAGCCATCGCTGAGTGGTATAAAAAACGCTTTGGGGTTAATTTGGACCCGTCTAAAGAAGTTCTGCCGCTTATCGGCTCCAAAGAAGGAATCGGACACACGGCTTTGTGCTTTATCGAGCCCGGCGATGTAGCTTTGGTTCCTGACCCCGGCTATCCCCCATATTCTCTGGGCACTATATTAGCTGGGGGCGAACCTTACTTTATACCCCTGAAAGAGGAAAGGGACTTCTTGCCCGATTTTGAGGCTATTCCAGCCAGGGTAGCCGATAAGGCAAAACTTATGTGGCTTAACTACCCCAATAATCCGACAGGGGCTGTAGCCAGCCTGGAGTTCTTTGAGAAAGCTATCCATTTCGCTAAAAAACATGATCTGGTTATCTGCCATGACGCTGCCTACAGTGAAGTTGCTTTTGATGGCTACAAACCGCCGAGCTTTATGCAACTACCTGAGGCGAAGAAGATAGGTGTGGAGTTTCACTCGTTATCCAAGACTTACAATATGACAGGCTGGCGAATAGGTATGGTTGTCGGCAATGCTACTATTGTGGACGCCTTGTTCAGAGTCAAGTCCAATCTGGATTCAGGCATTCCCCAGGCAATCCAATATGCAGCTATACAAGCCTTGCGCGGTTCCCAGGAACATATTCCTGAGCGCAATGCTATTTTTCAACGCCGTCGTGATAAATTGGTGAAAGTGCTCAACGAGATAGGACTAAAAGCCAGGCTGCCGAAGGCAACCTTCTATATCTGGGCGAGAGTTCCTACAGAGTATACGTCGCTAGGTTTTACCAAGAAGCTACTGGAGGAAGCTAAGATAGCAGTAACACCCGGGACTGGCTATGGAAAAGAGGGAGAGGGTTACGTTCGATTCTCCCTGACTATTCCTGATGACCGTCTGGAGCAAGGCATTAGTCGTTTATTGTCCTGGCAAAGGAGAGGAAAATAAAGCAGAAGTTTTTCACTACTCAAGCCAAGGCAGAACAGGTATTCTTGGTTGGGGTGGGAAACAAGACTCCTGACGACCAGTGGTCAATTACAGACTCTCTGGAAGAGCTAGCCCTGCTGACAAAAACAGCCGGCGCCAAGGTTGTCGGTACGCTAATTCAAAAACTGGATGCACCTTCATCTTCTTATTACATTGGCAGGGGCAAAATCGAGGAACTAATTAGCCTCAAAGAACAAACTCACTACGACACAGTAATTTTTGATGATGAGCTTACGCCGAGGCAACAAAGAAATCTGGAAGAAGCATTGGGCGTCAAAGTTATTGACCGCACCGCTCTGATTTTGCACATATTCGCCCAGAAAGCCCGCACCTATGAAGGGAAACTTCAGGTAGAACTGGCTCAGCACCAGTATCTGTTGCCCAGGCTGGTTGGGCAATGGAGCCACTTAGAACGGCTTGGCGGCGGAATTGGCACGAGAGGTCCAGGGGAATCGCAGCTGGAGACCGACCGTCGTCTCATCCGCAAACGCATCAATCTTCTTCAGCGTAAACTAGAGAGCGTCAAGAAGCATCGAGCACTCTACAGAAGACAACGCAAGGAAAAAGGTATACCCATTGTGGCACTCGTAGGGTATACTAACGCTGGGAAAAGCACCTTGTTTAACACGTTAAGCAAAGCTGGAGTGGAGGTGGAAGATAAACTATTCTCCACACTAGACCCTGTGACGCGAAGACTAGCTCTACCCTCCGGGCAACAATTCTTGATCACTGACACAGTAGGATTTATTCACAAACTGCCACCTTCCATTATTGCTGCTTTCCGCGCTACTTTGGAAGAATTGGACGAGGCTGATTTGTTGCTGCATGTAGTTGACATAACACACAAAAACGCTGCCCATCAATGCCTTACTGTGGAAAACATACTCCGCGAGCTGAATCTGGAAAACAAACCTAAGATTACCGTGTTCAACAAGTTTGACCTGGCTCTCAGCAGTGAGGCTGAGCTAAAAGCATTGACTTCCATTCCTTATTTCGAGGGAGAGATTACTTTGCCTGATGATAAGGTTGCTCTTATCTCCGCAGCAAAGGGATGGGGGGTCGAAGAGCTTCTAAAGAAGATAGCTAACTGTTTATGGGAGCAGAATGGGCAAAGACGCATGGTTTGTGGTTAATCTCTTTGTCCGAATATCCTGGTTCCTATTCTGATTATATTGGCGCCTTCCTCCAAAGCAACCTTGTATGTATTGGTCATACCCATGGAAAGATACTTCATCTCTACATTGGGCAGTTGCAGGCTTTTTAGTTTTTCGAATATCCTTCTCGTTTCTGCAAAATAAACTCTAGCTTCTTCCGGATTGCCAAAGCGGGGTCCCATAGTCATAAGTCCCATCACTCTGATATTCTTGAGACCCGATATATCTTTTACTAGTCGCTCCACATCTTCGGGAAGCGCACCAGATTTCTGAGGCTCCCTACCACTGTTCACTTCGATTAACACTGGCATTATCTTGCCAATTTGAGCGCACTTTTTATCAATCTCCCTAGCTATTTCTAGGGAATCAACACTCTGTATCATGTCGAATATTTCTAACATATTTTTTCTGATGTTGTGCCTTTGCAATGTGCCTATGAAATGCCACTTCGCCCTTTTGCCAACCAGTTTATATACCTCCTTTGTTTCCTTGACATAATTTTCGCCGATAATGTTTATGCCTGCCTCAACTGCGGCTGAGACTTCCTCGGGGGTTCTTGTTTTGGCTGCCGCCACCACTTGGACTCCATCAGGAATTTCAGCCAGCAGTCGGGCAACGTTTTGTTTGATCAGTTCGGGAGTCATAGCTTGATTGTAGTCTATGACACTCACCACCTTCAAGGCAGGAAATGAGTCGGGGATGTCTTGACAAGTGGAAAGGTGCCAAGAAGTGTTAAACAGTAATTGTGGGACCGCTCGCTAGGAGACGATTTTCGGGGCATGAGAGGTGCACGGGCACATTCTCATATGCTCGGGGTTTCCTCGGTGGGCGGTTTGGGTGAAGATTATCAAAACAGTTTTCAGGCAAAATGGCGAGAAGTCACATTTTGCATCGAAACAACTAACGAAAAGAGGCAGACACAAGGCGTCTCATCGGTTTTGGCAGAACTTGGGACAAATTAGGAGGAGAGAAGGCTAGCACCGGGCAGCATCAAAAGCCACGCGAGAGCTCCAACTGGTACTCAAAATTAGGCGTGGTGCCCAATTTTGATTAGCCATTTTGGTAGAATAAGATGGGAATCCAGCATTTCGTGCGAAGAGTCCAGAATAGGGTGAAGAGCCAATATTGACTAAGTGGTGCGAAGTATTTGGTGCTATTAGGGGATTGACAAAGAGCGTATGCATAAGCATAATGTGATTGGGTATAATATTCCTTACACTCATTCCATAACTTCTTGGAGGTGAGATAAATGCTGCCTCATGTTGACGACTTTCTGCTCAGTCTGCAGGCTAATAAGTATTCCCCGGAGACGATCTACAACTACGAGCGAGACCTCAGTGTGTTCAATACTTTTCTGGATGAAAGCAACATTGGATTCGACAAGGTTGACAAGCGCACACTCACTTATTACAAAGCATATCTAGTTTCGCGGGACCGTAAGACGCCGCGCCTGGGAAAGCAAGGCGAAAAGCAGCTCGATTCCCGCTCCATAAACCGCATGCTGTCAGCGCTGAGAGCTTACCTGCGGTATTTGATTGACATTGATTATCCTTGCCCGGTGCCACCCGAAGCTGTCAAGTTGACCAAGACCGGCAAAAAACATCCTCAGGTGGCTGAGCTTGAAGATTTAATCAGGCTAATTGAAGCGCCCAGTACGCTCGAGTCAAATGCTAAAACAGCACTCAGGAACAGGGCCATGTTGGAAGTACTGTTTGCTACCGGTATGCGCATATCTGAACTATGCAGTCTCAATCGGAGTCAAGTTGATACTAGCGGACGCATTTTTATCACGGGCAAAGGCAGAAAGCAACGCTTCGTCTATCTCACGCCGCGGGCTAAACGACATCTTGACACCTATCTGGCGACTCGTCAGGACAATTGTCCAGCTCTTTTCATCCCTTATGCCGGCAGAAATGTCACCAACCCTAAGAAAAGGATTTCCACCAATTACCTCCAGGATAGAATCAAAAGATACCGCGAGAAGTTAAGAATCAATGTTCCCACCTCAGCACACTCGCTAAGACACGGTTTTGCTACTTATCTAGCTGAGCAAGGTGCCAACCCGGCAGCGTTACAGGTCCTTCTGGGGCATGAATCTTTAAATACCACCACCCGCTATGTCCATGCCTCGGACAAGTACGCTGAAGAGACCCACCGCAAGTACCATCCCCTAGCTGAGCCAGACTAGAGCCATCGGCTTATTGGTATTATGTAAAGTGGCAGTGCTGTCATCTCTGCACACTAGCCACCTTGACGGCGAGGAACTACCGCGACTGAGCACAGATTGCGGGAAGTCTGCCCTTTTTGGAGAACCTTTCCACCCTCTGCCTCACAGACTCATTGAGCAATCCCTTTTGATACGCTAGCGCATGCAGAAAGAGCTGCATGTGCTGTGGCACTTGCCAGAGCTGTTTCTCCGTGTAACGATAGCCATATCGAGCTGAACTGCCCAGCCTGACACTAGTAATTTTGTCACTTTTATAGCCAATCTCTTCGACCACCTCGGGAGTAAATCCGTTCTTTCTGGCTATCTCGTCTAATAAACCATGGATTCCTGTGCCGTGCTGAATAGCGAGCTTTGCCCTCGTAGCATACTTTTCACAGATACCCATTTTTATAGCCAGCTCACGGTGAGGATGTTTCCCTAGGCAGTCCTCTCCCGAAACCACTTTTAATTCAGAGGCTACGCTCAGGGCAATATTTACTACCTCGGTATCTAGATAAGGGAAAAACAACTCGACACCGTGCGCCATGGCTATCTTATTCTCTCTATCCAGAGTCTCTATATCCGACCTGACGAAATCGTCCCACATTCTACGGCAAAGTTCTTCGCGCCCATCTCGGGCTAAGACTCGAGAGTACCAGTCATAGCCACCCCACAGTTCATCAGGACCCTGGCCGGAGAAAAGCACCTTGGCACCATCACGACTAGCTGCATCTACCGCAACATATGTAGGAATGCCAGTTTCCACTTGCACGAAGTCGCTATCCTCAATTGCCTCCACCACTCTAGCAATATACCGCTCGATTTCGTCAATGTCTAACAGGACTATCTTATGCTCGATACCAGATTCTCTGGCAAATTCCCGAGCAAAGCTTACGTCGGGCGAGTCAGATAAACCGACAGTGTAAGCAACTACTTCCATCCCCAGACCAGAAGCAGCGTCGCACACAAGCTTGGCTATCAAGCAGCTATCCACCCCACCTGATAGCAGTACACCTACCTTGCCTGCTTTCTGTACCTTCATTAGTCTTTTCTCTACCGCCGCGCGAAGTACTTCGGCATAAGCATTGACAGCCTGGGTCATGTCCTTTATCTGGACATTGCTTTTACGCAGGGGCAAGGCTCTCTTTTTGCTAACTCCTTCGCAATCAAGCACAGCGAGCATACCTGCTCGGACGGGTTTGACTTCACCCAGTCCTCCCCTCCACAAGGGCTTCTTGTTAGAAGCGAAGGCGCAAAAGCCGTCACTTTCACCGTAGTAAAGCGGTCTTGTTCCCAGGAGATTTCGCGCTATCACTATTTGTTCAGCGTCTTTGACCGCTAGGACGTAATCTCCATCGAGATTAGCGATCATTTTCTTAACCTTCTGTTCCAAGCTGCCAGGTAGTTGTGCTAGTACCTGCATCAAGAACTCAGCACACGCTTCGTTTGTATTGCAGCGAAACTCAGTAAGTTTAGGCAGCTTGCTATCCAAATCGTAAAAGAACCCATCGTACACTAAAGCTAGCCTTTCGTCTTGATAACCGGTGCCGGGATGCCGTGGCGAGGTTCTTTCGACAGGGAAAAATATCTTTGACAAGGCTTTCTGGTCTGATGCAGCAAGTGGAGAGCTGACACAGTGTGCATAAGCCTTAGCGGAAGGCTCAATGGCTAGACCGGAGCTTTCCACCATAATGGCAAGTTTCTTCTCCAGCTTGCTCTGGCTTATAGTGCCTTTGCCGAGAATACCGCCTATCCAAGACATGAAAGATTTTCGATTTACAACATTATTCTAATGCTAGTTACCGAAGCTGGTCTAAAAGAGTTCAGCTACCATTCTGCCTACATACTTGCCAATTGCCAGGGAGGCAGTAAGCCCTGGCGATTCTATTCCGATGAGATTAATCAAGCTCGGCAAACCAGCTTTGTCTTCGTGGGCAATGACGAAGTCCCGAAAGCTGTCGCCGGGTCCTTGAAGCTTGGGTCTGATGCCAGCAGATTCGGGAGCTAAATCCTCAACTTCAAGAAAAGGAAGGAACTTCTTGGCTGATTTGTAGAAATGTTCCTTGTGAGCCTCAGAGACCGTGTAGTCTATCACATCCACATAATAGGCGTTGGGGCCAATTAACAACCTCCCATCGAGTCCCTGTTTAAAATGAATCCCATGTCCAGCTTGCTCAGGGGCGGGATAGATAAGCCTGCTGACAAAGTTTCTATACTTCGAATCTAAGCTAAAATACTCGCCTTTACAGTAATGAAGCCTGTAGCCCGCTTTATCTATATCTATCCCAGCAAGCTGTGCTACCTTATCGCAGTTCAAGCCAGCACAGTTCACAATAATGTGAGCAACAACGCTAGAGATTCCCTCACGGTCTCTTATTTGAACTTTGTATTTTGTGCCCACCTTTTCTATCCCTGTAACCTCAGTATTGAAAACGAACTCAGCTCCATTGTCCCTCGCCTGGTTATAGAGAAACCTCAGTAAGGAGTGGGAATCAAAAATGCCACTGGACGGAGATAATAGACCTGCTCTGGCTTCCACGTTCGGCTCGAGTTTCTTCACTTCTTCCCGGGAAAGCAGTACTAGGTCCTGAACGCCGTTCTTTCTTCCTTGTTGGTAGAGTTCTTCTAGCCAGCTAATCTCACTTTCGTCTGTTGCCACGATAATCTTGCCACACCTCTTACAAGGGATATTATGCTTGTGGCAAAGCTTGTAAAGCAGGTGCTTGCCCTCTACGCATAGTTTAGCTTTAAGGGAGTTTTCAGGGTAATAGATGCCAGCGTGAATTACCTCGCTGTTTCTGCTGCTCGTTTCAAGCCCGAAGGTGCGGTTCTTTTCAAAAACAAAAACCCCATTCTTCTTGTGGGCAAGCTCACAAGCTACTGCTAAACCGACAACTCCCGCGCCAATAATCACCACATTGATTTCAGAAAGCATTTCCTTGCTGGCTTTCAAAAATGTCACAAGATTGAATAGGCAGTTAATTATCGTGCGACCTTGTTGTCATAGTCAAGACCTTAGTTGTAGTTATAGCTCGGCGTCAGACCACGGAGTGGCTTGGTTACTCGAGCTTCCAACCGAGCCTGGA
>DAITOK010000024.1:0-17364 GCA_036834125.1 Chloroflexota bacterium | reverse complement strand
AGATCAGCTGATGATGGTGAGCTCATAAGGTGGGGTAATACCCTGAAGCACTGGCAAGACCCAATACTGAATCACTTTGAAAGTGGGACAAGCAACGGTTTCACCGAGGGCTGCCATACTAAGATCAAGATGCTAAAGCGCGTCTCCTACGGTTTCCGGAATGCCGAGGTTTACTGGAAGAAAATGCTTCTGGGGTTTGTACCATGCCGAAGCTGTTTCCACAACATTTGACAAAGAGCTCACCACTTCTTGCATTAGGAAATCAATCATGCTACATTATACTGATTTTTCAATAGTCAACAAAGACTGGAACAGGAAAGATGGTGAATAATGCTTTAATAAAACAATTGCTAGAAGCTGGTGCTCATTTTGGTCATCACGCGAGCTATTGGCATCCCAAAGCGAAAAAATACATTTTCACCCAGCGCAATAATATCCACATCATTGATTTAGAACAAACTGTTGCCATGCTAGAAAAATCCTGTGCTTTTGTCCAGGATTTGGCAGCCCGAGGGCAAACTATTCTTTTTGTAGGTACTAAGAAGCAAGCGCAGCAGACCGTAGAAGAGGAAGCAACAAGATGTGGTATGAGCTATGTTAATCAAAGATGGCTAGGCGGTATGTTGACTAACTTCGCTGTTATACAGGCGAGGATTGATCACCTGGTTCGTCTGGAGAACAGAAAGGATAAAGGTGAGCTGGATCTCTTGCCCAAAAAGGAGCGGGCGAGGATTGAAAAAGAAATCTCCCGCTTAAATACCCAGATGAAGGGCTTTAAGGAAATGACTACTCTTCCTGGGGCTCTTTTTATTGTTGACCCTATTAAGGATAAGATTGCTTTTACTGAAGCTAAGAGAATGGATATACCTGTGGTAGCTATTTCGGATACTAATTGCAATCCTGACAGCATTGATTATCCTATTCCGGCTAATGATGATGCTGTTAAGGCAATCAAGTTGATCTGTAGCAAGATAGCTGACGCCATAATTAAAGGTAAAGCTGAGGCATTTTCTGTAGAGGCAGAAGCTGCCAAATCGGTTGCTGAAGGGGGGCGCGAAGAAGTTGTTGAAATTCTCGGTTCTTACACTTTTGAGCCAGAGAAGTCTGGTGAACTAGGAAAATCGGATGAACCAGAAGGAGAGATTGCAGCTAATGAGAATCTCAATCGAAGCAGTCAAAGAGTTAAGAAATAGAACCAATGCTGGTATAGCTGATTGCAATAAGGCTCTTTTAGAGGCAGACGGTGACATAGAAAAGGCTGTCGGGTTGTTGAGACAGCGTGGATTAGCCATCGCTGAAAAGAAAAAGGACGCAATTGTCACCGAAGGCATTATCGAATCCTATATTCATCATACGAAGCGTGTAGGAGCTTTGGTAGAATTAAATTGCGAAACCGATTTTGTGGCTCGCACTGATGAGTTCAAGAAACTCGCCCGTGATTTAGCTATGCAGATAGTGGCATCGTCACCACAGTTTATTAGGCGTGAGGATATGCCACCAGAAACAGAAGCAAACCCGCAAGAGGTTTGTCTTCTCAGCCAACCTTTCATCAAAGACCCGACCAGGACTGTGCAGGATATCATTACCGAGACAATTGCCAAAGTGGGTGAGAATATAAGATTGCGTAGATTTGCTAGGTTTGAGCTTGGTGTTAACCACTGAGCTATGGTGGACGAGTTACTCACTGAACTAAAGGCCAAGATGCAGAAGTCCGTAGATGGACTGGCTAAGGAGTTGGCTACTATCCGGGCAGGGCGAGCCAGTCCAGGTTTGCTGGATAATGTCACTGTTGACTATCACGGTGTCCCAACTCCGCTTCGTCAGCTCGCTAGCATATCCATACCCGAGGCTAATTTAATTGTTATTCAACCTTGGGATCGTGCGTCGTTACGCGACATAGAAAAAGCTATTCTCACAGCTAACCTGGGTCTTAATCCATCCAATGATGGCAACGTAGTAAGGGTAGTCATCCCACCTCTTAGCGAAGAGCGCCGCAAAGAATTAGTTAAGTTCGTGTCTAAACTAGTGGAGGAGCGTCGGGTAGCTATACGCAACATACGGAGAGACGGTATTGAGAAGCTAAGACAGATGGCGAAAAACAAGGAAATATCAGAAGACGAACTCAAAATTAACAACAAAAAAGTAGACCAGCTTACTGAAGTTTATATTGAGAAGGCAAGTGAAGTAGGAAAAGCCAAAGAAAAGGAAATATTAGAAGTATAGTCCCTCGTCTTGGGATTTTCGCTATTTGTTATCTTTCCTGAAAGCTCTTTTACTGTCGCTTGGGAGACGTAATAGCACAAGCCTGCTCTAGTCTTCAAGGCAACCGTCAACAAACTTACGTACTCCAAAAGCTGCTAAAATAGACCTATGCTCAAGCACAGAGTTATTACTGCTGCTGTAGGCATTCCTTTTCTTGTTCTCGCCATCTGGTTTGGAGACCCTTGGTTTAGTATTCTCATAGCTGTGGCTGCGTTGGCTGGCATATACGAATTCTGTCGTATGGCTGATTTTGATAAAAGAGAGCCTTTGCTTTACTTGGGCTTGCTCTGGACACTGGCATTAGTGTTAAGCCCTCATTACCTAAACCTTGATATTTTCAAATTAGCTATTACCACGGTCATTGTGCTCTCTTTGATTTGTCTGTTATTCCGGCCGTCCAGAGACAAGGCATTCCGTGATTGGGCATGGACACTAGTTGGCGCCTTCTACGTAGGTTGGATGCTCGGCTACTGGCTGAGCTTACGTAGTTTACTGGATGGTCGAAACTGGGTTTACTTGGCTATGTTCACCACATTTGCCAATGATACTGGCGCCTTTTTTGTGGGCAGAGCCAAAGGTAAACATAAGTTAATTCCTGTTATAAGCCCATCCAAAACTTGGGAAGGAGCGATAGGAGGTTTAGTCTGTGCCATTCTGGCAGCTATTGTAATAGCTACGGTTCTTAAGCTGATTTCTGTGAGGTTAGGTTCTCCTTTTATTTTCGAATACTGGCAAATTACGCTCATGGGTTTTTTGGTTGGTTTATTTGCTCAGCTTGGTGACCTAGTTGAATCATTGCTCAAGCGTAATATGGGAGTTAAAGAATCAGGCATCTTATTACCAGGACACGGGGGCATTCTCGACCGTTTCGATAGTCTGATCTTCGTCGGGGTGGTGGTATACTATTATGTAATGTGGGTAGTGTGAAAAAAATAGCGATTTTAGGCTCAACCGGTTCCATAGGGCAGCAGGCTCTGGATGTGATCCGTGCTCACCACCACGAACTAAAAGTAGTAGCTCTGACAGGATACCAGAATCTTAGGCTCTTGGAAAAGCAAATCCGAGAATTTCAGCCCAGGATGTTTTATTCCTCAACGAAGCTTGATACTGGTTATGGTGCCAAGTTTTTATCGCCAGAAGAAATAGCCAGTCATCCCGAAATAGATTTCGTTATCGTGGCTACCATGAGCAAGGCTGGTCTCAGTCCGACCATAGCAGCTTTACGAGCCGGCAAGAAAGTTGCTTTAGCTAGCAAGGAAGTGTTGGTCATGGCTGGGGAGGTTATTATTCGGGAAGCCCGACTCAATCGTGCTCAAATTTTACCTATTGATAGTGAGCATAGCGCTATCTGGCAGTGTTTGCGCGGAGAGAAAACTAAACCACGCAAGCTTTTTCTCACCGCCTCTGGTGGCCCTTTTTATCGTTGTTCGCAGTCACAATTAGCTGAGGTAACTCCAGAACAAGCTCTCCAACATCCTATATGGAAAATGGGAAAGAAGATAACCATAGATTCCGCCACGCTTATGAACAAAGGGTTGGAAGTTATTGAAGCTCATTGGCTTTTCTCTTTTCCCTTTAACAGCATCGAAATACTGTTTCATCCTCAATCTATCGTTCATTCTCTAGTGGAGTTTATGGATGGTTCTCTGAAAGCTCAGCTTAGTTGCCCTGATATGAGACTACCAATTCAATATGCACTTTCCTTTCCCGAGAGATGGAGCAACCTAGAACTGCCTCGCCTTGATTGGCGTACGATTCAGTCCCTTGACTTCGAACCTATCGACTATGATAAGTTTCCTTGCCTCAAATTGGCTGTGGCTGCTGGCGAATCAGGAGGAACTTATCCAGCAGTTCTCTGTGCCGCCGACGAGGTGGCTGTGGAGTTTTTCCTCAGCCGTAAAATAAGCTTTACTGACATAGCCAAACTTGTGCAGAAAGTGCTTGAGCAGCATCAAAACACTAGTCAACCGTCCTTAGAGGAAATACTAGCTGCTGATAGCTGGGCTAGAGAATATGCCAGACGTCTTTTTCTGTAGCGTTACCAAACCAATGGAACGACAAAACAATTTTACAGCTAAAAAATAAGAAATGAACGTCATTGTAATTGTTATTGTGTTCATTGCCTCGCTTTTTGTGACGCTTGTCCTCCATGAGCTAGGGCATTTCATTGCTGCCAAACGAGCCGGAGTGAAGGTCGAGGAGTTTGGGATAGGCCTTCCTCCCAGGCTTGTTGGTATTAAGCGAGGCGAGACAATATATTCGCTTAATGCTATCCCTATAGGAGCCTTTGTTAAACCGGCTGGAGAAAATGACCCCACGGTGCCTCGAAGTCTGGCTGGCAAAGGACCCTGGGCTAGGTTAGGAATATATGCTAGCGGCCCCTTGGTTAACTTCTTGCTAGGCTTTATTCTCCTTAGTGTTTTCTTCGCCTTACCTGTAAATATCATCGTGAGCGAAGGAATCATGGTACGTGCCGTGGTGGAGAGTTCTTCTGCGGAAGAGGCTGGTATTAAACCTGGAGACATAATACTGGAGGCAGCCGGACAACCTATTCGTAAATGGGGAGATTTATCAGACATAGTAAATTCGGTAGAAGAAGGAAGCGAAATAAGTTTGCTTCTTCTCAGAAATGGAGAGAAGATACAAACCATAGTGAAACCCAAGCTTGACCCTGAGTCGCAACAGCTAAAAATCGGTGTCTATCCTTGCTGGAATTTGGTGTATCAAGTAGATGAAAACTCACCAGCCTATGAAGCTGGCATTAGGCCGGGAGATAGCTTCTTAAGCATCAATGGACGACTTATATACAACGAAGAGAGTATATCCAGCGCCCTGCGTTCCGTTAAGGAAGATGAAGAAATAGACGTAGTTTTACGCCGCAATGGCGAAGAAATTTTGCTCTCTGTGGCCAACGATGGCTACCAAACCTTGCCTGGTGTGGAATTGCAGTGGGTTCAGGGAATCCGTATTGAACAAATACGACCTCCTGTTTGGAGGGCAACCTATTTGGGTGGTATGTATATTCTCTATATGCCTGTACTCCTAATAAAGGCTATACCTCAAATCATAAAATCTCCTGATTTGGCGCTGGTCGGTCCAATAGGCGCTGGTCAGCTCACGGTGGAGATAGTACGCACCTACGGTTTCAGCAACATAATCTTTATGGCTGGCATGATCAGCTTGGGTATTGGCATATTCAATCTATTTCCTATACCTCCTCTAGATGGCGGGGGAATGCTGGTGGCTATCATTGAAGGTTTCAGGCGTGGAAAGCGTCTTTCCCCTCGTACAATTCGTCTAGCTCATACTGTCGGTACTGCTTTCTTAATTGCACTAGTAATCTTGGTAACCTTCATAGACATCTGGCGTTTGCCCAGAGGCTTTGGAATATGATACGTCGAATCTCCAAACCGTTGAGAATTGGTAATGTAACCGTTGGCGGTGGTGCGCCTATTGTTATCCAGTCTATGACCAAGACTGATACGCGTGACACCACGGCTACTGTAAACCAGATTAAGGAATTAGAAGACTGTGGCTGTGAAATTGTGCGGGTCGCAGTCCTAGACAATGAAGCTGCTAAAAGCTTGGCTACCATAAAAAAGAGCGTTTCTCTGCCCATCATTGCCGATATACATTTTGACTACCGCTTAGCCTTGGCAGCGTTGAAGGCAGGTGTCGACGGGCTGCGGCTCAATCCTGGTAACATCGGTGACAGGGAACAAATTGCTAAGGTGGTAGCTGCTGCCAAAGAAAGGGAGGTGCCTATTCGCATCGGCGTGAACGCCGGCAGTCTGCCAGCTGATTTCCAACCTCGGGCTCCGCTGGCTGAGCGCATGGTCAACATGGCACTAGAACAAATAAGATTTATAGAGAGCTTGAACTTCAATCTAATCAAAGTTTCCCTCAAGGCTTTTGATGTGCCCACTACCATTCAAGCTTATCGAACAATTGCTGATAAAACACCTTATCCGCTGCATCTGGGCATCACTGAAGCCGGACTCCCCCGGACGGGGGCTATAAGAAGTGCTATAGGCATTGGTATACTGCTCTATGAAGGCATTGGCGATACTATCCGTGTTTCTCTCACCGCCCATCCTTGCGAGGAAGTTTTCGTGGCTTATGAAATTCTCAAGAGCCTGGGGCTGCGGGAGCGAGGTCCGATTCTAGTAAGCTGCCCTTCCTGCGGTCGGGCCGAAGTTGATATTGTCGCTCTGGCTGAAGCAGTGAGCAAGCGTCTGGAAAAATTGACCAAGCCGATTAAAGTGGCAGTGATGGGTTGCGTGGTTAATGGTCCTGGCGAAGCTAAAGATGCTGACGTCGGCATTGCCTGTGGCAAGGGAAAAGGTGCTATATTTAGGAAGGGCAAAGTGGTTAGCACGGTGAGTGAAGATAGATTGCTAGAAACTTTGATGGCTGAGATAGATTCTCTGTAAGACGAAAAATGCGGTTTTCCAAGCTTTTCGGCAAGACGTTGCGGCAGGCACCTGCTGACGCTGAGTGCGTGAGTCATCAGTTGCTGGTCAGGGCAGGCATGATTGCTCAGAATGCTGCTGGAATCTATTCTTATCTGCCCTTGGGATGGCGGGTATTGAGGAAAATAGAAAACATAATCCGAGACGAAATAGACAAGGCTGGCGGGCAAGAAGTAATGCTACCCGTCCTCCAGCCCCTTGAACTGTGGCAAAAATCGGGTAGAGGCATCTCCTTCGGCAAATCTTTATTTACGCTGACGGACCGCAAGGAGCACAAGTTAGCTCTGGGACCAACCCATGAAGAAGTCATTACCGATCTCGTTCACCGCTATGTGCAAAGCTATCGGGAGCTTCCCTTGCTCCTCTATCAAATACAAACCAAGCTTCGGGATGAGCCCCGACCACGTGGTGGCTTATTGAGAGTTCGCGAGTTCATCATGAAGGACCTCTACAGCTTTGATGCCGACGAAGCTGGACTGGATGAAAGTTATCGCAAGATGTGCCAGGCTTACAGAAATATTTACGCGCGTCTCGGCTTGCCGGCATTGATGATAGAAGCTGACAGCGGCGCCATAGGGGGTAAAGATTCCCACGAGTTCATGGTCATTACAGAGACTGGCGAAGACGAGATTATTCGTTGTACCAATTGTGGCTATGCTGCTAATGTTGAGAAAGCTCGATCTATTAAACCTGTCACTTCGAGCGAACAAAAGAATCTCCTCCCTTTAGAGGAAATAGCCACACCCGGAGCAACAACTATAGAAGAAGTGGCTAGATTTGTCGGTGTGCCTACAAGCAAGACACTCAAAGCCGTATTCTACTTGGCTGACGGATGCTTTGTGTTTGTGGTCATCCGAGGCGACTTGGAGGTCAACGAAACAAAGCTGCGAAACACTTTAAAGTGCTCTGAGCTTCGCCTGGCTACGGATAAAGAAGTCGGTGAGATCGGTATAGTGCCAGGGTTTGCCTCTCCCATAGGCATCAAGAGAGTGAATGTCGTAGCTGATGACTCAATAACTTTGGGCTCCAACTTCATAGTCGGTGCTAATAAGCCTGGCTATCACTTCAAGAACGCCAACTATCCACGGGATTTCCAGGTTGACCTCATAGCTGATATTGCCTTGGCTCGACCCGGGGACGTCTGCCCAAAATGTCAAGCCAGTTTATCGTCAGTGCGAGGCATTGAAGTGGGACATGTCTTTAAGCTGGGTACCTTCATCAGCGAGAAGTTTGAAGCATATTACCTAGATAAAGACGGGCAGTCTCGACCCATTGTCATGGGCTGCTATGGCATTGGACTGGGGCGATTGCTAGCAGCCATAGTGGAACGAAACCACGATGATAAGGGTATTATCTGGCCACTCTCGGTAGCTCCTTATCACGTCTATCTTTGTCCCCTATATGCAGACAAGCCGGAAGTCCTCACCACGGCAGAAAAGGTTTATCAAGAATTACAACAAGCAGGCATTGAGGTGCTTTTTGATGACCGTGATGATTCCCCCGGCGTCAAATTCAATGACGCTGACCTCTTGGGCATACCACTGCGGCTGACTTTATCCCCCCGCACATTACAAAGGCAGAGCGTGGAGGCAAAGTGGCGCACTGAGAACAAAGCCCAGCTTTTGACTTTGGAAGACCTAGCACCACAGGTAAAGAAGATTCTTCACGAGGCTGCCAAGCCTTAGCTTTGACTGATTTTGACTCAGCCTCTGAGAGTAGCCCCCAGTTCTCTGCTTAATCTGGCGAGCATTTGCTCCTGGGTTTGATCAGCTTCCTCATCAGTTAGAGTCCGGCTGGGTGACTGATAAGCGACCCTTATGGCGAAGGACTTCTTGCCAGCAGGTATTTGCTCGCCTCGATAAAGGTCAAACAAGGTTACCTTCGTGACAAGCGGGAAAGCCCGGATTATCTCCTCAACTCTTCTGTAGCTCACCTGCTCATCTACCACCAGAGCAATATCCCGTCTGATGCTGGGGAACCGCGAGATAGGTTGGTATTTCTTTGCCCCAGCGAGTTTGGTCAATAATTTGTGCAAGTCCACTTCGACGAGGCACACCACGCCAGAAACTTCAAACGCTTCAGCTACTTTAGGATGGAGCTCACCAAGAACGCCTATTCTGTCATTGTCAACGATAATCGTAGCTCCCCTGCCCAGCAACAAGCCTTCATCATTGCTAGCTTCAAAACCGCCCCTGAGATCCAAGCGGCTTAAGATATTCTCTACCACTCCCTTGGCATCGAACAAATCGAGCATTTCCTTGTCTGGATGCCAGGATAGCTCATGTCGTGGACCACTCAGGACTGCACAGAGCATTTCTTTCTCTTCAGGCAAGTCTGTGCCTCGGGGCAGAAATATCTTGCCAATTTCGAAGAGCCTGATGCCTGATTGTTCAAACTTTTGGTTATGTGCCAGAGCAGATAGAAGACCGGCTCGCAAGCTCGTACGGAGATATTCTTGTTCTCTGGTCATAGGGTTAGCCACGTTCAACGGTGCAATTTTTAATTCCGAGTTCGGGGAAAGTTTCTGCAACTTTTCCAAGCTGACCAGAGAATAAGTCAATATCTCTTGAAAGCCAAAACCAATCAAGATATTGCGCAATTTATCCTTGAGTTCATTTTGTTGGATGTCTTGTGACAGCTTTGACTTTTGTGGTGGCAAAGGAGAACTAAGCCTGGTCAGGGGGACTTTGTCATAACCAATGATACGAACCACCTCTTCCACAAGGTCAGCCGAGCACTTGATATCGCTTCGCCAGTAAGGTACAGACACCGAAATCGCCGAACCTGAATCACTCTTCTGGCACTCGAAGCCTAGAGCTGTTAACACTCTAAGTATTTGTTGTTTGTTAACCTTCAAGCCAGAAAGCCGCTGCACTTCGCGCGGGGTTAGCGGTATGAGCTTTGGTTGTGACTTGCCGGGATAAACATCAATTATGCTTCTGGCTGCTTTGCCACCGGCTAGCTCCAGTATCAGTTGCGTGGCTCGCTTCAGTGGTATTAAAGGAAGTTCGGTATTCAGTCCTTTATCAAAACGAAGCGAGGCTTCGCTTTGAAATTTAAGATGACTACAACCTCGGCGAATGGCAGCTTGATTAAAATTCGCTGATTCCAAAAGGATAGTGTTAGTCATGCCTGTTACTTCGGAATCGAGACCACCCATGATGCCTGCCACGGCTATTGCTCGGTCCCTGTCGGCGATGACTAGTATCTCTGGGTTAAGAGTGCGTTCGGAGCTATCCAGAGTCACTATTTTTTCGTCACTTTGTGCTCTGCGAACGATAATTTGTTTGCCTTTGAGTTTATCATAATCGAAGGCGTGAAGAGGTTGCCCATACTCCAGCATTACGTAATTGGTAATATCTACCACGTTGTTAATAGGGCGCATACCGCTGCTATTGAGACGCTGCTGGAGCCAGGCTGGCGAAGGTGCTATTTTGACTCCAGAGATCAGGCTAGCACAGTACCTCGGGCATAGCTCTGGCTCGATGATATTAACGGAGACGAAGGTATCTATTGGCTGTTCCGTTTCTTCGTAGTGAACGCTGGGCAAACGAAGCAGCTCTCCAGTCACGGCAGTAATCTCTCGGGCGATGCCAATCACCGACAAGCAATCCGGACGGTTCGGCGTGATATCCAAGTCAAGAATTACATCCCCTAGATAAGTGCTAAGGGGCACACCTATTGGTGCCTCAGCCGGCAATACTAAGATGCCTTCATGGCTATCAGAAATACCGAGCTCCTTTTCCGAGCAGACCATGCCTTCCGACACCACACCACGAATTTTGGCTGGCTTCAATATTATGCTTTCTCCACTATCAGGATCTATGAGACGGGCGCCTATATGAGCAAAAGCTACTTTCTGCCCCACGGCGATATTGGGAGCACCACAGACTGAAGTGATTTGCTTGCTCCCCACGTTTACTGTGGCTAGCTTGAGACGGTCAGCATTGGGATGGGGTTCCAAGGCTACTACCTCCCCTATCACCACGTTATCCCATGCGCCGCCTGTGGTCTGTATGGCTTTGACCTCCAGACCGGCCATGGTGAGTTTTTCAGCTAGCTCTTGGGGAGCAAGCTTTATGTCAACATAATCCTTGACCCACTTAAGAGAGACTTTCATTTACAGTTCCATAGACTTAAAGGATTTCGGTCTTCCATACTTAATCCTACCTGTAGATCGTTCTTGAGCAGCCGGCAAAATAGCAACCGTTATATGCTCAGCTTCTGTGTTTGCCTAGCAGATGGGCTTTCCCTGTCATATGTCAACCTCGACTATGTGCATTCTGTTGGTCCGTAGCTCATGATACTTTTGGGCCGAGAAGACGGGACTTTGCATCCCTGCTAAGCGTCGGAATGTGCCGCAAAACTCTTCATTTACGAATAGCTGAATCCCTAAATTAAACGATGTTTCTGCCGCAGCTGCACATTCTGCCTTTAGCCAGTCTTCAAAAAAGTAAGGCAGCCTACTAAATAAAGCAAGTCTTTGTTGGCAATGTTCGGAATCAAGCTGTGATAAAAAATTTTGTAAAAAAGTGTCCCACTGGTTCTGTGTAAAGCGCGACATTATCTGTTCCCCTCACGACTTACAAGTTTTCACCCTACCTCGATAGTTACTAATTCTTCCTTCTTCTTAGGTTCAACAGGGGTCATCAACATATCCTGGGCGCCAATTCTCAGCGACTCTATCAATTCCTCCTTAGTTCTCCCCTGAGCATTGACACCTGGCAAATCCACCAACCATCCAATCCACCAATCGCCACTCTTCTTAATTACAGCTCTAAACCTCATGCAATATCACCTCCTCTCTCAGTTAACAAGAGGGATGTCTAAATCCTTACAAATCTTTCGGGTGAGCTCGTCAACTATTTCAGAGTGTCTTGAGATTTGAGTTCTATATTTACCTCGTTGATAGATGCTATGTCTGCGACCCTCTCTCTGAGCAGAAAAGCACCATGTTGACTATATGCCTTATCAATTCTCTTCTCTTCATTTATTGTAACACACATTACCCGCACCAGGTTCACTCCGCTGCAATGCGAAATCAAAGATACCATCACAACTCAAAATTGCTTCAAAAACCTGAGGTCGTTACTATAGAAGAGGCGAATATCGTCAATGCCATAGCGCAGCATGGGGATACGCTCCACTCCCATGCCAAAGGCGAAGCCGCTATAAATCTCGGGATTTATGTCCACTCTTGCCAGAACATCCGTATGCACCATCCCTGCCCCCAGTATCTCAATCCAGCCACTGTATCCGCACAGTCGGCAGCCTGTCCCATTGCAAGCAGCACAGCTGATGGCAACCTCTACTCCAGGTTCCACAAAGGGAAAGTAATCACAGCGAAAGCGTACTTTCCTATCCTCGCCGAAAATGCAACGGCAAAATTCAAACAAGGTCCCCTTCAAATCAGCCAGGGTGATGTTCTTGTCTACAGCCAAACCCTCCACCTGATAGAACATGGATTCGTGAGTAGCATCGGTCGCTTCATATCGGTAAACCCGTCCCGGCACTATAGCTCTTATGGGCGGACGTTCTTTTTCCATCAATCGAATTTGCATGGGCGAAGTATGCGTGCGTAAAAGTCTAGCTTTTTTCCCCATGCCGGTGTCTATCCAGAGGGTAGCAAACATATCCCTAGCCGGATGATGTTGAGGGATATTCAAAGCTTCGAAATTGTAGTAATCCCATTCTACATCGGGTCCCTCGACTACCTGGAACCCCATATTCTTGAAGACATCACAAATTTCTTTAAGTGTTTGGGTGGTGAGATGAAGTCGTCCTGTTGGAAGAGGTCGCCCGGGCAGAGTAACATCTAATTGTTGGGATTGTTCAAGCGAAGCCAAAATGGCTTCTTGTAGAAGTTGTTTCTTATTTTCAAAGGTAGATTCTAAGGCTTTCTTGACTTGGTTAGCTTGAGCGCCGACTTTTTGCCGTTGTTCGAGGGGCAAAGTACCTAAGGAGTGTAGAATTTTCGTCAAAGCGCTTTTCTTGCCCAGGTAACGAATGCGCCAAGATTCTAGCTCCTGAGGGTTATCAATCTTGTTCAGTTCCTCGAGAGCTTGTGCATGAATATCTTTGAGCTGTTCCAGCATTTATTGCTATGCAGCGTTGTCTTTATTCCAAGGGGCACGGGGCTTTCAAGCACAACATCATTTTGAGCGGGCTGTGTTAGTGCCAGTTACTGAAGCTACTAATGTAGAGAAATTTTCTGGGTCTGAGACAGCCATCTCGGCTAGCATCTTGCGGTTGATGGCGATATTCGACTTTCTTAACCTAGCCATGAATTCGCTGTAACTAAGTCCTCCAGCACGTGCCGCAGCATTAATACGGGCAATCCACAGTTTTCTGAAGTCCCCTTTCCGTTCGCGGCGATGGCGATAAGAATAATCCAAGGCATGAAGCATGGATTGGTTAGCTATAATAAAAAGCCTGTGCCTAGCACCCCAGTGCCCTTTAGTCAGCTCAAGTACTTTCTTATGTCGTCCGTGGGTAACCTTTCCGCTTCTAGCTCGTGGCACGTTGTTCCTCCTTTAATCCTTAGTTGTTATTTTGCGTCTGGCGACGGAATAAATCATTAGCAAGGCAATACCAATAAATAAGAAAATGAATCCTGGCACACCTATAGCCTTGCCGATTTGGAAAACAAAAGCACTGGCAACGAGGGCAACGCCAATGCCAGCCAGTATACCGCCGGCAATCAAAAAGCCCCAACCGGGAGGCCCTACTGGCTCTGGTTTTTTAGGCTGATATAGTCCTTTTTCAATCAAAGCTTTGTCTCTCTTGTATTCAGTCCAGATTGCCAGCAAGGCTATGCCGCAGCCAAAAATTATACCTAGGATGGGGATTAAAATAGCCATGCTAACTTTCTTTCCTTTCTATTAGCCGTAGGGCAAAAGTTTTCTTACTCTTTTCCCATCTGCTGATGAGACTGGTATCATTTCATCGTAGAGTCGCTTAGTCCGGGAAGCTTTTTTTCGCCTGAGATGGCTCTTGCCACATTTGGTGCGCACGAGTTTGCCACTGCCTGTTATGTGAAAACGGCTTTTCGCTCCTTTATGGGTTTTCAGTTTTGGCATCTGTTCCTTTCTCCTTAGATTTCTTTTGGGAAACCGGTGATAACACTAATACTATATTACCTCCATCATTAGCGGAATTGCTTATCACTGCTATATCTTGGCAAGCTTCAGCCACTCTACGCAGCACTTTCCAACCTCGTTCAGGATACATCGCTTCACGTCCTTTAAACCTTAACACTAGCCGTACTTTGTTGCCCTCCTCTAATAATTTCTTGGTAGCTTTTGTTTTGGCTTGTAAGTCATGCTCTTCTATCTTGGGTCTCAGGCGAATCTCCTTGAGCAATCCAACTTTCTGGCTCCTCTTTGCCTTGCGTTCTTTCTTGGTTTGCTCATACTTATATTTACCATAGTCAAGAATTCGGCATACTGGGGGATTTACTGTTGATGCTACTTGCACCAAATCCAAGCCACGCTCGTAAGCAACCTGCAATGCTTTCTGCAAAGGTACCACCCCTATCTGTTCCCCATTTTCGCCGATGAGGCGAACTTCTCTAGCTCTGATTCTATTGTTGATTAATAATTCCTTGACTATGCTCTTTCTACCTCCTAAAGTAGTATTCATGACTTAGACTCTATAGCCGTCTTTATTCTATTCTTAACTTGCGCCACGCTTTCTAGCCCCAGGTTTTCACCGCTTCTCAGGCGAAGTGACACGCTGGACGAAGCCGCTTCTTTATCGCCAACTACAAGCATAAACGGGATTTTCTCCAGTTGGGCTTCTCTTATTTTCAAATTCATTCTCTCAGGGCGGTCGTCAAGTCGAACTCTAATACCATCGTTTTGGAAATCGCTCTGTATCTTACGCGCATAGTCAAGATGGCGATCGGCTATAGGAATTATCACTGCTTGAACCGGTGCTAGCCAAACCGGGAAAGCCCCGCCGTAATGTTCTGTAAGGCAAGCTAAAAAACGCTCCATACTGCCTAGAACTGTGCGATGTATCATCACCACATTACGCTCTAAGCCATCTTCACCAATATAACAAACATCGAAGCGGTGTGGCAAATTGAAGTCCACTTGTATAGTAGGACCTTGCCAAAAATGCCCTAGGGCATCTTTCAGTTTAATATCAATTTTAGGCCCGTAGAAAACACCTTCGCCAGGGTCAATTTCGTAACGCAGGTTAAGCTTCTCCAGAACACGTCTTAATGATTCTGTGGCTTCTTCCCACATTGAAATTGTTCCGGCGTATTTGTCAGGGCGTGTTGATAACAATAATTCATACTCCGAAAAACCGAAGGTAGACATCATAAATTGTGCTAAGCTCAATACTGCCGTCACTTCCGCTTCAACCTGATCAGGTCGGCAGAAAATATGAGCATCGTCCTGAGTAAATCCCCGTACCCTAGCCAGACCATATAACACACCAGCTCGCTCGTATCTGTATACTGTGCCTAATTCAGCGTATCTCAAAGGCAAAATGCGATAGCTGCGCAATTGGCTTTTATAAATCAAAATATGTGCCAGGCAATTCATAGGTTTTAGCAGATATTGTTGTCCTTCAATTTCCATAGGCGGGAACAGATAATCTCGATAGAATTCCCAATGCCCGCTAGTTTTCCACAAATCCAGCTTGGCAATATGGGGAGTATAAACGATGTCGTATCCTCGTTTGAGGTGTTCTTCTTTCCAAAAATCTTCAATAATGCGACGAATCAAAGCACCCTTGGGATGCCAGCAGATCAAGCCGGAACCGATTTCTTCATGAGTGCTGAAAAGAGCAAGTTCCTTGCCTAACTTTCTATGGTCGCGTTTAGCAGCTTCAGCCTGTAAGGCTAAGTAATTGTCAAGTTCTTCCTGCGTTTCAAAAGCTACACCATAAATTCTCTGTAACATGGGACGCTTCTCATCGCCACGCCAGTATGCCCCAGCTATGTGAGTAAGCTTGAATGCTTTCACCTCACCCGAAGAAGTTACGTGAGGACCACGACATAAGTCAATGAAGGAACCCTGTCTGTAAACTGTCACTTTGTCATCGGCGATTTCGTTGATAAGCTCCAGCTTGTAAGGCTGAGCAGCAAAAAGCTTTCGTGCCTTGTCCTTAGTTAGTTCATCAGCAACAAATGGCATGTCTTGATTGATAATCTCCTTCATCTTATTCTCTATTATCGGCAAATCCTCGGGTGTTAAGGGGCGTGGTAAGTCAAAGTCGTAATAGAAGCCATTCTCGATAGTTGGGCCGATGCCAAATTTAGCATCGGGAAAGAGATTTTGCACCGCCTCAGCCATGATATGTGCTGCTGAGTGTCGTATTCGCTCCAGCTTTTCATCCTTTTCTTTGGATTTCATCTCAACCTTTCCATCTCCAAGCTAGAACTTGAGCATTAAATTCCATCAAAAAATGGGCGGTACTGGACTTGAACCAGTGACCTCTGCGATGTCAACGCAGCGCTCTAACCGCTGAGCTAACCGCCCAGTGAACGATTGTAACAAACATATCTAAACAGGGCAAACCTTAGATAATCATGGGGAGACAAAAGATCGCTACTCATTGAGTGGTTCGAGAATCGAACATGGACAGGGTCTAATGCTTGCTTTGATTACTCTTTACCTCGTAGCCTTACACTACTAGTGACGTTTACTTGCACAGTTTGCCCGCAGTTGGGGCAGGTTACTTCTATGACCAGTGGTCTGCCCATAACCCTTTCCACAAGTGATACCATTATAGAATCCATATTGTCTAGCCTGCTCTCAAGCATGTCAAGACGCTTAGCTAACTGCTCATTATCCAAGTCCTGATTAGCTTGCTTGGCTGGATTAGCTTTACTCTGTGGTACCAACTTTTATAGACTCTTTTCTACAACGCCTAGTGATTCGAGTTCGGCTTTGTCCTCTTTTATCAGCTTGTCTATCTGTTCAGCAATAGTACGTTCCAGATACTTACGGAAAGCTTCTCTGGCTGCTGGTGATGACCTAACTGCATCCTTTACTTTTTGCCATTCACTAGCGATTATCTCATTCATATGCTCAACAGTTATAGGCTGTTTTCCTTGCCATAATTCTTCTATCCTATCCAAAATCCTACTTGTCATAGCCCTCTTAATGCGGTCGAAAGATAGTATCTCTTCTGTAGTATAAGGTTGCCCTGCTTTTCTTTCAGCTTTGTCAGGCATGATGCGCTACCTCCCGTTGTAATTCGTGTAACGTACTATTTCGTTTACTATCTTAAGCTTAGGAGAACGAGTTGTCAAGGTATTGTGGGCTCTATGATAGATTCTGTGGAAAGACTCTTTATAAAATGGTGGTAAGAACCCTTGAGCAAGAAAGTTAAAGAAAAGGAGGTTTTACCACCATGGCTAAGAGCCAGGAAAATAGTACCACAACGCTGCTTGGGCTTAAAGACTGCAAAGCGGGGGAGGTGGTAGGGAGTGATGATAGGATAGTAGTGAAGATTATAGTTAATGGGGGCCGGGAGAAATGTCCTTATTGTGGCTCGGCCAAGCTGTATGGGCATGGCATGTGTGACCCTCGCCACGTACTTCACACTTAGACAAACGGCACAAAGGTTTATCTAGACCTTCACCGGCAGCGTTGGAGATGCCGGGATTGTG
>DAITOK010000023.1:0-18120 GCA_036834125.1 Chloroflexota bacterium | reverse complement strand
TGTCGCCCCCCGTGCGGGGGCGTGGATTGAAAGCTCGGTCCTCTAGGGCTGTTTGTGTGCGAGCGGTTGGTGGGTCGCGTTGCAAGCGTAAGTTGGGGCGTTCAGAGGCACGTGTTGAAAAGCGCAAGCTAAGGAATGGCGCGGTAGGTCTGCTGGAGGAGGAGGGCATCTTGCTCTAAGTCGGGGACGCTTTCGCTGATGACCACTCCCTTCACCTTCCGTTCCTTCAGGGCTTTGAGCAGCTCGCCATATTTGAAATCCGAATCGGGGAGCATCAGGTGTTTGATTTCGCCACTCTTGCCATAAGCAATGCCCGAAAGATGGATGTGCATATTGTCTAAGGCTTGTCTGCCCAGCTTCCGTTCAATCTGGTCCAGGATATCGAGGAACTCCTGGTAGGAATTAGCCTTTCCTGTGCGGGCGTGCCAGTGAGAAAAGTCAACGCAGGGCAAAATTCCTTCTATCTCGCTGCTGAGCTGGAGTATTTCCTCTAAAGTGCCGAACTGAGAAGGCTTGCCGGTGACCTCCGGGGAAATAGTGACCTTGTTTCCCTCTCGGCGCAAGGTGTTGACGATGTCCTGGAGGTGCTTTTTGACTGTGGCGTAGGTCTCGGCGGGGGTGCTTTTCATGTAGAAGGCAGCGTGAAAGGTGATACTTCTGGCATCCAGCAGGGCAGCGATGCGAGCAGTCTGGAGTATCCTTTCTTTGCTCATGTGTACTTTCTGCGGCTCAGCGGCATTGAGGTTTATGTAGTAAGGTCCGTGAGCGGTGAGGACGACATTCTTTCTGGCAGCCAGCTCGCCGGCGGAAATAGCCGCCTGGGGACTCATCTTTACACCCTGAACGAATTCTATTTCCATGCAGCCGAGGCCAAGCTCGGCAATGCGCTCAATGCCTGCCTCTGTGGAACGAGACTTAGCACTGACCGGCACACCACCCGTGCCGAAGAGAAGCCCATCCGTTCGTTTTGCAGTCACGGCTTTTCCTTCAGGCTTATTATAACTGGGTGGACTACAACATTCACAAGAGCTCGCAAAGTTCAGCGAGTATGTAAAATAAATCATATAAGGAGGCCAGGAGTATGTTGCGTAATTATACCGCTAAATATACCAAAATTAACTCCGGCTACATGGGACAGCTTGTGGAATGGCCAGAGGCATAGGACGCTGGACAGGATAACAGCAAACGAGTTATGTAAGCAGGTTAGACTAGACCCCAGATTTTGATGGGAAACGCTTAGCGTAGCGTTTCCGTTACGAGGTTTCTATAAGCGGCGAGCAGCTTCCTGGTCAACTGACCGGGTTTGCCTGTGCCGATGGGTTTGTTCTCAAACGAGGTCAGGGGCATCAGCTCTATGATGGAGTTGGTAACAAATGCTTCTTCAGCTTCGGTTAGCTCCTTTAGCTCCACTCGTCTCTCCTGAACTTTAATGCCTGAAGCCTGGGCTATTTCTAGAACTGCCTCTCGAGTGATCCCCGGCAGCGCACCGCTGTCTAAGGAAGGCGTGATAAGCTCACCTTTGCTCACCAGAAAGATGTTGGTCGTGGTGCCTTCGGCGACAAAGCCTTGCTCGTTGAGCAGGATAGCTTCATCGCAGCCGGCGGCTCGGGCTTGCGTGCGGGCAAGGATGTTCTCAACGTAACAGAGGGACTTAAGTTGCGACAGGGGCGACTGGCTATTGCGGCGCAGAGACGAAAGGACCGCCTTAAAACCAGACAGGTATTTTTCTGAGGGCGGAGGGACGAGGTTCTCAGCACTGATCAAGACTGTAGGACTGCCGCAGGTACTGGGGTCGGGCAGGACATCGCCTTCTCCGGCTGAGACGGTGATCCTGATGCGAGCATCTTTGAGCCTGTTGGCATCCAGTATTTCGGCGCACGCCGCTTTTAAGTCAAATGCAGCTAGCTTGTGTCCAAAGCCCAGAATCTCGGCTGAGCGATGAAGGCGAGCCAGATGGCGATCGAGGCGAAAGATATGTCTGTCGTAAGCTCGCATGGTCTCGAACAGCCCGTATCCGTAGAGGAAGCCATGGTCGAAGATGGACAGCCTAGCCTGGGAGCTGGACATGAATTTGCCATTAAGATAGACAGTTTCTGCCATCTTTGCTCCTGAGTCGTAAGTCTCTTCCTGTTGTCCGCAACCGGGAACCTTCTATGTCTTCGTCACCTAGACACTGAACGCTGTTTTGCCAATTCGCAGCCTCTTAGGATCTGGTCTTCCATTCCTCTCAATGGTCTTATCCGGGCGAAGATATTGGTGAACCTCGACAATCCAATTGCCAGCCTTGTCGCTGTAACGGATTGTCTGGCTACGCGTGCAATGTGGCTCATGCTTCTCCTCAGGTCTTTTCAAGTGGCTATCACGTAGGATCTTTGGCACAAGCTCTCCCTTTTGTATCATATATGGATATTGACTTTGGTTAAACATACGGCGTGTACTTTCCTGTGAAATGTAGTTGACTTCGTCTGGGAGTAGGGGTGACATTATGCTTCACCAAGTCCTAAAGTGTGTACGTAGATATTTGAACGGTTACTCAACCTTGAAAGACCTGCAAACATGGCTATTATCCAATCTCCAACGAATCTTGCAGTCTGGTGACGAGGAAGCGATAAATTTGGTGAATCAGATAGATGCTGATCTCATTGAACTCAACGAGGGGCTGGTAACTGAAATCGAGGTCTACTGCCGACTTGAGCGGTATGTGAGACTTGGAGAAACCATACTGCGTTCTCTTGTTGAAGAACAAGCTTATACTGCCACTCATGCAACTGCCGCTGTAGAGACGTTCAATAATCACATTCGGGTTACGGGAATGGTGGAAGATCTCCCCTTGAAGTATGCGTTCATCTGACCTGAGGTATATAAATAACCCTTCATGAAGAGCTTTCTGCCAGTATTGTCAATTATAGCACATACCTAGTGAATCGTAAGTCTGTTGCCTTCGGTAAATCGCCCGTTGTCCGGGTGCTCAGAGGGAAATCCATTGCTTTCAGTCGGCGTGTCCTAAGCTCTACGCACTTTGGTACCTAGTGAAAGAACTTTGTTAGCTCCAGACAGGCTTGGTGAAACGGAGGAAGTTGGCTAATAGATCATGTCCGACCTCAGTGAGAATGGACTCGGGATGAAACTGAACGCCCTCTACCACATAATCGCGATGTCTGACTCCCATTATTATGCCATCGGGAGTCCTGGCAGTAACTTCGAGACAGGATGGCACGCTCTCGGCTTCAATGATCAGAGAGTGGTAACGTGTTGCCGGGAAGGGATTGGGTAAGCCCTGATAGATGGTTTTGCTATCGTGGTGGACAAGAGAAGTTTTACCGTGGACAGGCAGTGTTCGACCGATTTTACCCCCGTAGACATAGCCAATACATTGATGCCCTAAACATACTCCCAGGATAGGTATTTTCCCACCGAGGTGATGCACCACATCGTTAGAAATCCCAGCTTCCAAAGGAGTGCAAGGACCTGGTGAGATAATAATGTGGCTGGGAACCAGGTCTTCAATTTGAGTTAACGTTATCTGGTCATTACGGTAAACCACTGGCTGCCACCCCAATTCACCGATGTATTGAGCAAGGTTGTAAACAAAGGAATCATAGTTATCTATTATGAGCACCATTTTAAAGTCTGCCTCCAGCACTAAATTATGCCCTGATTTGAATATCGTTGACAAATTTGCCTTTGGTGTTTATCCTATTCCTGTTATTCACCAAGAAGTGATTCCTAGTTAAATTAGGCTTTTTCGTGACAATGTCAAAAAGATAATTGGCTAGGATTTCCGAAGGAGATGCTATGGAAAAAGTCATTATTTTTGATACTACATTAAGAGATGGCGAACAAGCTGCCGGGGCAAGTTTAAACCCACAAGAAAAGCTAGAAATAGCCAAGCAGCTAGATAAGCTCGGTGTGGATGTTATCGAAGCAGGCTTTCCAGCCAGTTCAGTTGGTGATTTCGAAGCTGTTCAGCTCATCGCTCGAGAGCTTGAGCGTCCCATAATTTGTGCTCTGAGCCTCGCTAATGCTGAAGCGATTGATAGAGCGTGGGAAGCAGTTAAGGAAGCTGCGCATCCGCGGATTCATGTTTTCCTTTCTGCTTCAGATATTCATCTGGCTCATCAGCTTAGAAAGACCCGTCAAGAAGTTCTGAAGATGTCTCGGGAGATGGTCGCTCGCGCGAAAAGTTATTTGGACGATGTTGAGTTCTCCCCAATGGATGCTACTCGCGCTGACCCAGCTTATATCTATCGGATTCTGGAGACCGTTATTGACGCTGGAGCTACTACGGTGAATATTCCTGATACTGTGGGCTACGCAACTCCCCAGGAATTTAGCAACCTAATCCGTGGCATACTGAAGAACGTGCCCAACATCAGTAAAGCTGTGGTCAGCGTGCATTGTCACGATGACTTGGGGTTGGCTGTGGCTAATAGCCTTGAAGCAATAAAAGCAGGTGCTCGGCAAGTCGAGTGTACTGTTAATGGCATTGGTGAGAGGGCGGGCAACGCTTCTTTAGAAGAGATTGTCATGGCTCTAAAGACTCGTCAAGACTTCTTCAATCTTACTACTAACATTGATACAACTCAGATTTACCGGACAAGTCGTCTGGTTAGCGAGCTGACGGGTTTTCCGGTTCAGCCCAATAAGGCTATCGTGGGGGCAAACGCCTTTCGACACCAGTCAGGCATCCATCAAGATGGTGTATTGAAGAAATCCATCACCTATGAAATCATAGATCCTAAGTCGGTAGGCATTCCTTCCAGTGCGTTGGTGCTCAGTAAAGTTAGCGGCAGGCATGCCTTTAAAGAAAGGTTAGCCGAACTTGGCTACACTTTGAGCGAAGAAGAATTGAACCGCGCCTTTCAAGGCTTCAAGAAGTTAGCAGATAAAAAGAAAGAGGTCACAGACAAGGACATCGAGTCGTTAATAGCGGAAGAATTGCGCACTACTACTGAAGTGTACCATCTGGACCATGTTGAAGTCTCCTGTGGCGACCATAGTATCCCGACGGCAACGGTCAGGCTTATTGGTCCGGACGGGCAAGTTCTGGCTGATGCTGCTTTAGGTACGGGTCCTGTAGATGCCGTGTATAAAGCTATCAATCGCATAGTCGGGATACCCAATAAGCTTACGGAATTCACGGTCAAATCGGTTACCGAGGGGATTGATGCTATCGGAGAGGTTTTGATACGAATAGAAAGCGACGGAATAACCTATACCGGACGTGGTGCATCCACTGATATTATTGTTGCCAGTGCCAAGGCGTATATGAATGCTCTGAATCGGTTATTGATAGCAAAAAAGGTAAGCAGCAGTGCCAAGAACAAGAATTCTTGAGTTGAAATATCAAGCTCTTTAAGGTGTTTTTATATCCCGGAGGTGATGAAATTGAATCCTATATTAGAATATTTACCGGAGATGGTAGCTAGGTTTATGCTGGCTATTGGTTTAGGAGCATGCATTGGTTTGCAACGGGAGCGTGCACATAAAAAAGCAGGATTGCGTACGTTGACATTAGTGAGCGCGGGTGCAGCTCTTTTCACCTTGGCATCTATCTATGGATTTGGTGATGGGATGGTTGATATCTCTCGAGTTGCTGCTGGTGTGGTGGTGGGGGTAGGTTTTATCGGCGCCGGGGTTATTGTGCGCGGCGAACGTGAAGAGCAGGTGGCAGGATTAACCACGGCGGCTACTATCTGGATATCTGCTGCCGTCGGACTGGCTGCTGGAGCAGGATTGTATTTGATGTCGGTTATAGCAACCGCCATTATCATAGGTATTCTGATGCTTCCCAAGTTCCGTGGCTAGAAATACATTGTGAATCTCGATAAGAAGTATAGTTTAGTAATTTTAGTGTTTCCTTTTACACATATTAACCATGCTCAAGATTTTGCACACGGCTGATATTCACCTCGGGGCAAAATTCTCAGGCCTGGGAAATAAAGGTGTCCCTCAGCGCGAACAATTGAGAACTACCTTTAAAAAAATCGCAGCCATGGCGATAGACGAAAGGGTAGACATTGTTTTGATTGCCGGGGATCTATTCGATTCCAACCAGCAACCACAAAAGAATATAGACCTGGTAATAGAGCAATTTAATTTACTAGGTCAAAACAACATACCGGTCTGCCTGATCCCTGGCACACATGATGCTCTGGATGCCTCATCAATCTATCGGAAGGTCGATTTTGAAGAAAGATGTCCCGGTCTCAAAATTTTTACAGACGAGGCTATATCCTACAAGGAATACCTTTCTCTCGATTTGACGGTGTACGGGAAACCAAACTTGAGTAATAGGTCGCACACCAGCCCACTGAAAGGGCTCAAGCGTTTCACATCAACCAAATTTCACATCGCTATGGCACATGGCTCGCTCTATATCCCAGAAAAGATAGCCGCAGATGACCATGTTTTTAAATTGGAAGAAATCCGGGACAGCGACATGAATTATGTGGCATTGGGACACTGGCACAGGACATATAGGTGCTCTGAGAAACCTTCAGCATGGTATCCCGGTCCACCGGAATGGATTCCTGACCAAGAAGAGAAAGGTGCTGTGCTTTTGGTGAGCCTATCTGACGATGGTGAAGTTAATGTTGAGTCTAAAAAGATTGCGTCCTACAGCTATGATGAGATAGAGATAGATGTTGGCGAGATACAGGATTTGGCAGTGCTGAAAACGAAAATTTCAGCCGGGGCAAGTCCAAATTTAATAAGAAAGGCTATTCTAAAAGGATTGCACGAAGCTGAACTTATAGTAGACCCCGAAGAATTAGCAGCCGAACTGGGTAATAAGTTCTTCCATCTCAGCATCGTGGACAAATCTCATCCTAAGTTAGGAGAAATTATGGAGCAGGAAGAAAGGTTGATCAGGAATAGATTTATTAAGCTGATGAAAGAGAAAATTGAAAATTTAAGAGGAGAGGAGAAGGAGATTGCTGAGAACGCTCTTCAATATGGTGTGGCTCTTTTGGATGGGAAGGAAGTTCTCTAGATGAGGTTAAGGAAGATCGCACTTAAAAACTTCAAGAGATTTCTTGACTTTGAGGCTCAGTTCAGCCCCGGGATAAACGTAGTCAAAGGTCCCTTGAACGAAATTGGAAAATCTACTTTGCTCGAAGGTATTATCGCCGCCCTCTTCTATAACCCCAAAAGCACCGCAAGATGGCTGAAGGATTATGCTTCCTGGGGTTCAGCTAAGCAGTGTCAAATTAGCCTGGAATTCGAGAATAACGGGACTAAATACTTGTTAGAAAAGGATTTTGATAAAGGGACTGTCAGATTTATCAGCGAGGATGGACGAGAAGAGCTTGACACTTTCAAAGAGATTTCAGAGAAAATGGCTGGGCATCTAGGCACAAAATCTTGTGGTTTGTTTCTTTGCTCTTCTTGTATCCGCCAGTCCCAGGTAAGTGAAATCGAGTCGGGCAAGAAAGAGATTAGTGAGAATTTAGAAGAAGTTGTTAGTGGGGGTAAGGAAAGCACTCTTGCTGGGCAGGTCATACAGAAGTTGGACAGTAAAATTACTGAGATGAAGAAGGGATTGGATAGACAAGCAAAAAACCCAGGTATATTAGCCAGTCTGAAAAGTGAAATAGAGCATGTTTCACGGAGGCATAGTGAGGTCAAGGAAGAAGTTTCCAGAGTCGAGGCAGTAAAGCTTAAGTTAATGGAAACGAAAAGGCAACTGGCTGAAATTAAGGAGCAGTATGAAAATGCCAAAGCCTTGCTAGAGAAAAACAAGCGACGTATCGAGATTGAGGCGTCTATTCAGAAATTAACCAAGGACTACGACAGTGTAGAAACCTCGCTCGGTAAGATAAAGAAATTGATTCAGGACTCCGAAGGAGCAGACAAAGCAATCAGTTCCCTCGAAGGATTCAGAGATAAGCAACAAGTTGCAGGAGTTAGAAAAGACTTAAATACAATTCAAAATAGACGTGACATTATTGAGAAGGACTTAGCCCAAAGGGAAGAGGAGCTAGCTCTGGCGAAGAAAAAATGGGAGGAACGGAAATTCGCTGCGTTCTTCGGCTCAGGGAAAGGGTTAGCCGTTGCCTTAGCTATATTGGCAGGCGGCATCATTGGAGTTATAGCGGGGCTGTCATATTTTTTGAGCTTAATAATCTTAGGTGCAGTCCTTGTTGCGATAGCTGTAAGGGCAAAGGTCAGTACCATACGGGATAGGACCAACATTGCAGTTGTTCAAGAGCGAATCCAGAAAATGAAGGATGCTCTCGTTGACCTCCACAAGGAAGAGCACGAATTGTTGGCTAAAGTGAAATGTACCACGGTTGTAGAGTTCAATCAGAAAGAAAGAAAGTTTTACGATTGTCTAGATAAGAAAGCCTCAGCAGAGCTACAGTTGCAGGGAATGCTGGACAGCAAAACAGTTGAGGAGCTTGAGAAACAAAAGCGGGAGATAGCAAGGAAGCTGGCAACCGAAGAGGCGAATCTTACTGATGATTTGAAGCAAACACGTTTAAGCCAGGAAAAGTACGTAGAGTTAGAAAGAAAAGTTCAGAATTTGGAAAAACGCCAAGCTGACTTAGAAGACCAAAAAAGGCGCTGCGAAATAACAATCGAGCAAGCTAGATTCAATATAGAGGACCAAATTAGCCTGGAGGAAGAATTGGAGCGACTTCGAGACTCATTGAAGTGTGAAGAAAGGAAAATGAAAGCTTATGAGATTGCCAAAGAATTTATCTCTAAAGCAAGAACTGAGATTCTTTCATCAGCAGGGGAAATCTTGGAAAAAGAAATCCAGAAATGTCTGGCTATCTTCACCAACGACAAATATAAGTTGGTAAAAGTTAACAAAGAAGACTTGGAATTCTGGGTATATTCAGACGAGAAAGGTGACTGGGTTAAACCTGAAGAACTAAGTGGTGGAGCGATTGACGAGTTCTACCTGGCTTTTCGTTTGGCCTTAGTAAAGTTGATATTTCAGGACAAGAAACCGCCTTTGTTGCTGGATGACCCTTTTGTTAATTTTGATTCAGTTCGGCTGTCGAAGACACTAAATTTTTTAAAAACATTGGCCAGCGAGTATCAAATCATTATATTCACGCTAAGCGATTCATATGATAAGGTAGCTGACAATATCATCTTACTAGGTGACAAATAGATGTTATTGTGGTTAACTTAAGGTTTGCTACACAAGCACAATCCTTATATCAAAAAACGAAACACGAGAGAGGTAAATTATGGAATTTGATATAGCAGTTCTACCAGGTGATGGCATTGGTCCTGAGGTAGTAGATCAGGCACTCAAGGTTTTGCGGGCTGTAAGCAAAAAATTTGGACATCGTTTTCGCTTTCATGATGGTCTTGTTGGAGGGGTTGCTATAGATGCCTTAGGCACAGCATTAAGTGACGACACTTTAGAGATGTGTAAGCAATGTGATGCTGTGCTACTCGGTGCTGTAGGTGGTTACAAATGGGACAACCCTCAGGCAAAAGTTCGGCCAGAAGATGGACTCCTAGCTTTGCGCAAAGGATTGGGAGTGTTTGCCAACCTGCGTCCGGTGAAGGTTTTCTCTATGCTGGTGGACTCTACTAATCTCAAGCCAGAAGTAGTTAAAGGAGTAGATTTAGTAGTGGTCAGAGAACTTACCGGTGGACTTTACTTTGGTCAGCCCAAAAAACGGTGGCAAACTCCCGAAGGGCGTCAGGCTGTAGATACTTTAGCTTATTCTGAAGCAGAGATTAAGCGGATATTGAGAGTGGGCTTTGAATTGGCTCGCAGCCGTCGAAAGAAACTGACCTCCGTAGATAAAGCTAATGTTTTGGAGTCATCCCGACTATGGCGTCAGATCGCTATAGAGCTTTCTGCCGATTATCCTGACGTTGAGCTTCAGCATATGCTGGTGGATGCCTGTGCTATGAGGCTAATTCAGCGTCCCAGCGAATTTGATGTCCTGGTCACCGAAAATATGTTTGGCGATATACTCACTGACGAAGCTTCCATGCTGGCTGGCTCCATGGGTATGCTCCCTTCGGCTAGTTTAGCAGGAATTCCTAAAGGAAAAACCTTTGGCTTATATGAGCCGATTCATGGCAGCGCTCCCAGTCGAGCCGGGCAAAACCTGGCTAACCCTATTGCCACTATTTTGAGTGTAGCTATGATGCTTCGTTATTCCTGTGCCCTGGAAACTGAAGCTCAGGCTGTAGAGAATGCAGTCCTGGCTGTCCTCGAGCAAGGTTATCGAACTTACGATATAATGTCAGAGGGCAAAACCAAGGTAGGGACAAAAGAAATGGGCGACTTAGTTGCCCAGAAGATCTAAGGGAGTTTTTCGTGCCCAGAGTGCAGCTTTATGATACCACCCTGAGAGATGGAGCCCAACAAGAAGGTATTTCTTTTTCCATCGAAGACAAGTTGAAGATTTGCCAGAAACTCGATGAACTGGGCATCCATTTCATTGAAGGCGGTTGGCCAGGCTCAAATCCCAAGGACACCGAATTCTTTGCTCAGGCGCAGAATTTGCGTCTTAAGTATTCTACGCTGGTAGCTTTTGGCAGCACTCGGCACCCGGATTCGCTGGCGAAAAAAGACCCTAACCTTCAAGCTTTGATTCAAGCTGAAACCAAAGTGGTCACCATTGTGGGAAAAGCCTCGGATAAGCAAGTGACCAAGGTTCTTAAGACAACACTGGACGAGAATCTCAACATGATCACAGATTCCATAATCTACCTCAAGTCGAAAGGGCTACGGGTCTTCTTTGACGCCGAGCATTTCTTCGATGGTTATAAAAGTAATCCTGAATATTCTTTGCAAGTGGTTACAGCAGCAGCTAAAGCTGGCGCCCAGTGTGTCGTTCTTTGTGATACCAACGGTGGCACCCTAACGCAGTATATAGTAGCAGCTATTAAAGCCGTTCAAGAACGTTTCGCCTCACTTGCTATGACCGCGGTTTCTTTGGGCATTCATGCGCACAACGACAGCGAACTTGCTGTAGCTAATTCTTTGGCTGCTGTGCAAGCAGGAGTTACTCAAGTTCAAGGGACTATTAATGGCTATGGTGAGCGGTGCGGAAATGCCAACCTATGTTCCATCATACCCAATTTGAAGCTAAAAATGGGTATTGACTGTGTGGCGAACAAGCAGTTGAGCAAACTAAGCGAGGTTTCTCGCTATATATCAGAACTGGCTAACCTGCCTCATAATGACCGACTTCCTTATGTTGGTGATGACGCCTTTACCCATAAGGGTGGGCTGCATGTATCGGGACTAATGAGGTGGGAAGATAGTTACCAGCATATAAATCCAAAGTTGGTGGGCAATCGCCCACATGTAGTAGTCTCTGAACTGGCTGGGAAAAGCAGTATTATCTTTAAAGCCAAAGAACACAAGTTGCCTGTCCCGAAAGGCAAACGAATTGAAGAAGTGCTTAAACAAATCAAACTGTTGGAAAAACAAGGTTTTCAATATGATGTCGCCGAAGCATCCTTTGAGCTTTTGCTCCGTCGTGCTCAGCCAGATTACCAGCCACCTTTTGAGCTGGTGGATTTCATAGTGGTAGTGGAAAAGCGGCGTCGCCTACCCACCAAAGGCAACCAAGAGGAAACATTAGCAGAGGCTACCATTAAAGTAAGGGTGGATGATAGTATAGTGCATACGGCTGCCGAAGGCGACGGTCCAGTGAATGCCCTTGATCAAGCTCTGCGTAAAGCTTTGCTTGAGTTCTACCCTGACCTGACGGCTGTAAAGCTTATTGACTATAAGGTGCGCATCCTAGAGGAAACTGCCGGCACTGCAGCACAGGTTCGTGTGCTTATTGAATCGAGCGATGGTAAGGAAAATTGGCGGACAGTGGGCAGCTCCACCAACATCATCGAGGCTAGCTGGCTGGCTCTAGCTGACAGTATCGAGTACTGGCTGATAAAGCGGACTGGCAAAGCGAAGAGCTGACTTCCATTGCGTGTCTGCGGTCGCTGCACAAAATTGCTCCTTAGAAGAGAAGGAATAAACTGCCAAGGATAAACCAGCAGACAATCTTCATTTTAATGCCATGTCTTTGAGCTATAAATTTCGCGATTTCTTCTCGCCCGCTAGGCGGACAAAAATCCTCCGTCAACAGGTATGAGTGCTCCGTGAACATAGCTGGACAAATCGCTGGCCAGAACCACAGCAATACGAGCCACTTCATCCGGTTGTCCACCCCTTCTCAGTGGCAATCTCATGGCGAATTCTAGACCCGTTTTAACGAGGCCCATCTTAAAGTGGGCGACTTCTTTGGCAACAGCCTTTGTTCCAGGGGTTGTTATGCCTCCGGGTAAGATTACATTTATCCTGAAACCATTTTTGCCGTACTGTTTGGCTAGACCCCTTGTCAAGGCAATGACTCCCATCTTGCTAATGTCGTAGGGGATCACATCTTCTGCGAAAGGCAGAATGGCTTCAATAGAGCCGATATTTATAATTACCCCTCCCTTTTTTAATCTCTTTTTTATCATGTGCTGGCACATCAAAAAAGCTGACTTCAAATTTACGTCTATCACCCTTTTAAGAAAAGCATCATCTACTTCTAGGAAATTCTTGAAAGGATATATCCCAGCGTTGTTTACTAGTATGTCAGGCTCTATTCCCTTTAGTTTTTCCCATAAAGCATCTATCTCCTCTTCATTTGAAACATCTACTTTATAGATGTCTATCCCCGACTTGAATCGCGAAAGCTCCTTTTTTACGAGCTCTAGCCCTTTTATGTTCATGTCTACCAGTTGTAAGCCCGCACCCGCCTCTGCAAACCTGTAGGCCATAGCCTTGCCGATGCCAACCGCAGAGCCGGTAATCAAGGCTCTCTTTCCTTCCAATGAAATAAGCTCGGATAAAGGTTTCAATTCTTTCATGCTGTCAAACCATTTTTCTCATCGCTGTTTTTCCATTATACCACTAGTGAGAGCACTATCCGAAGACTGCTGCAAAATACTTGGTAAAGGAAAGGGAGAGGAAGGCTCTTGCTACTGCTCCTGATTTTTGTAGTTGCTCCGATGAAATCGGGGCACAAGCACCCAATGAACTGCCGAGGCGTGAAGGAATCCCTTCCTTCACACAATCTTGGTTAGTAGGTGAGAAGAATTAAATTTCTCTTTTCTTTTGTTTAGAGTTTGGGATTTTGTTCTTTTAGCATCTGGATTTTAGCCAATCCAAGACAAAAGCCATGGCTGACTTTTCTAGGCGCATCTTGTGCTTGGCACCAGGCATTATTTTTAGCTCTTTGGGCTCTTTAGCTTTCTGGTAGAGCCTGTGAGCATGCTCTACAGGTATTAGCTCGTCAGCATCTCCGTGAACCAGCAGCACAGGGCGGGGCGAAATTCTATCAATCCACTTGATGGGCGAAACTACTTCAAATCCCTTTTCCCATTCCTCTACCGAAGGAGGGAAGCTTTTATCCCGAATAGCTCCAATGCGGCGAAGGCGTTCTATGGTCTCACCGGGATTTTCCTTTTGCGATAGGCTGCGGAAATCGGCAGGGCAGGCACAGGCTGCTACCACGGAAACCCTTGGGTCATGGGCAGCAACATAGACGGAGACCGCTGCTCCACCACTAAATCCGAGCAAGCAAATGCGAGTCTTGTCTCCCTCCTCCAGTTCGGTCAGGAAATCAAGCGCAACTTGCAAATCGCGTGTCCAGCCCAGTATGTCCAGGTTGCCCTGACTCTTCCCCGTGCCGCGGAAGTTGAATATCAAGGTGGCAAAGCCAGCTTGGCAGAAACGCTCCCCCAGCATGGCATAGCCTTTGTCCTTAGGGTCGGGGGGAGCAGCCGGAATGCCATGACAGATGCACAGCACAGGACAAGGCTTGCTTGCTGATGGAACACGAAGCTCACCCACAATTTCGAGTCCGTCGGATTGCAGGTGTACTTCGTTTATCTCCATTCTTCCAGAGGCTAGAAATAGTAAGTTTGCCTTCTTTTCTTAAGAACGAGACCTGCTATGAGCCCGAACAGCAACCCACCCAGATGAGCCTGCCAGGCTATCTGAGGCAGAAAGGACAGGAAAAGAAAGATTATGACCGCCGCCCACAGCGGCACGGGGATAGGGATGGGGAATATGAGGACTGGCAGTCTTGGGACCATGACCGCCAGGGCTCCACCCAGTGCGTAGATAGCTCCCGAGGCACCGATCCCCGTGGAAAAAGGATGCGCAAACAGGACGAAAAAGATATTTCCCACTAATCCTCCCAAGAAGAATACCAGAAGGAAACTTTTCTCCCCCGTTGCCCGGATGAGAAAGCTTCCGAGAAAATACAAACTTATCATATTAAATAGAATGTGCGCAAAATCGGCATGGACAAATATGTTAGTTATGATAGTCCAAGGTCGTTGAGCCACCAGAACAGGTGTTAGACCTAGGTAAGAAATAAGAGGACTATGTGCTGCAACGCCCCGACCTGTTAGCAGTTCCAGCAAAAACATCAAAATATTCAGAGCTACCAGGAGCCACAAAGCGGTCAAATTGACAGCACGATAAATTCGCATTAGCCAATTATAGGTAAAACCGTTCGCTGATTCAACAAAGAGTATACGACTGTTGTAATGTTTGCTGCAATAAGTCTATAATAGGCAAAGTATCTGAACCGCGAAGACAGTTTTGCAGGGGAGTATACTTGAGCGAGCAAGCCCCACAACAGAAAAGAAGATTTCTGCCAACAATCATAGTGGGAATAATTCTGGGAGCTCTCTGCGCGTTCTCCTTATATGTGCGTATAGTCTTGCCCTATGACGCTATCTTTGTCAATAATGGCACGTGGGTCTGGTTTCGAGAGACCGACGCCTACTACTATTTGCGTCACATAGAAAATATCCTGCACCACTTTCCTCACTACAATACTTTTGACCCGTATCAGCTCTATCTCGGAGGGACAGGGGCCGGAGGAATTGCTCGCCCGTTTTTCGCCTGGCTTGTAGCCGGCGTAATTCTTATTGTTAGTGGCGGCTCCCCTACGCCGCGCATCATAGAGGTAGTGGCTGCCTACATGCCCGCCATTCTCGGTACTTTGACACTTTTTCCTGTGTACTTCATTGGCAAGAAACTCTTTAACCGGTGGGCAGGTGTGATTTCGGCTGCCCTAGTGATTATCTTGCCGAGTGAATTTCTGCACCGTTCTCTGCTAGGCTTCACGGATCACCACGTCGCTGAGGTCTTGTTTAGCACTACCTCCATGCTCTTTCTGATAATGGCTATCAAGGTGGCTCGCGAAAGAGACATCTCGTTTTCACACATTCTGAATAGGGACTGGAGCATCACCAGAAGGCCGCTCATGTACACATTGCTTGCCGGCATTTTCTTGGGCATTTACCTGCTTAGCTGGGTGGGTGGATTGCTGATGATATTCGTCATATTCGCGTATTTGGTGATTCAGTTCATCGTAGACCACTTGACGCGCAGGTCAACTGATTATCTATCTATTATAGGCACCCCACTTTTCCTTGTTGCTTTCCTCATGGTGCTTCCCGTGCTGGGCGCAGAAAGATTGGATATCTTCTATCTCATCTCAATGCCAATCGCAATGATAGTACCGATGGTCTTGAGTATTATCTCACGATTTATGGTTGGCAAGAGACTCAAGCCCGTTTACTATCCTTTGACTCTGTTGGGCATCGCTGGAATCGGGCTGGCTGCTTTGCGTGCTGCCAATCCTATTCTATTTGCAAATCTGCTCGGGCTGTTCAGAATCTTCACGCCAACCGGTGCAGCATTAACTATAAGCGAGGTGCAGCCCTTCTCTCTCGAAATGGGGCGGTTCAGTTTTACCACGTCCTTCTTCATCTCATTTATCTCCCTAGCCATGCTAATTTACGCGGTTACTAGAAGACAAGATGCCGACAAAATTCTCTTCTTGGTCTGGTGCATACTAATGTTGATGGCAATGCTGGGGCAGCGCCGCTTCAGTTACTACTATACTGTGAACGTTGCTTTACTTACAGGATACTTCTCCTGGAAGATGCTGGATATTGCTGGCTTAGACAAATTGCTCACCAAGTCCAGGATAGTAGAGACTGCCAAGAAATTCAAAAAGAAAGTAAAGAAGGACAAGGAGAAGACGAAGGCTAGAATATTTGTGCGACCCAGGCGTGCATGGGCAAGAGTCATCGTTGTTGGAATAATCCTATTCGTTGTCGTCATTCTACCCGCTGCTTACAGGGCAACAGTATTTGCTGGTTTGCAAAATCAAGTTATGGACGAAGGATGGTATACTTCCTGCCTATGGTTAAAAGACAACACGCCCGACCCGTTTGGTGACTTCGGCGACCCAGACTTCTACTATGCTCTATATCCGCCGCGCGACGAGTTCCAATATCCTGACTCCGTTTATGGCTGCTTGTCTTGGTGGGACTATGGACACTTCATAATGCGCCTAGGTCATCGCATACCTAACGCCAACCCCGGTCAGGCTGGAGCTGTCGAAGCTGGGAAGTTTTTCATTGCTCAGAACGAAAGCGCAGCTCAAGAAATTGTGGAACGGTATGGCTTGCGTACGAAGTATGTGATGATTGACTATATGATGGCACTGCCATCCAAGTTCTATGCCATGGCAGAATGGGCTGGCAACAAGAGCAGTAACTTCTATGAGCTCTATTACTTACCTTCTCAGGGAGGCGGGAGAATTCTATTCTATCCTGCTTACTACAGTTCCATGGTGGTCAGACTCTATAACTTCGATGGCAAAGCTGTAAGTCCAACGCGGCCAATAGTTATATCCTATGTGGAAAAAGAGTACCAAGGGCAGAAATATAAAGAGATTGTGTCGGGACAATACTTTTCTACTTATGCAGAAGCTCAAGCTTTCGTCGCCAACCAGACATCCGGAAATTACAAAATAGTGGGAGATGACCCATTTGCTAGCATCGTGCCTCTAGAGGAAGTGAAGTGCTACAAACTCATACACTCGTCTAGTGCCACGGTAACGGTATGGGGACAAGTGCTACCCAGTGTGAAGATTTTTGAGTATATCCAGCCAGGTCAACCTCTTGAATAAGAGCATGACTACCATTATCGGTGCTGCCTGTTAACCTCTAGTGCACTCTGTACTGAATATAGCGGGTGTGGTCACAGACAAGGTGGTAGAATATTAGCACCAATAAAGCACTGGCATCGAAAATGAAAGCATTGATACTGGCTGGCGGCAAGGGGACAAGGCTTAAGCCACTGACCAATACCATGGCTAAGCAGCTCATCCCCGTGGCTAATAAACCAATACTTTACTATGTGCTGGAGCAGGTCGTCGAGGCAGGCATAACAGACATCGGCATTATCATCTCACCGGAGACAGGACAGGGAATAAAGGAAGTCGTGGGAGATGGTTCGAAGTGGAATGCTCAAGTTACTTACATTCTACAGCCTGAACCATTGGGGTTAGCTCACGCCGTCAAGACAGCTCGAGATTTCCTGGGTGATTCTTCTTTCCTGATGTTCTTGGGTGATAATTTGATTCAGGGTGGTGTCAAGAGCTTTGTCAAGGAATTCACTGCTAACAAGTTTGATGCTCTCGTTCTGCTTAAAGAAGTCCCTGATCCGCGCTTGTTTGGTGTTGCTGAACTGAACGAAAAAGGTGAGATAATGAGGATTGTAGAAAAGCCTCGTGAGCCAAAAACGAATCTGGCTGTGCCCGGCGTTTACCTGTTCACCAAAGATGTGCACCAGGCAATAGACAGGATTAAACCTTCCTGGCGGGGCGAACTGGAAATAACTGACACTATCCAGCAGCTGATAGATTCGGGCAAAAAGGTGCACAGTCATATCCTGACCGGCTGGTGGCTGGACACTGGTAAGAAAGACGACCTTTTGGAAGCTAATCGCATCGTTCTGGATGAGTTCGTGAGGCGGGACTTCAGAGGCAAGATTGACGTTGCCAGCAAGATAGCGGGCAGAGTCGAAATTGGAGAGGGAACGAATGTGGAAAACAGCACGATACGCGGGCCGGTTTCCATCGGCGACAACTGTCATATCAAAGATTCTTACATTGGCCCTTTCACCAGCATTGCGGCTGGGACAACCATCGAGTGCTCTGGAGTCGAGCATTCTGTTATTCTGGAAAAGTGTACTATCCGTAACATCGAGCGTCTCAGTGACTGCGTCATCGGACGATGTTCGGTAGTGACCAAGCGGGGAGA
>DAITOK010000022.1:0-18985 GCA_036834125.1 Chloroflexota bacterium | reverse complement strand
CCACCAAAGCAAAGTAGGTTTACCTTTCGCCACTAGTAGCCGCAGCCCCGTATGAAACCTTATCCCCGAACGCCAAATCACAAACAATATCAAATGTCAAAGATCAAACACAAAGGGAAAAACACCACAGTTTCTAACTTCGGCGGTCGGACTACTGCTGGTGGAAGCTTGATGCGTGGTCTATTTAGCTTGTCCTGAAGGTGGTCGGCGCTGGCTCTTTCACCCTGGCTGAGGTTCAATTAGCCCGTAGTTGCCATCCTTACGACGGTATAACAGATTGAGCTTTTCAGTATCAGCATCCAGGAAAAGAAAGAAATCATGCCCTAGAAGCTCCATTTGATTTACGGCTTCGTCTAGCGACATAGGTTTAAGCATGAAACGCTTCGTCTTTACCACCCTGGGAGCCTCGATTTCCTCCGCTTCAATTGTTGCCCCTTGCCGGGCAAGGGAAACGCCCCTACCTTTACCGTATAACTTGCCCTTGTACCGCTCGATTCGTTTAGACAGCACATCCACCACTTTGTCCACGGCAGCACGAATATCCTTGGACTTCTCCTGTGCTCTGATCAAAACACCCTTGCTGTCCAAGGTAACCTGAACAATAAACCGCTGCTCAGGCTCTTTAGCATCCTCTTGAGAAATCTCTACTCTGGCTTCGCTGATGCTGGGCAGATAGCGGTTTAGCTTGCCAACCTTTTTCTCGATATAGCTTCGTATTGTCTCTGTGAGCACTGTGTTGCTCTTAGCAAAGATGTGTAGCTCCATTTTGCTCCTTCAGTTATGAATCTCTCTGGCTAATGTCAAGCCCCAGACAGACCTGGCGCCTTTATTCTTGAGAGCTGCTGCACAGGACTCCAACGTAGCTCCCGAGGTACATACATCATCAACCAAAATGATTTGCTTACCTTTCACCCTCTCATCACGACACAGGAAAGCATCAGCTACATTCTTGCGACGTTCCTCTACATCGGCTGCTCTTACCTGAGGTTTTGCCTGCTTGACCCGAACGAGACAGTCCTCAATCACTGGCAGATTTACATAGCCAGCCATGTCCCTGGCGAGAAGCGCGGATTGATTGTAGCCCCTTTCCCTCAACCGTCGGGGGTGGAGAGGCACACAAATTAGCACCTCGCCTGGCAAGGGCTTCGTTCTGAGGTAATCAGCCAACAGCTCCGCCAAACAAGAAGAAATTGCCCTCAAGTTTCGATATTTCAGCTCATGAATAGCTGTTCGTATTACTCCATCGAACCTGAATGGAGAACGAATACCATCAATCTCAGTGTGCCTTTGCCAGCAACTTGGACACACGATACCGCTAGCCTGAGGTCCGCCGCACCGAGGGCACAGCGGTGGTAATAACTTTGGCAGTTTTTCCCGACATTCAGGGCAGAGAAAACTACCAAGTTTTCCACAGCCGACACACCGGCGTGGGAAAAAGGAGTCAACCGCTAGCTCAAGTAATTTACTGAAGCAAAGCACACCCTAGCAAAGCCGCCCTGCGAAAACTTTACGATTCCCGTGGGGCTTTGTTACCCTAAGTTAAATACACTTTGTTAATCTACGGAGTATTATATTCTCGGCGTGTTCGGGTGTGAAGTGCCCCACTCAAGATAGGCTCATTCAGGTATATTTCACCATTCCTGATTTTGATGTTGTATCCGCAGTCAGGATTGGTACATACCCAGGCCTTGTACTGAATTGGTGCCCCTTGACTACCAAAATCAGACAGAGGCACTAAAGCCCCCTTTCCGCATTTCTGGCACTTAGGTAATGAACCGTTTTCCAAGTTCCACCTCCACAGTTTAGTTTTATTGTTTGTGAATCAAAAGCTGTAAGTATACACCATGATAAATCCATTTGCAAGTCAATTTTACCACTTCACAAAAAAATTTTTTCAATTTTCGCCTTTTGAGTCCCCCAGCTTAACTACTGACAGACGACTATAGATAGCGCCAGCCGGCGTCAGCTGACTCTTCATCAAACTGATAGCTTCCACTGTTACATGATATTTTTCCTCGAAATTAGTAGAGCCCACAAGATCACCGAAGCTTTTTCTCTCCAGCGCTGACGCGCCCTCTCGGATGCGTGCCAGAGTCAGATGGGGCACAAAAGGACGTGCCTCTCTAGCAAACCCCAGAGAAGCGAGTGCCGAGTCAATGCTTTGCTGCAATTGGGACAGTTTCTCCAGCTCGCCGCCAATCCCCACCCAGAATACGCGCACCTGCTTCAGGTTAGGGAAGGCATCTAGCCCTGAAATCTCCAGATGAAATGGCGGATTTTCCGCGGCAACTTCCTCCATGGCTTCGGTTATCTCCGTCACGCGCTTAACAGGCACATTGCCCAGGAACTTCAAGGTTAAGTGAATTCCCCCAGGGTCCACCCATTTCACAAAAATGTGTTCCCGCCTCTCCAATTTTTTTCTCAGCCTCGCCAATCCTTCCTTAACTTCCTCAGGCAATTCAATGGCAATGAAGGAACGAATTTCTTCAGGATTGTGCGACACCTTTCCTCCTTTCACCACCAAACAATAGCTCTTGGGCATTCGCTCCCAATATCCTGGCTCTATCCTCCTTGGAAAGCCCTGAAGAATTGATTTGCGCAAGCACTCGACTCTGGGGCAAAAGAGGGTAATCAGTACCAAAAAGTATCTTATTACTACCTATGACCTGGCTCGTCAGTTCAAAAATCCGGGGTTGATAAAGAAAAACCGTAGCCGCTGTATCGAAGAACGCATTTTTTAAGGCTTTGGCTACCTCGGGCATCAAGGCATAAAAAGGCAATCCCCCACCCCAGTGAGCGCAAACAAGCTTCAGATTCGGGAAGGTGGTGATAAAGGAGTAAAGGATATCCGGCGTAACGCTGCCTTTGCCCAAATACTGGTGTCCAACCGGCTCAGAGGAGTGTGTCAGCAAAATCAAGTTGTGCCTCAGTGCGGCGTCAACTATAGGCTGCATCGTTGCCTTATCAGCAAGGTCAAAGCCCTGCACATCAGACCTCAATTCGCCGATTCCTCTAGCTCCGGCTTTAGCACATCGCTCTAGCTCAGCTAGGGCAGCATCGCCAGCCACGGGTTGAATAGCACAAAAGCCAACAAGCCTTCTTGGATAGCGCGCCGCCGCATCTAAAATGTAATCATTTGTTTTCACACATAGTTCATGATTCATCCACCCGATGTTAAGAACAACGGACATATCAATGCCCGCATCATCCATACTGGTAACCACTTCTTCAGCTGTGGCCATCTTGGCTTTCGGCTGCGAATATAATGCGGCAAAGCAAGGATCACGCTTAATATATTCATCACGCTTTTCCTTTAGCCAGGGCGGGAATATATGGGTATGAAAATCTATAATCACGGCGACATTATACCCTTTTTAGCCTTAATAGTGCGGATGGTATAATATCAAGCCCCTGTTCTGGAAATATTGAACTATTACGTCGGAGGAATAAGAAAATGTTGAATATTCATGCAATTACGAAAAATACCCTTCATGCCGTTATGCTCCAGCAGTTGTACGCACTTAACTACGTATGGCTAAGGTTCGAAGGTCTTATTTTGGAGAAAGCTCCTGAAATATATGGAAGCGATGCATACTATCAGCTTTACGAAGACTACGGGACAGAGGAAGCGAGAAGGTTGGTCAAAGCCTTAGGTTTTCCCAGGGAGAAAATCGAAGACTTAGCCAGGTTTTTGAAATACTCCCACTGGGCTATCTTCGAAAATATCGAAATAGCAGAATTGACGCCGGACAGCTTCAGGATGCGTACACTGGATTGTTCAGCCCAACGTGCCGCCAGAAAATGGGGGATGGAGTATTACGACTGTGGAACCGGAGGTTTGCGTATCCGCAGTGGTTTTTTTAGAAGTATCAACCCCAAGGCGAAAGTGCAGAGGGTTTTCTCCCCACCGGAAGCAAGACCCGAAGGCAGAGACGCCACCGTCTCCTGTGAATGGCTCGTTTCACTGGTCTGAAACATCTCACGATACAACCGACGCTAGCACATAGGCTGGTGAATGTGCCGGAATATTGGGACGATGTAAAGAACAAAGCCAATGCACAGAATGTGACTGCAGGCCTAGCACCAGAGACAGCAGCCGAGTATCTGGGGTGGTTCATGGATACCAATAATATGGGCAGCCCCGCTCGGGCCAACCTTGGTCAACCCGGAACTAAGCATGTTGATATACCTCCGGGAACTTTTGAATTTGCCCGCTGGGATGCTGGTAACCTATTCGGAACCCCACCCAAATCTTCCCCGGAAAGGTGGCTATAATTGGTCGGTAGTTACGTGTCTCAATCCTCACCCCTAATCCTCGAGAGTACTGGACCTACGGGGATATCGGGCACGCTGTTACTGGCGTGGGATATGTAGCGACTGGGATCCGGATGGCGCAGGCTCCATACCTCAGGTTGACTGGGTCATCGTCCACGACAACTGGCCAACCACCCCCGAGAATGTCGCCATACCGTGGGCGAACTGGGCTGGCATCTTTGCCATTCATCTGCCTGGCACATAGGCATCGGCATATCCCAACCTGGCATGAATAGCCCGCCTGACCTATTCAGGGCGGGCTATTCTGTTGTGTTCTCCCGATTCGCTCACGAGTCAGCTTGGTATCGCATAATCTGAGCCCAAGGCAAATATTTTCGAATGCCAACTTTGGCCTCTGGTTTGCGACTTTGCACTTCTCTACTTGTGGTTTCTGCCTTCATATAGCAAGTGTGCCATTTTCACTGGGCAAGATAACCTTTATTCTGCTCCCTCTCAGGTTATCTTGGTAGAATCCCGGCTTCTCACAGTGCACCGGTATCAGATTCTCAGGATTAATCTCCTTGGCAACCCGCAGCAGGTCGGGTCCACAAGCATGCCCGGAAGCATGCAGCCCTCTCTCTGCCTCGGGTATTTCCCACTCGCCACCGCTCTGAACAGGGAGACCCACAGCCTGAAGGCCGAAGTGTTCCAGCCAGTGGTGGAGGCGCCAGAAGTCTATCTTCTGCTCTTCAGTGTGAGGCTCGCTAGAACTATAGACGTAAAGACTGCCAGCTTGGGGCTGTATGCTCGGCAGCTCGTTCAAATCGAAGAAACTGAAGCAGAGGATGAAATCACCCTGATTAGACCTGACATCTTTAGCCAGAACAATTCTATTGCCATACTCCTGGTAAATCTCTTTCAACCATGCGGCTGGGCTTCTGGTTGCGGTTGTCTCGTGGTAAATAACCACGCTGTCCTCCTGGTGCAAGTCCGGTACATTTGACTCCAGAAGCCGCATTGTTCTCAGCAGGTAGGAATCTTTGGGCAGAATAGCCAGTTTCCTCTTCGTGTCTCTGGCAATCTCCAGAAAAGTGAGCAGACGGTCCACATCGCGGGCAGAAAAATCGGCGATGACCAGGTGTGTGGCAGCCTTGATAGCCTTGAAGGCATTTTCATATACCTCCTGTTCGGAAACATTCTGACTTCTCCCCACGTTGGTACCTTCCAAGATTAGCGCTTTGGGATGTAGCTTGGCTGCCTCCCTTATGAATGTTTCGGTGAGTTTGCCGCGCTTCCCGTGAAGTCTCAGGTCACCGCTATAAATCAGCCAGCCCGAGCTTGTCTCAACGCCCCACGCGCAGGCACCAGGAATAGAATGGTCTACAGGAAAACAACGCAGGTTAAAGCTGCATTCACAGATATCTTCCAGCGGCTGTGTGGCAAGTTTCTTCTGCCGTGTCCCCTTTTCCCAGAAATTCTTGGCTTCGTCACTCAGCTCCGATTTGTCAGGCACACAAAATCGGCGCTGACGGTCGCTGCCGCTGGCAATATAAGCCCCTTGCTTGAGCCCTTCCACACATTCTTCCACTCTTGGGGTGAAATAGCACACCTGCTGGTCAAAATCTGCTTTTCCAGAATCTTGCATGGCTTTAGCGACAAAAGCGGTAGTAGTAGTGGCATATACCGGGATGTCTTCTTTCAGCAATGATATGTGACCCGAATGGTCAAGATGGGCATGCGTCAGGAGAACTCCGTCTATGGTTTCCAGTTTGCGATGATGCCGAGCTCGAGGAAAGTGCTGCCACAGGTTTTGTTTCTCCAGGTCAGTGCGGTAGATACCCTCGAGCTGAGGAAGTAGCCCCATTACCAACAAATCGAGAAGACCGGCTCCGGTACGAGGCTTTAGATATTCTTCATAGAAATTTCGGTACTTTCCGTAAGGGTAGCCGAAGTCCAGGAAGAGCTTCCCTTTATCGTCTTCTAGGAGGATCTTGTTGCCTCCGATTTCCTTGACTCCGCCGTAGAATGCAAGTTTGACCATATCTCTAATGGGGAATGAACCTTGCTGATTATCCTATCACACATTCGTGCCCGACCCAAAACAAAGGAGTAATGCGTGATAAGCCTTTGATTTTCCAGTATACTTATGAAGATGGACAAAATCCTACTGGTGGACAAGCCCAAAGGGCTCACTTCTTCTCGTGTGGTAGAGCGGATAAAGAAGAGATTCAAAGTGAAGGCTGGTCACACGGGGACGTTGGACCCTTTAGCCACAGGACTCTTGATTGTCCTTACTGGCAAGCGCACAAAGAGCGCCTCTTCGTTCCTCAAGCTAGACAAGGCTTACGAGGTTAAGGCTATTCTGGGTGTGAAAACGGACACTTTTGATGCTGATGGAAGAGTCTTGCGGCAAAGCGACAAAGAGGTCACTAAAGAAGAGTTAGAGGAAGTCCTCAAGGAATTCCGCGGCGAAATATGGCAGACGCCACCACCGTTTTCAGCCAAGAAGCTGGCAGGACAGAAAGCCTACGAACTAGCCAGAAAAGGTGTCGCAGTGGATATACCACCTAAAAAGGTGAGTGTTTATTCTCTGCAACTCAAAGAGTTCCAGTTCCCGTACTTCACCATCGCTTGCGAAGTATCTTCAGGATTCTACGTGAGAAGCCTCGTTCACGATATCGGGGAGAAACTGGGCATAGGTGCCACGGTAGTCGAAGTGCGCCGCACCAGAGTAGGTTCTTATCATGTAGGACAAGCTAGACCCTTAGAGGAAATTCTTAAATTGTAAGAGTTACCTGCAAGACCTCAGCTTTTGCGACGGTAGCCCTAGTGGAATCTTTGTACTGATGAAAATTGGTGAGACACCAGCAATTCCAATTGATTGCGTTCTAGCCTTCATGATAGAATGTTGCCGTTGTGGCCACTGATAAAGAGAAGGTAATCGAACTAGCCATTGAACGCATCGAGAAGCAATATGGCAAAGGCTCGATTATGAAATTGGGCGAAGCCCCAGCCCGAGTAGCCGCCGATGTTATACCCACAGGAGCGCTGTCTCTTGATCTAGCTTTAGGAATAGGCGGTATACCCCGAGGGCGAGTTACCGAGATATTTGGTTCTGAGGCTTCTGGAAAAACCACGCTCGCTCAGCACATAATCGCAGAAGCTCAAAAAGCTGGCGGTATTGCTGCCTATATTGATGCCGAGCATGCGTTTGATGCGAGATATGCTGCCAACTGCGGTGTCAACCTGCGTGATTTACTGGTCTCCCAGCCTGACACTGGTGAACAAGCTCTAGAAATCACCGAGGAATTAGTGCGAAGTGGCGGCGTGGATTTGATAGTGATAGACAGCGTAGCCGCTTTGGCACCCAGGGCGGAGATAGAGGGAGAGATGGGCGATGCCCATGTTGGCTTGCAGGCACGATTGATGTCTCAGGCATTAAGAAAATTGAGTGCTGCTATCAGTAAGTCCAAGACAGCAGTTGTGTTTATCAATCAGTTGCGAGAAAAGGTGGGCATTGTTTTCGGCAATCCGGAAGTTACCCCGGGAGGAAGAGCACTTAAGTTCTATAGTTCGGTGAGGATAGATTTGAGGCGTGGTGACGCCATCAAGCAAGGTGCAGAAACGATAGGGACCAAGGTAAAAGCTAGGGTGGTTAAAAATAAACTAGCGCCTCCCTTCCGTAGTGCCGAATTTGACATCATGTTTAACCACGGGATAAGCAAAGAGGGAAACCTGATTGACCTCGGAGTAACTGTGGGCTTAGTTAGGAAAACAGGTGCCTTCTTTACCTATGGGGATACGAAGTTGGGACAGGGCAGAGAAAACGCCAAAGAATATCTGAGACAACATCCTGAACTAGCCACAAAGCTAGAAAATGCCATCAGGGCTTCCGCCGCAGCCATTCCCAACATCTCCTTGGGAGAAAGCTCGGAAACACCTCCACAAGAAGTTTGACATAATTCAGGACGGAGTTAGTTGGCAGACCGTAACTCGTTGCAAAGTTGCCTTGACGCAGCTTATCGTTACCTGAGCTATCGTCCCCGTAGTGAAGAAGAAATTAGACAATCGCTTCGGCGCCGCGGCTTCACCAACGAAGTAATTGAAAAGACGATTGTCAAACTCAGGGAACAGAACTTGAGCGACGATTTTGCCTTCGCCCAATTCTGGGCGGAAAACCGCCTATCTTTCAGGCCTAAAAGCAAAAGGTTAATAAGGAAAGAACTGAGCGAAAGAAGAGTCGCTGCCGACGTCATTGAACAAGTGACTAAGGATATAGATGACAAGGAGATCGCTTACAAGCTGGCGATAAGGCGAATGCCGGCTCTTGCCCACCTAGATTACCCAGACTTTTACCGACGGTTATCAAGCTACCTTGCCTATCGCGGATTTGATCACGATGTCATCCGCGACACAGTAGCTCAACTATGGCAAGAAAAAGAAAACAAATGACCGAGCTCGCGTTATTGAAGAAACGTTAAGAATGCCCCCGCTGCCGCTGCTGTACCAATCACACCAGCAGCATTCGGTCCCATAGCATGCATCAACAAAAAATTTCTAGGGTTGGCTTGCTGTCCCATCCTTTGCACCACCCTGGCTGACATAGGCACTGCTGAAACGCCTGCTGCTCCGATTAGCGGGTTTATCTTCGGCTTAAGAAACAGATTCATAAACTTGGCAAACACTACGCCGCCAAATGTGGCGAAGGCGAAGGCAAATACACCTAAAACGAAAACCAATAATGGGCCACGCTGGAGAAACGAGGTAGCAGCCAGATAAGCTCCCATACAAAAACCCAAAAACACTGTCACTATGTCAATAAAAGCCCCGCCCATCGTGTTGCTTAACCTTTCAGTGACACCGCTAACGCGAAGCAGATTGCCAAACATAAAGCAGCTAATAATGGGCAACGCCGCGGGGACAAGAAGCCCGACAACAACCGTAACCACCACGGGAAATACTATTTGCTCCAGCTTAGACACTTCTCGTAAAGTTGGCACCATATAGATTTTTCTTTCCTCTTTAGTGGTTATTGCCTTGATCACCGGGGGCTGGATTAACGGTACCATCGCCATATAAGTGTAGGCTGCCACGGCAGTAGCTCCAAGAAGGACAGGTGCCAGCCTTCTGGTTAAATAGATCGTAGTGGGGCCATCAGCACCACCTACAATCCCGATACTACAAGCTTCCTTGATATCAAAGCCAAACGCTAAGGCGATGAAAAAGGCAGCGTAGACTCCAAATTGAGCTGCCGCACCGAGAAGGAAGTAAATGGGGCGAGCAATCAGAGGAGAAAAATCCGTCAACGCACCTAAACCTATGAATATAAACAGGGGGATAAGGTCCCAACCAAAGCCATATTGGAAAATACGAGACAGAAATCCAGTGGGCTTCCCACCTTGCTCCACTAAAGCTAACCAATCAGGTGGTAGATAATCCAACTTTGTGCCATCGGGCAATTGGAACCCCATGACATCAAAACCTAGGGGTATGTTCACCAAGATAATCCCAAAGCCTATGGGCACTAAGAGCAGAGGTTCCCACTTCTTGGAAATACCCAAGTAAATCAAGACCCCGCCTACAATCCACATTATCAACCGCTGCCAGGTAAAGAAGGCAAAACCTGTTTCTATGCCGGGCATTCTTTACACCTCCAGAATTATCTCAACCAGCATCCGTAAGAACAAGCGCTCCTCTAGCTTTTCGCTTTATTTTCTTCCGCTTCGGTTGCCCACTTAGCTTTTTCTTGTGCTCTTTTCACCCTTTGAAATACAAGTCCTATCAACCAAGTTACTACAGCGAGGATAATCAATACCAAAAACACAATGCCAAAGCTTTTGCCAGCCAGTAACGCAGCTTCACCCCAATTCATGGTCAAATCTCCTCAGGTCCAAAAGTAACAATTAGCACAACGCAAGAGGACCATTATACATTGTATTAACTATTGAGTGAAGTAGGGTGAGTTGCAAAATTTATCTCTTCCTTCTAGAATTGTTTCCTGTTCGCACCGCACTTACACAAAGACGGGCCATTAGCTCAGCTGGTTAGAGCACGGTCCTGATAAGACCGGGGTCTGTGGTTCGAGTCCACAATGGCCCACTATCTATAATCTATCGCCTGCTCAACTTTCTCCGGGACTAGCCTTACTCTGGTGGAAAACCTAGTACTTTGAAGCGCCTATTTCCTCCATCTTGCCGGTGACGATAAAGACCACTCGCTCGCAGATGTTGGTAACTCTATCAGCGGCACGTTCCAGATTATGAGCTGTCCACATGAGACGAGTCGCCCGTGTAATAGTCTTGGGGTCTTCCATCATAAAGACAAGCAACTCTCGGAACACTTGGTCGTAGAGATTGTCCACCACGTCATCCTCGATAGCAATTCTTTTCGCCACTTCAGCATTTTGATTTATGAAAGCGTCCAAAGAGCGACGAAGCATGTCTACAGTGTGTTCTGCCATCCTGGGAATGTCAATCAAGGGCTTGAGTGGTGGTTCATCGCCAATCATAATAACAATGCGCGCAATGCCTACAGCATAATCGCCAATCCTCTCAATCTCAGTGGTGATATTGAGGATAGCAATGATGATGCGGAGGTCGCCAGCCATAGGTTGTTGCGTGGCTATTAACTGGATACACTTTTCCTCGATATCAAACCGTTTGGCATTCACTTTCTGGTCGTCTGCGATTATCTGCCGAGCAAGTTCGAGATCACGATTCTTAAGAGCCTCAATAGAGCGAAGCAAAGCTTTGCTCACCATGCTTCCCAGAGCCAAAATATCATCCTGAATTTCCTTCAGTTTCTTGTGGTAGAGTGTTCTCATTTCCATATAGAGTCTCCTTGCCGGATTTATCCGAAGCGCCCGGTGATGTAATCCTCGGTGCGTTTATCCTTAGGATTGGTGAAAAGTTGCGATGTTGGACCATGTTCGACGAGTACCCCAGCTCGATCCTGCTCCATCATCATAAAAGCCGCCATGTCTGATACCCGCGCTGCCTGCTGCATATTATGAGTAACGATAACGATCGTATACTCCGCAGCCAGATTTCTCATTAAATCCTCGATTTTGAGAGTTGCCAGGGGATCCAGGGCGCTACATGGCTCGTCCATCAAGATAACCTCTGGCTCAACCGCCAGTACTCGAGCAATGCACAGCCTTTGCTGTTGCCCACCAGATAATGCTAATCCTGACTGGTCAAGTTTATCTTTGACCTCATCCCATAGTGCTGCCTCACGCAAACTCCTCTCAACTATTTCTTCAAGTTGAGCACGGTTAGCAATGCCATGCCGTCTGGGTCCAAAGGCTACGTTCTCGAACACCGATATAGGAAAGGGATTGGGCTTCTGGAACACCATGCCTACCCTCTTTCTAAGCTCCACAACATCAATTTTGGAACTGTAGATAGGGATGCCATCGAGTTCCACATTTCCTTCTACTCTCGCCCCGGGAATCAAGTCATTCATCCGGTTGAAAAGCCGCAACAAGGATGATTTGCCACAGCCTGAAGGACCAATTATAGCTGTAATAGCACGGGGAGGTATATCTAGAGAGACATCTCTTAAAGCTTGAAATGAGCCGTAATAGAGATTTACCCTTTCAGTTCTAAGCTTGACGCCGTTCTTTTGTGCAGGCGAGACTGCGTTATTCACTACTACACGACCTTCTTTCATTTTATCTAAATCCCTCGTCGCGACCTATATCTTATAATAGCCGCCAGTATATCGAAAGATAGCACAACCGCCAAGAGGACTAGAGCTACTCCCCACATTATGGTTTTGGGTGCACCGGGTACGTGGACAGCCACCGTGTAAAGATGATAGGGTAAAGCCATAAACTGATCAAACGGAGAACTGGGAAGTCCCGGCAATAGAAAAGCAGCCCCGGTGACCAGTATAGGAGCTGTCTCCCCCGCAGCACGACTTATGGCAAGCACTGCCCCTGTAATTATGCCCGGAAAAGCCTGCGGCAAAACTATGTGCCTCACGGTTTGCCATTTTGTTGCTCCAATAGCCAAGCTCCCTTCTCTATATTCCCTTGGTACCGCCAGTATTGCCTCTCTGGAAGTAGTAATGACCATTGCCAAGGCTTGACAGGCTAACGTGAGGCTGGCGGCAAGCAGAGAAAAACCAAAACGGAAGGCTAATACAAAAACACCAAGCCCGAAAAGTCCAAAAACGATGCTGGGGACACCAGCTAAATTCATAATAGCCATGTTAATAAGCCTGGTCAGCCAGTTGTCCTTGGCATATTCTGCCAGATAGATGCCTGCTAATATCCCTATCGGTAAAGCAAACGCGAGTGTGCCTATCATGAGATAAAAAGTACCCACAATAGCTGGCAAAATACCACCCGCTTTACCCGCTTGCGAAGGAAATTGTGTCAAAAAATTCCAGCTTATAGTCCCAGCACCATTGATGATGGTATAAACAATAATCAGCAAGACTGGTAATGTGGCAAAAAGAGCTGCCAACCCCAGGAAAACAAAGGCGACACGCTGCGATATTTGGCGAGATGATATGATTGTACCCTTCATCTGACGCTCACCTGGCAAACTTCCTTTTTTGACGCTCCAACACTCTCCCAGCAATCAGATTAATTGCTAATGTCAGGATAAACAAAATTAGCCCGATAGCGAATAACGCCTGATATTGCAATCCACCGCGTACAGCATTGCCGATTCCTGAGGCAATAGCCGCCGTCATCGTGGTCATGGGATCGGTTGGTGACGATGGCAACGCTAGCGCCCCTCCAGCCACCATGAGTACAGTCATGGTTTCGCCAATAGCACGCCCTACTCCTAACATGATAGCTGCGGCAATTCCCGACAGAGCTGATGGAATACACACATGCCGTATTGTTTCCCATTTAGTGGCTCCTAAGGCATACGATGCCTCCTTAAACTCTCTGGGAACGGCATGCAGGGCATCCTCGGAGACGCTGACAATAATGGGCAGGCTCATCAAAGACAGCATTATGGCAGCCGTAAGTCCGCACAGACCTGTATTTAAATTGAAGGCACTGCGAACTAACGGCGACAGAAGCACAAGCCCGAAGAATCCCATGACTACTGATGGGACACCTGCCAGCACCTCAATGATAGGCTTCACAATTTCCCTGACCTTGGGAGATGCTACCTCAGATAGGTAAGCAGCGCAACCAACTCCGATAGGCACAGCCACTGCTGTGGCTATCAAAGTCACCATAAGGGTAGACACAAAGAACGGCAGAATACCGAACGTAGGCGGCTCGGAAACGGGATACCACTTAATGCCAAACAGGAATTGCCAGGGCGGAGTGTAAGAGAATATGGGCACCCCTTCCTTAATCAGAATAGCAATGATGCCCAACAAAATAACAATCGCGAGCGCGGCAGTCAGGAATATCCCCCCCTCTATAAACCTCTCCCCCAAATGTAGGCGACGCCTAAGATTCTTTTCCGTGCTCAATCCAACATCCGCAGTCAGACCTCTTTGTTCAGACATTTTTCGCGACACCCTCATCTCTTGAGTAGAGCCATTCAACCACTACTTTATTACTGGCACGAAGCCTAACTGAGAAACCTTTTCCTGTCCTTCTGGCGATAAGCAATAGTCAATAAATGCCTTGATCATGCCTGTGGGCTCGCTATTAGTGTAGAAGAAGAGTGGACGAGAAATAGGATATGTATTGTCCAGAACTGTTGCCTCGCTGGGATAGATGGTCTGGTCAGCTGGGCTTTTCTTTATCCCCACCACTTTAACCTGGTCTGTGATATAGCCTAAGCCCGCATAGAAGATGGCGTTGGCATTAGCGATAACCTCTGTTATTCCAGCCGATGTCGAGGCAAGGAATTGGACATCAGGACCGTATTCAGCATTCTTCATAACATGCTCTTTGAAGAAAACATGCGTGCCCGATTGGGTATCCCGCGCCAATGCTACTATCGTAGCGTCAGCTCCACCAACTTCCTGCCAGTTGGTAATGTTACCGGTGTAGATTGCGGCGAGTTGAGCCATCGTCAGCTCAGATACATTATTGGAGTGATTTATAACAATAGCCAGACCATCACTGGCAATGTGGATTTCGTGAGGGGTGACATTATTGGCGAGTGCTTGGTCAATCTCACTTTGCTTTATCTTCCGAGAAGCTTGACAGATATCGGTGGTGCCATCAATAAGCGCCGCGAAGCCAACACCGCTACCGGGTCCGCTGACAGCTATGCTCACTCCAGGGTATTTGCTCATGAATTCTTCAGCCCACACCGAGCTCAATGGAGTTACCGTGTTTGAGCCGATGATTTTGATAGACACTGCGCCATTGCCACCAGTAAAGAGAAAAACCAGGACAATAACCACGCATATCGCTGCCACGATAGGTATGAGCCTTCTCTTAATTGAACCGCGCACAGTATTTTCCTCCTTAAAATGTTCTAGCTGCTAGTCTCGAGTATCATTCATCTGCCTGGCAAGTGAGAGAATTATTTATGATACGGGAAAAACTTTAAGGATGGTTTAAGGTTTTGTTAAAGTTTTGTTAAAACCCAATTATTTGTATTTAGAGATTGCGAAGACAAGAGCAAAACTAAAGCAACCGCCGCCTCTGACCGTCTTTGCCGGTAGAGGCGGCGACCAGATCGGAGATACCAAGTACTTACGGCAACGGCACAAAACCCACTTCGCGCACCTTTTGCTGCCCTTCTTGTGACAAACAGTAGTCAATGAACATTTTGATTATGCCTTTGGGCACGCCATTAGTGTAGTAGTAGAGCGGACGAGCGACCGGATAGGTACCATTAAGAACTGTCGCTTCACTGGGCCAGACAGCTGGGTCAGCTGGGCTTTTCTTTATCCCCACCACTTTAACCTGGTCTGTGACATAGCCTAAGCCCGCATAGAAGATGGCGTTGGCATTAGCGATAACCTCTGTTATTCCAGCCGATGTCGAGGCAAGGAATTGGACATCAGGACCGTATTCAGCATTCTTCATAACATGCTCTTTGAAGAAAACATGCGTGCCCGATTGGGTATCCCGCGCCAATGCTACTATCGTAGCGTCAGCTCCACCAACTTCCTGCCAGTTGGTAATGTTACCGGTGTAGATTGCGGCGAGTTGAGCCATCGTCAGCTCAGATACATTATTGGAGTGATTTATAACAATAGCCAGACCATCACTGGCAATGTGGATTTCGTGAGGGGTGACATTATTGGCGAGTGCTTGGTCAATCTCACTTTGCTTTATCTTCCGAGAAGCTTGACAGATATCGGTGGTGCCATCAATAAGCGCCGCGAAGCCAACACCGCTACCGGGTCCGCTGACAGCTATGCTCACTCCAGGGTATTTGCTCATGAATTCTTCAGCCCACACCGAGCTCAATGGAGTTATCGTGTTTGAGCCGATGATTTTGATAGAGCCTGTGATGTTACCACCGTTGCCTCCACCACTACCACTACAGCCAATAAGGAGAAAAGACAAAACCAGCGTTACAACTATAGGTATAAGCCATATTTTGTTGCCATTGTACAATCTTCTACTTTTCATTATGTTCTCACCTCCTTAAAATTTCTATTTCTTTTTGTTCGGCATTCTGCCACTCGTGGCTCTCTTCCGCTTCTTCCACTGATTGTGTCTTCAGACGATGCCTGCCTAATGCCTCAGGATATCGCATGACAAGGCATAGGATGGCTTTTGCCGTAGCAAGATTAGTCGCCAGTGGGATATTATGGACATCGCAAACTCGCAGTAACGCTGTGACATCTGGTTCGTGTGGATGAGCTGTGAGAGGGTCACGTAGGAAAATCACAGCATTTACCTTGCCACTGGCTATCAAAGCCCCAATCTGCTGGTCGCCACCCAGAGGTCCACTTTGTAAGAGTGTAACCGGTAGCCCGACTCTCTGCTTTATGAGCTGCCCCGTACTTCGTGTCGCCACCAATTCAACTCTGACAAGTTCCTCTTTGTGCGCCTCCACTAACTGCACCATGTCATCCTTCTTGGCATCATGGGCAATCAGGGCCAAGGCAAACCTGTTCATCTATCTCACCTCCTTTCTTTTTTATTTGTCAACCTAAGAATAAAAGACGTGCTTTAAGAGCCGTTTAAGGAGGTGTTAAATCGTGGTTAAATTCTGGACAGCTACTTTTTGTTTGAGATTATCTGATAGGAAGACGAAAGCTAAAAGTGGAACCTTTACCTTCTTGGCTGTGAACCCAGATACTGCCACCGTGCGCTTGCACTACATGTTTGGCAATGGCTAGCCCCAGCCCACTGCCCTCTCCGGAACGAGCCTTATCAGCCTTGTAAAAACGCTCAAAAACGTGGGGCAAGCTTTCTTTGGAAATTCCAATGCCTGTATCAGAAACGCTCACAATGACTGATTTCTCCTCAGCTTGGGTGGATACAGTTACCTTCCCGCCGATGTGATTAAACTTGATGGCGTTATGAACCAAGTTAACCAGCGTTTGCCGAATCCTATCCCTGTCAACCTTGATTACCGGAAGCCCGGCATCAAGACTTGTAGTTATCGTCACCTGCTGTCTTTGCGCCAAAGGGGTTAATTGAATGACCACATCCTGTACCAGCTCGTTGATATTTACTGCTGTCATCTTTAGTTCGGCTCTTCCTGTCTCGATGCGAGATAGCTCAGTGAGTTCAGATACAATTTGGGCTAGGCGGTCAACTTCGCTATCAATCCTTGTAAGGAAATCCATTGCGGCTTCCTTATCCGCAATAGCGCCATCTCTGAGCGTCTCGACCATGGCTTTTATACCCGATATAGGTGTTCTCAATTCATGAGATATATTCCCCACCAGTTCCTTACGCATGGTTTGCAAGCTTCTCAGTTCGGTCAAGTCTTGAAACAACACCAAAGCTCCAGTTAGTGTGCTTTCGACAACTGGAATGGCGATAGCATGGAGGAACCGCTTTGAGACAGTTGACTCAAACTGGATATTCTGCACCTGACTCGTTTTCAGGCATTGCTTGAGAATCTCATCCGCCTCGTAGTCATGTACTGCCTCTATTAATGGCTTGCCTATCATCTGCTTCTCTGCAAAATTGAACAGCCGCTCTGAAGCTGAATTGGCTAACACTATCCTTCCTTCCCAGTCTGTCATGATAACGCCATCAGCCATGTTAGCGAGGACAGTCTGAAGCTTGGTCTTTTCTGCAGACAGGTCTCCCACCAGTTTGCTCAGCTTCGCTGACATCTCGTTGAAAGCTTGAGCGAGTTGCCCTATCTCATCTTTGGTACGCACCAAGAGCTTTTGCCCCAGTTCCCCAGCAGCAATTCTCTGTGACACTTTAGTCATTTCCCTTATGGGACGAGTAGTTGTGCGAGCGATAAGAGCAGCACCTACCATAGCTACGACACTCGTCACTGCCATTACCAGACCGATGCCTAAAATAATCCGATTAACAGCACTTCCTACCTCAGCCAATGGCAGTGCTACCCTGGCTATACCTACAATAGCACCTTCATTGGTTACGGGCACTGCCACATACATCATATATTCACCGAGAGTAGTGCTATAACGGGTACTTACCCCCACATCCCCGCCCAATGCACGTATCACCTCAGGTCTGGTAGCGTGGTTCTCCATAGTCGTCGGGTCTTCATGGGAATCGCCCAACACTTCGCCATCAACTGCGATAATAGTCACTCGAGTTTCAATTTCCTTTCCCAGCTTCTTGGCTAGTGTATCTAAGTCCCCATCCGGCACCAAGAATATGGGCAGGCTGGCTTCAGCGATTATCTTAGCTTCTTTCTCTAACTGTGACCGCAGATTTTCAAGCTGGGAATTTCTGGCAAAATCTATCAAGTAGACAGCCAGAATACCCATGCCCACCACAATGAGCAGGATAAACAGTACGGCAATTCGCCACTGAATGCTGCGGAACAAATCTACCCTTCCAACTTATACCCGGTGCCACGAATAGTTATGAGGTATTTGGGATTACCAGGATCCGTCTCTACCTTTTGCCTTAACCATCTAATATGAACATCAACAGTTCGGGTATCACCAGCGAAATCATATCCCCAGACCTTTTCCAAGAGCTGGTCCCGCGTGAATACAAAACCTTTGTTTCTAGCTAAGAACGCCAATAAGTCGAACTCTTTGGGTGTTAGCTCCAACCTTGTTCCCGCTTTGAAAACTTGATGGCGCGCTGTATCAACTTCAATATCACCGACCTTCATTATTACTTCTTTAGACTCAGGTTGTGCCTCAACCATCTTGGCGCGCCGAAGCATTGCTCTGACACGAGCCAGAAGTTCTCTGAGACTGAATGGCTTAGTCATGTAATCATCAGCGCCGATTTCCAACCCTACTATCTTGTCTATCTCATCAGTCCTAGCAGTAAGCATCAAAATCGGTACTGCCATTTCTTTACGAAGAATCCGACAGACCTCGAAGCCACTTAGCTTAGGCAACATGATGTCGAGAATGACAAGGTCAGGCTTTTCTCTGCGAGCAATATCTACGGCTTCAGCACCATCAACAGCGGTGATGACCTCGTAGCCTTCTTTGCGCAAGTTATATCCCAGGGTATCCAGCAGGTTACGATCGTCTTCCACCACCAGTATCTTGTCATTTCCGGTCATTGGCTTTAGTATAAAATGAACCAGTCTATGTGGCAAACACTTACAAACAAATCATATTCCGCTAGGCTCTATTTTAAAAGTTGTGGAAAAGAGATAAGGTGGTAAGAACCCCAGAGAAAGAAAGGAGGACTTACCACCGATGCTTGAAAGCC
>DAITOK010000021.1:1439-20927 GCA_036834125.1 Chloroflexota bacterium | reverse complement strand
TCTTCGTTCAGTACCTCAAAAACTACTTCAAATTCTGAGCCACCATCCACCTGAATAGCCTTAACCGGGAAGGCCTGTGTTGCTGTGAGGAGTCGAGAAATTGTACTGCCAGGGTGGCTGTCGCTTTGCTGCACACTTCCACGACATCCCAGCGGTAAACTGTTTGAGCACTACTCTAGGCGAAGGACGCTGTTAGGCGGCAGGAGTGACCATCTAGGGTTTCCAGGTAACGAGGGTCATACCTACGTTTCCAGCGGTAGAAAGTTTGAGGAGAGATGCCGAAGTAACAGCAAGTGAGGCGAGCATTTTGACCGTGAGAGTTATAGTAATCAAACCATTTGAGTCTCTACCTGGCTTTTTTGGTAGCGCCGGTACGCTTGCCGGCACCTGTATCTCGAAATTTCACTATAGACATTCATAGTACGAGTACTATAGCGTCCTTTCATAATACATGTCACTAATCTATCTGAACTAGATCAATCTATCACTGTGGATTTGACAATATTGGAGATGAAGGCATAAAATAAGGCATAAAATATAAAATTGGGCGGTTGTAGCTCAAGGAGGGTACCATGAAGAAGCTCTTATTAGTCATCTCGATTCTCGCTCTAGTTCTGCTGTCAATGGGTTGCAATGTGAACATTGAGAACATGATCCGCAATGCCATTGAGGAAGCACTGGCAGGCATGAGAGCAAACTACACAATCGAGGTTACTGGTGACGAAGGGCTGAATTTCACAGGCAGGTATGTGATGGTGAGGGCGGCTTACGATCCAACAAATTGGGTAGTTTTCAATTCAACTTCCTACGATGTCTCAGGGAATACTTCCAAGCAGTATGTGGCTGATAACGCTGTATCGGTTGGTGCCATGTTCCAGAAGCTGAGTGCTGGGAATGAGACGCTCTTGGTCAGACTTTGGAGAGGTGCTGCGGGGACTGGTACGTTGGTAGACTCAGCCACCACAAGCGAGCCATTCGGCGCTGTCCTGGTAACCGCCGTAAAGGAATAACAGCGCTGTAGCAAGTCTGCTTTCTATATTCCTGAGTCCGTGCACACAGAAGCGCGCGGTTGGTCAGATGTTGCTCCAGGAAGGCGTCTGGCGCTAGTATGAGACCTCAGCGCTCCACCCGGAATACAGGCGTAGATCCCCGTCGAGCATAAACTCGCTTGACTCCTGAAGACTGCGATGCAGCACATTGGCTAAGGTAAACAATTACTAACTCCGAACATCGAGGCAATCTAAGGAGAAGCATTGGACATACGGTTATGCGCAAGGTAAAATCCAGGTCTCGGAGGGGTGGCCGAGCGGCTTAAGGCGGCGGTCTTGAAAACCGCTCCCCGACGGAAGTCGGGGCGTGGGTTCGAATCCCACCCCCTCCGCCATACGTGAATTGGTCAGTCATCGCTACAGGGCAATATCAGTGACTGATGTAGAATAAGAGCCAGGCGCTATACCAAGAGTGACAAATTTCAAGGAACCAAGGAGGCAACTTGAAGATCCACGAATATCAGGCTAAGACACTTCTGACTCAATACGACATTCCTGTGCCCAAAGGAAGAGCGGCTTCAAGCTCTGCTGAAGCTGGAAAGATAGCTGCTGAAATCGGCGGCAGGGTGGTGGTCAAGGCTCAAGTTCACGCCGGCGGGAGAGGTAGAGCCGGTGGCATAAAGATAGCGAACAGCCCCAAAGAAGCGGAAACGGTCGCCGGTCAACTGCTCGGAACTAGATTGGTGACCCATCAGACAGGACCAGAAGGAGTTCCGGTAAGCAAAGTATTGGTAGAAGAAACGATCGAGTCAGCACGAGAGCTCTACCTGAGCATCCTCATAGACGCAGTCAGCCGCTTGCCAGTAATGATGGCTAGTGAAGCTGGAGGGATGGAGATTGAAGAGGTAGCTCAGTCAGCTCCGGAGAAAATACTGAAAATTCATATTGACCCTGCCATCGGCTTTCAGCCATTTCATAGCCGCAAGCTCGCTTATGGAATGAATCTGAATGGAGTTCAGATAACTGAAGCTACAAGATTGATGGCAAATCTCTATAGGCTATTCATAGACAAAGATTGTTCTTTGGCGGAGATAAATCCGTTGGTAGTTGCCGGCGATGGGAGACTGCTAGCTCTAGATGCTAAGCTGGTATTCGACGACAATGCGCTATACAGACATAAGGATATTCAAGAGCTTCAGGATAGAGAACAAGAAGACCCCCTTGAAGCTCAGGCTCGTGAGTGGGGAATCAGTAATTATGTCAAAATGGATGGCAATATTGGTTGCCTGGTCAACGGTGCCGGGTTAGCTATGGCAGTTAACGACCTCATCCAGTATTGTGGCGGCAGGGCAGCAAATTTTCTGGACATAGGGACGCTCAATAACCCGACTAGGGTAGTAAACTCGTTCAAGATATTCACCGCTGACCCTAGAATCAGGGCTGTACTCATCAATATTTTTGGGGGTATGACCAGGGTAGACGTTGTCGCTCAAGGAATAGTGGAAGCTTGTAAACAAACGGATATTCCTTTCCCCATAGTCATCAGACTGGCAGGGACGAATCTGGAACAAGGGCAACGTATTCTGGCAGAATCAGGGATAAGTTTCATTCAGGCTAAGGACTTCTATGATGGCGCCCGTAAGGCAGTCGAAGCAGCGAAAGGAGTCGTAAAGTGAGCATCCTTGTTGATGAAAATACCAGACTCTTGGTTCAAGGTATCACTGGGAGTGAAGGCAGCTTTCATACCCAGCGCTGCATAGAATATGGCACCAAGGTAGTGGCTGGGGTTACACCTGGTAAGGGAGGCAGTAAACATTTAGGAGTGCCTGTATTCGATACTGTTGAAAGGGCTGTAGCTGAAACCGGAGCCAACGCCAGCCTGATGTTCGTTCCGCCGGCTTTTGCCGCAGATGCTATTCTGGAGGCGATTGATGCTGGCATACCGTTGATTGTGTGCATAACGGAAGGTATACCTGTGCTAGATATGGTCAGGGTGCATCGCTATCTCAAAGGCAGATCGGCGCGGCTTATCGGTCCCAATTGCCCGGGAGTAATATCTCCGGGTAAATGCAAGGCTGGAATTATGGTCGGTGAAATTCACCTTCCTGGCAACGTAGGTGTAGTCTCTCGTAGTGGCACCCTCACTTACGACAGCGTGTCTCAGCTCACTGCGCTAGGGATTGGGCAATCCACCTGCGTGGGCATTGGTGGCGATCCCTTGCCTGGAAGTACTTTCGCCGATATCCTGAAGCTGTTTCAAGAGGATGCGGATACCAGAGCTGTAGTTCTCATTGGTGAAATTGGCGGCATGATGGAGCAGGACGCTGCAGAATTCATTAAATGCGGGATGAGTAAACCTGTAGTTGCCTTTGTTGCTGGCAGCACCGCTCCTCTTGGCAAAAGAATGGGGCATGCTGGAGCTATCATTACTGGTACTGCTGGCAGAGCTTCAGAAAAAATAAAGGCGCTGTCACAAGCTGGAGCAATCATAGCTCCCAATCCTGCTGAAATAGGCCTCACCGTGAAAAAGATATTGAACAGTAAGTGAGCCAGAATCGCTATCCATTAATTGAAGAGGTGCCGACGCCAGAGGCTCCTCATGGTCTCTTTGAGACGATCAAGGACAGACCATATAGCTTCTTTTTGGACAGTGGCATGGACCCCGGGAAATTGGGGCGATATTCTTTCTTGGGTTGCGAACCGTTCCTTGTCGTCAGGAGTCGAGGGTCAGAAGTCATTATACACAGCGAGCAAGGAAACGAAGTACGGCATGGTAACCCGTTTGATGTTCTGGGTAAGCTACTGGAGATATATAAGTTAGACCATAGCCTGACGCCTGTGCCTTTCGTAGGTGGAGGTGTTGGCTATCTCAGCTATGACCTGTGTCACTTTATCGAACGTCTGCCGTCCACAACCACAGACGATCTCAAGCTTCCCGAGTGCTACTTCGCTTTTTACGATGGCATCACAGCTTTCGATCACCTGGAAAGAAAGACTTACCTTGTTGCCACTGGTTTTCCCGAGTTGGAAGAGGCGCAGCGCCTGAAGCGAGCTAGATTAAGGATTGAGGAAATGAAGGACTGGCTTCGTGCCGCCTGTACTGGCCAGAAGCAAAGAACAGTGAAAAGCGGGATGCCAAGAAGGCCAAGATGCCAAGAAGCGGTACTTAGATCAAACTTCACCCCAGAAGAATACATGAAAGCCGTAGACAGAGTGCGAGAATACATCGCCGCTGGTGATGTTTTTCAAGTTAACCTTTCACAGAGGTTTGAGGTAGATTTGAAGATCTCACCGTACGAGCTTTATGACCGACTGAGAACGGTTAACCCTGCTCCTTTTGCTAGCTATCTCAATTTCCCTGGCATAACCATCGTCAGCGCCTCGCCGGAAAGATTTCTCAGGGTTCGGGGGGACTTGGTTGAGACACGACCTATAAAAGGCACGAGACCCCGGGGTAGAAACCACACGGAGGATGAAAGATTGGCTCAAGAGCTAGTTCGTAGCGCCAAAGACCTTGCCGAAAATGTGATGATCGTGGATTTAGAGAGGAATGACCTGGGACGAGTTTGTCAATATGGCACAATAAAGGTCACGGAGCTAGCTATTCTGGAGACTTTCCCCACCGTATTTCACCTCACATCCACTATTGTGGGCAGATTACGTCGCGACAAGAGCAACATTGATTTGCTTAAGGCAACTTTCCCCGGTGGTTCGATCACCGGTGCCCCGAAAGTACGGGCTATGGAGATAATTGATGAGCTGGAACCAACGAAGAGGAGCGTCTATACTGGCTCGATAGGCTATTTTAGCTTCGATGGAAACATGGACATCAACATTGTCATTCGAACTTTTCTGGTCAAAGATGGCAGAGCTTATTTCCAGGTCGGCGGTGGCATCATTTACGACTCCGTTCCGGATTCCGAATATCTAGAAACTCTGGACAAAGCCAGAGCTTTAATACAAGCCTTGCAGTTGGCACCACAGGTAATCGTAGCCACAAGATAAGAGGGTGATAAGTCACAGCCTCCAGCAGCATACTCTTTTTCAGACTGGCTGGAAGGTCTTGCCATTTTCTGGAAACTTGGCTAAAGTTGACACTCGGTTGATTTCTTACCCGACAAGAATCGAAGACTTGTCGGCTAGTTTCCAAAGGGGTAAGCAGAAACGAAAGGCTAGGTATTGACCACTATGTACTTTGAAGAGTTCAAGCAAGGTGATAAATTCACAACCCGTTCTCGTGTTGTCACAGGAACAGACATAGATATGTTTGCCGCTCTTACTGGGGCGACAAATCCTTTGTTCTTAGACAGTGAGTTTGGCAAGAAACAAGGTTTCGGTGGACGAATTGCACCTGGCATACTAATTCTAGCGTTAGCTGCAGGCGCGCAATATTCCACAGGGCTATTCGACCACATCATAGCTTTTTTGGGCATAGATAAGCTCAAATTCTTAAACCCGGTATACCCAGGAGACACAGTCCAATATCATGTAGAGGTGATTGAGAAGCGAGAAACAGAAAAGAGGGGACGAGGAATCATTGTGTTCAAATGGGTCGGAGAAAATCAGGAAGGCAAAGCAGTATTAGAAGCTGAAGCAACTTTTATGATGAGAAAAAGAGGAACAGAGCATAGCTGAGTGGCATGAAATATTCTAGAAGACATACGAAAACCAGTGCTTGCAAGCATAAAAAGAGTGAACATATAGGAGGGCTACGATTCGGGATAGCTTGTTCAACTTTGGCATTTTCCGGCACTTTTCATTATTAGCATATTTGCTACTTTAGCTTAACACTGCCTATGCTGTCTTACCCTTGAACACTGCACTTAGAAAACCTTAAGCGAATGCCCAATAAGGCAGCCTTCAAAGAAGGAGGAGAAAGTGGATTTCAGCTTTACAGAAGGACAAAACAAATTTAGACAAGAGGTTCGGGATTTTTTGGAGCGGGAAATAAAGAAGGGGTATTGGGTTCCTACCTGTGATGCTTGGGTACAAGGCTTTAACCCAGATTTTACCAAGCGAGTGGCTCAAAAAGGCTGGATAGGGTTGACCTGGCCTAAGAAGTACGGAGGGCAAGAGCGTAGTCATGTGGATAGACTTATTCTCACTGAGGAAATGCTGCGCTATGGAGCACCAGCAGCTTGTCACTGGATCAGTGACCGTCAAGTAGGAGGTGCCATCCTTTCTTTTGGCTCAGAAGAGCTCAAGCAGGAGTTCTTGCCCAGGATTGTGAGAGGTGAGATATATTTCGGCTTAGGAATGAGCGAACCTGAAGCTGGCTCTGACTTAGCTTCGCTACAGACCAGAGCAGTGGAAGACGGTGATTACTATGTCATAAACGGTCAAAAAACTTGGACTAGCTGTGCCTCCTTTGCTCACTATTTTGATGTCTACGCTCGAACAGATCCTAGCGCGCCCAAACATAGGGGTATTAGCGAGTTTATTGTGGATGCACGTTCACCAGGGGTCACTCGCATTCCCATGGTTGATATTACTGGCACTGAGGCTTGGAACGATATCTTTTTTGATAATGTCCGTGTCCACAAGAAATATTTGGTAGGTGAGAAGAACCGCGGCTTTTATCAAGTCCTCCACCAGCTTGATTATGAACGGAGCGGTATGGAGCGTCTCATGGGTAATTATCCTCTGTTCGAAGCCCTCCTACAGTTTGTTAAGGAAAATAAATTATCTCGGCGGCCTGTAATCCGCAATAAACTAGCCCAGCTCCAGATCGAGTTCGAGGTTGGACGACTGCTTATTTATAGAGTGGCACTGGTTATGGATGAGGGACGAGCCCCCAACTGGGAATCCGCCATGTCCAAGGCTTATTGCACAGAATTTGAAAAACGCTTAGCCGCTGTGGCGATGGAGATACTGGGACCTTACGGACAGTTGACCTCGAATTCCAAACTAGCCCCCCTACGTGGTATGGCTCTACATTCATACCTTGGTTCTAAAGGATACAGCCTTCAGGCAGGCACCACAGAGATCTTAAAGAATATCCTGGCTGTCCGAGGGTTGGGATTACCAGCTTCCTAACAGGCTCTCACTCCTTGCGAGGTGGCATATAACGATTCGTAGACGTTCAGGAAAATGCTCAAACTAGCTGATACAGGAGGATAGCTATGAAATTGACTCTCAATGAAGAACAAGAAATGCTCAGGAAGACAGCCCGCGACTTCTTGACCGATAAGTGTTCCAAAAAATTTGTTAAACAGATGGAGGAGAGCGACACAGGCTATTCTCGAGAACTGTGGCAGGAGATGGCTGAACTAGGGTGGATGGGGTTGGTTTTTCCGGAGAAATACGGTGGTGGCAACATGAGTTTTCTAGATTTGGCAGTGCTACTAGAGGAGATGGGACGTGCTTGCTTACCAGGTCCTTTTTTCTCCACCGTTGTGCTGGGAGGCTTACCTGTACTGGAGCTTGGCAGCGAAGAGCAAAAACTGGCATACCTGCCTCAGCTAGTGCGCGGCGAGAAAATATTCACTTTAGCCTGGAGCGAACCCGGCTACTATAACTACAGCGCTGCAGCTATTGCAGTCGAAGCTAAGCCCGAGAACGGCAAGTACTTTATCACCGGTACAAAATTGTTTGTGCCCGACGCGCATATCGCCGACTATATCTTGTGCGTTGCCAAAACTAAGCCCAGAGGCGGATTCACCACATTCATAGTCGCTGCTAAGACTGTCGGAATAAATTGCACGGTGCTAAAGACCACGGCTGGGGACAAGCTGTGCGAAGTCGTTTTTGACCGAACACCCGTGACCAAAGATAACATCCTGGGACGCCTGAACCAGAGACAGCGTTCATTGCAAAGGATAATCGAGCGCGCTGCAGTGGGAAAATGCTGCGAGATGGTCGGCAATCTTCAGAAGGTATTGGAGATAACCCTAGAGTATGCCAAAACAAGAAAGCAGTTCGACCGCGCCATTGGCAGCTTCCAAATCATACAGCACTGTCTGGCGGACATGGCGACTGACGTTGATGGTGCTAGATTCAGTACTTATCAAGCGGCCTGGATGTTAAGCCAGGATCTTCCTTGCACCAAGGAGGTAGCCATAGCCAAAGCGTGGGCAAGCCAAGCTTCCCAACGCGTCATTACGCTAGCTCATCAAATTCACGGTGCTATTGGCGTTACTATGGAGCATGAGTTACATTACTACACCAGACGTGCCAAAGCTGCCGAACTAGCTTTCGGAGACGCTGATTTCCATCGAGAAATAGTAGCTAGAGAAATGGGCTTGTAAGCAAAGATCAACGTAAATTCCAACGGCGTTTGCACGATTGGTGTAGCTGTGTAGCACAAGTATCCTTGTGCCAATTTACCGGGACGACGAAAATTTTCAGTTATGAAGAAATATGGCAAGAAAGGAACGACTACAATGAAAATCAGCAAAGTCGGTGTGATTGGTTGCGGGTTTATGGGCTCTGGCATTGTGCAGGTCTGTGCTCAATCGGGTTATGAAGTACTGGTGGTAGACGTCAATCAACAAATCCTCGATAAAGGCATAGCAACGATAGAATATTACCTAAGTCGAGATGTGGAAAAAGGTAGAATAGCTCAGCACGATAAAGACCTAGCTCTATCCCGTATCAAAAAGACCCTCGATCTCAAAGAACTGGCTGACCGTGATCTGATTATTGAAGCTGTTCCTGAGGATATGAAACTCAAGAAGCAAATCTTCGTCGAGCTCGACAGAATCTGTCCCAGAGATGTTATCCTATGTTCTAATACATCCTGTCTCTCTGTTACGGAACTGGCGCAGGCGACTAGTCGCCCAGATAAAGTGATGGGCACGCATTTCCTCTCTCCGGTACCTCGTAATAAACTACTTGAGATTGTCAAGGCGGATACAACCAGTGAACAAACTCTGACAACCGTAAAAGAATTTGGGCGCTCGCTGGGGAAGGAAATCCTAGTTGCCAGAGATACCCCTGGGTTCATTTTCAATTACCTATTGTTGGCGCTAACCGGGGCTGCCATACGCTTGCTGGAGAATGGTGTGGCTAGCGCCGAGGATATTGACAAGAGCATGACCCTCGGACTTGGTCATCCCATAGGTCCGCTAGCCCTAGCTGATTTCAACGGCCTGGATGTCGGCTATATGGTGGCTCGTGCCATGTACGAGCGGGCAAAGGACCCCTGTCTGGCTCCCTCTGCTCTTTTAAAGAAAATGGTTGAATCCGGCCGCTTGGGACGCAAGACAGGCGAAGGGTTTTATAAGTATAAGAAAGCGGAAGATTAACGGAGGTCATTGAGTTTCGTTTCTAGCTTCCTCTGCCCTAAAGCTACTGTCAAATCTCCTCGAGTTCTCTCAATCACAGCTCGTACCGCGTCTGTGGTTCGTCTTAAGCCGTGAGCAAGCAACTCCGGAAAATCCATAGTCATCAATATGCCATAGATTTCATCCATTACGGTCAACAATTCTTCGCAACGGGAAAATTCATCTCGCCTTAAACTATCTAATATGAAACGCCTTAGTTCACCTACAGATTCGCCCAAACCATCAAGATAGGCGGCAGCGGTAACACCCAATGATTCTGGCTTTGGTAACTCTCCTCCGGCGATCAAAGTTAATGTTATGCACCCTTCGGCAAACTCCTTTTGAGCATCGTGAACGAAGCCAGAATGAAGTAACCTGCCATACCTCGCCAAGTCCTGGTTAAGCTCCTGAATCAACTTGTGTGCTGATTCCAAAAGTTGCTTAGCTGTGTCATGCTCCTGGCGGTGTACAGCGCGTATAGCTTCAGCGCTATGACGAACGACTTGCCGGCAGCTACGCAAAGCTCTCTCCCTTGCCTCATCCTCGGCTGCAAAATAGGGACGAAGTTCCTCAGCAATAGCTTTCAGGTCTTGTACTTGTTTTGACATTTCTCTCTTCCCTTCTCCATCTGCGCGATCAATTTCTGCACAGCCCCTCTAACATTTTCCTTTCCTAACACAGCGCTCACCACAGCTACAGCGTCAGCGCCAGCAGCCACTATCTCACCAACGTTACTCTCGTCTATTCCGCCGATAGCCACCACGGGTATAGAGACCTTTCCACTGATTTCTTTGACTGTTTTGACCCCCACGACGGTGGCTTCTTTCTTAGTGGCGGTGGGAAATACAGAGCCCACGGCAATATAGTCTGCTCCTTCACTCTGAGCTCTCATTGCTTGAGATACGGTGGTGACAGAGCATCCTACAATCTTGTCTATCCTCAGTTCCCTGCGCACCACGGGCAAAGGCAAATCTTTTTGCCCGATGTGAAGCCCATCCGCATCAGCCGCCATAGCTAAATCGAGATAGTCGTTTATGATGAATAGAACCCCCGTTCTGCTACAGAGGTCCTTGAGCTTTTGCGCTACCAGCAAAAGTTCTTTGTCGTCACCTTGGTAAAATCGAGATTTGTCACGAAGCTGGAGAACCCTGGCGCCTGCTTCGATAATCTGATTGGCAATGTCTAGCTCATCCCTGCCAGCCAAAAACTGCCTATCCAAAATAACATAGAGCCCGCGTATTCCTGCGGCTTTGTCGCAGCGCATTATCCTAGAAACCAAGTCTCGCTCAACTGAATAAAGAGTAAACCTGGATTGTTCGAACTTTTCCGGATTAAGCTGCGCGCGTATGTCAGGCAACTTAGCCAACTCTTCCAATACCCGAATAGCTTCTTCTGCCCTTTTGGCATTCGCCGTAACCAAATCTGCTAAATCCGGCGCTGAGCCTGCTTCTATTCTCAGTTGCTTACCCTTGGGCTGAATTCTGCCAATATCGTGTTCAGAATCTCTCTGAGATAAAAGCTCAATGCCCAACGACCTAGCTTCCTGTGCTAGATCGTGACGTAGAGACTTCAATCGTTGACTCAGTTCGGCATCATTGACGACGAAGCGTGCGACATCCTCCAACAGCCGCAAACCTTCTCGGGCGCGGTTTAGATTGGCATCAATCATACGCAGCAGTTGGTGAGGCACTCTGTAGATCCTTGAGAGGCTCAGGCAGGACTCCTTCTCTAGCTGCCTTTATCTGCTCCTGAATGTGTGGCGGGAGTTCCTGCCCCATTTCCTGGAATTTCTTCTCCACCCAGCGCCCAATATTCCGGGGGTCCTTGTAGTAATCGGGACTTGTGTGCAATCCGGGTTCGCCGCTTTCCTCCCAGACCGTTTTTATAGACTTGTGGTAAGCAAAGCTCGATACCAGTCGAGACAAATCAGTGCTGCCGCAGAACGAACATCTATAATCAGCCGGCGCAGAAAAACTTCGCACCAGGAAACTCGACTTCTTGTGGCAGTTCTTGCAAACAAATTCATAAATGGGCATAGTCGCCTCACTCACTTATTTTCTTGTTTGCTATCACCCTCGCCAAAGAATTCCTTTCGTCTTTTCTCTATCTCTTCGGCAGGCCACTCTCCCTTCTCCATCCTTTCAACTATCTCTTCATATTCGGGAGGCGGTTTTTCCCCGCTGCTCATCCGTTTATTCCATTCAGCTAGGGCTTTGGGGTCGTTTTGCATCATACCTTGAACCAGTTCACGGTCGGAAAGTATGTCTTCATAGACATCTCTGTATGTCTTGTGTACGGAAAAAGAAGAGAATCTCCGCTCAAGCTGCCTGTTACCACAACGGGAGCAGGCTGGCATACTTGAACCAAAACCCTGCTGATATGAGCTTACCACTCGCCGACACACACTACACCAATATTCATATATCGGCATATCCTTTGACCGAAAAATTCTACCACAATTGACTTCCTTCGAACAAACTTGCTGCAAAGACGTGCCTTCGATTTCTCGAGACGGCGTAGAGTCTACTGCCAGTGGTGTTGAAAAACTGGTCAGGAAAACGAACTCAGTTCAGGGATATCCCAGCTCCTTACCCAAGACTGCCACGGCAGCAACCTGAGGTGGACCTCCGAACGTCTGCGATATACCGAGCCTGACATCTTTTAGTTGTCGCTCAGGCAATTGAGCCTTCCCTTGGAGCTGCTTGTAAACTTCATAAGTCATCCTGAGACCACTGGCACCCACAGGATGCCCGAAGCATTTCAGTCCGCCATCAGTGTTGACGGGCAAACCACCTGTAAGCTCAAAGAAGCCGGAATCAACGTCTTCTCCAGCCTTACCTTCCTTACTGAAGCCCAGCAGTTCGTAGAGCAGTAGCTCAGTACTGGTAAAGCAGTCGTGCACCTCGGCGATATTGATTTGCTTGCGGGGATCGGTGATACCGGCTTGTTGGTACGCCTGCCGCGAGGAGTTTATCACCTCTTCAAAATGTAGCCAATCAAAGGATGGACGGTTCTGGGGAAGCAAGGCTGAATGAGCTGCCCCTAACCCCTTTATGTAGACCGGGTCACTGCGATATTTTCTAGCTTGGCTGGCAGGAACCAATAGAGCGGCAGCCGCACCATCACTGTTCCCACAGCAGTCAAAAAGACCAAGTGGCCAGGCAATGATAGGAGCACCCAACACCTGCTCCAGGGTAATGCGGTTTTGAAAATGAGCTTTGGGACAAAGGCTGCCGTTGTAGTGATTCTTGACCGCAATTTTGGCAAGTATCCGTTTTCCTTCCTCAGGAGGCAAGCCGTAGGTGTAGAAATATCGAGTGGCGATCATGCCAAATGAGCCTGGTGCGGTACGGCGTGCCTCCAGTACCGGGCTCATACCACGACCTGTGCCCAACCCAGGAAAACCAGTATCCTTGAGTTTTTCTGCACCCAGTGCCAAAACCAGATCGTACGTGCCGGACGCCACACCAAAGCAAGCATTCCTCAAAGCTTCATGCCCTGTAGTACACCAGTTCTCCACGCGAGTCATGGGTATACCATGTAGCTTCAATGGTCCCGCCAGGTAAGTACAGCCAATGCCGACCAATGGCTGGGTAACGCTCCCATACCAGCAAGCTTGAATATCCTTGGGGTCAATTCCAGCGTCTTCATAAGCTTCATACGCTGCTTCTATGGCTAAATCCTCCAGTCCAGCATCCCACCTCTCGCCAAACTTAGTGCAACCCATGCCAATGATAGCGACCTTATCTTTTATGCTCTTCATTGCTCTGCCCTCGCTAGAAAATTAATTTAAGCCTCTTCTCCTTCCTCGTCCTCGTAGACTCCGGGAAATAGTTCCCTTCGTCGGAACCTCCTCCAGTCTGGCTTCTTTTTCTGCCAGAATGAGCTTTTCCAATGTTCGGCTTCTTCTGAAGCATAGTACTTCCAGAGATACTGAGCTGAGACCGCTTCTATGCCCCGCATATAGGTGGTGGCAGCATTGAAACAAGCCTTGATGCCGGCGATAGCTCCCGGGCTCTTCTCCAGTATTTCGTCGCACCATCTGTCAACTTCCTCTTCCAACTTTTCTGCCGGCACTACCTTATTCACCAGTCCCATCTCCAGCGCCTCGTGCGCGGTGTAACGACGACACAGATACCAGATTTCCCTGGCTCTCTTCTCTCCGACCACCATCATCAAATCAACAATACCCAGACCAGGGTCGAAACTCCCTACTAAGGGACCTACTTGCCCGAACACTGCGTTTTCTGAAGCTATGGAAAGATCACAGATCTGCTGATAAACCTGTCCTCCTCCTATAGCGTAGCCGTTCACTGCTGCTATGACAGGTTTCGGCATCTCCCGTATAAGAGTTTTGACCATCAAATCCTTCTCCAGCATTCCCTTTCGATAGCCGGCTTTAGCTTCCTTGGCATCGCCGCCCGTGCAAAACGCCTTATCGCCAGCCCCGGTAAGCACCACTACTCCCACAGTTCCATCGTTAGCGGCGTCCTCCAGGGCTGTTATCAGCTCATCCTGAGTGGAAGTGGTGAAAGCGTTATATGCCTCGGGCCTGTTTATGGTTATCCTGGCCACCCCAGGTCTTTTTTCATAGATTATGTCTTTGAAGTCAAAGCCCTCCACTTTCTTCCATTTCTTCTTGGCCATGGCGTCTCCTTTCACCTTGATGCCTCACCTGATGGGGCGGCACTTCCAAAAATAGTTGTACATGCCTGCGCCTTCGTACAGTCTCCTGAAAGTCATTTCTACCGGCATATCTACCTTCACCTCGCGGGGGTCGCAATCGGTCATGAGAAAATAGCCTCTCGTATGCTCGTAGTCGAACTCTAGCCCTATCTGCGGTATCGTGGGGTCGTCGCTTCTGCCAGCCAGGTTATCCAGCGTGAAAGTGAAAACATGAGCTTTCTTGTCTGAAAGCCTGACTTCTTCGAAATGGTCATTGCTTCGACAGACGTAGCAAACTCTTTCTATAGGAAAAGTGACAGTACCACAGTTCTTGCACTTACTACCATGCATGCGAATAGCCCAATTGCGCTCGCGCCAGCTGGTGGTTGCTGCAGGAAACAGCCTGAATGGTTCGCCAGGTTGAGGCTCGAGCAACCCCCTATAGCTAAGGTACCTGGTATAGCAAAGAGGTTTCTTTGAATTCAGATGCCCTTTTACTCCTCTTCTGTTGCCTTTGATACTCTCAATTTCTTCCGTCACCTTGAGCAATACCGCATCACAGCCGCTGCCGTAACTAGCCAGGAGAATCCTATCTCCAGCTTTAGCCTCTTCTAAAGTAGCTACGAGCATGAGTAAAGCGTGTGCACAACCGGTTATGCCTACATTGTTAATCAGCAGATCCTGAAGCTGCGTCCTGACATCAAACCCCAAGCGACGCGCCAGTCCTTGTTGTGCCCTCAAAGTAGGAGCATAGAACACGGCTCTGGTAATATCCTTGGCTGAGATGCCTTTCTTTCGCATCAAACCCGAAATTGCCTTTTCCATATTCTCTGTGTAGCCATGCTCAATGATAAAGCGGTCTTCCCAAGACTGTACATAGACATCTTTGTCTAATCTCCACACATCATACAGCTCATTGGCTAGAGAATAGGTACCTTCTATGGTTACCGCGGGTTTGCCAGTACTGCCCACCAATAACGCTGCCGCCCCATCACCAAAGGACTGTTCATAATTTGACCGTGGATAGCCTATGCGACAATCGGAAGCGGTTACTAACACCATTCGGGCAGAACCACTGACTACTGCATCCAGCGCTGCTCTGAATGCTGCCGTCGCCGCTCTCAAGCTATTGCCAAAGTCCGCGGTGATGATCTCCGGCCTCAAATCGCTAGCCGTAGCCACCAAAGTCGAGCATTCCTTTTCCCTGTAGGGCGCAGTCGTGGAGGCAAAATATAACCCATCTACATCCTCCCGTTTGAAACCAGTCAAACAGTCAATTGCCGCCTCGGTTGCCATGGTAATGGCATCTTCATCATTGTTGGCTACGCTTCTTTCACCGCCCAGCGAGGCAGTCCCCCACGCTTGAGCAATATCATCTCGAGCAAGCCTCCATAACGGGATATACGCACCATATGAAACAATACCAGCCATGAACTGAGTCCCCCTTTATATACTATTCGACGTACAATATTCTGCTGCAGCTACCACACTGTATTAAATCGCCAGCTTTAGCCCTCTGCCATTGGCTCATAGGTATCGTGATATGACACCCCTGGCATTTTCCTCTCTCCACTTTGGCTACAGCCTGTCCACTTGCTTGCTTGAGTCGCTCATAGATTTTCAGAAGCTTAGTGTCAATTTGTCGCACCAGTCCGCTGCGTTCTTCTTCAAACTCGGCAAGCAACGTTTCTATCTCGCGTTTTCTAGGACTCAATATCCTTTGCTTCTGTTCCCATTCTTGCATTAACCGCTCGACCTCTTGGGCAGCAGTTCTCACCTTGATTTCCATCTCCTCCATCTCACTCATCAACCCTAGCAGAATATCTTCTTTCAGCTTAACCTGCTTCTTAAGTCCCTCGATTTCTTTCTCAAGATTAACCAGTTCCTTAGGATTCGTAGTCTTGCCACTGAAGAGCTTATTATTGATCTGCTTAATTTTGTTTTGAAGGTCTTCTAGTTCCCACTCGCAACTTTTTTGCTTCCTTCTTGCCTCTTCCAGTTGGGCTTTTTGCGAAGCGAGTTTAGATTGAGCAGCCAGCACGGCTTTATTGTCGGCTAGTTGATTCTCGATTTCAGTTAGCTCTCGCAGCTTTCTTTGAAGCTCCAGGTCAACCTGCTGCAGTCTGTAAAGTCGCCCTGTCAAACCCATACCGGGTAATTGTAGAAGTGAACTAAGATATTGTCAAAATTGCTGGCAACTTCTTAGAGGATTAAGAAGGTGGAGTCTTACGACTCTGGGTTTCACACGGCATTTTTCAGCTGTCACGATGGCATCTATTTGGGATACGATTTCATCAAGCTTATCTGGCTCACTTACTATGACATAGTCGAAGAGTGGCAGACTTTCCATCTCCTCGTTAGCCTTTTTCAACCTCAGTGCCAGGTCTCCCGAAGATTCGCTATGTCGCTTCCTTAACCTCTTTTCCAGCTCCTTCATCGAAGGAGGCATGAGAAAAATACATATCGCCTGAGGCAGAATTTTTTTGATAGTCGCGACACCTTGAACGTCTACCTTGACTATCGTATCCAGCCCTTTGGACAAAGCTGCAGTTAACTCGTCTTTAGGCACACCATAATAGTTGCCATAGACATTCGCCCACTCCAGAAACTTCTTCCTCTTGATCATTTGCTCAAATCCCTCCCGCGAGAGGAAATGATAATTGACCCCATCTTTTTCTCTGGGACGTTTGGGACGCGTGGTAGCCGTAATAACATAGTGGAAAGAACGACCTAGCGCCTTCATTCTGGCAAGCACAGCATCCTTACCTACACCCGATGGTCCGGACAGAACAATAAGCAACGGCTCGGAAGCCTTGCTGCCTTTTTGCTTCGTTCGAAGCTTCCCCCCAAGGCTCTGCTCAGGCACTTCCCATTTCAACTTTTTCCTCGGGCATTACATATGTAGCAGATAGCCGATTAGCAATAGTCTCTGCTGTCACAGCAGCTACCATTATGTGACCAGTGTCAAAAAGGATAGCCGTCTTAGATTTCCTGCCGTGGGTGGCATCAATTAACAGACCCTTTTCCTTCGCTTCCCGAATGAGCCTCTTGATTGGCTGCTGATTCACCGACAGGAAAGCCACTACCCTGTTTACAGCAATAACATTGCCAAAACCAACATGAACTAGCTCAGTACACATATTGCCTCCTAACTATAATGCTTTATATTGTCAGGACTTTCCAACCGCTATCTGTTGTAAAGCCTGCCAGAATCCGGGATATGATACTTGTGCTGCTTGAGCGTGCTTGATTGCCGTTTCCCCTTTAGCTATGAGACCTGCTACTCCCAAAGTCATTGCTAAACGGTGGTCTAGATGGCTATCAACTACTGCACCTGTCAAAGCTTTGCCCCCGTAAATAATCATGCCGTCTGGCAAAGGTTCAATCTTGGCGCCTAAGCGGGAAAGCTCGCTCACCACAGTAGCAATCCTATCTGATTCCTTCACCCTAAGTTCTTCAGCATTCCTGATTATCGTTTTCCCTCTAGCTGCACAAGCGGCTACTGCCAATACGGGAATTTCATCAATGAGACGAGGGATAATGTCACCACCAACCTCTACACCTTTCAGTTCGCTAGATTCTACCACAATATCAGCTAAAGGTTCACCAGCCTCCACCTTCTCATTCTCTATTCTTAATCTGGCTCCCATAGCCAAGAGAACATCTATAATCCCCGTTCGCGTGGGATTGACTCCGCAATCTCTCACTACTACTCTGGCGTCGGGGTGAATAGCAGCAGCCACGAGAAAGTAAGCTGTTGAACTAATATCCCCGGGGACGCGCAGGCTCAGGGGGACTAGAGGAGTGTTCAAAGGCGACAAAGAAATTGAATTTTCCGAGCTTTGCAATTTGACTCCCATTCGTTTAAGCATATTTTCTGTGTGGTCTCGGGAGGAGATTTTTTGGTGCACTCTCGTTTCGCCATTGGCAAAAAGACCAGCTATCAGGATAGCTGATTTAATCTGGGCACTGGGAATGGGCATGGTGAAATCTATGCCCCGCAGCTTCTTACCCTTGATGACCAGCGGGGCAAATGAATCTCGTCCCCTGCCCCATATTTCAGCGCCCATCAACCTCAGCGGCTCAATCAATCTTCCCATAGGGCGGCTACGGAGGGAAGCATCGCCAGTGATAATTGACAAAAAAGGCTGGCTAGCTAAAAGTCCGCCCAGTAGACGCATAGTAGTACCGCTGTTCTCGGCATTAAGCACATTGCTAGGCTCTCGCAGTCCATCTGCGCCTTTTCCCAATACTAATAGAGTAGGGACATCACGCGTCCCCTTTCTAACAATTTTCACCCCGAGCGCTTTCAGACACTTAACCGTAGCCTGGCAATCTCTTCCCGGTGCAAAATTATCAATCTTGGCTTCGCCCTGAGCTAAGCTATTCAAGATAGCTGCGCGATGAGAAATAGACTTGTCGCCGGGCACCACCACCTCGCCTTCCAACCTAAGACAAGGCTTGACGATCCTCATCCCATGTTTGGCTGCACGCGGTCTCAGCTTGATAGCTTTTTCAGCCATTCCTGTCTTGCCTCTCTTGCTTCAGACAAGGCTTGCTCCAGACTTTCATCGCCTTCCGCCACCAGTTGGCGATATTTTGCCAACTCGCGGCTGAACTTGCCTATCCACTCCAATATAGCTTCCTTATTGCTCAGGCAGATATGAGCATTTACCTGTGGGTTCCCTGAAGCCAGGCGACTCAGGTCGTAATAGCCTGAGGCTGCTAATTTGGACATCTCAGGCCAAGAAGGATCTTTGGCTGTAGCCGATACCAGAGCCGCCGACAGCAACATTGGTAAATGACTGATGCCCGCCACCAGCTTATCGTGCTCCCAAGCTTCGATAATAAAAGGTGTAGCTTCTAACTCCTTAACCATACCTACTACTGTATCTACCGATTTTTGTGAAGCTTTCTTCGATGGCATAATACAATAAGTGCGCCCTCTAAATAACTCAGCTTTAGCTGCCTTGATGCCAAACGTTTCTCTACCAGCCATGGGATGTCCACCCACAAAGTCCACGGTTGGTGGCAGTAATTCCTCAGCCCATTTCATAACCTGGACTTTGGTGCTCGCGACATCGGTGACAATGCAGCCTGGGGAAAGATAAGAAGCTACCTCGGCAAAGATTTCCTTTACTGTCAGAACCGGCGTAGCAACAATGACCAGGTCAGCTTGAGCCACTGCTTCTTTTAGATTGTTTGCGCCCCGCTCGATGGCGCCCAGACTCAAGGCAGTGGCGACAGTTTCTGGGCGACGGCTATAGCCAACTATCTCCCACTTGGACTTTTTCCTTTGTCTTAAAGCTAACCCGATTGAGCCGCCGATTAACCCTAACCCGATGATGGTCAGCAACACGTAATCATTATATCAGCGTAAGGCTTTGCCTGTCATCGCAATGATTCTTCTATCACTGGAGTTACGTTCGTACTATATCCAGATTCAGTGGGGGTTTTCACCATTACCGAAGTAGGATTACCAACAGGTGATTGACGAAAGTAGTGGGTGGTATCTACTATTTATACTATATGTGGGTTTATTCAAGTCATACCAGATATTACTTATGGCT
>DAITOK010000021.1:0-1339 GCA_036834125.1 Chloroflexota bacterium | reverse complement strand
TATGGCTTACGAAAGTAAGCAAAGCAGGAGGAAAAATGAAAAGAGAAATTATTGAGCTTTTGCTGGCACTGGTACTGGTGATAAGCCTGGGGCTGGCAATAGCATTACCGATGAGCACCCCCGTTCTGGCTGCCACTCTTACCATCTATCCTAACGGTCCTGGGAACTATACTAACATTTCCGGCCAGTATCCTAACAGTGGAGCTCACTGGGATAAAGTTGATGAAGCCGTGCCTGATGATGATCAAACCTATGTTTACACAAACAGTGATACCCAGCAAAAAGACGCTTACACCCTACAGGATGTCTCTGGGACGGGAATTATTGCGTCTGTTACTGTTTACTTCCGTTTTAGAAGTAGCGCCTCTACCTCTAATTATGCTTATTGTCAACCTTTCTTAAGGCTTGGCGCCAGGGAAACAGCCGGGACTGAGGTTTCAACTCGGTCAACTACTTGGACTACTTATAGCCAAACACTGGCTCGCCCTGGTGGTGGGAATTGGTCTTGGTCAGATATCAACAACCTTGAAGTGTGCATTGGGTTAAGACATACAAGCGCGCTGCCTAATCGCTACGCCCAATGTACTCAGGTTTATGTGGTTGTTAACTATAATAATGCACCCACCGATATTTCGTTGAGCCCTAACACTATAGCCGAGAACCAACCAGTCAACACCGTAGTCGGCACTTTCAATAGCACCGACCCCGACCCCGGCGACACTTTTACTTATACCCTGGTGCCCGGCAGCGGCAGTGAAGACAACAGTTATTTCAATATTCAAGGCAATAACTTGAGGACTTCGGCAGTCTTTGATTACGAAACCAAGAACTCTTACAGTATCAGAGTCAGGTCTACTGACCAAGGTGGACTGTGGGTTGAGAAGCAGTTTAGCATCGCGGTTCTTAACGTCAATGAAGCGCCGACCGCCAATCCACAAAGCGGTCTGGTAGTCAACTCATGTGACACTTTGACTGTGACCTTGAGCGGAAGCGACCCTGAAGATGACCCCCTGAGTTACAAGATTTCCGCATTACCTATCTATGGCGAGCTATACGATGGCATTAGTGGAATTAAAATTACGTCAGTTCCCTTCATCTTGACTTCTAACAATGTAACTTATAAGCCGTCTGAGCCTTATAGTGGTCCTGACAGTTTTGACTTCAAAGCCAATGATGGGGAGTTTGATAGCACCGAAGCCACCGTCTCTGTAACTGTCACGGACGGACGCACTACCTGGTACCGTGATGCTGACAATGATGGGTATGGTGACCCCGATGACTCAACTTTAGCCTGCACCCAGCCAGAAGGCTATGTTGGCAATGCTGGCGATGGCTGTCC
>DAITOK010000020.1:0-22176 GCA_036834125.1 Chloroflexota bacterium | reverse complement strand
TTTTTCGTGATTCAACGACCACTACTTCGGTTAGATTTTAGATGATTCAAATCGCAACTTTGACATGGCTTCTTGGGACATCTATACTATTGAAGCTACCGATGAGGTCTGGCAGCAATGATATGCCCTGTCTGTAAATACGATATGATAGTCATTGAATATCATAATATTGAGCTTGATTATTGTAATAGCTGCAAGGGGGTGTGGTTTGACTCCGGAGAGCTCGAGCTCATGCTCAAGTCGCATGAGCTTGAGGAACCGAAGGCATTCTTCGACAACATCCTAAGCTCTCAAGAAGCTGCATCATCAGAGGAGAAGCGGAGATGCCCGATTTGCCGTCGCAAGATGAAAAAAGCAGTCATAGGCGAACAACCGGAAATCCTGATAGATGTATGCCGTGATAACCACGGATTGTGGTTTGACGGGGGTGAGGTGACCGAACTGGTAAGACACTTGGCTCAGCAACATCGGTCGCAAGGTGCTCCCAGAGAACCGGTCATCGGCTTTCTGGAAGAGGTATTTGGAGCTTCGCCATAGAGCAGGGCGCTAGGCAAGGACTCTCTACCAAACAAGAAGCAACATTGTAATATAGAGCTATGCTACCAACTCAAGAACCGAAATAGTGATGGTGAAGAAAGGAGGGCAAAGAAGGGATTGTAGAAACGGTCTTAGCATAGTTATATTCACTGTCCATTTTGGGTATGGGTAATCTGCTTGACTCAGAAGTCGAAACAAGGAGGGAGTATGTTTGGATTTGGCAAAGGAAAAATTGACATCGGAATTCAAAAGTTTCAGTATTCCCCGGCGATACTATCTCTGGCAATGTCGCCTTGACACTAAAGAAACCGGTCAAGGCAAGGAAAGTAAGCATATCCCTGGTCGGAGAGCAGCTTGTAACCAGCACGCAGGAGAGAACCAGTGTTGGTTTAGGCGGCTACAGCAAAAGCAAGTCAACCACCACGCAGCGCATTTCCGTCTACGAGTTTGAACAACCTCTAGATGGCGAAAAGGAGTACAGCGAGGGGCAGCAATCCTATTTCTTTGAGATGAAAATACCAGTGGACATCCTGAGTGTCCGACCGCAGGCAGGTATGGGTACGTCTCCAATCAAGTGGTATCTCTTAGCCAAACTCGATGTCCCCGGCGGGATAGACATCACAAAAAAAGTCGGCATCACAATCGGGTAGGCTGAGTATGTTTGTGGTGCTACAGGAAGCTGCCATGGAGATAGCTTTCTAAACTGACGCATTTGGGCTACAATAGAAAGCTAATCAAGCTAAAGGAGGTCTAACATGATACCAGGTATTATTATCGGAGTTGTCGTAGTAGTTCTTGCCATAATCATATGGGCTAATTACAATGGACTGGTCGGGCTGCGCAATCAAGTTAAGAATGCCTGGGCACAAATTGATGTCCAGCTAAAGCGACGGTACGACCTCGTCCCCAACCTAGTGGAAACCGTTAAGGGCTATATGAAGCACGAACGGGAAACACTAGAAGCAGTGACCAAAGCTCGCAATATTGCTGTACAAGCGTCTTCGGCAGGAGCTGGTGAGCGTTCCAAGGTCGAAGGTGAGCTGAGTTCAGCTCTATCTCGTTTGCTAGCTGTTGTAGAACGCTACCCCGACCTTAAAGCCAACCAGAACTTTCTGGCACTTCAGGAGGAGCTAACTTCAACCGAGAACAAGATCAGCTTCGCTCGCCAGTTTTACAACGATTCTGTCCTGAGATACAACAATAAGACTCACATGTTCCCTTCCAACATCATAGCCAGCATGTTCGGGTTCAAACCCGGGGAATTCTTTGAGATTACCGTGGCTGCCGAGAGGGAGGCGCCCAAGGTCAGTTTCACTCAGTAAGAAGACACTTCACCGTGTGGGAACAGATTAGGTCTAATCAAATAAGATCGGTAGTGCTGACCATAGGCATGGGAGCACTACTGATTCTGATTGGCTATTTCCTGGGCCTGTATTTCTTTGATAGCGCTTTTGCAGGCTTGGTCATCGCCATATTAATATGGGCAATTTTGAGTTTAGTCGGCTATTTTCAGGGCGATAGTATCCTGCTTAGCATGCACGGGGCGAAGAAAATCAAGCCCGATGACCACCCCCGCCTGTACAATGTGGTTGAGGAGATGAAGATTGCCTCCGGCCTGGAGAAAATGCCAGACATATACATCATTGATGACCCGGCGTTAAATGCCTTCGCCACCGGTCGTGACCCCAATCGAGCATCCGTAGCTATCACCTCGGGACTACTCCAAAAACTAAACCGCGACGAACTACAAGGCGTCATCGGACACGAGATAGCGCACATCAAGAACCGCGACGTGCTGTTAATGGCGATGTGTGCTGTCCTGCTCGGTACTATCGTGCTCCTAGCCTATTATGGGTCACGTTTCCTATTTTTTGGCGGCAGGACCAGCTCAAGAAGAAGTTCCTCGTCAGGAGGGGGTGGGGGAGCTATGATAATAATCCTGGTCGTGGCACTGGTATTTATGATACTGGCGCCCATTTTTGCTCAGCTTATTTACTTCGCTATCTCTCGCAGAAGAGAGTATCTGGCAGATGCCTCGTCGGCGCTTTATACCAGATACCCGGAAGGCTTAGCCTCCGCCCTGGAAAAGATTGCTAACTCCACCGAGCAACTCAGGACAGCCAACAAGGCTACAGCCCCTATGTACATCGCCAATCCTTTCCGCCAGAAGGGGCTGAGGGCTAGCGACCTTACCAGTACCCACCCCCCTATATCGGAGAGAATACGGATCCTGCGTTCTATGGCTGGCGCCTCTTACAAAGACTATGACCAGGCCTATCGCCACATCCATGGCGGCAAGGGAGTCATGCCTGCCTCGAGTCTCGTTGCCGAAACAGTTCCGGTAAGAACGATGAGACTGGAGAGCGAGCCAAGCGAGATACAGCGAGCCCGCGAGACTTCGGATGTCATGTGGCGGCTCAGCAACTATAAGACCATTCCCTGCGACTGTGGCGCCAAGCTCCGCGTGCCATCTACATTTAGACAGCCGCAGATCAGATGTCCCCATTGCGGTAGAACACACCAGGTTTGACCAGTGTTTCTAAACCAGCTTTTCACTTCACCCTTTGCCCATTATGAAGCTAAAAGGAGCGAGCACAGACAATGACTATCTTGAATAGAACTTCGTGGCGACTGATCTTCCTAATTGCACTAGCCGTCATCTTCACTTACGGCTTGACCTTCGCCACATTAGAAATACCTAAGTTGATTGCCGACGCCTTGCGCGAAGCCATCCCCGACCCCGGCTATGACCCTACTGCTATTGAAAAGTTCATTCAAGAACACCATGTTAGAACTATCGGTTACATCTGCCTCGGTGTTATTCTGGCCCTGATAGTCGCAGGATTTCTGACCAGAAAAAAGTCTCTATCTTCTGCTGGAGCAATACTGATGTTTTTGCCCACTTTTGGCTACTTCGCTAGCTATATGTTCTTCCTCGCTGGCTTAGGAATCCTGAGAATCCCCTGGATGCCAATCTGGGATATGTCATTCGACCTGCTCAAACTCGGCGACATTGTTTATCTGCCTTATATGATAGTTGTGTACCCTCTCTTCTTAATATTTGGGGGTTCGACTTCGCAAATTGATTTCAGAGACATTATCGGGATCTCCCTAGTGAGCATTGGACTGTTTATCTTCTTGCTCGGTACAATCACATGGCTATATGCCAAGTATCAGAAGAAAGACGTTGTAGATTTCTGGATATACAAGTACTCCCGCCACCCTCAATATCTGGGATTCATTATCTGGAGCTACGGAGTCATGATACTAGCCGCACTTTCCCCAGTGGTCAGGGGCGGTGTAAACCCCGGAGCTAGCTTGCCCTGGCTAATATCTTCACTGGTGATAATCGGTATTGCCCTACATGAAGAGATTATGATGGTTAAGAAATACGGACAGACCTATTCGGAATACCAGAAACGAACGCCATTCCTGTTACCAGTAGGACGATTCATTTCAGCGGCAGTATCTGCACCCCCTAGAGGTTTGTTTCACACAAACCAGCCACAAAATAGATCCCAGATCGCTGTTGTCCTAGCGATATATTTCGTGCTTCTTGTACTAGCATCACTCCCATTCGTTCTTCTTAGCTGGCCACCACTACCCGGATGGTCTTCCTGGCCTTTCTGACAGATTAACTCGGGCTTAAATTCAGGATTGGGAAATTTTACACTTACAAAGTATATGTCTACTCTATGCCCGATTTACCACCATAAAGCCGTCCCTTCCAGCTCACATGAGCGCCCAACATACGGCGTGAAGCACCATGTAAACAAGCCATAAGCACCAGTGCAAATCCCAGCGGATGTAGCAAACCTGAGATAAACGACTCTTTAAAACGCCTGTCCGTGACCCATCGCATTCCCAGTACCATTACTACTTGAAAAGCAACCAAAAGTTGGAGCTCTACAGAGGAAATCCCCACGAACACTATTTGCCAAAGCCAATAAAATGGAGCCAGGAACAAAATCAAGCCTGCTGCGATGAGCCCTATCAATGCCAGCAAAGACAATGCCGCCACGGAATAAAACCACCTCACAAACCCATTCCACATTGACCCAATATTTCGATACATGTGACAGGAGACTATTGGCGCTAGGTCAACTACCATGTGCTGCCCGCCATGTCTGGCCACTTCCATCCCCAGCCAAACATCTTCCAATATCCTTGACTTTACAGCCTTATGCCCTCCAATACGCCAGTATGCTTCTGTGTGAAAAAGAAGAAACTGACCAATCGCCAGAGACGGCTTGCGCTTCTTGCTGCGCTGTAACCACCACAAAGGAAACCAACTTAAGATAATAAAATACAATATCGGAATCGCTATCTTTTGACTGAAAGACACAGTGATCTGTCGCGGAAATCCGGAAAGGAGCGAACACCTATACTTGATAGCAAAAGAAACCACACTCCGCACCATGTCCGGAGCATGCACTGTATCAGCATCAACAAAGAGCAGCCACTCACCCCTGGCTTTCTTGGCAAGCTGATAGCACGCAAACGGTTTGCCCGCCCATCCTCGAAGCAAAGGCTCTCCTTTGAACAACCGGATGCGATTGTCTGCGGCTGCCATCCGTTCAACAATCCCCGCCGTGTCATCAGAAGAGGCATCATCCAAGACCAGAATTTCCAGGTTGGGATAATCCTGCTCCTCTAGAGATTTCAAACATTTCTCAATATTTGCTTCTTCGTTCCTCGCCGGAACAAGCACAGAGACGAGAGGGACAGGCTCAGGAAGTTTAGTACTTCTTGGTGGTCTTTTGAGAACCTTTAGATTGAGTAGCAGATTTAGGGCAAATATAACCAAAGCAATAGTTACACTTAATTGATATACCATAGCTATGTTCCTACCATTGCCAGTTACACTTCATATCTTCGAATGAAGCCAGTTGACGAGCTTTAACTCAAACTTAGGAGCAACTCTCAGGTCACTACGATGTTTTATTGCCAAAATCGCGAGCACGCTTAACATAAATAGCACTTGCCAGTAGCTTGCCCTGGTAATTGCCAAGAAAGCAACTGCCCCAGTCGGTCCCATCATCACTATCCAACTGTGCTCTTTTATGAACAGAAAACCCAACAGCATAAAGACAGCAAATGCCAGGACCATCTCGTGGTAAGGCAACGCCAGCAGCACACCGTAAGTAACAGCTATTGATTTTCCACCTCTGAATCGCAATAACGGAGAAAAAGCACTTCCCAGTATCGCGCTCAGCCCGATCAACCCTAAGGCTATTCCGGAAAGTGAGAACAACGAATGAGCCAAAATTACGAAAGGCGTGCCTTTCCCTACATCCAAGAGCACAGCAAGTCCGCCTGACTTGCGCCCTCCTGCTCGGAAAACGTTGACTGCCCCAGGATTACCGTCTCCATAATTTCTTATGTCTTTCTTCAACAGGTGCTGCCCAACCCAGAGAGAAAAGGGACACGCCCCCACGCAGAAAGCCCCCGTCAGTAGCAATAGAACATGATGTGCTTCCATAATGACTAATTTTAAGTATACCCAATATGGGCTAGCAATGGAAGTACCCAACATAGCGTGGATAAACGCGAGTAATAAACTACCGAAGCAACGCGCAGTATCGAAAAGAAACCACCAGCCTGGTTTTGGCTAAGGACTATTTGACGCCTGCTTCTTTCCTCAGCATTTCAGCCTTATCTGTTCTTTCCCAGGGCAGATCGAGCTCTTCTCTGCCGAAATGCCCGTAAGTAGCAGTTTGACGGTAGATAGGACGGCGCAAGTCTAAAGTCCTTATGATGGCTTCAGGGCGAAAGTCAAAATGCTTGTTGACAAGAGCTAATATGACCTCATCAGGCACTTTTCCAGTACCGAATGTCTCCACGCACAACGATAGAGGACGAGCTTTCCCGATCGTGTAGGCGACCTGAAGCTCAACGTAATCTGCCAGCCCAGCTGCCACTATGTTTTTGGCGACACATCTTGCCATATAAGCAGCTGAGCGATCCACCTTGGTGGGGTCTTTGCCCGAAAAGCACCCTCCACCATGCCGACAGGCAGTGCCATAACTATCCGCAATAACTTTGCGTCCTGTGAAACCCGTGTCGCTCACAGGTCCGCCAATCACGAACTTTCCGGCGCTATTGATGTAGTACTCAGTCTTGTTGTCCAGTAGTTTGGCGGGAATGACCTTCTTGATGACCTCCTTAATAAGGTCACGTTCGATAATTGCGCGCTCTACTCCCTCGTCGTGATGAGCGCCGATGACAACACAAACTACCCTCCTGGGTACACCACACCTGTATTCAACAGTCACCTGAGATTTGCCGTCAGGTCTGAGGTAAGGCACAATTCCTTCTTTTCTGACCTGAGCCAATCTTCGGCATAGCTTGTTGGCTAGTGCGATGGGCAAAGGCATGAGCTCCGGAGTTTCTCGACAAGCAAAGCCGATCATCATCCCCTGGTCACCAGCACCAGTTTTGTCTGCCTCATCTCTAGCCTCACCCTTCCTGACTTCCCAGGACTGACTTACCCCGGCATCAATGTCCTTAGACTGTTCCTTTATTGACACGATGACCCCACAAGTCCGGTAATCGAACCCATATTCTGGTCTGGTATAGCCGACATCTTTGATTACATTGCGCACAACCTCGGGAATCTCCACATAACACTTGGTGGTAATCTCGCCGAGGACTATTATCATGCCCATCGCAGCCGCTACTTCACAAGCTACTCGCCCAAACGGGTCCTTTGCCAGTATCGCATCCAAAATAGCATCGGAAATCTGGTCGCATAGCTTATCAGGATGCCCCTCGGTAACTGACTCCGCTGTGGCTAGGTAAGAATCTGATTGATTAAAGCTGTTTGTCATGTCGCCTCCCTTAGGTAAATGCCAGAGCTTTTTTCTAACATCTGGGCTCGAATGAGCACCAGTTTGCTGGACTAATTCTGGGCTTTTGCCTTGTCATTCTGCGCTCTTACTCCTGCTTGTTATACTCAGCCACTCTTGTGTTGAGGAACTGGACACCTTCATGTTCCTTCTTCCCAACTTGCCAGATATCTTTTCTGTTCCTTGGTCAAGGTGTCAATGGTGATATTCATAGAAGCTAGCTTTAGTCTGCCTACCTCTTGGTCAATTTCTCCCGGCACTGGATAGACATTCGCCTTAAGCTTGCCCTTCATCTTGACCAGATATTCCAGACACAGAGCTTGGTTGGCAAAGCTCATATCCATAACACTAGCCGGATGTCCCTCGGCAGCAGCAAGGTTAACCAACCTGCCTTCACCCAACAGATATATGCGCTGCCCATCTCGCAAAGTATATTCTTCAACCACAGTCCGTATCCGCCTCTTCGATTTCGCCAAGCTTTCCAAAGCCGGAATATTTATTTCCACATTGAAATGCCCACTGTTCGCAACAATAGCCCCATCCTTCATCTTCGCAATGTGTGCCTTATCAATAACATTCACATTGCCAGTCGTAGTGATGAACACGTCCCCAACCTCGCAAGCCTTAAGCAAGGGCATAACTTGATAGCCATCCATAGCTGCTTCCAGAGCAGGGATGGGATTGACCTCCGTAATAATGACCTGCGCCCCCAGCCCTTGAGCCCGCTTGGCTATTCCTTTGCCGCACCAGCCATAACCACACACCACCACCTTTCTACCCGCCCACAGTATGTTGGTAGCCCTGGTAATGCCATCAATTGTGCTTTGCCCTGTCCCGTATCTATTATCGAAAAACCGTTTGGTCTGTGCATCGTTGACAGCAATGATGGGGTAAATCAACTTACCAGCCTTAGCCATGTTCCTCAACCTGATCACCCCTGTGGTTGTCTCTTCAGTGCCTCCGATGACATTTCTCGCCAGCTCTTTATAGTCTTTGTGAAGGGTAGAAACCAGATCCGCGCCATCATCCATCGTAAGCTGAGGCTTCTGTTTCAAAGCAGTGATGATATGCTTGTAGTAGGTCTTGTTATCTTCTCCTCGTATCGCATTCACAGGAATACCATAATCTACCAGAGCTGCCGCTACGTCATCCTGAGTACTCAGGGGATTGGAGGCACACAGCACAATTTCGGCACCACCTTCCTTAAGGGTCAGTGCTAGATTGGCTGTCTCTGTGGTGACGTGGAGGCAAGCCGAGATACGCACGCCTGCCAGGGGTCTTTCTTTCCTGAATCTTTCCCTTATCAGCCTGACTACTGGCATTTCTTTGGCTGCCCACTCAATACGCAGCCTGCCTTCCGGCGCCAGCGAAGGGTCTTTAATATCGTAGTTCTTCATTTCCTCAGCTCCGGATGATCATTACTTTGAACTGCTCAGCAACCCATTCTGGTATATTAAACAAGCCCATAATGACAGGCTTTTGGTGACAATCACTCCCACCCGTCATAAGCATTTTGTGCTTCCTGGCGAACCGGATGTAGTGTTCTGTAGCTCTTTGGTTATGTCTGGGATGCCAGCATTCGACACCGTCAATGTATTGTAGCATATATTTCTCTATGATCTGCGTTTGTTGCTGGAGGTCCCGCGTTATGCTGACCAGTGATATCCCGTTGGAGTCATTAGGGTGAGCATGGATCAATATGCCACCGGCATCCCTGACCAATTGTGACGCTTCAGCCAACGAAAGAGGATACTTGGGGGCATCACATTTGACCAGATATTTGTCGAAAGCTTCTTGCTCGTCTTTGACAATACCCATTGCCACCAGATATTTCGCTATATGAGGTCGCCCGAACACCCCATCTACAGTTTCCTGTATCTTTCTGAAGTCTTCCTCGCTGAGTCTTTCAATCCCTTCCTTGTCAAACTCGGCATTCAAATTTGCCAGAATCTGACGCGCCCTTTTCTCCCGATGTTCTTTTATCAATTGCAGTTTGTCGTTCAGCGCCTTGTTACTGATATCATACCCGTATCCTAGAAAATCCAAAGAAATATCTCTGCCGCCCTCGGAGTAACGGAAGGTCACATTTAATTCCACGCCTGTGAGATAAGATATGCCATGATGTCTGGCTAGAGCGATTGCTCTTCCTTGACACTCGATAGAGTCGTGGTCAGTTATGGAAATCAGGTCAAGCTTTCGCTTCTTAGCTTCCTGGAAGACCTCTTCGACAGGGAGATTGCCGTCTGAACCAGTCTTGGTATGGATATGCAGATCTATCTTCATTTCTATCTTTTTTCCATACCAATGATGTACCAGTCCGCAGGTTGGTCATACTGAGTATCAACTATGACGTGGACAATGTTTAGTGTGGGATACAGACTCTTCAGGTCATCAATGTCCACTTTCTCGAACTTCTTTTTATTGTCGAGGTAAGCCTGCTCCGTAAGGGCATTGGACTCATAGTCCTCCTTGGTACGTCTCAGTATCCGTGCGATGGCTACCTCTTGAGGGCAATGCGTCTGGAGAATCACCAGCGTCTTGTCGTGTTTGGCAGCGATCTTGGCAGCCCGTCTCCTTAACTCTTGAGTAACGAAGGTAGCATCCAGTATCACACTGTGGCCCTTTTCCAAAGCTTCGTCTGCTCGTCGGAATAGTTCATCGTACACTGCCATTCTTTTGCTCATGTTTGAGGCAACTTTTTCGTCAAATATATCTTCCCCCTTTAATACCTCTAACCTGATTAAGTCAGACCGCAGAATCGGATAACCCTTAACCCGCGAAATCTCTTCGCTGGTCTCGGTCTTCCAGGTGCCCGGCAAGCCACAGGTTATCAACAATACATTGGCTCCCAGCTCTTTTTCCACGAATCTGGCGAATGGCTCTCTCAACTCACTTTTCTTCTCACAACTGGGCATTTTGGCACAAGATTATAGCCTCTCAAATCTCCCCTGTCATTGTCAGCCAACCAAGCTCCAAAACGACTTTCTATGGACTACCAAGAACATCCTTCGGTTTGACCATCCTGTCAAGCCAATGCTAAACTAAAGTCTTAGGCAGCGTAGCTCAGTTGGCAGAGCAGAGGACTCATAAGCCTTTGGTCGCTGGTTCAAGTCCAGCCGCTGCCACTTTTTTGCTTACCTCGTGAATTGCTGCATAGATCACAGACCCACCCAGTCTTGTTATGGTTCGGGACACTATCGCGGGGTTAAGTGCAAATTGCGACGATTGCTGTTCTGCTCGCTCTTGCTACTATGCTTTTTGGTCTGCCGTATCAGTCTGCCATGGACGATAGTAGTCTCACTGCTTCGCAGTAAACGTAGCCACAACTGGGAGAGGGACACCAACTAAAGCCGCAGAGTCTATTCTCTCAAGCAAACGAATTTTTCGAGACTAACCACATCCACTTCTCAAACCGCCGCTGTTGCTTCAAGCACTCCACTATTTCTTCTTGGCAGGCACTTTTTTCTTTGCCGACTTCGCTGCTGGTTTTTCAACGGAGCGCCCAACATTGTGAGTCTTGCACGTCTTACACATAATTTGCGACCTCCTTGCTTTATGATACAGGAATTATATCAACCAGTTCCTGCTTTTACTAGCGTAGATAATCTGACCAGTGCACAACACATCAAATTCGGCTGCTATTAGCTTTTTTATTCCTTTGATGCTACAACCAAAGCATCCCTTGCTAACCGCCCACAGCTCGCCCTAGAAAGTATGGCCAGACTACTATAGCGAGTATGATTTCCCACCACTCCAGATGGGCATAACCTATTGTGAATAGCCAGCCGATGAACCAGATAGGACCTCCCCAAGCCACAGAACGACGCCGATGGTACCAACGCTCTTTTTCCTCTGCCATGCTCTCCTCCTTTTTTCAACAGAATCCATTCTTGCTGCGACGGCTCTCACAGTGATATCCTGAAAGCAATCCCGTCATCCTTCTTGACAAGTATCAAGCTAACTTTTATTGACTTCCTGTCCAAGGTTGCTTTTTCCGTCATAACTTCACAACGCCGATGCTGTAGGCTCGCTTGCCGCCGGAATTGCCACTGTCTTCCTCCAGCGCAGCCACAGAGCCCAGCCTGTTACCGCCACAGCTATCACAGTGACATACACCTCCGTCCACATGTCAGTCAGCAATCCAGCTTGCCATAAGACTGCCCCATAGTTCAATAAGCCATGCAGGGCAGAGGCTACAAGGTAAAACTGCCATCCCCAACCCTTAGCTAAACCGTATCCCGCCAGAGCTGAAAAAGCGATATGAGCGCCTACAGTGAAGAACCTCTCCCAAAATCCCAGTATTGCCACAAAACCGTAAATTTCTAGCCATTCCCAGGTCCAGCCGTAGGCAAATATCTGACCGTGTATCCATTGCGCTTCCAAAACGCCAAACCCGGCTCCAGCTACGGCGCCGATGAGAAGCCCCAGCTTGGCGTCTATGTTCTTCCCACTCCACCACCAGTGGAGAACCAGAGGTACGAGTTTTGCTCCCTCTTGCACCAACCCTGTAATCAGTATTGATGGTATTGCCGCCAAGAGAATCCAACGCACCAGGATTTCCTCGCTCCAGAAATGGGTGAGCGCTCGTCCGGTCACTGCCTGCAGAGGAATTTGAATGAAGCTAACGACAACCACGGTGAAAAAAGCGCTGCTGACAAGAATCGCCCAGAGCCAGGGTTTCCTGACAAGCGGTGGACGGTAACATGCCAACCAGACTGCCCCAAAGGCTATAGCTAAACCAATCGCTATCGCCAGATGAGTTCCACTCCCGCTCAGGTTCTGGAAGAAGGATTTGAAATAGCTAATCGCGTAATCTAGCATAAACACCCCCAAGCTCGAAGAAAGTGGTTATCCGATTTCTCGCGTGTTTATCCTTCAATGCCTCTTACGAATTGACACCCAGTATACTCCTGCACGGAAGAAAAAGATATGCCTTCAAGAGTTCAGGATAGTTCTACAGTGTCCTTGTACTCAGGGACTTGCACAAGCCAGCCTGTCCTCTCTTTCAGAAAGTCGGCAAAACTCAGGGCAGCCTTTTCTTCCCCGTGGGTGACAAATACACAGTGCGGTGGGACACGAATATTGGATAGCCAGGCTAACAATCCATCACGGTCAGCATGAGCCGAGAAACCCTCGATTTTTTCAATATGTGCCCTCACAGGATGCATTTGCCCCAGGAGACGAATTTCCTTGGCACCATCCAGCAATATCCTTCCTGGCGTTGCTTCCGCCTGATAGCCTATGAATAGTATGGTGCTCTCCGGTCTTCTGATGTTATTGACAATATGATGCTTTATGCGACCACCGGTCACCATCCCGCTGCCAGCGATGATGATGGCGCTCCCCTTGATATCCTTAATGGCTCGAGATTCCTCCTCGCTTTCCACTAACTTGAGATTTTCAAAATTGAAGAAAGAATTACCCTGACGCAAATGTTCCATCATTTCCTTATCAAATAGCTCAGCATGTCGCTTGAATACTTCGGTGATCCGTATTGCCATTGGGCTATCCAGAAAGACCGGCAAGGGCGGAATCTCTTTACGCAAGAATAGCTCATTCAGGTGGTACAGCAGCTCTTGAGCCCGCTCCAGGGCGAAGCTAGGAACAATGATGTTGCCGCCGGCGCTTACCGTTCTGTTGATACAATCTCGCAGTTGCTTTTGAATATCGGCGTTCTCATGTTCTTCACGAGTGCGGTCACCATAGGTAGACTCGATAACTACATACTCGGCCTCATGGAAAATAGCCGGGTCTTCAACTATGGGACGCCCGCGCTCGCCAATATCGCCAGAGAATAATATTCTGTGATTGCGACCATCCTTCTGGATATTCATAGTTATCACCGCTGCTCCGAGAACATGACCTGCGTTGTAATAGCAGCCCTCAACATTGCTCCCAACCCTCACGCAACTCAGATACTCCACTGGTGAGAAATGCGGCGTGACTGCTTGGGCATCTTCCACTGTGTAAAGCGGTATTTCCGGATACGGACCACGCCGCCCTTCGCGTCTATGCCGTTCTCGCTTGAAGATAGCATCCTCCACCTGCAAGTGAGCAGCGTCCAAAAGGATGATCTCAGCTAGCTCAGCCGTCGCCTGCGTGCAGTATATCTTGCCCTTGTATCCATCCCGCACCAGCTTGGGCAAAAGCCCGCAATGGTCCAGATGAGCATGGGTCAGGAAAACGGCGTCAATAGACTGCGGCTCAAACGGGAACGGCTGCCAGTTCCTGTCCTGGTACTTGCGCTCTTGATATAGCCCGCAATCTAGCAGGACACGTGTATCCTGGGTCTCCAAAAGGTAGCAGGAACCTGTTACATTCCGTGCTGCCCCCAGAAATGTCAGCTTAGCCAGCATAGATTAGGCGGCTCCTTGGCGATTTGGTTAGCCCGGAGATTTCGTTCGGCATCTTTCCCGCTATTATAACCTAAAGTTTTATCCTGAAATGGCCTAAACTCCGTCGCTCTCTTCCTGTGAAATTCCTCTTCCTTCGTAGAGAGCTCCGTAGTGCGATCCTTTAGGGTCGTGCCATTCCATGTCCGAGGCTAACCCGCCCGCCATAGCTGTGCGGCAGGCAGGAGCCTCGCTACATCGAATCGTGCAGCGGGAGGCGTAGTCCACCCATAATGCCCGCCAATTCGGTGGGAACCCGAACAAAGCCCGTCTATGGTTTCACTTCTGATTATCTTCGACTTTTGTCTTTTTGATTAGAGCAATATGTACTGTAACTCCGACAGCAATACAAACTAGCACTATCCTGACAACTGTGTTCTGTACTCCAAAAGTTATACTTAGTCCGATAGCTAGCCAGAGCATCAGGACAGTGAATATCTTTATTTTTACGGGCATTCCTCTGCCTTCAATGTAATTCCTGACGTAGGCCTCAAATATCCTGTTATTCATCAGCCATCGGTAGAAACGTTCGGAGCTTCGCGTATAACAGGCGGCAGCGAGTAACAGAAATGGGGTTGTCGGCAGAATCGGGACAAAAACGCCGATAATTCCCAGTCCTGTGGATAAGGTTCCTGCTGCGATTAGAAGCCTTCTCTTTGCTGTCGCCCGCATCTGTATTTATAATACAGCTTCTTCTGATCCTGTGATATCAAAAACACTCATTTTAGCCATAAAACATGCGTCACAACGGTATCGACCCTCTTGAACTACACTTCCTCTTCTCTCTTATCCCCGCTTTCGCGAGGACAAGCCTTATAAGAGGGGAATTTTCAAAAAACTTGCCTGTTACGTCCCGCCACCGGAGGGAGAATTATACAGAGTATTGTAATTGATTATAAATTAGGGAGGAAGCGGCATCGTGAAAGGAATCGAGTCTAGCTTGAATACTTCTTTATCGCCTCTTTTGCTTTAGCCCTGATTTCCTCGTCAGACAACCTGTACGAAGCTATAGCAAAGGAGCCAGTCACCTTCCCTTGGCGTTTCTCGATCTTCGCGGTTATGTTCGCCAAAGCTTTCTGGGCATCTCTGCCGCCCATCGTGAAGAAGGGAATAACCTCCCTCCCTTCAAAATTCGTCCGGTAGATAAATGAGTTGATAGCCGGCACCGGTCGTGAAGCCCAGATTGGAGAGCCGATGAATATCCTCTCGTACTGCTTTATATCCACGTTTAGAGGATTTATGTCCCTCCCTCTGTTCATCAAAGCGGCGAAGCTGCCGCTCAGATAGACAAGGGGAAAAGGGATAGGTCTCTTTTCCTTGATCTCAACCAGCGGCGCATTCAGAGCCTCCGCAATCGCCTCAGCCACCAGCCTCGTTTTCCCCGTCAAAGAATAATAAACTACCAGCGATTTCATTGTCCCCTCCAGAATATGCATTTCCCAAATTATACCTCGTTAATTATACCTCGTTACAAGACACACCGATACGCTAGACACCATGTCGCCTACAGTGTTGAAGCCTTAGAACAGCTAGGAAAACTGCTGAACGCTAGCATGTGTTTTGTGTCCCTAGTTTCCGTTGGCGTCTGTTTTCTCGTCACACAGAGCCACAAGGCAAGGGTTGGCATCGGGGGCAGAAGCAGGTGCCACGGTTCTGCACGACACACCGCTCGATGGGGCTGCCGCAAAAAGAGCAGGGCTTGCCTTTCCTATGAGCTACCTTGAAATCGGAGTGGGCTGTCCCCATCTCCCCCTGGGGGCGGATGTACGTGTCCACGCTAGCGCCCTTGCTGGATATGCCTGCCTCAAGAACTTGGCGGGTGCACTTATGTAAAGTTCGTAGCTCCTTGCGTGACAAGGAGTCAGCTTTTCTCAAGGGGTGAATGCCAGCAGCGAACAGGATTTCATCAGCATACATATTGCCGATGCCAGCCACGATACTTTGGTCAAGCAAAGCCGCTTTGATGGGGATGCGCCGCCCGCTCAATCGTTGCTCTAGCACCTCTGGCGTAAAGCCCTCATCCAACGGCTCACAACCAAGCTTACAGATCACAGTGCTGGCATCGTCCACCAGCCATATTTTTCCCAGCCGTCGCCGGTCACTGAAAACCAAGCGATGTCCGTTCGAGAAGTGAAAAACCGCACTGGCGTAGCGGTCAGCTTGTTCGGGGTCTAACAGCAAAACACCGGTCATTCTGAGATGAATGACGAGTGACTTGCCACCGGAGAGGCAGAAGATAAGATATTTACCCCGTCGCTCCAGGCTTCTTATCTTCCGCCCCACCAGTCCGCTGCGGACTTCCTCGGGAGTCCCACCGCAGACCACCTTAGCATCAAGGATAGCAGCATCGGCGAAAGTCTGCCCCACAACCCAGGGCGCCAGCTCGTTCTTAATCGTTTCGACCTCAGGCAGCTCAGGCATGTCATTCCATCTCTGCCCAGTTTTTGCCCAGCTTGATATCTATCTTCAAGGGAACACGAAGTTCATATGCCCTGGGCATGAGCTCGGCAATTAAGGATTTCATTTCCGCCACCTCCCCTTCGGGCACTTCGAAGAGCAATTCATCGTGTATCTGTAACAGCATCTTGCTCTTCAGATTCCATTTTCCCATTTCTCGATGCAGATTTATCATGGCGATCTTTATGATGTCAGCAGAGCTACCCTGCACGGGAGCATTGATAGCCATCCGCTCAGCAGCTTCCCTGACCATTCGATTGGTGGAATTGATTTCCGGCAAGAACCGTCTCCTCCCCAACACGGTCTGTACATAGCCAAGCTTACGGGCTTGCTCTTTTGTAGTTTCCAGATACTCCTTTACTTTGGGGTACTTCTCGAAATACAGAGCGATGAATTGAGCCGCTTCCTCGCGCGTGAGATTAGTAGCCTGCTCCAAACCATAATCGCTCATGCCGTAAATCACCCCAAAATTGACCGTCTTGGCATTCCGCCGCATTTCAGGCGTGACGGCATCCTTGGGAACGCCGAACAGCTTAGAGGCGGTCGTGGCATGAATATCTTCGTCCTCAGCAAAGGCAGCGATAAGACCGGGGTCCTGAGAGAGATGAGCCAGAACTCTGAGGTCAATCTGCGAATAATCAGCACTTAGCAAATACGCGCCGGGTGGAACCACGATAGCCTTTCGTATCTTGCTGCCCAATTCGCCCCTTACGGGTATATTCTGGAGATTGGGGTCGCTGGAGGAGAGCCGACCGGTCGCCGTGCCTGTCTGGTTGAAAGTGGTATGCACCCTCTTCGTCTTGGGGTTGATAAGTACTGGCAGAGCATCAACGTAAGTTGACTTGAGCTTGCTGAGCTGGCGATACTGCAGTATGAGGTCAATTATGGGATGAATGCCCCTCAATGCTTCCAAGACTGAGGCATCAGTGGAGTAGCCGGTTTTCGTCTTCCGAGACTGAGGTAGCCTGAGCTCCTCAAACAGGATTTTGCCCAGCTGTTGAGGGGAATTGATATTAAATTGGTGTCCTACGCTATCGTAGATCTCCTTCTCCAGCCTGAGCAGTTCCCTCCCCATCTCCAGAGATGTCTCACGGAGCAAGTCAGTATCCAGGAGAATGCCATTTGTTTCCATCGCCACCAGAACAGGAATCAAAGCCATTTCCACTTCGGTGAAAAGCTGCCACAATCCTTGTTGCTGTAGTTCAGCCTCCAGCTTTTCCTTCAAACTCCAGATGACGTCCACGCTGGCGCAGGCACAACTGCCGACCTTCTGAGCATCAAGCAGAGACAGAGAACTCTGTTTCTTGCCAGTGCCCGTTAGTTCTGAAGGAGTTATCAGTTCGACACCGAGTCTATTGAACGCCAGTGCTTTAAGACCGAGGCTCTTTTCACCCAAGAGGTATGCCGCTATCATCAGGTCGAAGTTAAGATTCTCAAGCCTAACGCCATACTTAGCCAGTACAGCCATAACCTGCTTGCTGTTGTACGCTATCTTGCCGATGTCGGCGTTCTCCAGAACTGGCTTGAGCCGGGATATGACGGTATCTGACGGCAATTGTGGTAGCTGGTTCAAGCCCTGGTGTCCCACAGGTACATAGAACGCCTTCCCCTTTGTCGGCGATATGGCTATTCCCACCAGGTCAGCCATGACAGCCTTCTCTTCGCTAGCCTCTACTCCAATTGCGACGCTCTCCGCCTTTGCCAGCTCATCCATGGACTGCCGCAAGCCTGCTTCGCTATTTACCATCTGGCAACTGACCGCTGAGCGCTGAACTGCCTCACCTTGCATCTGGGGCAGCCTGGGCAGCAGGTTAATGAACTCCAGCTCCTGAAAGAGCCTGACCACCTCGCCACGGTCATAATGGCTTACCTGGCAACCTTTCAAATCCAGCTTGACGGGAACATCCCGAACTACGGTAGCCAGTTTCTTGCTCTGGAAAACCTGATCCCGATACTCACGTAGTGTCTCCTGCAGCTTGGTCGGCGTTATCTCGGCAAGATGGTTATAGATTCCTTTCAGACTGCCATACTGCTGCAACAGCCTGGTGGCTGTTTTCTCACCAACTCCAGGCACGCCGGGTATATTGTCGGACACATCACCCACCAGCGCCTTCAGGTCAGGAAGCTGCCCGGGCTTAAGCCCATATTTTTGTTCCACAGCCTGTTCATCATAGAGAACGGTATCCGTAAATGTTCGCCTGGGCACCAGCGCTTTCACTCGAGGCAAAATAGCTTGCAGCATGTCATTATCGCCCGTGACAATGATCGTCTCAATGCCTTGCTCATCAGCCTGCTTGCTCAAAGTAGCCAGGACATCGTCAGCCTCAAACCCGTCAATTTCAAAAATCGGGATATGAAAAGCCTGCACCAGCTGGTGAACCCGCTTTATCTGGCTTTTCAACTCCTCAGGTGTGGGCGGGCGCTGTGCTTTGTATTCTTCAAACATCTCATGTCTGAATGTCGGTGTCGGACGATCAAACGCTACCGCCCAATGGGTGGGCTTGAAATCGGCTAATACCTTGAGCAAGGTGCTGGCGAACCCATACACCGCATTCACGAGCTCCCCTGTCCTGGGCTGGGTCAGCGGAGGCAGGGCGTGGAAGGCACGGTGAACCAGAGCATTGCCATCGAAAAGGAATAGAAGCGGTTTCTCTTGTTTTGTCACTGTTCCATTATACTACGGCGCTATCCAGAGGCTGAAAACATCAAAGCCCGCAAGCTCAAAATGTGATACAATCTTGCCCGAAAACAAATGGCGGTCACGGCTCGAATTCCCACAACCAGACATAGCCGCTTCTGGGAGATAGACCTCGTGCGCACCATCGCAATCATGATGATGGTCGGCTACCACACCTTGTATTTGCTTGAGTACTTCGGTATCCGTTACACCGGGGTGCCTGGTCCCTATCGCGGCTTCTGGTGGTGGATTCCCATCGTCATTGTCAGCCTTTTCACCTTGACCGCTGGAATATCGCTTCCAATCACCTACTCTCGCAGCCCGAAGACGCCCAGCTTCATACTCAGGGGTCTGAAAATACTTGGGTTAGGAATGGGGATCACTGTGATTACCTGGGTGATCAACCCGTACGGCTATGTCCGATTTGGCATACTCCACTTCTTTGGGCTGGCATTTGTGCTGGCGACTTTCTTCTTGAGATTCCACTACGTCAACCTGATAGCGGGGGCTGCTCTGATGGCAGCAGGCATTTACCAGATCCAGACCTGGAACTTACCTAGCCCTCCCTGGCTTCTCTGGCTCATCCCGCATCGCTTTGCCACTATGGACTACTGGCCACTGCTGCCATGGTTTGGGGTGTTTCTGGTGGGCATGTTTGTAGGACAGACTTTCTACCCACAGGGAAAGAGAATCTTTGTCATACCTGACCTCAACAACCCGGCTGTCTCAGCGCTGACTTTGCTTGGCAGACACCCGTTGGTGATATACCTTGCTCAGTGGCCAGTGCTTATCGGCATCCTGCTCGTCCTGTTCCCTGGCAACGTCCTCCCCCATTTCCCCCGCCTGCCATTCTAGACGTGATATCTGCACCGCCGTGCCTAGTAAGTAAGGACGTCCATTAGTATATCAATGCCGATGTGTATCACAAAGCAGGGCAGGAAAGACCTCGTTTTATATGCTATGTAGCCGAGAAGGAAGCCTTCAGGAATGCAGGCAAGAGTCTCCCAGAATACGCAGCCAAAATGAAGCAGCACAAATGGAATGGTCTGGACGAAGATAGCACTTCTCCCTATTGACTTTTCCAGCCCAAAGAGCATATATCCGCGGAATATGAATTCCCAGCTAAACATGTATAGCGTTCGGCCAAGAATATACAGAGGCCAGTTCAGGGACGACTTATGATAATAGGAGTAAAACTCGGGCATCTTACTAGCACCGTACACGATCAGTGAAAAGACAGCCAGGGTGACCGTGGTCAGGACTATCCCTAGCCTCCAGTTGCCGATGCGGATGCCATAATCCTGGGGCTTGTCCCCAAAAAACAAAAAGCCCGCCGCTAGCGGGATAAGCAGGAAGTAGGTTAGTTGCGTTATGGAGGGGAAACTTGCCTTTATGGGATAGTACCGCTCCAGAATGAATACCAAGCTAGACATGCCGACTACGGCGAGAGCGTTCAGGTCATAGCCCCATAAAGTTCTGTCCTTCCGGATGCGCTTGATATCCTTGAGCTCGGTAATATACCCCTTTATTCGGCTGCTGGCAGACTGAGCCATCTTGACGATCCTCAATTTCCAGTCATTTCTAGGGAAACAGTATACCATAACTCGATTCTAGTACTTCTTGACCAGTACTATTTGACAATCAAGTGTCGCTATGCTAAATTGGGCATAATCATTATCGAAGAAATAAAGACGGCAAGGAGAGGAGTTTTCTAGTACTGCGGTTTAGGGCTATCTTTCCGAAAATCTCACAAAATCCCCAAAAAGTACTAAAAAAGGCGAGGGATTTTGCCTGGTTTTAGCGACTATATATATGACGAAAGTAATATGACGCCGATAATAGGCTGTTAGTCCTACAAGGAGGGTAATATGAAAAGGACAATAATCTGCTTACTCGCAGTGGCAATGCTGGTGGTGGTGATGCTGCCCGCCAGTGCTCCCATGGTGATGGGGGACGAGGCTGGTGGCTCAACAGGCGCTAACGAAACGATAGATAGCCAGGCGCCAGATAACGAAAGTATAGGCGGACAAGAGCCAGATGAACAGCCCGCGGGTGGTGAAACGGCAAACAGCCCGACGCCAGAGAATGAAGAGGTGGATAACCAAACGGCAGATGACCAGCCTGTGAACGACAAAACACAGACGGGTCAGGCTGCGGACGACGAAGCAGCTGATCAAACCGCAAGCGGTGAACCGGCTCTTGTTGCCGACTTTGATTTCAAGGTTGAGTGTTCTATCTGTCGCAGCAAGGGCGTTAAATTCACAGACCGGAGTAGCGGCGGAGTACCGCCCTATAAATACGATTGGGATTTTGGCGACGGCAGCAGACATAGCAAGAGACAAAACCCGAAACACTGGTATTCCAGCTACGGAAACTACACCGTAACTCTGACAGTGACTGACAAACTTGGCAACGTTGACACCATCCGTAAGGTAGTAATGCTTGACCCAATGTCTGAAAAGACTACTGCCGAGGCTGACGCCAACATCAGCGGCGTCAGCGCTAGCGTCAATAACAAGCTTGGCGATGCGAAAGGGGGAGGGGTTGGTTCTTGGCCACGTTGTGTCAGCGGATGTACCGCCAATGACGTGACAGTCACAGACATATGGCTTGTTGTCCACGGATGCACGGGCGTAAATGGCACCGCAACCGCCGATGTATTCGTAAAGTTCTATAACAATGCAAAAAGCAGGCGCTATTGCGTGGTATTTGTTGCTGACCTTTGGGTCAACGGTGTCTTATCAAATGATGACTTGACCTTTGGTCCTCTCTCCAGTCCTATCCGTGGTAAGACCTACCATACAAAGAAGGTAGGAACAATAACTTGGCCCTGTGGGGCCACATTGGAAGTGAAGGACATCCTAGTCATGTGGACTCCGAAGCCCAAGAATTGCACAAGCACTTGCGACAACTACTGTCCGGCCAAATGCTACTTCAATGAAACCGGGCCGGTAGCGACCCCACCGGTTATAGAAAGAATAGCGCAATCCTCCGACCACCCGTGCCCTGGAGAGGCTGTCAATATCACGGCGCATGTCACCGATGCTGATGGAAGTGTGGTCGCTGTGAACCTGACCTACGGTTCTAAAACTATTTCCATGACACAGACCGGCGGTACACCACAGGACGGATACTGGGAAGCCACCATACCTGGGCAACAAGCTGGCACGAATCTAACTATAATTGTCACAGCACGAGATGACGACGGCAACACAGTTTCCACATCGCCTCACAATAAGATTTGGTTAAATTGTGACTACCTGGA
>DAITOK010000019.1:0-25363 GCA_036834125.1 Chloroflexota bacterium | reverse complement strand
GCTCCCCGGGCAGGACTCGAACCTGCAACCAAGCGGTTAACAGCCGCCCACTCTACCATTGAGCTACCGGGGAACAGATACGCTAATACAGCTACCAAATTTGCTAAGCTAATTTTGGCATTTTTTGCGATTTTGCTCAAGCCACCTCTTCTCGAGTCTCTTTGATGTAGCCATCATCCATCGCTAAATTTGGTTGCCGGGCAGCCTGTACAGCCAGCTCATCGCAGCGTGTATTCTCCGATGTTTTAGCATGCCCCTTAACCCAACGGAATTCTACTTGGTGCTGCTGACACAGCTTTAAGAGCTTCTCCCAGAGATCAGGATTCAGTACCTTCTTTCGCTTATTACGCCTCCAACCATTAGCACGCCATTTTTGAACCCATCCCTTTGACATTGCCTTGACTAAATATTCAGAGTCACTATATAAGGTTACTTGGCACTTTTCTTTTAGAGCCTCCAGTCCAGCAATCGCCGCCATCAGTTCCATTCGATTATTGGTGGTTTGACGATAGCCCCTTGATAATTCCTTCCTGTGACCTTTATATATGAGTACTGCTCCATATCCACCAGGGCCAGGATTCCCCAGACAAGCGCCATCGGTGTAAATAGTCACATGTTTGATTTTCTTCACTGTAGTTTTTATCTTAGCGCGGAATATTAGGTTTTCCCACTCTTCTCGGATCTATTGTTGGCTGCCGGGCCAGGATTCGAACCTGGGCTAAAGGATCCAAAGTCCTCTGTGCTACCGCTACACAACCCGGCAGCATACCGGATTAAACCTTTAGTGCATGGTGCCGAAGGTCGGACTCGAACCGACACGGGGGTTGCCCCCCAACAGTTTTTGAGACTGTCGCGTCTACCATTCCGCCACTTCGGCAAAGCACCAGTCTCCACACTGAGAGCTGGTGCCGAGGAGCGGAATCGAACCGCTGACACACGGATTTTCAGTCCGCTGCTCTACCGACTGAGCTACCTCGGCGTCGAGGATATTGTAGGTTTTCGATACACTAGTGTCAAGCAAGTGTATTCGTGATTATTTAACTGCTGGTCCCAACAAAGTGAACGAAATGAATTACTATCCCAGAGCCCCAGGCCTGGTCAAAGGAATACCAGCAACACAAAGTGGACATTCGTGAGGCATGTAAGCTGTGGTGGGAGCACGAAGACAACTAAATAATGGCAAGTTAAAATCCAGCTTCTTTTCACTGCGGTCAACCAGTACACCAATGCCTACAACAATTCCCCCGAGTTTATTCACGGCACTTATGGTCTCTCTAAGCGAGCTTCCTGTAGTGAGTATGTCATCAACAATGAGGACATGTTCGCCTGGAGTAATTTCAAAATCGCGCCGAAAAACCCTTACGCCTCCTTCTTTTTCGGCGAAAATACCTCTCACCCCCAGTTGGCGAGCTGTTTCAAAAGCTAGAATAACACCGCCAGTTGTAGGCCCAGCTACCACATCTATTTTCTCCTTTCTGAAGTGTTGGGTGATAAGGCGACAGAGTTTTTCAGTAAGATGCGGATACTGTAAGATGCGAAATTTTTCCCAATACACCGGTGAATGTAATCCTGAGGTAAGCAGGAAATGCCCTTCTTTGATTGCTCCGGCTTCTTTGAATATCTCTAGAACCTCGTCACCCAAACGTCATCTCCAGGAATTAACTTGCGACCAGTGCTTGCTCATCACTCTCAGCCAGCTCCGGATACCGATAATGCTCTATTGTCTTCCACTTAGTTGGTGGCCAATAGACAAACCAAGCTTTACCGATGATATTATCCCGAGGCACAGTCCAGCCATTATGCGAATCATTGCTGTCGTTGCGATTATCCCCAAGCACAAAGTATTCGTTGTCGGGAACTTGGGTAGCAGCCATCGTGTATTCCGGTGCTTTTGCATATTCCTCTTCTAAAGCAGTGCCGTTGATAAAGACCTTTCCGCCCTTAATCTCCACGGTATCCCCGGGCAAGCCAATGACACGCTTGATGAATGGGTGTAGGGATTCAAACGGTGGGTCAAACACTATTACATCTCCTCGCTGAGGGTCGGAATGGCGGTAAACAGCCTTATTGACCATAATACACTCACCATCGTAGATATTGGGCTCCATGCAGGACATCATCACAATATAACTTTGTATATTAAGCTGGAGGATGAAGAAAACAGCTACAGCGATGGCAACTGTTATGACAACTTCGCGAAGGAGTTTCATCGGCGAAAGCTTATTGTATCACAAACCACAAGGCGACTTCGTTTGCTTGTTCTCTACGCCATATCACTTACTTGTCGGCGTTTTGTCTTAATGCTAACATTAATCACCTCGGGCCGCTAGCTCAACAGGTAGAGCAGCTGACTCTTAATCAGCCGGTTCTGGGTTCGAGTCCCAGGCGGCTCACTTTGCCAGCACAACCTGGCTGGAAAAGACCTCCAGAGAATCCTTTATAAGCAGGGAGAGGTTATTGGACTATCTTAAAGGTGTCTATCCAGGAGCCGAACTTGTCCCGAGTTCTATTCGAGCACGAAGAAAACGAGCTATATCTTCTCGGCTTATTATTCCCACAACTTTTCCAGCCTCCATGACTGGAATATGATTTGAGTTTCCCCCATTCATTTGTTCTAGCACAGCCAGGAGGTCTTGGTCAGCATAAGCCACCTTCAATTTGCTGGCTGGGGTCATGATATCCTGCACAGTAGTGATTGCCCACTTGTTGCGAGGGACATGTTTTATCTGCTGCAACGTGACCATGCCTTCTAACTCTACTCCCCAGCTTATCAGGAAACAACTTTGCCCGGTGGGTAGAACGTATTGATGAACCAAGTCGGTCAAGGTCATATGGGGAGGGATCAAAGGACAACCATAATCTGTAACGTGGCGGGCCGTGATGCCCGTTAGAGCGTCACGGAGCAGAACCTGTTGATAACTGCCTCTAGCGGCGTCGCGCAGAAACCAGCCAATAAAACACAACCATACACCTCTGATCCAGTACCCGGGAATAAAGACAATGCTGGCAATTCCTAAAGCGATAAAGGCATAAGCTATCCCTTGCCCGACCATAGAAGCGATGCGGGTTGCTTTATGGTAATCCTGAGTCTTATGCCACACCAAGGCTCGAAATATTCTGCCTCCGTCTAATGGGAAACCGGGAATCGAGTTGAAAACAGCGAGAATCACATTTATCAAAGCCAGCCACTGCATTAAACTGGCAGCCAGAGTCTGTTGGGCTCCCGCCAGCAAAATATGTAATCCATAGAAGATACCAGCCAAAGCCAGGCTGGTTAAGGGACCGACTATCGCCATTGAAAGTTCCGCTCGGGGGTGGGTTGCTTCCTTAGTTATTTGAGAAACCCCACCGAAAACAAAGAGGGTGATCTCTTTAACCGGGATATTATTACGAATAGCTAGGATGCTATGGGCTAATTCGTGAATGGTAATGGAAGCGAAGAACAAGATGCTGGTTAGTATACCTAAGACTATCCTGTGTCCTAAAGGAGGGGGAGGTGTCTCTTCTATAGGGTAAAGCACGAGTGAAATGGTGACCAAAGCAAAGATGATAAACCAGGTATAATTGAGTCGCAAAGGAATACCGAAAATCTTACCTAAACTTATATTACCTCTCATTGTCCACCTTGCAGCAGGACATAGCCAATAAGCTTGTAAGTCAATTTAGCTAGTAGATAGGCGCAAGAACTTGGACCTTCACCGGGGCAGAATTCCATTAAATCGAAACCCACTACATGCTTGTAGCGAGTAACTGATTCCAGTATATCCAAAACTTGTCGCCAGGACATGCCATCGGGCTCAGGTGTCCCCACCGCTGCCATAATGGCCGGGTCAAGAACATCAATGTCTATAGTGATATAGACATCTTTGCTGAGCGAGTCCAATATTTCGTCTGTGGAAACCTTATTTGACGTTAAGTCAGACATATAGAAGGGCATCAGTTTGTTCTGTACTAAGAATTGTTTTTCTTCCCAGCTTAGACTACGTACACCAACTTGGCAGATAGGACAAAACTCGAAGATGCGTCGCATAACGCAAGCTTGGCTGTACTTAGTTCCGAGGTATTCATCGCGAAGGTCAGCATGCGCATCCAGCTGCAGCACAGAAAGCTTAGGGAAACTTTCCTTGAAAGCACGGACTGCCCCGAGAGAAAGAGTATGTTCACCACCTAACAACACAACAAGTTTATCCTGACGTATCAAGTCTTTTACCGCTCGATAAACTCTGTTAATCATATCCTGTGGGCTACTTAGCAGTGGCTCTAAAGGAGGGAGAGTCGAGATACCGACTTTATATATCTCGCGGTCCAGTTCCAAATCATAAAGCTCCAAATATTGAGAAGCTTCCGTGATAGCTTGTGGACCGTGACGAGAACCGCTCCTCCACTCGCTGGTGCAGTCATACGGAACAGGTAGAATTACAGCTTTAGCATGTCGTAGGTCGGCATAAGGCGGAGTCAGCCCGGCAAACACTTGATATGGCAGAAATATCTCTTCATGCCCATAGGCAGAGGGTTCGTTATGACACTCACGCTCATTCATAATAAACAAAACCCTGAGGATTGCTAGCTTTGGCTGTTTCCACCTTCGGCCATTCTCGGTCAATCAGACAGGTTCGTATTTTAGTTAACTGAAATCCTTCTCGAAAATCTTCTATCACTTTCTTGGCATCAAAATCCTTGCAGGAAAAAACGTCTATATTAACGTAATTCCGTTCCACGAAGGTATGGATGCCAATATGACTTTCAGCTATAAACACGAATCCCGATATTCCCCAATCCTCGAGCACAGGACCGATGTATTTGAGCACATACGGGGGTGAAATTCTAGTCATGCCAATTCTGGCAGGGTAGTTTTCTAACCACTTCCGAAGAAATTCTTCGTCTCGCAGAATTTGTTGGTTATTAGAATAACCATCTATTATTAAATGCATCAGGCCTCCTCAAGTAATATTTTTCTTAAATCGAACAGAGCGGCATAAACTGCTCTTTGCCTCATTCTTGAGCGATTTCCGCGGAGTATATGAGTAAAAGTTTGTTCAAGTTTATCACAACTTAGGCTGACAAAAGCATCGCCAGAATTCTTGTCAGGGTCTATATTACCCCCAATTCCTATGCCTATATCGGCTTTCAAAACCCTGCGCGCCGTTTCAGCCATTGCCTTGGCTACATTGGGATTCTCTTTGCCATAGCACTCCATAACAGAGATGTCTACACCACAAGCCATTTTAGCCTCGTCACAACAAGCGAGCAATCCCCCTTTAAAATAGGTATGGCTTCCTTCTTCAGTGGCCAGTGTAGTGCACAAAAGCCCTTCGGTACAGGATTCCATAGTAGCTAAACTTAAATTTTTAGCTCTGAGCAGCTTCCCAACCACAGAACCAAGGGTATCATCATCAACTCCCCAAATATAAGGTCCCAGGATATTTCGAATCTGCTCTTCACTTTGAGAAATAAGACATTGAGCTTCTGCGCTGTTCTTTGCTTTGGCTGTAATACGTAGATGGACACCATCAGGATAGATGTAAGTAGCCAAGGTGGGGTTGGACAGTTTGGAAATATGGGCTACTAATTCGTCTACTTTAGCTTCAGCTAATCGAAATGTTTTAATGACCTTGGACAGAATAACCTCGCCAGTTACCTCTTGTTTCAGTTTGGGCAACACGCTTTCTTGCCACATTAGCTTCATCTCATCAGTGGGTCCAGGTAGAGCTACAATTATGTGGTCGTCTTTCTCGACCCACCAGCCAGGTGCTGTACCCATACGATTGCGGATTATCTGAGCTGAAGGGATGATAGTTGCCTGCCTGATATTGCTTTGCGGTACTTCTCCCGAGTAGCGATGAAGCAACTCTTGTAACTCTTGCCATAATCCTTCGTCAACACTCAACTGCTCGCCTACCAGTTCAGCGATGGCTTCCCGGGTAATATCGTCCTGAGTAGGACCCAGCCCACCGGTAGTGATAATAAGGTCTGCCCTTTTCCAAGCGCGTTTCAAGGTGTCCACCAGCCTTTTCCGGTTGTCCCCAACCGTAGATATGAAATACAAGTCAATCCCTAGAAGAGGCAACTGGCTAGCAAGGTAGTGAGAATTAGTATCAATGATATTACCCAGCAAAATTTCAGTGCCAACAGGTACTATTTCTGCCTTCATTTCTCAGTTATAGACTGTCTGGATTCCGTCGGGACAGTTGTCTTATTGACATCTGGTAGCCGAGACGCCGAGGTATTTCTCCACTATAGCCATCGCGCAGTACTTTCCACACATACTACAAGTCGCACCGCTGGCAGGTATTCTTCTATGTACCTGTCGAGAAAACTCCGGGTCCAGGGACAATTTTGATTGAGCTTCCCAATCCAGAGCCCTGCGGGCTCGAGCCATCTGGGCGTCCCATTCTCTAGCACCTTTGACGCCCTTAACGACATCAGCGGCGTGAGCAGCTATACGAGAAGCAATCACCCCTTCTTTAACATCCTCTACAGTGGGCAGGGAAAGATGCTCGCTGGGAGTGACATAGCACAAGAAGTCTGCGCCCGCGGCAGCAGCAATTGCGCCTCCAATCGCGGCAGTTATGTGATCGTAACCGGCGCCTATGTCGGTGACCAATGGACCGAGAACGTAAAAAGGGGTTCCCCGGCAAAGGCTCTTTTCCAGCTGCACATTGGCAGCGATCTGATTCAATGGCAAATGCCCAGGTCCTTCCACCATCGCTTGGACGCCGGCTTGTCTGGCACGGTCAACTAATTCTCCCAAGATAACCAGTTCTTCAATCTGTGCTCTATCAGTACCATCAGCTATACATCCGGGACGTAATCCGTCGCCTAAACTCAAAGTGAAGTCATATTTCAGAGCTATGTCAAGCAGTCGGTCGTAGTATTCATATAAAGGATTCTCCTGGTCATTGTGCAGCATCCAACCGATAAGAAAAGCCCCGCCTCGAGACACTATGTCGGTCACCCTGCCCTGCTTTTTGAGTCTGGCTATAGACGCTCGGGTGACTCCACAATGGACAGTCATGAAGTCAACGCCGTCCTTGGCATGTTCCTCAATTACTGCGAAGATGTCCTCAACAGTCATGTTTACGATGGCTCCATGCTTCTCGATAGCTTCAATGCCCGCCTGATAGATAGGCACCGTCCCTATCGGCACGCTGCTGGCTCGCATAATGGCTTTCCTGATGGATGAAATATCCCCGCCTGTGCTCAAGTCCATCACAGTGTCAGCACCGAAGTCAATAGCAATCTGCAGTTTCCTCAGTTCGGTGTTCAGGTCGCAAAAATCCGGCGACGAGCCGATGTTAGCATTGACCTTGGTTCTCAGTCCTTTGCCTATGCCGCAGGGCACCAAATTCTTGTGATTCATATTGGATAGGATCACAATCTCACCATTGACCAAGCCTTCAATGATAAGAGTCGTCTCCACCCCTTCATTTGCAGCTACGTGCTTCACCTGGGATGAAACAATGCCTTTTCTTGCCAATTCGATCTGAGTCATTCTCACAAACCCTCACATGATTCGCGTACAAAAAGACAGTATAAAACAAAGCTAATTGACAATGCAAACTGGGTACAAGGCTGAGAAAACCGATAGCCACACACCACTAAGCTAACACAATGCCCTCAAGGCTTCCTTCTGAGCTCTAAATAGTTTTCTTATCCCTTGCTGAGCTAGAGCAAGCAAAGCATCAGCGGTTTCTTTAGAGAAAGGCTTGCCTTCAGCGGTACCTTGAATTTCCACAAACTCATTCTTGTCAGTCATAACCACGTTGAAATCCACTTCAGCCTGGTAGTCTTCCTCATAACAAAGATCCAGCAGTATATTGCCATTGACAATGCCTACACTCGTGGCGGCGACCATCTTGTTTAATGGCATAAATGGCAAAACACCTTGCTTTCTCAAATTGTGAAAAGCGTGATAAAGAGCTACATATCCGCCAGTGATAGCCGCTGTTCGCGTGCCGCCGTCTGCTTGCAGTACATCGCAATCCACGATAAACGTTCTTTCCCCGAGAATAGCCAGGTTAGTTACTGCCCTCAAGCTACGGCCAATGAGGCGTTGAATTTCGTAGCTCCTACCTTCAGTTCTATCACGTGGTATACGGGTAACCGTGGAGCGAGGCAACATCCCGTACTCAGCGGTAACCCAACCTTTTTCACCACCTTTTAGAAAAGGTGGCACCCTTTCTTCCATACTGACAGAGCACAAAACCCTCGTCTTGCCCAGTTCAATCAAAGCAGAACCTTCAGCAAAGTTCTGGTAACCTATGATTATCCGGACCGGGCGAAGCTCATCGTAGGCTCGGTTATCCAGCCTGTTCATACCAGAAAGTATACCAAACTATGTAAACTAACCCAACAAGAATTTCAGAACTCTCAACCAGAGCCAGTAAGCTGCCCATCTTTTGTAAACGGTCATCTCTAGCGCTTTCTTGTTTGGTACGTGCGGATAAATGTTGTGACGGAACGGTCATAAGTCCGCTCTACGTCGTCGGGGAAGAAACAAGCAGGCAGCTCACCAGATTCTCGATGGTATCTCAGGCATTCACAACAAATACCTTTCCTGCTGCATGGTTCATAGGTGCAGTTGCACTCCTTCTTGTTTCGCTCCATAGTGCATTCTCTCATTGCAGTCCTTCTTCACGAAGTCTTTGTCTGGATAGGTTCTCAAGTCACAGCCCGAACCGACACAAAACCTAAGCCGGCCCCGCAGAGATATGCTATGATATCACAGAACTAGCTACGAGGAGGACGGGCAACAAAATTGCAGCTAGCGTTCGACGCTTATCTAGATATTGAGACCACAGGGTTATGCTCGTTCTATGACGAAATAACCGTCATCGGCATCTGTATAGCTAACCATGGTGGAAGCAGCTTTATCCAGCTGGTTGGAGATGATATAACCAAAACCAACTTACTGCGCACTTTGCGATTTGTAGACACCATTTATACGTACAATGGCAGCCGCTTTGACCTTCCGTTCATCTATTTCCGACTGGGCGTGAATCTCAAGGAGCACTTTCGCCACCGTGATCTAATGCACGATTGTTGGAGGAACAATTTATTTGGTGGTTTCAAAGCAGTGGAGCGACAGCTAGGCATTCCGCGACGGTTGCCAAGTGTTGGAGGAGCTGAGGCAGCGATGCTGTGGTGGCAGTATCAGATTCACAACGATAGGAAGGCGCTTGATCTGTTGCTGAAATACAATAAAGAGGATGTTCTTAATTTGGTGGCGTTAAAGAGGAAACTGGAAAAGCTGTCTAAATCTACGTATTGATAGTAATTTGAGAGACCTCTCGTTTGACTCAGTTGAATAGGAATCCGAGCAAATATTTCAAAACCTGCCACAGCTGCTGTGCCACATACCCTATAGCTGCCACTAGTTTAGCCATAATGCCAATTTCTTTCTGATCCTCACCCCATGAAAAAGATTCGCCTTCTTCGTAGTAGTAGAGGTCATTGAAGACAGTGGTAATTTGGTATTTGTCAAGTTCAGAATCAGGATGTGGCTTGAGAAGACTGTGCCAACCGTACGAAGAGGGTCGAACAGATGCCTGGGACTCTATTCTTCGCCACTTTCCATCTAAATACCAATCTTCTATTATAAAGGCATGTGCATGCCCTTCGTTATCAACACCAAGTACAACATAAACATGCTCAGTATCAATGCCATAGGCTCTAAGTAAAGAGCATAGTAAGATAGAAAAATCTTCACAATCCCCGGTGCGGTAGGAAAGAGTTTCTTCCGGGGTTTGCCAGCGGTCATCAACACTCCATTGCTCAGTGTCAGATTTGTAATCTATATTGTCAGCCACCCAGTTTCGGATATCGTCAAAGCCAACTTGGGAGAGTTCGTAAGGGGGGTTACCCAGAACCTCTTGTAAAACTTCCCTGACTGGTGGGGATTCGGGTCTGATGTAGGACTTAAATTCAGAGTCTGTCATCATAGGCTCGCTAACTATAGAATTCTGATGATAAGTGGCACAGCTTGCCCCAGCCAAAATAAGCAAGGTAAAGGCAATTCCTAAGGTCAACAATGTCAGAAAATGCTTCTTCATCCGCATGCTCCCTCCTTTCAGCGACAATTCAGCTTTCCCAAAATAACTTGGAAATGCTATTTCCTCTTAATCACTGCTCTTACCGAGTCCTCGATATTCCGGGCAGTGAGCCCATATCTTTGAAGCAACTCTTCAGCTTTACCAGATACGGCATACCTGTCACCGAGGTTGACGAATTCCATAGGCACAGGCTTTTTTGCAGCGACTACTTGAGCAACTCGACTACCCAGTCCACCTTGGGCTAAATGTTCTTCGGCAACCACAATTGCGCCTGTTTCTGACGCTGCTTTGATTATGGCTGCTTCGTCCAACGGCTTGAGAGTATGCATATTTATTACCCGACAATCTATACCGTCTCTTGCTAAAATGTCTGCGGCTTCCAAAGCCTTAGCCACCATGATGCCCATAGCTATGACAGTGACATCGTTGCCCTGCCTCATAATTACTGCTTTGCCCAACGTAAAGCGATAGCCTTCAGAGTAAACAATAGGCGTTTTGGGACGACTTAGCCTGATGTAGAAAGGTCCATATTGATGTGCTGCTGCTTTCACTGCCTCGGCAGCCTCAATAGCATCCGCAGGGACAATCACAATGAAATTGGGAAGCGCACAGCATAACGCCACATCTTCAATCCCATGATGTGATGAGCCATCCTCTCCTACGATGATGCCACCATGGGTTGCCACGACCTTAACATTGTGATTTGGCTGAGAAATGCATAGCCTCAACTGGTCGAAACAGCGACAGACAACAAACACAACAAAACTCGAAGCAAAGACAACTTTGCCCGAAGCAGCCAAACCAGCAGCTATGCCGATCATGTTTTGCTCCGTTAGCCCGCAGTTGAAAAAGCGATCCGGGAACTCCTGAGCAAAAAGATTCGTCATTGTCGAGGGCGATACATCGGCGTCCAGAACCACAATATCTTTGTTTTGTCTGCCCAGTTCTACTAAAGTTTTGCCGAAAATTTCCCGAGTAGATGCTTCCGCCAATTACGCTAGTTCCTTTAGTGCTTTCTCAGCTTCTTCCCAAGTAGGTGCCTTGCCATGAAACGCTATATTGTTTTCCATGAAGCTGACCCCTTTGCCTTTGATGGTGTGGGCGATGATCACCGTGGGTTTGCCTTTCACATTTCCAGTCTCTTGGCAAGCAGATAGAATTTGGTCAAAGTCGTGTCCATCTATTTCAATAGTGTGCCAACCAAAAGCCTGCCACTTTGCGGTAAAAGGCTCGATGTTCAGTATGTCTCGAATCCAGCCACTAAGCTGCATGCCATTGTAGTCAACTATGGCTGTTAAGTTATCCAGTTTAAAATGAGCTGCTACTAAAGCTGCCTCCCAGGTTTGCCCTTCTTCACATTCTCCATCGCTGAGAAGTACGTAGGTTCGGTAAGTTTTGGAATCTAGCTTGGCAGCCAAAGCCACTCCAATACCAAAAGACAAACCCATACCCAAGGAACCAGCGGACATTTCCACTCCCGGGGTAAACTTCCGATCCGTGTGCCCCTGCAGGCGACTATCGAGCTTCCTCAGAGTTGCCAACTCAGCTACCGGAAAATAACCAGCTTCAGCCAGAGCAGCGTACAAAATGGGAGCGGCATGTCCTTTACTTAGTATAAACCGGTCACGGTCTGCCCGTTCTGGATTCTGAGGGTCATAGCGCAAAATCCTAAAGTAAAGCGCTGTGATGATATCGGCTGCTGACAGAGAGCCGCCAGGATGTCCACTACCTGCTGTGGCTATCATGGTGATTACATGGCGGCGTAACTTCTTAGCCATCTCCTTGAGCTCTGTCTTAGACAAATTGAATCTGTTTCCAGGAGAGAAGCTTCCAGAGGACATTTCCCTGCGCCTTAACATCAATCTGGGGTTGGCTAAATTCTAACCTAAAACGGCTTATACTGTCTATAATATCTATCTATAACTAATAGCTACCTTTGGAAAGAAAATTACGGCTCGAGTGCCAGGATACGCTTCAACTGGGTCAAATCCCTAAAAGCCTCTTGATGGTTTTTGCCTGACCTGTCAATATACAAAGCATGCATGCCGGCCTGGCGGGCGTTTAGAAAATCGAATTGCCAGTTATCACCAACGTGAAGCACGCGGCTTGGCTTCACGCCCATTTCCTCACATATCCAGAGATAAAAATCAGGGCTCTTTACTTGCTTGTAATGTGAGATGGAAGAAAAAACTCGCACAAAATAATGTTCTATATCTCGCAATAAGACACGCAGTAGCTCCAGCGGCGTGCCCGAAGCAACAATTAACTTATATTTACCAGCTAGGGAAGGAAGAACTTTAATTACTTCAGGATAATAGGTTATCTTACACAGGCAATTTTGTATTACTGGCTCACAAGGACCTAAGTCAAGATACTTGAACCAATATCTGATATCATACCACTCAAGCCTCTTGTCGCCGACCTTGTCATATTCCTCGCAAATAAGTTTTTTGGCTTGAGCAAAGTCAATTCCCTTTTTCTGGGCATAAAGTGACGGAATCGCCTCATGCCAGATAGTTTCGCTGAAATCAGGTGTTACCAACGTCCCTTCGGCATCAAAAGAGATTAATTCAAATTGGCTCATTTATCTGACCTTGCTACCCAAACGTACATAGGTTAAGAATATTATCATAGCCCAAAGTTACAAGTCCATTTGCTCGGTCCTTGTAGCAGAGCTAAAATACGCCTGATGCTAGGTTATTCAGTCACAGAGAAGCTAAGCCACACCTTTGAACTGGGACCTATCAGACCTCCCAGTGAAGCTTACTCTTTGCTCATAAGAGCAACTAGGAATTGTCCATGGAATAGATGTCTGTTCTGCCCTGTATACAAAGGCACCAAGTTTGAGATGAGAAGCGTGGCAGAAATTTTGAAAGATATTGAGGCAGCTAAGACTATCACTGAAGGTATCAAAGAAATGGCTTGGGAAATGGGCTATGGCGACAGAGTTAGAGTGGTGGCGGCAATGCTCGTTGACCAGCTTCAATATGGACAATGTGTTCATAATGTGGCACTATGGCTGGCAACAGGTGGGAAATCAGCTTTCCTTCAGGATTCCAACACCTTGATCATGCGTACACCTGACCTTGTGCGAGTGCTTACATTTCTGAGGGAAACCTTCCCTGGTTTGAATAGAGTAACCATGTATGGTCGGTCACACACAGCGGCGAGAAAGTCAGTAGCAGAGTTAAAGGAACTAAAAGATGCTGGGCTAGATCGGATTCACATCGGGTTAGAGACTGGCTATGGTCCTCTGCTGGCTTATATGGAAAAAGGATGCACTGTACAGAACCACATTGAAGGTGGAAAGAAGGTGAAAGAAGCAGGCATTTCCCTTTGTGAATATGTTATGCCTGGCTTGGGGGGCAAGCGAATGTCTCAGGAACATGCCCGAGAAACCGCCAGGGTATTAAATGAAATTAACCCTGACTACATCAGGCTACGCAGCCTCCATGTCTCTCCAGCTATGCCATTGTGGGCAAGATTACAAAGCGGAGATTTTGAACTGCAAACTGAAGACGAGGTAGTAAAAGAAATAGCTGTTTTCATCGAAGGCTTACAGGTTACCAGCTGTCTTATGAGTGACCATATACTGAACTTATTGATGGAAATCGAGGGCAAAATGCCTGAGGATAAAGAGAAATGCCTCAACATCATAGATAAATACTTATCATTGCCGGAGGGAGAACGGCTGAATTTCAAATTGGGGAGGAGAGCGGGCTTATATAATAACCTAGCTGACTTAAACGATGGTTACAAACACGATAGAATAGACCAAGCCATAAAGAGGCTCAAGACAGATAGTGACAATGTAGAGGAGATGATATTTAAGCTGAAGAATAGCTTCATTTGAGGAGCAAACGTGACAAAAGGATTTGTCAACCTAAACCGTTTCAAACACGGCCGGACTATAAAGCGGGACAGCAAACGTAAAGCTGACTTACAAGGCGAGAAGAAGATCAGAGGGAAAGAGGGCAAATTGTATGGCTAAAATAGACGAATTTACCTTTGGCTCTATCGTAGTTGACGGTAAGAAATACCGCCGCGATGTCTTGATTTTTGCAGACGGCATGATAAAGAAGCGAAAAGGTGGTTTCCTAATGTTTGGGAGCCATAAAATCAAGAGGCAGGAGCTGGAACAATTGAGCCAGGGTCAGACTGAAGTAATAATCATTGGCACTGGCACTGACAGCGTAGCCCATCTGACTCCAGAAGCAGAAAGCTGGGCCAAGGAGAAAAACCTCAGCTTGCTAATCCAGCCATCCTATGACGCCATTGCTAAGGTGAACGAGCTTACTGAACAAAAGAAAAGGGTTGCTGCCTTGATTCACATAACATGCTGAAGCATGAATTTTTTCAGCGTGATTTCCTGGCAAGACTCCTTGCTGTTTTTCTAGTGTTCTCTTTTACATCAATAAATAAGTAAACTAGTTCTCTGGTCACCAGCAAAAATAGCCAAGCCAAGAAAGAGCCAATTATTCCCAACAAAATCGCAGAAACACCCAGCCCTAAACCCCTTAGCTCAGTTTTCATAATAGTTAGCCCATTTTCTATAATTTGCAGTCCAAGGACGATTGAAGCAACAACTCCGATTACTAGTACTGCCCATCCCAACACCCTCAGCACACTAGTCACGTATGGTAGAAAATGATACTCCGGTGGCTTACTTACCTTCCAAAATCTCTGGAAAACAGAACTCACCTTCCGACAAGGTGGTAGTAGCTGGAGTTTTTGAATTAGCTTAGAAAACAGGGTAAAAAGCTTGCGGAAGACAGAAAAAACTTTGCTGAACAGAAAAAAAATCCCGCGAAACAAGGCAAACAACCTGCGCCGCAAAGAAAGGAACACTCTCTTCATTGCATATAGCAACCAAAAAAAACTATTCTTGTCTGGGTTTCTCAGCCACAGCAATGCGCTCAGCCGTACTCCTCGTGTTCTCTTCCACCTGTATAAGCAGATAGAAAAGCTCCCGCGTCGCCAGTAAGAATAGCCATGTTAAGAAGGAGACAATTATTCCCCCGATAGCTATAAAAACCCCTAGGATTGTACCTCCAACTCCGGCACTAGCTTCACCTGGAGGAGTTCTGCCCATCATAATTCCAAGAGCAATTGAAGCAATAACACCTACTATCAGTGCTATCCACCCCACAAACCTCAAAACTGCGGTCGCAAACCTCAGAAAAGGATACCTTTGCATCTTACCTCCTTTACCTGTCTTTAAAGCTTTTCAAAAACATTTTACAATAATTACCTTTCTTATAGTAGCCTCACCACAAACAGATACTCAGAATCTACAAACTTTATGCTGTACTTCACTCAAATTCGCCCTTTCCTAGGCTGACAAATATAGTTGCAAGCACGCCGAGAATGAACCAAGGACCCAAAAGCGCGCAAATAGAGCCAATAAGCGCTAATCCCCAGATTTTTCTCTGCAAGGCACAAATACCACCTGTTATAGCGATTATTCCCGCCACGATTAACGGGGCGCCAAAAACGCTTGGCCAAATTATCCCAAAGAATGCACCTATAACACCGCCGACTGTGGCAACCAATACGCCAATGACCAGAGCAATGGTGCCGGCAATAATAGAGAGTATGCCAGCAGTCGTGGGCATCCAAGTTCTTTCCTTCACTGCCTTAACCACTGGCGCACCGCACTTATTACATATGTCAGTGAGAGAAGTCGTTGGCGCGCCGCACTGGGAACAAAAACTGCTACCACCCATTGCTCTCGCTCCACAATAGGCACAGAATTTAGGAGTTCCTAGTAACTCTTTGCCACAATTTGTACAGAACACTTGGAGAGCACCAGAGCCAAAACTTCAATTGACAATGCCACTGGACCCGGGCAGTCACAGGGACAGTACCCTTATTCTCCACACACCTTCACGCCACAGCTATCTGCCTCACTTTGCTAAGGAGGCGAGATTGTCCAGTTACCCACAGGCAAACAACCACGAAGCTTCCCAAGTATGCAGGCTAAGTCCACCACACCCAGCTTCAACAGAGCGAACATTACAGCCCCAATCACCACATGTATCCCCAGAGTGATAAGAACCATTCGCCACCATAATCCCCAGGCTAGTCTCCAAGTTGGCTTTATTTCTTCCATCTACTCTCTTCCTCCTTTTGTATCGTCTTGTCGCGTTTCAAGTCTTCCATCAGTTGGTTACCTTTTCCCACAGCGCCGAGCCATTATAGATACAGGTATTGTTTGCTGTCAATAGATACAAGCTGCTCCAAACCCCTCATCAGCGTTTGCATACCTAGCCGAGCTTCTTCACCATGTAAACGTCCGTCAGAGTATAACCCAGCGACCGATAATACTCGCGGGCGCCGACTCCGCTCAGCACTGATAACTCCGCTATTGCGAATTCTTCCTTGGTGATTCTCTCCGCCTCTCGAAGCAGACTTTCGCCCAGACCTTGATGTTGGGCAGCTCCTTCCCGCCTCATTCCCAGAGCGACCTCGGGGCCAAAAACGTGCAACTCTCTCACAGTTGCCTTTTTCCCATCTATCCTTAACCTGAGTAAGCCAAATAAGGTCTCATTCACATCCTCGTAGGAAAGGAAAACCTCTCTCCCCCCAAAGGTGTCGTAATCCATCCTACTTAAATATGGTTTGTTAATTGCCCAGCCATCCCTCTGGCGATGACCATATTCACGACACCGAATACAGTTACAGCGGAGACCAGCCTGCTCCATTCTCCTCTTAATCGTCCCCCGCAGCGCCAAATCCTTACACCCAGCGATGATGAATTTGCTGGGAATATCCCGCATCAACCTCGAAATCCGTACATATTTAGGAATCGCTACTTTAATTGCCATAAGTAAGTCAACCATTTCATTATCGTCATAAGGTCGGTAACGATTATCCTGATACCAACTCTCTAATTCACTCCCCTGAACTACCAGCGTGGGGTACAGTTTGAGTCCATCTGGTCGAAAGCGCTCATCTTCAAACAGTTGCTGTGATAGCTCCAAGTCATGTTCAGGTGTTGATCCTGGTAAACCAGGCATCCAATGATAGTGAACCTTGAAGCCATAATCCCTCAGCAATCTGGTTGCCGAGATAACCTCAGCCACTCCATGTCCCCTTTTGGTCAGGTGCTGGATTTCATCATCCAACGTCTGCACGCCAATCTCTACCCTGGTGGTGCCAAAATCGAGCATGGTCTTTATCTCCTCCTCATCACAGAAATCTGGCCTAGTCTCAATACACAAACCCACACAACGATGTTCAGCAGTCTCATTCAGCTTCTTAGCTTCCTCTAAACTACTGGAAGGAATACCATTCAAAGCGTCATAGCAATCTTTAACAAACTGATATTGATAGTCTCGAGGGTAAGACAAGAAGGTACCACCCATGATGATAAGCTCTACTTTGTCTTGAGCATGTCCCATCTCCGCCAACGTCTTGAGTCTGACTTCCACCTGTTTTTTGGCATCAAAGCCGCAACTTCGAGCCCGGAGCACCGCAGGAGATTCCACGGTATAGCTCTTGGGTGCCTCAGGAGAACTGGGACAATAAACACATTTCCCCGGGCAGGGAAATGGCTTAGCCATAACTGCTATTGGAGTTACTCCAGAAATAGTTCGAGATGCCTTTTTCATGCCATAATATACTTAAAGTTTATCAAAGTGCACCTATGACCACAAATAGAGAAGTCTTCGACCAAATCGCTGAAAGTTGGTATCGAATAAGACATTGGCCGCTCCTAAGAAAAGAATTAGACGGTCTAGCAACAAGATGGCAAACCGGAAAACTTCTAAATGTCGGTTGTGCGCATGGGCCAGACTTCCTGCCTTTCAACCATGGTTTTGAGCTCTGGGGAGTGGATTCTTCCTTAGCCATGCTCAAGCAAGCCTTGAAATATGCCGCTAAATTCAAATTTTATGTCAATTTAATAGCCGCTGACGCATTGTTCCTGCCCTTCCCCGCCAATACCTTTGACTGGGCAATATCTGTGGCTACTTATCACCATATCAGAGGCAAAGCGGAAAGGAAAAAAGCGCTCGAAGAACTAAGACGAGTATTGAAGCCCCACGGGGAGGCTTTCGTGACTGTGTGGAACCATGGGCAACCAAGATTTTGGTTCAAATCCAAGGAGCAACACATCCCATGGAAGCTAAAAGAAAGAACAATATACCGCTACTATTATCTTTTTTCATATGGCGAGCTCAGAAAACTGTTACTCGAAAGCGGATGGGAAATCCTCACTATATCCCCAGAAAAATCCTATAGCTTCCCAATAAAGAACTTCTCCCGCAATATATGTGCTTTGCTCAGAAAAGACTGAAGGCATATCCAATAGAGCGCGTTGGAGCTTATTTCGCTGCCTTAACTAACCAGTTTTGATCGGCGTAGCAAGAACTTATATAAACCGACTTAAACCCGACTTCTTGAAGAATACTTCGGAAATGCTGGTTATCCAAGAACTGATATTCTCCCTTTTTCCCTTTCTTAAGGATAATTTTGTTTATTACAGTAACAGCAAAGATTATGGGCAACAGCAGAATAGCTCTAAGGATATGATAAATTTTGTTGTAGAAAGGCGTGAGTTTTGTCATTGTCCTCAATTGTTCTTGAGCAAGTTTCTTCATTTGGGCATCCGGTTTGGGATTGGTGATAACCACTACTGCGCCAAGCTTCAGAACTCTATAAAATTCAGCAATAACTTTTTGCGGGTTTTCTAAGGCATAAAGTGTGTTAGAGCAAATAACTTTGTCAAACGAATTGTCGGGAAACTCTAGGTGCTTGTTTAAGTCCGCAACCTGAAGCTTTACATTAGAGTAATTTTTAAATTTTTTCCGGGCGCGTTCCAACATCCCCTTGCTAGAATCGAGCCCTACCACGCTTATTCTTCTTCCTACATTTTCTTTGACAATCTTTTCTATCATGAATCCTGTGCCGCAACCGGCATCTAAAATATGGTCGCCTTCCTTGATTTCTAAGACATTGTCTAGCTCTTCCAAAAGTCGCCTATACGGAAACCAATTTCTCAGGAATATATCGTAAAAATATGAGTATATTTCCCAGAATACCATTTTTGAATTTGCAAATATCAAACTAGTAGTTTTAGGACCTTGAGTCGTAGTACTATGGAGTCGCCGGCTCGATACTTGAGTCCTGACTTATCTTTGCCTTCCTAGGAAATCCCGCCTCAATAATATCAACAAAGACCTCAATTAAATTAGGATCGAACTGAGTACCAGCACCTTTTCTCAGCTCTTTTATTACTTCTCTGATAGACAAAGCTGGGCGGTAAGGACGAACAGAGGACATAGCCTCAAAAGCGTCTGCTATAGCTATGACGCGTGCTTCCAAAGGAATCTCTCCGGCTTTCAGCCCCTCGGGATAACCACTACCATCCCACCTTTCATGGTGGTGCAGAATACCACTTACGCAGGATTCTAAACTGGGGATTTTACTGATGATATTTGTCCCCAATCTGGGATGAGCTTTAATCGCTTCCCAATCTTTTGCATCCAGGCCTTCTTTTTTATTAAGCACTTCCTCAGGAATGCCGATTTTGCCAATGTCATGAAGCAAGGCAGCTGTGCTTATCTTGGATACTTCATCAGGGGATAGCCCAATTGTCTCCGCCAAAGCCACAGCGAAGGTTCTGACTTTTCTGGCATGACCGTATATATATGGGTCCCTGGCTTCTACCGCCGACACCAGAGCATAAACAGCACTCAAATCGTTGTGTTTGACATCAACCACTGGGTTTTCCGGTTGCTGTGACGAAACATCAATATTTGAAGAGATGACTCGATTACCTCCTGCTCGCTTAGCATAATAAAGAGCAGAGTCAGCCACATTAATAAGCTCGCTAACCAGCACTCCATCCGCAGGATAGCTTGCCAAACCAATGCTGCATGTTACAGGAATTGTCTTCTTCTTCATCTCACTAAGAACCTGTCCTCGTACACGCTCCGCCACAGCATACGCATCATCCTTGGCTGTCTGAGGTAAAATGACCACAAATTCGTCACCACCATAGCGAAAAGCTTGGTCAACGCCTCTGATAGAGTTCTTGATAATCTTCCCTATCTGGCTCAGAAGTATGTCCCCGGCAGGGTGTCCATGTATATCGTTATAGGACTTGAAGTTATCCAGGTCAATCATAAATATGGAGAACACTTGGCTATAGCGAGAATGTCGGGCAATCTCTTCTTCCAGCCGCTCTTCAAAGTGGCGCCTATTAAATAAACCAGTAAGCGCATCAACGCGAGATTTTTGCTCCAGCTGCATATAAAGTTGAGCATTTTCAATTGGCGCCGCAATATGCAAAGCCACTCTCTCCAGTAGCCTTATTTGCCTGAAATTATAAGCGTTCGGTTTACGACTGGCTACGATTAGACTACCGATACTACGCTCCGCCACATTTAGAGGCAGATAAATAATAGAACGAACTCCTCGCTGTAGATGATGTTCCCCAGTCCAGAATCTGTGGTGCCGCTTCAGGTCAGGCTCATATACATACTGTCTCTCCTGGCACACCCACTCTGTGGCTGTCCCTTCCAGCGGTATGGTTTCGCCTGTTTGCCAAGCCGAACCTATAGTGCTGGACAAGGCTTTAAATCGAAGCTCGCTGCCGTCAATTAGGGCGACCGTCGCCCAATCCACATCCACCACTTTCTTTAGTTCTTCAGCGAAATTTTCAAATATCATCTGAAGGCTTATATTCGAGGTTATAATTGTGGCGAGGCGGTTAAGCAACGTTACTTCTTCGTCTTGCTCCCTCAACCGTTGATGGTTGTATTCCTTCTCTATTCTTGTTGCCACTTGGGCAGTGATAGACTCCAGCAAATCTATATCTTCAACACTGTAAAGCTTCCCATCCCGTCTTTCTCCTACTGCTACAACAGCCACAAGTCTTCCTCCACTCTTCAAAGGAGCGAACATTTGCACTCCAGCCGACCGGATTGTTTCTTTTTCCTCTTCCCAAATGGATTGAAATTCGGGAAGGATAATGAGCTTTCTTGTTGGCAATATGGCACCTTCGCGTTCTAACCATATCACAACTGGACTATCTTTCTTCAACTTCAGCTCACGCATGGGGTTATCTTCCACTGGAGGGTAGATAAATTGAGCACTAAAAACCCCGTCTCCAACCTGGGGCAAAAGCAAGCAAGCTTTCCGACTGTCTAGAGACTGTGTAAGCAATGATATGAACCCATTACCCAACTGCTCCAAACTGGAAACACTATATATCTCGTCTACGAATTGAGATAACTGCTTGCGGTAAGAGGACTTTACTCCCATAAAAGCTTCTTCCACCTTCCTTTGCCAAAGGTCGCCCACTACATAACCCAGACCCAAGACAGTGATAACTCCCAGTCCAGTTGCCAGCGCTAAAATGCGAAAGTCCATGTCAAAGCCGATGAACTGATAAGCGAGCCGGAAAAGCATTAAAACTATAGCAAGCCCGCCACAGAATAGAACAACATTAACCAGAGCTCGACGGAACACAACCTGAATATCAGCTAGGCGGTGCGTCACAACCGCATAAGTCAAGACGCAAGCAACGACGAAGTTGCCGATGTGACTAACAGGAAATTCACCTCCTGCAGGGGTGTAAGAACCTAACAGAAAGACCGTCAAGACTCCAATAGAAACAAGTAGGTAGATGATCTGATTACGTTCCGCTGGGTCCGGCGACAGCCGGTACTTTTGTATTAGATAATACATATCTCTAACACCCGCCGTAGAAAGCAACAAGAGACCTATGACTACAATTAAGACACCATAGTCAACGACGATGGCACCAGTCTCAGTGATTATGATGCTGTCTGGAATGAGACCGGACGCTGTCAGGACAATTGTGGCCACCAGAAAAAGATAAGCCCACGGAAACTTCACGCGTTCCGACCGATAGAAAGAAGAAACAAAATAATGGAGCTGCACGAGTATCCAAATAACGGTGCAGATACCAAACTTGACTGCGAAATACTCGCCACCTGCGAACAAACCGCTGTAACCCAGGACAGCAACAACGCTCCATAGGATTGCAGGAATCAAAAATAGAAAGAAAAACTTTTGCTTTCTGCCCCACGGTCGGTTAGCTACCAAAACAACAAGTAACGGAATATAAGCAACCGTAGCAATCAGGGGAATTAGAACCTGAACATTCACCGGACCACTTCCCAGGCGAATACAGGAATCCTGCTCAAATTCACCAGCTGTTCTGAAAGCGTTCGCAACATCTCTTCATTCTAACCGGTTCCTGTCGCCTTATTGTCATATTTTTGTCTACAATTAGCCTATTATGGCACAAATGTACTCACTGTCAAGAGTACTAACGTACTACCCAGAAAGCAACAGAAGTGTCGGCGTCCATGCTTCGCGGCATGCGAAAACACTGAACGTCTGAGTATCCTACTGCATGATCCGGCTGATTCGCAACCTACTGAGATATGCTGACTATAAGAGAGGGAAATAAGCGGTTAGTGCCTCCATCATCCTGGCGCAATATTTGACTTGACTGACCACCCAATTGTCACCGAACTGCTACACGCTCGCCTTTTACTGCTGGCATAGCCTCTACCGCAGCCCCAGAAGCTGTCAGCATGGATAGCACTTCCTCAGTGGGGTTGACATGCCTTCGTAATCCACCTATGTGAGCACCTTCAGGCTGCTGCGACAAATAATTCAAGAAGGCGCCCCGTGGAAGCAGGGTAACCTTTACTGGCTTCAAACCCATCACACCTTCCATATCGCCAATAAGGTTATAGAGATTGCAACGATGTTTCCTGTCCAATTTCCTGAATTGCTCACGTATGGCAGTCGCCACGCTTCCCTCGTTGGCAATATAGCCATCCTCAAGCTCGAGGTAGAAATGCAGCACAGGCTTATTATCAATTATTTCCTTGCGAGCTACCCAGTCCACATAAGGAATACCTGTACTCTGGATCGCTTCCCGAATCACCTTCTCTGTCAACCGACCAAGACCGGCAACGTCCACGAAATCGTCAGCCCGGCTATAGAACACCATCTGTGGAATATCGATGTTAAGCCGTTCATTCCGCAGCGAGGTTATCTTAATAATATCGCCAATACGGTACCTTGTCATAATGCCGCCATGAAAATTCGTGATGACTATCTCGTATTTCTCACCCGCCTTTACCTCATCCAGCAAGACAGTTTTGGGCTGATAGGACTGGTCTAATTGCCACTTGAACCACTCCCTTTCCGGAATAAACTCAAAGAAATTAAGGTTAGGGATAAAAGTCATACCTTCATGGTCCCAGGTCTGGGTAGCATAAATCCCACCTTCAGTTCCAAGATATGCTTCCAGAACTTCTCTCCCCCACAGTTCCTCCACTCTTTTGGCGAAAATAGCACAGTCTGCTCCACCGCTGATAATCACCTTGAGTGACCACACATCCCGGGGCAAAATAGCACGCCCCGCCAGCCTGCTTCTGATCAGTCCCCTCATAAGCCGCACACACGCCTTGGGATGTGATAATAGAAAACGAGGATCAACGTTCCTCAACCTCTCTGCGAATACCTCACCAACATAAGCTAGAACGGATGATACTCCGCCGAGGATGTCGAGCCCCTCGGATAAAGCTTCGTCAAAACCAAACTGCATCTTCTGGTGAAATGTCATTTCCTCCCCACTGCAAGGGAAGATGTCACACCCGAGGGCTCGTTGCGTCAAATACGCCACGATACCTGACCCGTAGTCAGGAGTGCCCATTGTAGCTAAGAGTTTCAGATGCTCCTTAACCAGGAATTCCCCACGACGGTTGCAGCTGGCAAGAAGCCCAACTCCCCCCGCTACCCTCTCGAATTCGTACAGAAACCTCTCAGATAAAGGGACCCACTTGAAGTTATACTCACCAATTCTGGCTACTGTATGCACCCAGATGGCGGGTTTCACCGGCAACATGTCTTCCCTCTTTTCCACAAGCTCGGGCAGATAAGCAGAATAGGTTGTCAACGGCACTTGCTCCCGGAATTCCTCCACTGTCCTAGGCATAGCACCTCGCATCACCTTCCTGCCCAACTCACAGTTCTTTAACAGCTCAATTTGCTCCTCGAGCAACCTCTTCTGAATAGCCATAAATTGCTCTAGGCTGAGGTACAGAAAGCCGCAACACATCTGCCATAGCCCTTCTTTTCTCATCTGCCTCAGTAAGTCAATCGGCTTTGTCATGTCGCACCTCCAGCTTACTTCTGTGCCATTCTAAGTCTGTTCACTTTTACTGACTCAAGACGTAACACGAGAGCTTCCCTCCGCTTTCAGAAGAGAAGACCGTCGCAATCAAACTCCACTATCGAACATAGCGAGATAAGTTTCACTATCCTGAAAATAGTATGGCAAGCTGAAGATGAATTGAGAAGAGATTATTTTCTAGAAGATAGTTCTATTTGAAGCTGTGAGGAATACGATTGCGGGGAAATGTTCGAAAATGCTTAGGAGCCCTTTATTTTTGGTGAACCACCCAGACCCTGCAGTTTCTGTGCCAGCTGCTCGAATTCGTTATCGCCGGGTCGCTTGCCCAGCTCCAACCCATAGCTGATAAAGAATTCTAAGAAACTGCGCAGTAACTCTTTCGTTCCTTCCTGAAACTGGCGAAATTCCTCTCGAGTAACGCCACTTTGACTCTTCGTTTCTTCCTTTTCCTTCAGATGACTCTCGATCAGGAAGTCAATAAACTCAGACCGCCCCAGATCGCCGCGATTGTCATCTATCTTTTTCACCAGTTCAGCATCTACTATTAACATCCTTTTTTCAGACATATACAGCTCCTCTCATATGTACTCCTTAATTTTCTAATTTTTATAGCAAAAGGGGTGACCTTGCTTTACTCCCGGGCACCCCTCAAAACTCCACAACTTTTAAGCCTCAAGTCCCATGACCATTCCGGAACTCGAGGATTTCCATTATACTCTCTATATTCCTGAGCAGCTCCACCCCTTTTTCTGTTACTTGGTAGGTAACTACAGGATTCCCCACCTCCACTTTGTTAATGAACCCACGACTCAAAAGAAAACCCAGATACTTCTGTATCTGAGCATAACTCATGTTGGCGCTGTACATGATCTCGGTCTTGCCCGCACCAGCCTCCCCGATTCTAAGCATATCCGCTATTATCTCTATGTTAGACCTTCGCCGATTCATTACACTGCACCCTCTTCTGGTACTTTTGACCTATTACCATTATACTATTGCAATTCCAATTGTCAAGCCTGTGTATAAGTTAAAGACTTTTGCGACATTCCTCCTTTCTCAATGAGATAGCCAAGAGGCTCTTTAGCTCAAGAGACTTATGTGGTCTCTGCGTATTGTAGAATAT
>DAITOK010000018.1:0-27158 GCA_036834125.1 Chloroflexota bacterium | reverse complement strand
GGTACCGCAGCGTTTTCATATAATCAATGACACACAAAGAGTCTCAGCTCGTATTTTTGACATAGCCTCTGTATTATGCTAATATAATTTTGTTAGGCAAGAATGATCGAGCCTAACAAGGAGGTGGGGCATGACACGAAGAGAAGCGTGGCTATGCCAGTGGGTGTTTCCCAGTGGGAGCTCTCTGGCAGCGTGAACAGGAGGTGGCTCCGATAATTAGGGCACGTTGCTGGAGAGCGGCAGGAAGCCCCGAGCTCTTCGTGTCAAGCAGGGCTCCGAAAATGGGGCAACGGCAGTTCAGCCGGAAGCTGAAGGGAAGAGTAGGGGTGGTCAGAACTGAATAGCGAAATTCAGGCGAGCCCGGGGACACTGGGCTCGCCTGTTTGTTCCTGACGCTTACCTGAATAGATGGAACACCAGGTTCAAAATGATGGTAAGAATGATGCTGATTATGATACAGGTTACGATCGGGAAGAAGAACTGAAAACTCCCTTTCTGCACAAATATGTCGCCGGGGAGTTTTCCCAAGAAAGGGATTCGCTGCCAAAATACCAACAATAAGCCAAGAAGAATCAAGAAAACCCCACCCAGGATTACAACCTTGCCAATACCTTGAAAGTCCATACTATGCCATCTAATTTCAATTCTACCTCATCATGCTATCTTTGGGGTAATCTGGCTTGTATAATAAATGGTGGGGCGCATAGGGACAGATATGGTCAGCTCATACAGTCGCGAGCTAATGTTGGGTATTCCCCGAGGAACCCTGATTGACCTCGAGACCACTGGACTCGATGCCGAGCGTGATGAGATAGTCCTATTTGGCTACATTCAAGGGAGTCGCCTTGAGATAATCTGTCGGAATTCGGAACAAGAGGCGCCGTTCATACTGCAGCTTGCAGAACTTGTCCCAAAGCTGCCCAGACCATTCTATGCTTATAACCTCTCTTTCGAAAAGGGATTCTTACGCGCCAAAGGGATTGATATAGAAGGGGTAGACTTGTTCCAGCCCTGGAAAGAAAAGGCTGAGGCACTTTCTTTGAAATGGCCAAAGCTGGACGAGCTATTTTCTCATGCCGAGCGGTATTTCAACGAGCCAGTGATAAGCGGCAAGGACGTGCCTGGGCTCTGGCAAAAATTCCTTCACACAAAAGAAGATGCCTATTTGCACCAAATTATAAAGCATAATGAGTCAGATCTGCTCAGAGAGCTCTATTTGCTGGTATATTATCGCGATAGCTACAAGATTTAAGGCACTTATGAGCCAGACGCCGAGACAACAAGTTTTCTGCGAAATTCCTAAAGTAGCTTTTTAGGCAATAGGATAGGGAGTTTAAAAGGAGAGCACTATGAAAAGGATAGGCGTATTAACGAGTGGCGGTGATGCTCCGGGAATGAATGCCTGCATCAGGGCTATCGTTCGCCGCGGGGTCAGCGACAACCTGGAGGTGATAGGGATTCGTCGGGGATACTGTGGCATATTGGAGAAAGACTTCGTCAAGCTAGATAACAGGTCAGTAGCCAATATCATCCACCGCGGTGGCACTTTCCTAGAAACAGCACGCTGCGAGGAAATGAAGACAGAAAGAGGGATAAAGAAGGCAGTTGAAAATCTCGAACAAGAAGGCATCGAAGGATTGATAACTATCGGCGGAGATGGCACATTTCGCGGCGCAGCTGCCCTGGCAGAAGCAAGTAACGTAAAGGTGATTGGTGTGCCAGGCACAATAGATAACGATGTCTACGGCACCGATTATACTATCGGGTTCGATACAGCTATCAACACTGCTCTGGATGCCATAGATAAGATTAGAGATACGGCAGGATCGCTACCGCGTCCTTTTTTCATCGAGGTCATGGGCAGAAACAGAGGATTCATTGCCCTGGATGTGGGAATTGCGGGTGGCGCCGAGGATATACTAATTCCTGAATTAGAAACAAGCATAGAACAGCTTGTCCGTGACATAAAGCACAGCTTCAAAAGAGGCAAGAAATCTTCAATAGTGATAGTGGCTGAAGGAGATGAGGCAGGCGGCGCACTATCAATCGCCCAGCAAGTGTGGCAGAGGCTGAAGATGGAGTACCGGATTTGCGTGCTGGGGCACATCCAGAGAGGCGGCTCACCGACAGCCAGGGATAGAGTCCTTGCCAGTAAGCTGGGGGCGGCGGCCGTGGAGGCGCTGGTCAAGGGCATGTCCGGCTATATGGTAGGAGAGCTAAAAGGAGAGATAACACTCACTCCCTTAAAGGATACCTGGCAAAAACGCAAAGAGTTGGATGCTAACCTACTACGGCTGGTCAAGGTACTGGCTGGATGAAAACAATCAGCTAGATTTCCTGCAATTCAAAAGAATAGTTTTCAATAACGGGATTAGCCAGTAGCTTGCGGCACATCTCGTTGACCTGTTCCTGGGTTCGGTTTCTTTTGTTCTCTTCTACCTTAATCTCTAGATATTTACCCATGCGCACGCTTGTTACCTCCGTGAAACCCAGGTTGTGCAGCGCTCCTTTTATGGTTAAGCCTTGAGGGTCGTTAACTGTTGGTTTAAGAGTGACATAAATCTTGGCTAGATACATTCCACAGTCTCCTTACTCAGTAGTCTCTTTGCCCAATCAAATCTTGCTCTCACTTGCACTACCGCTCAAAAACACGCCCGGTTAACCTTTCATATACCTCACGATATTTTTCCGACGTGCTTTCAATTATTTCAGGTGGCAACATGGGCGCAGGTGGCTTCTTATCCCATCCTGAATTCACCAGCCAATCCCGAACAGGCTGCTTATCGAAACTAGGTTGCGAATGTCCAACTTCATACTGGCTGGCATCCCAGAAACGACTGGAGTCAGGCGTAAGCAACTCATCAATAAGAGCTAACTTGCCATTGATAAAACCAAACTCGAACTTGGTATCCGCAATTATTATGCCCCTCTGTCTGGCATAATCCCGAGCAAAAGAATAAACGCGTAAGCTTTTCTGTTCCAGTTCTTCAAAGATCTTTTCAATGCCCAGGTCTTTGACATCCTGCCTCGTTAGCGGGCGGTCATGTTCTGTGTCGCTCTTAGTAGTCGGCGTAAAGATAGGTTCAGATAATTCCTGGCTCTCCTCCAATCCTGCGGGCAAACGGAGCTGCCCAACTCTGCCTGTCTCTTTATACTCCGCCCAAGCAGAGCCAGATAGATAGCCTCGAACAACACATTCGACAGGTATGCGCTCGGCTTTAGCCACGATCATAGAGCGACCAATAAGACCTGTCTTGATGGGACCGCGACTCGCAAATACTTCCTGAAGTACAGCTTCGCTATCTACCACCTTGATGAGATGGTTAGGCAGAATATGGGCTGTTTTCTGGAACCAGAAGGCAGAAAGTTGATTAAGAACCCGTCCTTTGTCAGGAATACCGCAGGGCAAAACGACATCAAAGGCAGAAATACGGTCAGTAGAAACAATCAAAAGCTTGTCACCCAAATCATACACATCTCTGACTTTACCGCGCCGAAACAAGGTCAGAGGTAAGTTGGTGTTGATTAACACGTTGGAGCTATCGCCCAAGACTCTGTCTCCTTTCACTGTTACGCTGTCACAACGGTCGTCTGAGGTAAGATTTTCCTGAAAGAATTAAGATTCTATCCCACATAACCTCTTGGCGCTGTTTTTCATTCTCTCTAAATTGGATTCCCTGCCAATCATAATCCTTTGAGCCATGGGTGAGCCTGCACCGTGCATAGATTCCGCCAGATAACAGGCAGCCCCTAATCCCGCCGTGAGGTTCTCAATAAGCCGCAGTACCCGAACCCGGTTTTCAGCAGCCACACCGTCAACACCCTGAAGATATTTAGCAACATACTTACCTATCCTGGGGTGCCTCAGGTCCTTTTCAGAAGGCATGGTCACTATTATGCCACCAGCAATATCCTGAGCTAGCCTGGCTATTTCGTAAGGAAATCTTGTCACGTTCAGTTTAGATACGTTGGCTCTCAGAGTATCTACGAGATAAGTGCCAGATGGCTCTTTGTGCCCTTCATAAGCGCAAGCAAGGCTGCAGGACATCAAAGTTTCGTTAAGGTGAATCATTTCAATAATCTTGTCTCTAATGTGCGAAGCTTTAGCAGTGCCTTGATATTCAGCAATCAATTGAGCGGCGCCAATCAGAACATCGCCCATGCCAGATTTGCAAGCATAACTCTGGCGGTGGTAAGCAGAGAACTTCTCCACTAAATCGCTAGTAAAATCGTACTCCTTATACATAAAGACACGTTCCCAGGGCACGAATACATCATCAAAAACAACCATACACTCCTGCCCCCCGTAAAGGATGTTACCGACGTCCATATTCGGACTATCTATTTTCCTCGTGTCGCATGGTTGTCTGCCATAAATGTAGATGATGCCTTTCATGTCGCTAGGGAGAGCAAAAGAAATGGCATAATCCTTATCTCCCTCACGCATTGCCCTAGTTGGCATACAGATGATTTCGTGCGAATTTATGGCTCCCGTCTGGTGTAACTTCGCCCCACGAACCACAATTCCGTCCGATTTCTCCTCTACCACATGCAGATATTGGTCAGGGTCAGCCTGCTCAGCAGGATGGCGACTCCTATCGCCCTTGGCATCCGTCATAGCACCACAACAAACCAAGTCCTCATCTTGCACGTATCTTAAGTATTTCAGAAAACGCTTGTTGTATTCTGTCCCATACTTTTTATCAATGTCGTAAGTTACAATGGACAAGGCATTGAGGGCATCCATACCAACACAGCGCTGAAAACAAGAGCCTGTGTAAGCCCCCAAACCCCGACCCATCTTGGATTTCTTCACCAAATCCTCTGCGCTCTGATGAATGTGACAAAAACGATTTATTTTCTTTCCTGTGAGATGGGATGTAGCTGTCATGATATCGTGATATTGGGGGAATTTGGACTCTTCAGCAAGTTCATACGTAGCAGCAATGCAATTCCTTGTCGGTCTGATAATAGGATGATCCCAATGATTGGTAACTCGCTCCCCAAAGATATAGAGTTCAAAACGCATCTTCTTCATGCTCTCAAGGTATTCTTGCGCAGTCTTCATCCTTGCATCTCCCTTCGTCGTACGCCGGCACGAAACTGTGAGGCTGGTGTCCTGTTCTTACAGAGCCCTCGGAGCTAACTCTGCAGACACAGCTTGTCTAGCTTTCTTTTTCTGTTTGGCTTCGGTCAGCCCCAATCGCTCAAAGATATCATCTACGTGCTTAAGATAGTAGTCGTGATTGAATAAAGACTTCAGCTCCTGCGCACTCAAATGACTCGTGACTCGCTTATCTGCCTGAAGCAAACTCAGAAAACTTTCCTGCTGCTCCCATGCTTTCATGGCGTTGTCCTGGACTATTTTGTAAGCTTCTTCTCGCTTCAAGCCTTTATCTATCAAAGCAAGAAGCACTCTCTGCGAAAAGATAACTCCGCAGGTGAGCTCGATATTACGACGCATGTTTTCGGGATAAACTCTGAGCCCTTTCATCACTGAGGCAAATGTAGAGAGCATATAGTCCAGCGCCAGGCAAGAATCGGGCAAGATAATCCGCTCCGCAGAAGAATGGCTGATGTCACGTTCGTGCCACAAGGCAATGTTTTCCAAGGAAGTTATGGCATAGCTCCTTATTAACCTGGCTAACCCGCAGACGCGTTCGCAAAGTTCGGGATTTCGTTTATGAGGCATAGCTGAGGAACCTGTCTGCCCTATGCCAAAAGGCTCTTCAGCTTCCCTAATTTCCGTGCGCTGGAGGCTCCTAATTTCAGTAGCAAACTTCTCCAAGCTGCTGGCGATAATCGCCAAGGTGGCAACAAACTGGGCGTGTCGGTCGCGCTGGACTATCTGGCTCGATATGGGATCTGGTACCAGTCCCAGCTTTGCGCAAGCTATTCTCTCGACCTCAGGAGGTACAGTGGCATAGGTACCGACTGCTCCGGATATCTTACCTACAGCAATGTTTTTCCTCGCTTCAGCTAGCCTGTAAGTATTACGCTTCATCTCTTCAGCCCACAGAGCCATCTTCAAGCCAAAAGTTGTCGGTTCGGCATGAACTCCATGGGTCCGCCCCATCATAATGGTGTATTTATGCTCCAGCGCCTTGTTCTCCAGCACAGATATAAGTTCAGCTATATCTTGAGCCAGTATATCCGCTGCCTGGGTTAGCTGCAGCGCAAGTGCGGTATCCATAACGTCTGAAGAAGTAAGACCGAGATGAACAAAACGAGATTCTTCGCCCAAGCTCTCAGCCACTGAGTTCAGAAAAGCTGTCATATCATGGTGTGTCACCTTGAGAAACTCGGCGATGCGAGTCAAGTCATATCTGGCTTCCCGTATCTTGACGATGTGTTTTTTGGGGATCTCGCCCAGCTCAGCCCACGCTTCACAAACAGCTATCTCTACCCTGAGCCACTGGTCGAATTTGTTTTCCTCAGACCAGACCTTCTTCATCACAGGTCTGGAGTATCGCTCGATCATATTATCCTTTTGCTAATTCTTGCTTGTACTTGCGGAAGGCTTCTCTTATCTCCTTATTCTCGACTGCCAAAATCTGGGCAGCGAGCAAAGCAGCATTTCTTGCTCCTGCCGAGCCAATTCCCATACAAGCCACGGGAACTCCCCCAGGCATCTGACTAATGGAAAGTAGAGCATCTATGCCCTTCAGTTCGCTGGTCGGCAAAGGCACACCGATTACAGGTAAAGTAGTCCAGCTAGCTATGACGCCGGGAAGATGAGCAGCATAACCAGCGGCAGCGATGATAACCTTAAGTCCCTTCTTCTCCACCTCCAAAGCGTACTCCCTGACCTTTTCAGGTTTTCTGTGGGCAGAGATAACCGAAAACTCGTAGTCAATGCCCAGCTGCTTGAGCATGTCCAGCGCGGGCTGAATCAGCTCACTGTCCGTCTTACTTCCTATTACTACGCCAACGAGTGCCATCGCTGTACTGACCTCCAAAAATTAAGAAATCAAAACTGCAATATAAAACCGTAAACGCTCAACTGGGTCAATTTCTTAGATTTTGCTGTGTTGCTTTGCGCCTTTGCTTTCACCTTTTAAGTTTATCCTATTCTCTCCCTCAAAGCAATATCTCTGCGATAGTAACAGCCTTCGAAGTGAAGCCTGCGGACGTTGGCGTAAGCTTTTTCCCGAGCTTCAGCTATGCTCCCACCAACACCCACAATAGTCAAAACTCGCCCGCCGTCAGTGTAAACCACACCATCATTTCCCAACTTGGTTCCAGCATGGAAAACCAGCACGTCCTTATCTACGTTATCCAGCCCATATATAGGAAAGCCGGTCTTATAGTTGCCAGGATAGCCACCTGAAGCCATAACCACCCCAACGCAAGCTTGGGAACTCCACTCTATTTTCAGTTTATCCAGATTGCCCTCCACTACCGCCACAAGTATATCCACCAAGTCAGTCTTAAGAAGAGGCAGAATGACCTGAGTCTCTGGGTCACCAAAGCGAGCATTGAATTCCAGTACCACAGGTTCCCCATTTACGATCATCAACCCGGCATAGAGCACCCCCTTGTAAGGCAAGCCTTCTTTAGCCATAGCCTTGACAGTCGGCAACAAAATATCCTTGGTTACCTTTCTTGTCATTTCGGCGGAGAAAAAGCCCGGCGGACTATAACTACCCATACCCCCAGTGTTTGGACCCTGGTCATTGTCCCCCACTTTCTTATAGTCACAGGCAGGAACCATAGGCGAGACTGTTTTCCCATCAGTGAAGGCTATAAGGCTGACCTCCCGACCGTTCAGATATTCATCAATTATCACTCTGTCCCCGGCGGAGCCGAAAATCCTGGCTTCCATAATGTTGGTCAGAGCCTTGTCCGCTTCCGCTAGAGAACCGGCAATAACCACGCCCTTGCCAGCTGCTAACCCATCAGCCTTGATCACCACAGGCGGATGCTGCTTTTCAAGATATTTGCGAGCCTCACCATACGATGTGAAAATTGCGCCTTTGGGGTAAGGAATGCCATATTTCTTCAAGAGCTGCCGAGCAAAGACCTTGCTCGATTCAATTTGAGTGGCTGCTCTGCTAGGACCAAAAATAGGAATACCCAAGCTATCGAAATAATCTACTATGCCCGAAGCCAGCGGTGCCTCAGGACCAACCACCACAAGGTCAACGCCTTTGTCTTTAGCCACCTTGCCCAGCCCTTCTAAGTCAGTGGGACGTAAAGCCAGGTTTTCGGCGATAGCCGCTGTGCCAGCGTTCCCGGGGGCAGTGAAAACTTTTTCCACCCTGGGACTCTGACTAATCTTCCAGACCAAGGTGTGTTCCCTGCCCCCGCCGCCAACGACCAGTATCTTCAAAATCCCTCCAACGCAGTCTTCAAGGTACAGCCATGCTGAACGGTCTGCTGCCCAAATTATTCAAGACCTATCGCGAGATAGCAATAAACCACAACAGTAAGTATTAGCACCAAGAAAAACTAATCACAGACCGCAGATACCTACCGCTTACCCTTGCGCTTTTTCCGATTCTTCTTAACACCTTTTAACTTCGGCCTGCGAGCCATAGGACTATAAAATCCTCTTCAGTTTCTCAGCTTGGGCAGGGTCTAGTTTCTGAATCAGTCTCAGCAACTCAGCAACATGTTCTTTTTCCTCTCCGATGATGTTTTCCAGCGTGGCAGCAGCTTCATCATCGCCCAAACTCAATATGTGCTCTTGATACTGGTTAATGGCTTGCAATTCACTCATCAGGTCCTGTCGCAACATCTCCAAGTCATCCTGTATCGCTAACTGTTCTTCGCTGCTCGTTTCTTCAAATGAATAGCTCATTCTGTCCTCCTTTCTTGCTTACTCCCACTCTATAGTTGCTGGTGGTTTGCTGCTTATATCATAAACCACCCTGTTGACGTTCGGAATTTCGTTAACTATGCGGTCAGATATCCTGGCGAGCAAGTCATGGGGCAGGCGAGCCCAATCAGCAGTCATAGCATCTTCACTGGTCACTGCTCTCACTGCCACCAGGTAGCCATAAGTTCTATAGTCGCCCATAACACCCACACTCTTGATATCAGTAAGCACAGCAAAGCTTTGCCATAGTTGGCGATAGAGCTTAGCTTTCTTTATTTCGTTCATGACAATCCAGTCGGCAGCCCGAAGTATCTCCAGCTTTTCGCGAGTTACTTCACCAATGATGCGAATAGCTAACCCGGGTCCTGGGAAAGGCTGCCGCCAGACCATATCTTCAGGTAAACCCAGAGCTAAGCCTACCTCTCTCACCTCGTCTTTGAACAGATACCTGAGAGGCTCGATAAGTGTGAATCTCATTTTCGCTGGCAGTCCACCAACGTTATGATGAGTCTTTATTTTGGCGGCAGCCTTGGTTTCGTGAGACGTGCTTTCAATAACGTCGGGATAGAGAGTGCCTTGAGCCAGGAAGTCTATTTTGCCTAGCTTGGCTGCTTCTTCCTCAAAGATTTTGATGAACTCGTTTCCAATACGCTGGCGCTTTTCCTCGGGGTCGTTAACTCCTCGCAGCCTCTCCAGGAACCTGTCTGCCGCATCTACATACACGACATCCATTTTGAAATTGCGCTTGAAAGTATTAAGCACCCTTTCCGGTTCTTCGCGACGCAATAAACCATTATTGATAAAAATACAGGTCAATTTGTTGCCGATGGCACGGTCAACAAGAGTAGCAGTCACCGCCGAGTCCACACCTCCCGAAAGGGCACAAACAACTCTGCCATCCCCCACCTGAGCTTTGATTTTATCTATACTCTCGGCTATGAAATTAGCTGGAGTCCAGTTGGGTTGACAACCGCATATTCCAAGGACGAAATTCTGAAATATGTCTTTGCCGTAAGCTGTATGAACCACTTCGGGATGAAACTGCAATCCGTAAAAACCACTATCGTTAGCGATGACGGCAAACGGTGAGTTTTCAGTATAAGCCAGAGCTTTAAAGCCAGGAGGCAGCTCCACCACCTGGTCACCATGACTCATCCAAACCGGAAAAGATGAAGGAAGACCAGCAAAAAGAGGACAGCCTTCCGCACTTACATGGAGGATAGCATGTCCGTATTCGCGCTTCGTTCCTCGGGTTACTTTACCACCCAGATGATGAGCAATAGCAAACATCCCGTAACAGATGCCCATTACAGGCAGACGACTTTCATAAATGTACGGCAAGGGCAAAGGTGCTCCCGCGTCGTAAACGCTGGCTGGACCTCCAGAAAGGATAAATCCCCGTGGGTTAAGAGGGGCTATCTTCTCCCAGGGCATGTCATAAGGCACAAGTTCACAATAGACGTGACATTCGCGCACTCGGCGGGCAATGAGCATGCTATATTGAGAGCCAAAGTCGAGCACCACTATAGTTTCTCGCTCGGTCGGGGGCAGCTTAGGCTCAGCTACAGGTTTCTCACCACGCAACTCTTTAGCCAGTCCCAGATAGGTGGAGACTTCTATATGGTCGCTGGTAGCAATTCTATGGCTTTCTGTCTTTTTCCTGGGCCGACTCATAGTATTGGATTCCTTGAGAAAAGTCGCTGCACTTTTTGGGGTTTATTTAGCTTACCACTATCTTGAAGTATTATCAACCCAATGTCCTTGTTCATCAATCAGGATAAGCCACGTCTTTGTGCATTAAGCAGGCAGATTACTACCTAGAATGTTGCCATGCTATACTTACGGTAGAGAACATGGATGCTTGGCAACGACAAGTCGAAAAAGCTGTTGAAATCCTGCAAAAGGGTAGTGTGGTTGCTTTCCCTACTGACACAGTCTATGGTTTGGGAGCTGATGCGTTCAACGCCCCAGCCGAAGCAAGGATTTATGAGATAAAAAAACGACCCAGGCATCAGCAATTCCTTGTGCTTATCGGTGAGATAAAACAATTAACAACGCTAGCAAAGTCAATACCAGAATTTGCCCGGTTTCTGGCAAAGCGGTTTTGGTCAGGTGGGTTAAGTCTAGTTTTATCCAAAGCCGATTTAGTTCCTGCCCACTTAGCTGCAGAAGCGACCATAGCACTATGTATTCCCAACTACCCAGTTTGCCTAGCTCTCATTAAAAGTCTAGGCAACCCCATAATTAAGCACCAGCGCCAATATCAGCGGCCAACCATCTGCTTTAACTGACCAAGAAGTGAAACAACAATTGGAGGGAAGGACTGACTTTGTTATCAATGCCGGTAGATATCTAGGCGGCAAGGAATCCACAACAGTGGATGTCACCCGTCAATCGCCAGTAATCTTGCATCAAGGCATCATTCCTTCGCAAGACATTGAAAAAGCCTACGAGGAATATCTGGAGGCAAGATGAAACGCATTGCTCTAGGTTGCGATCACCATGGGTTGGCCTTAAAGGAGACGATAATGCAATTTCTACAAAAAGAGGGTCATACTTATGAAGATTTCGGTTGCTACAACACCGAGCCTGTGGATTATCCTGACATTGCCCGAGAAGTTGGACAAGCGGTAGCGTCGGGCAATTTTGACCAAGGTATTTTAATATGCAGCACAGGCATAGGCATGAGCATAGCTGCTAACAAAACAAAAGGCATAAGGGCAGCTTTATGCCATAATACATTTACGTCACAACGAGCTCGGCAGCATAATGATGCTAACGTTCTATGTCTCGCCCAAGATATTGGCACAGAAGTGGCTTTAGAAATCGTTAAAACTTTCCTAGCTACGGATTTTGAAGGCGGACGTCATCTGCGCAGAGTGAATAAGATAAAAGCTCTGGAGAAAGACTTCTCTGAGTAGCAGCAGTCACCGTCAGGCGACACAACCTGTGGCAGGACTGGTTATGTCACCCGGTCAAGTAACATATCGACTTCTCAGCTCAGAGGACAGCTTAGCTGTTAATTCCAAGGCTAGACTTGAGGCCTCGAGGGATAATCCTGCCAGGCCACAACAAGGAGTTATCAACCCCCGAGCTATGATCTGCTTGAACTTGAGGCCGTCCCTGGTGAATGGAGCCATGGCTTCTTCTAGTCGGTCACGAAGGCTGGCCAAAGATTCTTTAGCTAAAGCCTGCTCATCGTTCGGAACTATCCCCCAGGCAATGTTGCCACCACGTTCGAGAAACGATTTCACCTTATCAGAGTGAGTGCTGAGAGAAGAGGCGTAGTTATAGGCATCAAAACTGAGAACATCTATTTGCATGTCCAGAAGAACTGACCAGTCAGTGTTTCCGCAGCAATGCAATCCTTTCGTTCCTTTTATTCCTCTGAACACCTCTTCTAGCAGAACAGGCACCTTTTCTTCCGGAATAGGACTAAAAACTGAGCCCAAAGAAACTAAATACGGCTCATCAACAAAGATAATAGTATTAGGCGATATCTGCCTCAAAGTATTTTCCTGCCATAAAGCTTTTAGCCGCAAAAACTTGGAGGCGCTCTCAGCTAAAGAATCGTCATACAGTATGCCCAGACCGTCCTGACGAGTAACCGCCAAGCCCCATGTGACAGGACCAGTCACCTGTCCTTTGACTATCTTACTTCCCGCAGCTTGGGAGAGAAAGGCTTGAAGTCCAGCAGCATATTTGCTTGAAACACCATACCTATCAGCATTGCCTTGTTCACAGTCAATGTGAATTTGCTCCAGCTCACTTTCAAAATTCTTCGATGGCTGGATATGAATTTTGCCTCCTTCAACGACTATTCCGGGAAAGCCCTCGCTAAATTGGACAACCATGTTTTCTCTAGGGGAACGTTTGGGTAGCTGTGGCCAAGCAGGAATTTGCGAGATATACTTCATAACCACAGAGCATGCCTGCTCGGGCTCAACCTGAGGCATGCTGCCAATAGCAGTAGGTAAGCACCCAAACTCAAGCTTAGCTGGCATCTTTCTCCTCACCCATGTACTTGCCAATCAGCAGTTCTAGCTCCTTTCTCTTTTCCCTAGATATGTATCTCCTGCCAGTAGCTATAGCATCTTTGAGAGCACTAGCACAAATACAGTTTCGCTCTGGCGGTATTAAGGGCAACAACAATTTCAGGATTTTCTTGACAGTATCCACGCCTTTTCGTAGGTTGGCTAAAATCATTGCCGCTGTGGCTGCCTCATAACTGGGATGCCAGCAATCATAATCGGTGGCAATAGCCAGTGTGGCGTAGCATATCTCCGCTTCCCTAGCTAATTTAGCTTCAGGCGATGCTGTCATACCGATGACATCAGCACCCCAAGAGCGATACAGTCGAGACTCAGCCTTGGTGGAGAGTTGTGGCCCTTCCATGACAAGATAAGTGCCACCTTTGTGCACCTTAACGCCAACTTTAGTGCTTGCCTGAAATAAAATCCGACTTAACACCGGGCAGAAAGGCTCAGCGAAGGAAACATGTCCCACTATCCCACCCGTAAAGAATGTGCTGTCCCTTCCTTTAGTGCAGTCAATTAATTGGTCTGGAATAACTAAATCTAGAGGCGCTATCTCTTCTCTAAGGCTGCCCACTGCGCTTACCGAAATGATCCTCTCCACCCCCAGAGATTTCAAAGCATAAATGTTGGCTTTGGCTGGCAACTCGCTGGGGCTGATGCGATGTCCTTCGCCATGTCTGGGCAGAAAAGCGACTCTTGTGCCCTCCAGAATCCCCAGAATGATATTGTCACTGGGGTCTCCAAAAGGCGTGTGGACACTTATCTTTTGCACTTTTCTCATCCCCTCCATCTGATAAAGCCCACTTCCGCCGATGATGCCAATTTTCACTTCAGACACTTAACACCTGCCTATCGCATAAAATTAGGCACCTTATTCTGATTAAGCCTTGCCACAAATAGCTTTTGTGAGCTGTCTACTCTTGAGCTGGAATGTGCTCGGGAGGTCTGACCGCCACCAGCTTCATAGCAGCTGACTCACATCCCACGACACAAACCCCACAGCCAAAACACTTCTCTGAAATCACCTGTGCCTTGAGCTTCTTTTCTCCAAGCACTTTAACCATTTCCAGCGCCTCGAAGGGACATCTCTCAATACAAGTTTGACACCCCTTGCAACTTGCTTTGTCTACCTCTGCTTGAAATCTGCTCCTGGCTACTCCTTTCTCGAGGACACTGAACTTAGTAAGAGGATAGTAAAACACACAACAATCGGCACAGCAGTTGCAAATTACATTAGGAATCCCGGAAGTGTTATATACACTATGTACAAGACCAGCTTCTTCAGCAACATCCATGATTTTCATCGCTCCGTCTCTGGTCAGTTCTTTACCACTACCTCTATTTATGGCATATTCCGCTGCCCGGTTGAGCTGCAAGCAAACATCAAGCGGCGAATCACATCTGGCAACTATCCTGCGACACGAACACTGAGCTAGGGCGAACCTAGTAGATTTATCGAGGATAGCCTGCACATCTTCGGATGGAAGGAGCTTGGTTTCCTCGGAAATAGCTTTCCTGGCTGGGATTATCCTCCACACAGGCGTATTCAAAGCCTTAACGAACTTTGCCCAATCAGCATACCATTCTGCCTCACAGAAATCCTCCCACAGATCGAGGAGCTCGCGTCCCCAAACACGGTCCATTCTCACATCGGTGGCTGTAGCATCATGCAGTTGCAATATATCCCTAGCAAATTGATAACCTTTAGAGGTCATAAAGATGACCCCTTTCTCAAAAAGTCCCTTAAGCTTGCTATTCACATTTTCTTCGCTTTTACCCAGCTTCTGGGCAAGCTCAGATACCGAACAAGGAAGCGAAGCTACTATCGCTGCCTCTTCTTCATCCATGAGCCTCCTGAGCACCTTCTTGAGCCTCTCTGACCCGGCATAGCCTAGCTTCCCCGCTAAGACTGTATAAGAATCTGCCATATGTGCCTCCTTTCAATTATGTGTGATGAAAAACCTAACTCGCTGTCCGTCTATCTCCCATCCCACCTTCCCTTCCTCCTCAAGGTACCTCAGGTGAGCCATAGCTTCTCCGAAAGCAAACAATTTCTGTGCCGGAGGAAATAAATCCCAAGATTTGTACCCTATATCCCAAGTCATTTGTGACGCGATCTGGAAAGCATTTTGTTTGCCTTGTCTTAGAATAGATACAATTTCGTCGAGCCTCGCTTGGTGATGCTGCTTGAGCTCCCGGATTCTTCCTTTATGATTTTTGAAGGGACTTCGATGTCCGGGCAAAACAAGGGCGACATCTAAGTCATAGACTTTATCCAAGCTCCTCAGATACTCTTTCAAGGGATTTCGTCCCTCAGACGAGAGGGTGATATTCGGAGTTATGTCATTGAGCACATGGTCACCAGATATGAATATTTTCTTACTCCGCTCATAAAGACAAAGATGTCCCTCAGTGTGTCCGGGTGTCTCGATACATTCAAGTAGATAATCACCAACGCGTATTGAATCGCCATCCTTCAAAACAAACAGCTCCAACGAGCCATCAGGACTATACTTACGACCAGGGTGGTTGCCGATAGCTTTTTCCAATTCTTCGCCAGGAAAGCCACATTTAAGAGCAAAATCAACCTGCCTTTCCCAATGTGCCGGCGTAGTAAATCTGATAATTTCTGCATCAGCTCGCCCAAAATAAATCCTCATTCCCCCTCTGGCAAGGTTTGAGACCAAGCCTGAATGGTCAGCGTGCATATGTGTTATGAAAAAATCGGCTTGTGTTAACTCCACACCACATTCCCCCAATCCAGCAACAAATGCCGCTAAGCAATCCACTCGGTTCCATCCGGTATCAATGACTAAGGACCGCTTTGTCCCCTTAATCACATAAGAGTTGGTGGCTTTGAGAGGACTTGCCGGAAGAGGGACCTCAATTCTATAAATATTTGGTAAAATTTCCTCGAACAACGCTTTCGAAAATCCTTATCACGATATTGACCGCGAATGTGCAGAATATTAAAAGTTGGTCGTATGGTAAATCAACCTAGCACATTTCCCTAGAATTGTCCACCAATGCTACACCCTTTCTTAGACATCAATGAAATTTGTCCGAATCCAGACTATTTTGCCACGACATGTTGCTTTTCACTATATATTGTGGTATAATCCTGAAAAACCACAACTTTTGGGGAGAGATTTGTGAACTGTCCTTATTGCGGTGGACAAGAATTGAGAGTCATAGACTCTCGGAGTGTAAATGAAGAGGTGAGGCGCCGGAGAAAGTGTCTTGCCTGTAGCGCTCGCTTCACCACCTACGAGCGCATACAACCACACGATATTTATGTCATTAAAAAAGATGGGCGACGTGAGGAATTCAGTCGGGATAAACTGTTTCTAGGCATTCGCAAAGCTTGTGAGAAACGCCCTCTCCCCACAGGCGCCATTGATAAGTTCGTGGATGATATTGAGGCGCAGCTTTATAAGCTAGGCAAAAGCGAAATCCCTAGTTCTTACATTGGCGACTTAGTTATGGAAGGATTAAAGAAACTGGACCACATCGCTTACATTCGCTTTGCCAGTGTCTACCGCGAATTTGCCGATATCGGCGCCTTAAAACGAGAAGTGGACAGCTTGGCGGTGCGAAAGGGGGTAACTCCAGCAAATCAACTACCGTTGCCCTCTCCTAAAGTTGCGAATTCTTCAGTTGGCCGCAAAAGGAGATAGAAATGCCTAAAACCACCCGAAAAGAAAACCAAAAAACTATTGAACGAGACAAAATAGCTCGAGCTGTTTTTGCCGCCGCTGAGTCCATGGGTATAACTGATAGGAAACTACTGGAAAAATTTACAGAACAAGTGAGCCAACGCTTAGGGGTAGCTCTTCCCTTCCCAGGCATGGAAGAGTTAGTCCCTCGGCAAGCTAAACAGCCAATCTCCTCTTCTCAAATTAAGGCTATGGTTAAGGAAATGCTGACAGCAGACGAATTCTCTCCCCAAGCCAGAAGCCAAGTAGTTTCCGGGATCAAACTTAGCGACAACGCCTTAAGGGTGTTGGAGAAGAGATATTTGATAAAAGATAAAGATGGGAAACTTATTGAGACGCCGCAGGAGCTATTTCGCCGCGTTGCCAAACACATCGCCTCAGCCGAGCGTGTTTTTAATCCCGAAGCTGACATCTCTTTTTGGGAAGAAACGTTTTACCAATTAATGGCAAACCTAGAATTTCTGCCCAATTCACCCACGTTAATGAATGCCGGTCGCGAACTGGGGCAATTATCGGCTTGTTTTGTCATACCTATTGAGGACTCTATGGAGTCCATTTTTGATGCCGTTAAATACACTGCCTTGATTCACAAAAGCGGCGGGGGCACTGGCTTTTCCTTTTCTCGACTGAGACCAGAAAGAGACAGAGTAGGTTCCACCGGTGGTATTGCTAGCGGTCCTGTTTCTTTTATGCGAGTTTTTGATGCAACCACGGATGTTATTAAGCAAGGCGGCATGCGCCGTGGAGCCAATATGGCTATACTTAACGTTGACCACTGTGATATCTTGAAATTCATCACAGCCAAAGAAGACCCGCAGGCTCTCACCAATTTCAACCTTTCCGTAGCTGTGACCGATGAATTCATGCAAGCAGTGGAAAAGGGCACTGTTTACAATTTGGTGAACCCACGCACAGGAGAGGTAGTAGATAAGCTTAATGCTAAAGAAGTATTTGACAAAATAGTGGACATGGCCTGGCGCACAGGTGACCCTGGCATTGTGTTTATTGACGAGATAAACAGGCATAACCCCACACCTAAGCTGGGCAGAATAGAAAGCACCAACCCTTGTGGTGAGCAACCGCTTCTCCCCTTCGAATCTTGCAACCTGGGTTCTATCAACCTCGCTAAGATGGTAGCACACAAAGATGGCCAACCGTACATTGACTTTGATAAACTGTCTCGAACTGCGAAGATAGCGGTCCGTTTTCTAGATAATGTTATTGAAGTCAATCAATTCCCTTTGCCCAAAATTGCAGAGATGACAAGAGCTACCAGAAAAATAGGGCTAGGGGTAATGGGGTTTGCTGACATGTTAATCCAGCTTGGTATCCCTTATGACAGTGAAGATGGATTAACTGTAGCTGAGGAAGTTGCCCGTTTTATATCCGAAGAGGCGAACAAGGCTTCGATTGAGTTAGGCGAAGAGAGAGGAGTTTTCCCCGCTTTCCCAGGAAGTATTTATGACACTCCCGATGGCCCGCGCTTTCGAAACGCCTCTCGAACTACCATTGCTCCTACCGGTAGCCTGAGCATAATTGCTAATTGTTCCAGTGGCATTGAACCATTGTTCGCCTTGTGCTACATCCGTCATATCCTGGAAGGTGAAAAGTTTATTGAGGTGAATCCCTACTTTGAAGAGGCTGCAAAAAAGGGCGGCTTTTATTCTCCAGAACTAATGAAGCAACTAGCTGAAGGAAAGCGCTTAAAAGACATAAAAGAAGTGCCTGAAGAAATAAAGAGGCTTTTTGTTACCGCGCATGATATAGCTCCCGAATGGCATGTTAAGATGCAGGCAGCGTTCCAGAAATTTACTGATAGCGCTGTATCTAAGACGGTCAATTTTCCCCACGAGGCAACCCGCGAAGATGTAGTCAAAGTATATATGCTGGCTTACAAGGAGAAGCTAAAGGGAATAACCATTTACCGAGATAGGAGCCGGGAGAGCCAAGTTCTTACCGTAGGTAAAGAACTAAAAAGGCCAGAGGGCAAACTGGTTCCCAGGAAAAGACCAAAAGTCACCCGAGGTATAACCGAGAGAGTTAACACTGGCTGTGGCTACATCTACATAACAGTGAATTTTGACCAGCAAGGAATATCTGAAGTTTTTTCGACCCTAGGGAAAGCCGGAGGATGTGCTGCTGCACAACTTGAGGCTATTAGCCGCTTGACGTCTGTGGCTCTCAGATCCGGGGTAGATCTAGATTCCATTGTAAAGCACTTGCGCGGTATCAGATGTCCTTCCATTGGTTGGGAGCAGGGACATGCTGTTTTATCCTGCGCTGATGCTATCGCTAGCGTGCTTGAGAAATACATCAAAAAGGAGGACACCGCAAGCAACCCTGAAACTTCTTCCCAAAAAACAGACATGGTTAAAAGCTGGGCTGGGCAATGTCCCGACTGTGGTGGTCCCTTGATTTACCAGGAAGGTTGCAACATTTGCCTCGCTTGCGGCTTTACCAAATGTGGATAGGACATACAAACATGTTTTGAGTAGAGTTGAAAGATGGGTAGCAGCGCCAAAAGTAAGCATTATTTAGCTCTCAAGAAGATAACCGAAATCGCCAATTCAGACCTCAGCCTGAAGAGAATTTGCAACTCTATAGCTAAGACCGCAGCTCAGGCAGTCCACGCTAATAGCTGTAGCATCTTCTCACTCGATTCTCAAAGAGAATATCTGCTTTCAGTCGGGGCATACGGTTTAAGTGACCTTTATCTGAAGAAAGGTCCGCTGAGTGCTCACAAGAGCCTCCCAGATGTGCTTGAGGGCAAGGTAGTATATATTGCCGATGTCGCCAAAGATGGAAGGGTTCAATACCCTCAGGCGGCAATAGCACAAAAAATATCCTCTATACTTGGGGTTCCTATACTCGGGAAAGGAGAGACCATTGGCGAGATTCGACTTTACACCAGTGAGCCCCACCAATTTTCTGAAGCTGACAAGAGCTTTCTGCTTAGCGTTGCCAATATGTGCGCCATGGTCTTCCAGAGGGCAGAGCTTCAGCAGCTGTTGAAGAAGGACTATGAGGCAAGCAAGAAACGAAGCAGAGCATCCCAGTTACCTTCGTCGCAACAAATCGTAACCCCGAGACTACAACCTATTAACTTTGCCCACCCTAGCGAGGAGGATTTTGCCAAACTTTTAGACTTCTACTGCATCGAATGGCTTTACGAACCTCGCTCTTTTCCCCTGAGATGGGAAGGCGATAAGATAGCCGAGATGTTCACTCCTGACTTTTATTTGCCTGAGCTAGACCTTTATGTTGAACTGACGACTCTGAAACAAAATCTGTTGACCGAAAAGAATCGCAAACTGCGTCAGCTCCATCAACTTTACCCGGAAATCAATATCAAGCTCCTTACTAAGAACGATTTTATTAAGCTGCTAGCTAAATATGGTTACGGCCCTCTCAGCGAAGCTAAGGTAGAGGGAATTGAGAGAGTCCTGTACAGTCACGTCAAAATTCAGAGGAGGGTGAGAGCTTTAGCCAGACAAATTTCGCGTGACTATGCTGGTCAACGATTAGTGCTAGTAGGTATTCTAAAAGGTGTGGTCTGTTTTATGTCTGATCTGATGCAGCATCTTTCTATCCCTGTCACACTGGATTTCATGGCTATCTCATACTATGGTGGCGATGGTCAGGTAGTTAAGATAACTCGAGACCTCGACAGTAGTATCACAGGGCAACATGTGCTCATGGTCGAAGATATCATAGATACTGGCATGACCCTGAACTACATCCTCAATCACTTATCAGCACACAATCCTGCCAGTCTCCGTGTTTGCACGTTGCTTGACAAACGGGCACGCCGGTTGATAGACGTTCCGCTCCATTACATAGGCTTTGAAGTCCCTGACGAATTTGTAGTCGGCTATGGACTGGACTACAAGGGGGAATATCGCAATTTGCCTTTTATCGGCGTCCTGCGACCCGAGCTAATAAAGGGTGACAAGACTTGATAGCACGTGCCCAGCCAAAAATAACAAGGCGACCATTACTGTTGGAGGAGGTTCAGATGGCTAAAGTAATAGCTAGGGTGATATCCCAAAAAGGCACTTGCGAAGCTGGCCACAAAGTGGGCGATGAGTTCATTATCGAAGAAAAGACCCCGCCCAACCTTTGTTCCTGGGCTTTCTATACCCTCTTCCCTTTTGCCCAGGTTTTGCACTTCGGCGGCTCTTTTCCCTGGGAGAAAGACCCCGATAAGGCTACAGTTGCTTGCCCAGACCCAACGAACTCGGTCGTCTTCGAACTACGGCGTCTTGCGGCTAAAGAATTGATTTCCAAGCTGGAAAAGAAACGTCAGCCGTGACGACGCACCCGTCTTCTGGAACGCGGCGGTTTGCCCTCGTATCTTGCATCCAGCAACTTCTCTAGGCTCCTGGCTTCTAGTTCGTGTCTCTCAGCCGAAGCCGTACACCCGATGCCCAAGCAAACAAGTATACCACCAAAAAGTCCAACCGAGCTGTAAGCCATACAAACAATCCACCCACCAAGCAGTCCCAGTGTTACAAGAACTGTCGCTGAAATTATGTAAATGTTCGCTTTATGTTTCGCTTTATCAATCTTTTCCCGAATCCGAGACTCTCGCCAGCTTTCGTCCCCCATGACCAAAGTTTTCCCACATTTTGGACAGAGTACGGCATCCCTATCTACTCTCTCACCGCAGTATGGGCAAGATAACTTAGCCATACCACCCACTTTCAATCTGGCGAAATTTATTCGAGACTAGACGTATCTAAATTTACTACTGCAGGCTGCATTATGTGTCAGAAGATTTGCAAAGCCTTTACCTTAGTAGTCTATCAATTAAAAGCCTTTTTGGAAATACCTAACTACTCTTCAGCCAGGGCATCATACCCCTAAGCTTTTTGCCTACTATCTCGATAGGATGCTCAGTTTCTTTTCTTTTCATGGCATTGAAGCTAGGGCGACCGGCTTGATTTTCTAAAATCCACTCTGTAGCAAAGCCACCATTCCGAATTTCCGCTAGAATTTGTCGCATCTCTTCTTTGACCAGCTCATCTATGACCCGTGGACCACGTGTATAATCTCCGTACTCCGCCGTATCACTTACAGAATATCGCATATAACTCAAACCACCTTGATAGATCAGGTCCACAATGAGCTTTAATTCGTGGCAAACCTCAAAATAGGCAATTTCGGGTTGATAGCCAGCTTCTACCAATACCTCGAAACCAGCTTTTATTAAAGACGAAACTCCACCGCAGAGCACAGTTTGCTCGCCAAACAAGTCAGACTCGGTCTCTTCAGCAAAAGTTGTTTCCAGAACCCCAGCTCGAGCACAACCAATGCCTTTGGCATAAGCTAAGGCTATGTCTTTTGCCTTCCCTGAAGCATCTTGATGAATAGCCACCAAGGCCGGAGCTCCTAAGCCTTCAGTATAAAGTCTTCTGAGCATATGACCCGGACATTTGGGCGCTATCATACTGACATCAACATCAAGCGGCGGTACGATTTGAGAAAAATGGATACTGAAACCATGAGCAAACATAAGTGTCTTGCCTCGGGTCATCTCCTTTTCAATTGATTCTCGATAGACTTTCGGCTGCAACGTATCCGGAGTGAGCATAACAATTATGCTTGCTTTCTTAGCTACTTCAGAGGCGGACAATACTTCAAAGCCAGCCTTTTTCGCCACCTCACAAGCTTCTGTGCCTGGCAACTCAGCAACAATGACTTCACAGCCGCTATCCCTTAAATTTTGAGCGTGAGCATGCCCTTGGCTTCCAAACCCGATAATGCCAATCTTTTTCCCTTTGAGCAAATCTAAATTAGCATCCTTTTCGTAATAAATCTTAGCCATGATACCTCCCTTTTAATTTCAGCACTTAGCTATCAGCCGTTGCCAACCAGCTAATCGATGACTGTTTTAGAACTGCTTCCTCGAATCAAAGCTATCCTGCCAGTCCGCGCAATCTCCTTAACACCAAAATCATGAAGAAGCCTGAGCAAGGAATTTACCTTATCCTCATCACCAGTCACTTCGACTGTCAAGGAATTTGGAGACACATCAACTATGTTAGCTCGGAAGATATCCACGATTTGCATGATCTCGCTCCTTGTTGTGGCGGTAGCTTTCACTTTAATCAAGGCTAATTCCCTGGCTACAATGTCTTCTTCAGTTATGTCAGAGACCTTAACTACATTGATTAGTTTCTCCAATTGCTTTCTCACTTGCTCCACCCTGGCAGAATCACCCTCAACAACGATGGTCATACGAGATAAGCCAGGGTGTTCGCTACCACCTACAGCGAGACTCTGGATGTTGAAGGCGCGCCGGCGGAACAAGCTAGCTATGCGATTCAACACCCCTGGTTTATCCTCTACCAGAGCTATTAAGGTATGTTTTGTGTTACTCAATTCGCCTCCAGTACAAACTCCAAGACTACACCTTTTGGGATATTGCTATTTTGCCATCGGTTATTATAGCTTTCCCGCCTTTGCTTCCGGCTTCAACGGCTGGAAAAATTTAGCCAAGCTCTCTCCTGGCGGCACTATAGGATAGATATTCTCCTCAGGCTCAATAAGAAAATCTATGAGAAAAGCTCCAGGGTAGTCCATAGCTTTGCGTATGGCTGGGATGACCTCTTCTTTGCGCTTCACTCTGATTCCAGGGATATCATATGCTTCAGCAATCTTGACAAAATCTGGGTTCCAGAGTTTTGTGTCAACGTAACGCCGCCCGTAGAACAGCTCCTGCCACTGCCTTACCATGCCCAGATATCCGTTGTTCATGATAGCTATCTTCACAGCTAAGCTCTCTTGCGCTATAACTGCCAACTCTTGGATAGTCATTTGAAAGCCACCGTCACCGGCAATACACCATACCACCTTATCGGGGCAGCCAACTTTTACTCCGATAGCTGCCGGTAACTCAAACCCCATAGGACCCAGCCCTCCGGCAGTGATAAGACTATCTGGCTTGATATAAGTAAAGTATCGGGCTGCAAACATTTGATTCTGACCTACTCCAGTCACTATCAAAGCATCTCCTTGTGTAGCTTCGTAGATTTGTTGAATAACGTATTGGGGCAAAAGTTCGTCACTTGGACTAACTACTTGAGTAGGATACTCACACTTCCACTGCTCTATCTGGGAAAGCCAATCCACGTGCTCTTTTCTTTCAATCTCTTCATTGAGAGCGGTAAGTACACTTTTTATATCTCCCACTACAGGAACTTCTGTGGGAACATTCTTGCCAATCTCAGCAGGGTCAATATCAATATGAATGATGCGCGCATTGGGAGCAAATTCATTGACATTTCCTGTAGCACGATCGTCAAATCTCATGCCAATGGCGATGATGAGGTCAGCATTATGTACTGCTAGATTGGCACAAGGTGTGCCGTGCATTCCTAACATACCTAGATCAAGTATATGGTTATTCGGGAAGGCGCTCAGACCTAGAAGAGTGTGTGCCACTGGGATCTGTGCTTTTTCAGCAAATTCCTTAAATTCTTCATAGGCTTGAGAGATAATTATCCCCCGACCTGCGATAATCACAGGTTGTTCAGCCTCGTTGATGAGCTTGCTAGCTTTCTTAATTTGAGCAGGATGACCACGAGAGGGAACCCTATAGCCTTGTAGATCAACCTTATCTGGATAAACAAATTCGGTTTGCTCCTGCTGGACATCCCGTGGTATGTCAATGAGCACAGGACCTGGCCTTCCCGTCTGAGCAATATAAAAAGCCTCTTTGACAGTTCGAGCTAGTTCATTAACATCGGTAACTAGATAATTGTGCTTGGTAATCGGGATAGTAATACCGGTGATATCTGTCTCCTGAAAAGCGTCTTTGCCGATGAGAGCTCGAGGTACCTGACCGGTTATGGCTATCATGGGTACAGAATCCATGTAAGCACAAGCAATACCGGTAATCAGATTAGTAGCCCCCGGACCCGAAGTGGCAATACATACCCCTGCCTTATGCGTAGCTCGTGCATATCCATCGGCAGCGTGAGCTGCTCCTTGCTCATGGCGGACTAATATATGTCGAAGTTGAGGATACTGAGGAAAAGTATCATAAATCGGCAAAACAGCACCACCAAGTATGCCAAAAATAACCTCCACTCCTTCCCTAATAAGACTCTCACAAAGGATCTGAGCACCTGTCTTTTTCATCGAGCAGTTCCTTACTTAGCACCTGCGGAAAATGTCATTTTCAAAGAGCAATCATTCGGCAAACACGGCGCCAGCACTTGCCGAAATGACCTTTTCACTATATCTCTTAAGATAGCCACTCTTGACTTTGGGCTGAAACGAAGGTAACGAAGCTAGTCGCCTTTGTAATTCTCTTTGGCTTAACTCCACTTCCAATTTGTGCCCAGGTATGTCTATTTTAATGGTATCACCATTTCGCAGAGCTGCTATTGGGCCCCTTTCTGCCGCTTCGGGCGAGACATGACCAATAGCTGCCCCCCGTGTGCCCCCTGAAAAACGTCCGTCAGTGACCAGAGCCACTTCCTTATCCATGCCCATACCACTGAGCAGAGAGGTAGCTGCCAGCATCTCCCGCATTCCCGGCCCTCCCTTAGGACCTTCGTAGCGAATAACGATCACATCGCCAGATTTAAATTCCCCCTTCATTATCGCCGCTGTAGCTTCTTCTTCGCTATCAAAAACTCTGGCTGGACCTCGGTGAACCAACATCTCAGGAGCCACCGCCGCGCTTTTCACGACAGCGCCTTCAGGTGCCAAATTTCCAAACAATATACTGATGCCACCCGTCGGCGCATACGGCTTTGACAAAGGACGGATTACCTCTCTACTCCTAACCTTGCCTTTCTTAACTATATCTCTTATCGGCTTGCCCAAAATAGTCTTCGCTTCAATCCTCAAAAGTTCAGCTAATTCATGCATTATCGCCGGAATACCACCAGCCAAGTCTAGATCCTCAATATGATAATCGCTGGCAGGGCTTATTCGGCAGATATTGGGGACGGAGTCACTGATTTCGTTTATCAACGATAAAGGAAATTCAACACCGGCTTCGTGCGCTATGGCGGTGAGATGCAGTATAGAATTTGTGCTACCTCCCAGAGCCATGTCCACAACAAAGGCGTTGTAAACAGAGTCTTTAGTGATGATATCCCTGGGGCAAATGTCTCGAGCTAATACCTCCATAACTTGCTGTCCAGCTTTATAAGCCAGTTGCCTCCGCCGTGCATCCACTGCAGGTATCGTACCATTGCCTGGCAACGCCATCCCAAGAGCTTCACAGAGGCAATTCATAGTGTTGGCAGTGAACATACCAGCACAACTTCCGCAACCTGGACAAGCAACCGACTCCAGCTCCTCTAGCTCAGCCTTAGTCATCCCACCTTTAGCCAATTCCCCTACACCTTGAAAGACAGTAATAAGATCAACGAACTTAATATTATTTCCCTGCACAAGTCTTCCAGCTAACATGGGACCACCGCTAATAAACACGCAGGGCAGATTGAGTCTGACCGCAGCCATGAGCATCCCAGGCACAACTTTGTCGCAATTAGGGATAAATACCAAACCGTCAAAGGGATGTGCCTGAGCCAGGATTTCCACCGAATCAGCGATAAGCTCTCGGCTGGGCAAACTAAATTTCATTCCTGGATGGTTCATGGCAATACCATCACAGACGGCTATCGTATTAACTTCGAACGGAACTCCACCACGACTGCTAATGCCTTCCTTTACCGCTTGGGCAATTGTTCGTAGATGGATGTGCCCAGGGATAATCTCACTAAAGCTATTGATTACTCCAATAAAGGGCTTATCCCAGTCATCTGAAGAGCAACCAACAGCTCGCAGTAATGCCCTGTGAGGTGCTCGCTCGATTCCTCTTTTGACCACGTCGCTTCGCATTTCCCTAATGCCCCAGAGTAAATGATGCTGCATAAAATAGCATAATACCCAACTAGCGTCAATTATATGTGAGCTCTCTCAAACCCCAGGCAAACTCACTCCCGTTATCTATCAGAAGATTTTCGATAGGCTAGTTTACCACGTAGCGTAGCCTGTATAAGAAGTCTGCTGCCGACCTTGAGCTTTTATTCTTGTACATCCGGCATAAGCTAGTTTGCTAGCATGGTCCACAGCGGTCAGGATATATCTTTTGAGGTTATCCCAGTAGATAACGATGGTATCAAGTTGAAAGAGAAAGCATGCTCTCCCTTCCTTTACCAGGCTGGTGACTCTTTTCTTTGGCTTCTTTAGAGCTCTGGCTCTCTTTCTACTGGTTTTCTCTGCCTTCCTCTGGTCAGGATAGAGCTTGTACCTTCTGATCACTCTCTCTATCTTCCACGTGGATCTCACTTCGCCATGTTCTTGTTCCATAAATGTCTTCTTTGAGATGCCGAAGTGCTGGGCGGTGAGAGTGGCATCTCTTTTCCCCACCGTATAGCAGAACATCATCCTCTCCACTCTCAGCCTTTCGTGGACTTGAAAATTGAGAAGGTTTGCTATTCTTCTCCAGGATTCATATCTATCTTTTTGGACAATGGGTTTTCGTCTAAAGAAGTAAAAACTGGCTAGTTTTCTCATTCCGGTAACTCCTGTGATATGCTGGCATCACCGAACATACCA
>DAITOK010000017.1:0-27807 GCA_036834125.1 Chloroflexota bacterium | reverse complement strand
ATACAGTATATTGAGAGAGCGCTCGCTAAAACCCGCAGCCGAGTGTTATCCATGTACTCAGCCACCACACGCTATTGACAAACGAGAAGACAGCATTTATATTGTAAATAACTGAATATTGGAAAGGCTGTGAACAGGACTAGTACAGCTTAAGGCGGGGTTGCAGAGAGTCGGGTAAGGTGCGAGCCGATACCTGCGCGAGGTTGGAATGGACCTGGGAGCCGCAAACCGAAATCGTGACAGTTCGCGAAAGTAGGCTTTGCCGCAGGGACAGCGTTATCACAGTCTAGGGTATCGCCGATCAGGCTGTACCTGAAAAGAGATGACCGCAAGGTCGAATAAGGGTGGCACCGCGAAGGTTTAAACCTCTCGCCCCGTGGGTGAGAGGTTTTTTGTTGTGAGGTAATTATGTACTGTCCGACGTTAGAAGAGGTTCACCGACTGAAGAAGCACAGCAATCTGATACCGATTTGCCGTGACATTCAAGCTGATCTGGAAACACCAGTATCAGCCTATCTTAAGATAGCTCGTGGCAACTATTCCTTTCTCTTGGAAAGTGTCGAAGGTGGGGAAAGGCTGGCTCGCTACAGTTTTATAGGCACTGAACCTTCCCTTATCTTAAAGGCAGACAAAGAGAATCTTGTTGACCCTTTGAGCCTGATAGAAAGACAATTCGCTCAACTTCGTCCCTCGTCCATTGTCGACCTCCCCAGATTCCACGGCGGCATGGTTGGTTATTTAAGTTATGAAGTTGCTCGCCATTTTGAGAGATTACCTTGTCCTGATAAAGACCCTCAGGGACTTCCTGAATCTATGCTCATGTTAGCTGACACCTTGCTGGTTTTCGACCACATTACTCATAAAATCAGGATCGTCTCTCACGCCCACTTAGATGGTGATGTTGATGCAGCTTATCGAGAGGCAGCTAGCAAAATTGACAAACTGGTGAAGAGGCTGGAGCAGCCGATGCATCCTGAACCCCCCAAAAAGTCGCCACTGGCTAAGTCCGAAGTGTCCTCAAACTTTACTCAAGCAGAGTTTGAGTCTATAGTAGCTCGAGCCAAAGAGTATATCTATGCTGGCGATATAATTCAGACCGTCTTATCACAACGATTGACAAGACGCACTCATGCCCATCCCTTCTCCATATATCGAGCCTTACGCTCCATTAACCCTTCACCCTATATGTATTACTTGCACTTAGGCGATTTCTATATTGTGGGAGCCTCTCCTGAGCTTCTAGTGCGAGTTGAGGATGGCATTGTGTCCACTCACCCTATCGCTGGCACTCGCCGACGGGGTAAAGATGCTGCCGAAGACCTCGCTTTGGAAGAAGAGCTCAGAAACAGTGAAAAGGAGCGCGCCGAACACATCATGCTTGTTGATCTGGGACGCAATGATATCGGTAGAATCAGCGAGCCTGGCACAGTTCAAGTTACCCAGCTCATGGACGTGGAACGCTATTCCCACGTTATGCATCTAGTTTCGCATGTTCAGGGTAAGCTCAAGGCTGGACTTTCTCAGTTCGACGCGTTGCGTTCCTGCTTTCCAGCTGGCACAGTTTCCGGTGCTCCCAAGATTCGAGCTATGGAGATAATTGCCGAACTGGAGAAAGAGAGAAGAGGACCCTATGCCGGTGCCGTGGGCTATTTTGACTTCTCCGGCAACCTGGACACCGCTATTGCGATTCGCACCATCGTCATCAAGAATAACATTGCTTATATCCAAGCGGGCGCTGGCATTGTTGCCGACAGTATTCCAGAACAAGAATATCAAGAAAGCCTGAACAAAGCTAAAGCATTGCTGGCAGCTATTGACCGAGTGGAAGCTGACCAGCACAGCTTTATACATTCAGTTTTACCGTGAGGCGATTATGCCAGAGGACAAGAAAGCAAGTTTTTTGAAATATTTTTCTAAGGCAGGAAGCCAGCAATGATTAAAGAAGCTATTGAGATTGTGGTCAATGGTCGTTCGCTGACTTTTGAGCAAGCGGCAACGGTGATGGAAGAGATAATGAGTGGCGAAGCTACACCAGCCCAACTTGCTGCTTTCGTCACTGCTCTGCGTATGAAAGGCGAGACAGTAGACGAGATTGCCGGCTTAGCCAGCGTCATGCAGGCGAAGGCAACTCCAGTCCCGGTCAGTTCACCGGTGATAGATACCTGCGGAACAGGCGGGGATGGCATTGGTAGCTTTAATATCTCTACAACAGCCGCTTTTGTTGTCGCTGGCGCCGGCCTAAAGGTAGCCAAACATGGCAACCGAGCGATGTCCAGCCACTGCGGCAGCGCCGATGTCCTAGAAGCGTTGGGCGTGAAGATTGACCTAGGAGCTGAGGCAGTTGCTCAATGTCTGGAAAAAGTAGGCATCGGCTTTATGTTCGCCCCTATTTTCCATCCAGCCATGAAGCATGCTGCCGCCCCCCGACGCGAAATCGGCATTCGAACGGTATTCAATATATTGGGACCTCTCACTAATCCCGCCAGAACCCAGTCTCAGGTCATTGGTGTTCCTTCTAGGCAGTTGGGAGAGAAGATTGCCTCCGTTCTCCACCGCTTGGGTACCAAGCATTCTCTTGTTGTCCATGGCTTGGATGGCCTGGACGAAATTTCCATCAGCGGAAAATCTCTGGTGTGGGAAGTCAATCAACATGGTGTATCGTCGCCTTACGAGATTTCCCCCGAGGATTTTGGCTTTATGAAAGCCAATGTTGCCGAAATTAAGGGAGGCTCTGCCAAGCAAAATGCCACAATACTGCGAGATGTATTGAGTGGAGAGGCAGGAGTCAGACGAAACATAGTTATCATGAACGCAGCGGCGGCACTAGTGGCTGGCAACATAGTATCAAACCTTAAAGAAGGTGCTGACATTGCTGAAGAGATTATCGAGAGTGGAAAAGCTTTGGCAAAGCTGGACGAGCTGATCAAATTTAGCCAGAGTTTGACGTAGTTGCCCGATTGACCAGTCTTCATTGCCCGATGAATTGGGCAACTACAGTGTTAGAAGGTTAGAAGAAACATGCTGGATAAAATCATCGCTCAAAAAAAGGAAGAGGTTGAGCACAGAAAGAAAACTGTGCCTCTCAGTTATCTACAGGAGCGGATCGCCCAGCAGAAGCCGGCGATTGACCTCGCTCTGGCTCTCAAGGGTAACCACATTCGCCTCATTGCCGAAGTAAAACAAGCTTCTCCATCACGCGGGATTCTAAGCCCTAACTTCAACCCCGCTCAGCTGGCTCAGACCTATGCCGAAGGTGGTGCCGCCGCTATTTCAATACTCACCGAGGCAAATTATTTTATGGGCAATCTCGAGCACTTAGCAACAATCAGAAAGGCAGTTGGATTGCCGTTACTCAGAAAAGACTTTGTCTTCGACCCTTATCAAGTATATGAGTCCAGAGCTTATGGTGCTGATGCCTTGTTGTTGATCGTTGCCATTCTAAGCCAGCAGCAGCTTAAAGAACTTACGGCACTGAGCCATAGTCTTGGTTTAAGTTGCCTCGTGGAAGTACACAATGAAGGCGAGGTAGAAAGAGCAATGCTCAGCGAAGTGGAGATTATAGGCATCAACAATCGCGACCTGAATACTTTTGCCGTAGACATCAATACCACTTGCCGTCTACGACCTCTTATCCCGAGAGAAAAAATCGTAGTCAGTGAGAGTGGCATCAAAAGTCGCAAGGATGTGGAAAAACTGAAGAAATGGGGAATTGATGCCATGCTTGTTGGTGAAACTTTGGTTACTGCCCGCGATGTATTGGTTAAAATGAAGGAATTGCTATTATGACTCGCATCAAGATTTGTGGGATTAAAGACAAAACTCACGCTTTAGCAGCCATGGAGGCTGGCGCTGACTTCATCGGGCTGGTATTTGCCCTCAGTCCGCGACAGGTAAATCCTGCTCAGGCATGTGACATAATCAATGCCATAAAGAAAAGCGGTGATCCTGATTACTCTGGGACAAAGGTAGTCGGGGTTTTTGTCAACGTTCCGAGTTCTCAAGTAAATGAAATCGCTGATTTCTGTGCTCTGGATTGGGTTCAATTAAGCGGTGATGAGTCTTGGGAATATTGCCGCGAGATTGCTAGACCCATTATCAAGACAGTGAGAGTGGGGCAGCAATCTGTGGAAGAACTCTGCGCGGAACTGTCTGCTGGTAGTAGGATTCTTGCTCCACAGAAATTTATCTTTCTTCTTGATTCCCGAGTTGAAGGCAAATATGGCGGAACAGGAAAAAGCTTCGACTGGAACTTAGCCCAAGAGGTAGCTAAAAAGTTTCCTGTTATCATCGCTGGAGGACTCAACCCGAACAATGTCGCCAAGTTAATCGAGAGGATAGCACCATGGGGTGTGGATGTCTCTTCTGGAGTGGAGACGAAGGGAATCAAAGACATGACTAAAATAAGAGCATTCATTACCGCAGTGAGAAAAGCCGATGAGGAAAAGCAAGCAATTACCTGATTCACGCGGCTATTTTGGAGAGTTCGGTGGCAAGTTTGTGCCGGAGACTCTTATGCCGGCTTTGGAAGAACTGGAGATAGCCTACGAAAAAGCAAAAAATGATCCTACGTTTTGGGCAGAATTTGATACCTTGTCTCGAGACTATTGCGGGAGACCAACTCCTCTCTATTTCGCCGAGAGGCTCACCGAGCATTGCAGAGGTGCACAAATCTTTCTTAAGCGGGAAGACCTTCTGCACACTGGAGCCCATAAGATAAACAACGCTCTAGGGCAAGGTCTTCTGGCTCTGAGGATGAAAAAACACAGGATTATTGCTGAGACCGGCGCAGGACAACATGGCGTAGCTGTGGCTACCGTATGCGCGAAGTTGGGGCTTAAATGCATTATCTACATGGGTGAGGAAGATGTACATCGCCAGTCCCTCAACGTCTTCCGCATGAAGTTGCTGGGTGCCGAGCTGCGTCCTGTTTCTTCAGGCACCAAGACGCTGAAAGATGCTATAAATGAGGCAATCAGAGATTGGGTGACCAACGTGAGAAACACTTATTACCTGCTGGGCTCAGTGGTTGGTCCTCACCCCTATCCGATAATGGTGCGAGATTTTCAGTCCGTCATTGGCAAAGAAACCCGAGAGCAAATTTTGGCTAGGTGTGGCCGCTTGCCCGACTACATCATCGCCTGTGTTGGCGGAGGTAGCAATTCCATCGGAATTTTCCACCCCTTTGTAAATGACAAAAATGTCAAGTTCATTGGAGTAGAGGCAGCAGGCAAAGGAATCAAAACGAGAAAACATGCTGCCTCCCTAACTGCTGGTACTATAGGCGTTCTCCATGGAGCAAAGTCCTATGTCCTTCAGAGTGATGACGGACAGATTTGCGAGACACACAGCATCGCTGCCGGACTCGATTACCCTGGGGTTGGGCCCGAGCATAGCTATTACAAAAGTATCGGACGCGCCACTTATGTAGCGGTAAATGATAAAGAGGCGCTGGAAGCTTTCCAGCTCCTGTGTCAGACCGAAGGCATAGTTCCCGCACTTGAGCCAGCTCACGCTATATCCTACGCCGCCAAAATAGCTAACAGGCTGGATAAAAAGCAAATTATTGTCGTCAACCTGAGTGGGCACGGCGATAAGGACATGGACATAGCAGTCAACGCACTGGGGGTGTCCTGATGACGAGCGGGATAAGTCACATCACTTCAGTCTTTGCTCCAGCACATCATACCGCTCTTATCCCCTACATTACAGTAGGTTATCCCAATATTGAAACGACTTTAAAAGCGGTCTCGCTTTTTGCCCGTAGTGGTTGCGACATTATCGAACTTGGCATTCCTTTCTCCGATCCCTTAGCCGATGGTGCCACCATTCAACACGCTAGCTACGAAGCTCTCAAGCAGGGAGTAACCCTTCAGGTTTGCTTTGAAGTGGCTAAAGAACTCCGAAGGCAAGTGAAAATTCCCTTGGTATTTATGACTTACTACAACCCTGTTCTTAAGTACGGCTTGGACCGATTTTGCTCAGAATGTGCTTGTGTGGGGATAGATGGCTTGATTATACCTGACCTGCCGCCTGAGGAAGGTGAAGAGCTGGAGAAATCAGCCCAAAGATACAGGCTTGCCCTTATTTACCTCCTGTCTCCAACCAGCACCAAAGAACGCATCGAACTTGTGGCAACAAAATCGAGCGGTTTTATCTACTTAGTTTCTCTAACAGGCGTCACCGGTGCCAGGGATAAACTGCCGAGAGGGCTGGAAAGCTTCGTAGCCAAGGTCAGAGCAAGAACAGAAAAACCTCTTTGCGTCGGCTTTGGTATCTCAACCACCGGACAGGCTCAAAGGGTAGCCAAAGTAGCTGACGGTATCATTGTCGGAAGTCGCATTATACAGTTGCTTGACGAAGACAAATCACTGAGAGGCGTACGTTCATTTGTCAAAAGCTTGAGAGAAACTTTATCGCAAAAGGAGGTCATTATGTAGCATAGCACCAAGTTAGAAGCAAATGAATCGAAAACTTAGGAAAGGAGGAGAAATGCAGCCAACGAAGGTAATCTTAACCGAAAAAGAGATGCCTACAGCTTGGTACAACATTCAGGCTGATTTGCCCAAGCCCTTGCCACCGCTCAGACATCCGGTGACAAAGGAACCCACACGTCTTCCACCACCTTTATTCCCCAGAGCCCTCGACGAGCAGGAGTTCAGTACAGAAAGGTGGATTGAGATCCCCGATGAAGTCCAAGACATTTATAAGCTCTGGCGACCCACACCGCTGATAAGAGCCTATCGCCTCGAGAAGGCGCTGGGAACTCCAGCCAGAATTTACTATAAGTATGAGGGTGTAAGCCCAGCCGGTAGCCACAAACTGAACACTGCCGTAGCCCAAGCCTATTACAACAAAAAAGAAGGGGTTAAGAGGCTCACCACTGAGACCGGAGCCGGACAGTGGGGCAGCGCCTTATCCATGGGCTGTGCCTTTTTGGGTCTTGAATGCAAGATCTATATGGTTAAGGCAAGCTACTATCAGAAACCGTATCGTCGTATTCTGATGGAGACCTGGGGAGCTAAAGTGGTGCCCAGCCCTAGCCAAGATACCGAAATAGGGAGAAAAATCCTCAAAGACGATCCGAACTGCCCAGGAAGCTTGGGTATTGCTATCAGCGAAGCCGTAGAAGATGCCTTCTCCCGCGAGGATACCAAGTATTCTCTAGGGAGTGTGCTAAACCATGTGCTCATGCACCAGACCATCGTAGGTCTGGAGACAAAGAAGCAGCTAGAAAAAATTGATGTTTATCCCGATATCATCGTGGGTTGTATTGGTGGCGGTTCCAACTTCGCCGGACTGTTTCTGCCATTTGTCGTAGATAAGATCAAAGGCAAAAAGCCCAAGCTCCAGATTATCTGCGTTGAACCCCAAGCTTGCCCTTCCATAACCAAGGGTGTTTATGCTTGGGACTACGGCGATGTCGCTGGAATGGCACCGATCGCTCTGATGTACACTCTAGGACACACCTTCGTGCCACCTCCTGTGCATGCTGGTGGATTAAGATACCACGGTATGGCTCCCATCATCTGCCACTTGCACAAACTGGGCTTTGTGGAAGCCCGTGCCGAGTATCAGGTACCAGTGTTCAAAGCGGCAGTACAATTCGCTCGCGCCGAGGGCATCATACCCGCACCAGAACCATCCCACGCCATAAAAGTCGTCATTGACGAGGCTTTGAAATGTAAAGAGTCCGGAGAGAAGAAAAACATACTTCTGGCTCTGAGCGGGCATGGACACTTCGACCTTGCTGCTTATGACGAGTATCTTACCGGCAAGCTCCAGGATTATGAGTATCCTAAAGAGATGGTAGAGAAGGCTCTGGCTTCTTTGCCCAAGGTAGACTAAAGTAAAAACGGCTGGCGCCATAGCGCTTGGCTGCCTTATGGCGCCAGCCTTAACTAAAGTAACAGCCTGCGACTAGAAAGGAACTTGTAACTGTAACCCAGGATGGTTATAAGGTGATTTTCATATCTTCGTAGCCCAAGCTTATATCTGCTTCTAGTTCCTGAGCCACTTGGGCAATTTCTTCCTTTATCTCTTGCTCAAAAAGATTCCCAATATGGATGACGATAATGCGAGGCAAATATCCCTTGATCTGACGAAATTTTATGAGTTCTTCCTTCAAGAACGAAGCACAAAAATGACCAGCTTTTCTGAGCCAGTCTTCGTATCTATTAGGCCCGACAACTTCAGTGAAAAGCAACTGTGGGGATATGTGCTGCCAGCAATCAGATATTCCCACCGTGGTGTCACCAGTATAAAACAACTTTTTACCATCCGAAGAGGTGATTTGATAGCCAACCGTCGGTACAGAGTGTTTTACCGGCACAGCCAGTACATCGTAGCCCCTGATATTCCTTCGACTATGAGGCTCAATAGCTTCAAGTACGAGCGCCGGCTTGTCTTTGCGGTGATACTCCAGAAAATTTATATATAACTTGCCGTCAAAGAGATAATTGGCGACGATGTCAAGCGTATGACGCAGGGCATAGATTGTTACTTGACCTCGCCAATAGTAACCCGCGCCAGCAGCTAAGGTGACCAGGTCTCTGGTGTGGTCAAAATGGTGATGGGTGAGTAAAACAGCTTTTATTTTTTCTTGCTCGGATAGAGAAAGGGCTGAAGTAATTCCACCAGCATCTATAGCTAAAGTGCCATCAATTAGCAGAGAAGTTAACCGTGCCCCCTTGAACTCGAGCTGATGGGCTCCTAGGATGTGGATTTCCACTTCACTGGCTGTCTATAACTTTCTCTGTAGCACCGAGGAACTTCTCCCACTGAGCTAATTCGTCAGCCAGAATCTGACGACCCTTCTCCGTCAATTCATAATACCGGCGCTTTTGGTTGGCAACTAGTTGCCATGAACTTGACACAAGCCCCCTGGCTTCCAAACGACGTAATGCAGAGTAAAGAGTGCTCGCTGTCAGGCGAAAATAGCCCCGGCTCCTCTTCTCTAATTCTCGAGCAAGTTCATACCCGTGTATCGGTAGTTCGCCAATGATAAAAAGCAACAAAGGCTCTATGACACCACGTAATAGTTGGCAAACATAAGATTCCGACATATTTCTTTCAGTATACCATTTTCACAAGATTAAAACACCTTGTTTTACCTAGTCGAGAAAACCAATTTTAGATACCTTTTCTTGCTTGCTCCTTGTGGCAAAACCTAATGAGCTCAGCAAAATTATTGATTTTCGTGCGGTTGGTGTTTTCTACAAAACCATCATAAGTGAGGCTAATCCAAGGCTTGCGATAAACGGTACTTATCTTCTCAGCTATAGCCGCCACGATTCCACCAGGCATACAGCCATGAGGCATCACTGATATCACACCAGCAAATTTAGGATTCTCCATCCACTCAACGCCGCTGCCCAGACTGAGAACTGCTTCGCTGCCACACCGTGGAGAAAGCCAGTGGCTGGTATATCTCAGTAATTGTTCCGTCGAGGGCTCTTTACCATCTAGTAAGTCCTCAAAATACCTGGCTATCCCGTGCTCATCATGCTCCCAGGCACGTTTCACCACATAGCTGAACAGCGCCTTCAAGAACTTGCGGTCCCTAACAGCATCTTCAACATGACGGTAGAATATGTATTTCATCCATTCAGCGATGGACGAAACCACAACCTCTAGACCAGCACTCTCACACTCCTTTACCAAGTCCTGATTGCTAAATCTATTGGAGCGCAAATATATTTCGCCATTGATGCCCACTAAAGGTCGTCGAGGTAGCTCCGGGTCAATCAGAACTTTGAAATCCGAAGTAGCCTGGCGCACAACGTCGTTGAAACCCTGTTTTTTACGGACACAGCTTACAATCTTGCCAAGATATGCATCAAAAAGCTCATCCGCCGAGCCTGGGCGTTTTTCATAGGGGCGAGTCCGCCAGAGCAATCTCTGAAGATGATCAATAGCTACACATCCTTTCCAAGCCAGGCGGGCAAAGCGGGGGCTGATTTCCGTATCCCGGTAGGCATGATTTGACACAGTGGTTCGTATAGGTATGTCGAAGCCTAGCTTCTTAAGTACTTGGATTTGCTCTAAGGCATATTTCCCGAAGCGACACGGACCATAAGCACTAGCCATCACGCCTTCGACATCCTTTAAATCCGTACCACCTTCGTAACAGAACCTCAAAAAGTCGCCCAAGGTCACCCGATAAGGCAAACACTCGGTACCAGTTGTTACCTTGTCGGCGTAGAAAAGATTGCGCTCGTTAGCCTCGGGGAGCACCATAGCTCGAAAGCCACTGCCTTCCAGAAGCGCAGCCACAAGCTCCACATGCGGTGTCATCCTAGGAATAATGAACGTCTTCCTGGTATCAATGACGGGTGGGAAGGCTTTCCGATAGATTTCCTCGCGTCGCACTTCTTGCTTCTCGCCGGACCGGGCAAATCCTTTAATGGTATCAACAAAGGCTTCCAGCCGGGTCACGATACCAGCCTCAGCCGCGTGTTCATCTATCTCCAACTGTCCCAGAGGCTTGCCACCCATAATATCCTCCACCAGATGGATTATGAAGGAGTTCGGTCCGCATCCGAAATTGGTCAGCCACAATCCGTAGAGCTGAGGGTCACGGGCAGTGATAACCGCAGCAGATATAAACTTGTTTTCATAGTACCAATAAGGACGGTCAGAATAGTCCTTGGTATTTACAGATTCCAAGGGCAGAAAATCGAGCGGAATAGGAACGACTCCAAGCTGAGCCAATTTCTCGGCTATGCCCAGGTTCGCGCCAGCGTCTTGAAACATGTAAGACCTCGACAGGATAACCACGCCCAACTGACCACTCTGATGCACCTGTTCCAAGAGTTCCCGTCCCAATGCCGCCCTGTCAGCCTCGAACTTCCACTGCGACGCAATGCCAGCTAAGGCTGCTTCCCATGCCCTTTTTCGGCTGAAACCCATTTTCACACCGACATCGCTGAGATTACTAATCACTTCGTCATCGCCGCGACTGAAATCTATTATCGGTATTAACAATCGCTCCCCGAAGCCCAGTACGCTGCGTATTATGAACGGAGACGCTTGAACCAGAGGACAGGAATACTTCTGGATAGCGTCTTCATCTTTTCTGCCTAAGCGAATGGCACACGGATAAAGAATGTAATCCACATCCCTGAGCATTGCCGCATGTCCGTGGAGAAGCTTAAGTGGAAAACAACTATCGGTGTAGCTGAGTTCTATTGCCTTCTCCGTGATTTCATGGTTGGTCTGGCTGGAGAGAATCACTCTGGCACCCAAGGCATTAAGAAAGCCGATGATCAATGGTGCATAATCATAAACTAGCAACGCCCTAGGAACCCCCACCACTGGTCCTGTCCCCGAATCCTTCTTGTAATCTCTAAATAGCAACTGCTCCCTCTTGTCGAAGAAGGTCTCCCTCCGGGCATGGCTAGCTATAGCGTCGTATTTATCGCATCGGCTGCCATAGTAGCTGGGTTCCTCATCCGGTAGTTCCATACGAGTGATTGTGCAATTGTTGTCACAGCCTTTGCATACAAAGGTAGTGAGTTTACATTCCCTGTTCACCACCTCCTGAAAGCCCTTGAATTTCGATCTTTGTTGGCCAACTATAGTCTCTTTAGCTAAGAGGGCAGCGCCGATCGCGCCGCTGACCTCCTTATGTTCAGCCACAGTCAGCTTCTTCCCTTGAAGTTGCTGACGGAAAGCAGAGACCACTGCCTGGTTGTAAAACACCGCTCCTGTCAGGATAATCTTGTCGCCCAGTTTCCTGTGTTCAACCACCTTGGATAGGTAATTCTTGGCTATAGAGTTAGCTAAACTGGCGGTGATTACTTCGAGGGGTACGCTATCTTGCTGCGCCGAAGCTACCGCTTGACCCATGAAAGCTGCACACCTCGTTCCCAGCTCAATAGTATAGGGGGCAGAAAATGCTAGGTCGGCGAATTGCCCGTTGGTGACAGAAACGCCTAGCATCTCAGCTAGCTCGTCGATGAAGCTACCCGTGCCAGCGGCACAGGCTTTGTTCATATGATAGTCCACAACGATGCCGTTTCTCTTGATCACCAACTTGGAATCTTGCCCACCGATTTCAATGATGCTGGCTTCAGGGTCTATCTCAGCGGCAGCTCTGGTCTGCGCTGTTATCTCGTTCTTGATGAGATCCGCCCCAATAAAACCACCCACCAGATATCTCCCTGAGCCGGTAACACCCACGCCTGCTATCTCGACCTTATCGGCGCCGTCCCGTAGCAAGTTCCTGAACACTTGTTTGACTGCTTCAATCGGTCTGCCCGCGGTCATCAGGTAGCTCTTCGCCAGCACCCGCGTGCCTGATTCATCCATTATCACAGCTTTGGTGCTCGTCGAACCCACATCAACCCCGAGGTAACCCACACACGGCTCCGTTATCTTAAGACTGTCTTTCCTGTCATAACTGACCACAGCCTCCAGCTTGGGCATCTCAAAATAGCGCTGTTTGACCTCTGTGTCCGATAGCATCACGCCCCGAGACGTTTTACCAATGGACAGCAACGCGGAACCCAGAGCCTCCATATGCAAACTGTCAGGAGGAATGACTACTTCCACAGGCTGCCCATTCCTTGCCGAAATCATTTCATTGATAGCCTTGGCTACAGCAGCGTTAGCAGCGACCCCACCCACGAAATAAACTGGCTCCTGAAAAGCTCCTTTCTTCAAAGAAGCTACCATCCGAGCCACGCTTTCGCAGAGCGCATAAAGCATGGCGTTTAGTGGAGCTCCCTTTTGCTGTAAATGAATGAGGTCGGTCTTGGCAAAGACGCTGCACCGAGCAGCTATTCTGGGAGCAGTGCCCCTGAATTTCAAAGCTATGCTGGCGAATTCCTCCATCGTGATACCAAGCCGATAGGCTTGCTGCTCCAGAAATCTGCCTGTGCCGGCAGCACACAGAGGATTCGAGGCTACCTTCCACGGTTTCCTCAGACCATCCTCGAGTTCTATGACCAGCGTGGTCTGACCGCCAATCTGTATGATGGTTTTGACCTCAGGGTAAAGATGAAGGAGCCCAGAGGCAATCGCTAACGAGCTGCTGTATTCTGTCCAGCCCAGTTCCCTGGGTATGGCAGACTTCCCCGAACCAGATACTCCAGCAGCAATGATTTGCTTGAGATCGAGCTTTTCGCCTAGTCTAGAGATAAGCGAACTGACAGCCGCTTTAGGATTAGCTGTTACCTTCTCGGTATCGAACTGAATTACTTTGCCTTCCTCATCTACCACTGCCAGCTTGGCATTGACAGAGCCGATATCTACACCTAAATAGTAACCCATTTGTCCAAGCTAAATTGTAGCAAAAACGCCCTTTTTCTAAAAGGCAAAGCTCCTTTCTTGTCGTGAGAGAAGATTCAGTTGCCTTTTGGCTCCAGGAGCTCGAAGCCACTTTGTTTGTCTTTGACGCGCCCTATTTTCGCCCGATGATTTCACAAAGGATAACTTCTCCCATAAGCCACGTAGTGACACCCCGCCGCAGACAACCGGTTGTGGTCTGCTCGCTTCGTCCTAGCGCAGCATGCATATGTAAGACCGGCCTCCCATCTTCACCGGGGGCAAGCACACCTACCGCTACTACTTCGTGAGCTCCATTAATCGGCAGAAGCATAGGCTCTGGCGGCCTCTCTTCAGAACGCCTGGGGCCAACGATGACATCCCCACCCCCAATCCCACCAACCAAAATAGCTTGCCCCACAGACACCCCATTTTCTTCAGCAAAGCGCTCAATGCATTGAGGCACTGTATCTCCATCTTCCAGCCGTATCACGAAGACGCGCCCAATTCGTCCTTGGCATGCTTTCACGTTAAACCTCCTCCAAGAAATTCCAGACACATAATATAGTTCTTTCCCGAATTCGATATACCCAGAAACGATTAACTTGAGACGAATTCCCTTCCTCAACCCCTTGTTCGGAAGATAGCTGTCAACACGGTTGAGTCTAAAGCGGACGCTCCGATTTTGCGTCGGCAAGAGACTGAGGGGGACAGAGAATATGTCAAGCAAATAGACAATCTTACCTTCGTCTATACTCTAGAACTTTATCCATCCGCCTAGTTGCCCATATCCCAAATCCTATGGAAGCCAGCACCAACAAACCTACTATAGCTACCATCTCGGTTCCACTGGTACGGACCAACAAGGCGGCTACGGTTATAACTGGCGACAGCCCCGCCCTGACTACTGGCTTCAGACTCGGATGCTCAGTTATGAACTCTGCTATCGGTGGGCTGACTATGTAATAGAACTTCACAAAGGCTTGACCTATAGGATTAGTAAGTAGATGCCCCTCTCTGAACTCACGCAAAATCTGTACTTCCTCAGCCAGCGGTGTGCCGTAGGCGGCAGTAGCGATGAAACATGGTAACATTACAGGCACCCGAAATTCGGCCGCAATGGAGTAGGACCTATCCATAGTGATAGTGGTCGAGGCAGAGTAAATATCAGCAATGGTACCCACATCGCCTAACCACCGCACAAACAGGCAGCTTTCGTCAGGCTCAGCTACCAAACTGACTTTGGCACCCAAAGGATACCAGAATGTCCCCTCACCAGGTTGAGTCACGCTCCCACCTCTGGTGCTAGATATGATCAGCTGCGCCACTGGCTCGGGATGTCCCGGTTCGAAAATAGCGGTGATAGAGTAGGAGCTAAGCATAGTAATATTCGTTGACGCAGAGTTGACATCAGCAATAGTGCTAACATCTCCAGTCCAGCTCACAAACTCGTAGCCCTCATCAGGCATTGCGCTGAGGTCAACTACTGTATTGTTTTCATAAACAAAAATCCCTTCGCCCGGCTGGGTTACGCTGCCACCTTCTGTACTGGAGACGGTAAGACTATACCAACCTTCATCCAGTTCGAAATTGGCAGTAATAGAATATGAAGCATTCATGCTGATAGTTGTAGTAGCATTGTAAACATCAGCAATAGTTTCTACATCGCCTGTCCATTCTACAAAGTGATAGTGCTGGTCGTGTTCTGCCCTCAGGTTGACCACTGTATAGTTGCCATATACGAACACCCCTTCGCCAGGTTCAGTTACATTACCACCTTGCGTGCTTGACACTGCGAGACTGTACCAACCCTCGTCCAATTCAAACTTAGCAGCGATGCTATAGTCGCCATTCATGGTGATGTTGGTTGAACTAGAATAAACATCAGCGATAGTAGCAACATCGCCAGTCCATTCTACGAAGTGGTAGTGTTCATCAGCCATGGCAACAATGTCTACCACCTCATCAGAATTGTACAGAAACGTCCCTTCACCGGGGGTGATTACCCTGCCACCCTGAGTGCTGGAAATGGTCAGTCTGTAACGGGTTTCTGAAGGTTCCAGAGTGATATTAAGCCCCTGGATAATGTATTTAGCTTTGCAGACAATTGCGTAATTCGCAGAGCCAGCAAAAAGCAGCCCCACGAACTGTCCGTCCTTATCCACTGCTGAGCCAGAATCACCACGCGTCGCAAAAGACCAATTTTCTTGAGATACCACAATCTGATCCATAAAGTAAGCCAATTTGCTCCCATACTGAACTGTAACAGCAGCATTGGTGTAAATAACTTCACCGGTGGTCACACCCGTCGTCCGCCCCGATTTGCGCACTACATCTCCAGTCGAAACTTCTGTCCACCCAGCAATCCAGTAATCACCTGCTTCACAAAACTGCTCGCCAGGAGAAGCATTAATACCCGCGTTTATACTACCTATGGCAGCATCAGCGTAGTTTGTGGCACCGGAGCTGAAATTAATCGGAATATATGCCTCGAGACTCCCTACTCGATCATCCCATCTCCCTCCATCCAGAGTCCCAGGCTGGACAATGGGTGTCCCTATAGGAAGGAAACTCGCTGTCTCTGGATGCATAGCGATAACATGGGCGTTGGACAGAATCTTATTATTGTAAGTAACCATGCCTAACGTGCCCGCGTAGAGATATAATGACTGTCCCCTCGTAACATAGGCTGACACGCTTATCCCACCAACCAACGGTCTCACTTCCTGTTTCCTTTGTTCGCTAACATTGGCTAAGGGCTCTACTACCAGAGTGGAGAGTGACTGTACTTTCCCCGTAACTATGGTGCGCACCGTGTAGCCTTTGAAGAAGCGAGGTACTTTTCGCCTCACTTGTTCATTCTCAACAAACACAACGATTTCACCCTCTTCTTCGGAATGAGCTATGCCCACAAAGCCAGCTCCCGCCAACGGTAGAAGTTCCTGTTCCAGACCTTTTCTAGCTCCCGCCAGCGGCTTGCTGTGTCCAAGATCTTCGCTGGCTGAAGCTGGGACAGAGACAAAAACCAGCGCGCCAAGAAGAACTACTATTAAGAACAACAGGCCTTTTTTCTTTTCCATCTCTAGCACTACCTCAAAGTATTTCACAGTGTATCACGCCCAGTCAAATTTTTTGATGCTTCTGCCGGAGTCGCCTCGGCGTCAAGAAACAGAACATGTTGGCTTGCGAACTGCAGATATGACTGCAAGCCGCGGTTTAGTGAGCTTTTCAACCACTCAAGCGGTGGCTCCGAACAGGTTGCCACTTAAGGCATCTGGTACCGACACTGGCGGGTCAACATTTATCTGCGCTGCTGAACGAGCCACAACTGGGAGTAGGTGAAACTAAGTGGTTAAAAGAAGACCAGCACAAGTAACAAATAAACCAAGTCGGGTCGTACGAAACAGACACCTCGTTTGATAACGACCCGACTCGACCTACTCTAGCTCTGGCAAACCTTTCTTCTTTACGAAATCTTCCCCTTCTTTAACGTCTCCGTAGGCTGGAACACCTTGACGCCAAACTTCTTGGCAAGGTCTTCACACATCTTGGCTATTTTATCGTAACCTATGCTCTTGGCAAGCTGGAAAGGTCCAAACGCTGCACCGCCTCCATTTATCATTGCCTTGTCAATGTCATCTGCGTTCTTGACCACACCCTCCTCAAGGAGTTTTGTCCCTTCGTTGACCTGAAGGGCAATCAACCAGGTCGGGTCGAAATCCTCTTTTGCCTTCGACAGGTCTATCTCAGGTCTGCCCTTAGACCAGTCGAAAATGCCTTTTCCTGTCTTTTTGCCTAGCTGGCCAGCATCAATCTTAGCCTTGAGCCATTTCGGTGGCGCATAGTCAGGAGACAGCCTTTCGGCAAAATAGAGAGCACTGTGGTAGGCAACGTCCAGCCCTACATAGTCCATAAGCTCATACGGTCCCATAGGCATGCCAATCTTTCTCATCCTGGCATCAATCTCCACCGGGGTGGCCATGCCTCTCTCAAGTATCAGGTTAACCAGCAGCCCGGTGGGAGCGTTGACTCGATTGTAAATAAACCCGATAGAATCTTTTTCAACCCTAACCGGCACCTTGTTCATCTTCAGTGCCAGGTCGTATGTCACCTTCATCGTCTCTTCGCTAGTCTTCGCCCCTTTGATAACTTCAACCAGCCTCATCAGGACAGCCGGATTGAAGAAATGCATGCCCACGACCTGCGCAGGTCTCGTCGTAACCGAGGCAATTTCAGTGATACTCATATTGGAGGTGTTGGAAGCCAGTATAGCGTGCTTCGGGGCAGCTTCATCCAGTGCCTTAAAAACCTGCTTCTTCAGATCCATGATTTCGGGAACGGCCTCGATGACGAAGTCGGCGTCCTTAACAGATTCCTTTAAGTCAACATAGGTCTTGATATTAGCCAGCATTGTATTCTTGTTCGCTTCGGTGATCTTCTGCTTTTCCACAAGCTTGTCCAGACTCTCTTTGATTCTAGCCAATCCCTTGTCCACAAATCTTTGCTCGATGTCCCGCATTGCCACCTTGTAGCCGGCAAGCAGCGCTACCTCGGCAATGCCGTGCCCCATGTCACCCGCCCCCATAACCGCAATCTTCTTGATATCTTCAACTTTCATATTATGAACCTCCTTTTTTTGTCCTTTCCTTAGAAAGTTATTCTCCTTTGAAGACTGGTTCCCGTTTCTGGATGAACGCCATCGCACCTTCAATGGCATCCTTGGTCTTGCTTACTCTTTGAGAACCTGCTAGCTCTATTTTCAAGCCTTCGTCAATAGGCATCTCAAGTCCCCTCGTCACAGCGTCCAAGATTACCTGCACAGCAATCGGAGCTTTTTTCGCCAATGCGTTGGCTAAGTCCTTCGCATCTTTCATCAATTGCCCTGGTTGCGAGATCCTGGTTACCAGCCCAATGCTCAGAGCTTCCTGGGCTCTCACGGTGGTGCCCAGCAACAGCATCTCCATTGCTTTGGTCTTACCCACCAGCCTCGGCAACCGCTGTGTGCCACCCCAGCCCGGTATAATGCCTCGTTCAATTTCAGGTTGCCCCATCACTACCTGCTCAGAGTTAAGCATTACCCTGAAGTGACAAGCCATAGCCAGCTCACAACCACCACCCAGGGCATAGCCATTTATGGCAGCAACTACCGGCTTGGGATACCTTTCAATATGGTTGAACACTTCTTGCCCCCGCGACATAGCTTTTTCTCCGTCGGGCGTTCCAGCCGTCTTCAAGTCAAAGCCAGCCGAAAACCCCTTTTCTCCAGCTCCTGTAATGATAACAGCTCTCACCGCTTTGTCGTTCTCCCACTTTGTCAGAACATCATCCAATTCATTCAGTACAGCTAGATTAATGGGGTTTGCTGGTGGGCGGTTCAGGGTGATTATTCCGACATTGCCTTCTTGCTCTACGATTAAATTTGCATAAGCCACGAGACCCTCCTTATTTTGAGATTTGTCAACGGCGCCAGATTCTTTAATACCGCTATACCACCTTCTTTCAGCCAACACGTAAGGCACCGTGCCACAAAACAGTGAGATGTTAGCACTACAGCGACAGCCTGTCAACGTCCGTTGAACATCTTTTGAAACTGAAAACTCTTCTGAGAACAAATTTGCTAACTATTTTTGCCAAAGTCCCATTGCTAAAAAACGTAAATTGAGAATAGAATGTCGTATAAATCAACCTGGTCAGAAGTAAACAATCTACGGACACCAGATGGCAGTCACAATAATTTTGGGCATTGGCAACCGATTAGGCGGCGATGATGCCGCTGGCACCCATGTTGTAGACATCCTCAACCAGAGACTACATAAAACAAAGACGCTCTCGCCAGCCAACATCATAGCTATAGATGCTGGTACTGTTCCGGAAAACTACAGCTCAGTTATCCGCCAGCACCGTCCTGACTTATTGTTATTGATAGATGCTGCTGATATGGGTTTGCTACCAGGTACTTTGCGCATAATTCCGCCTGAAAAAATCAGCGCTTTGTCCTTTTCCACACATAGCATGCCACTTTCGCTGTTTATATCCTATGTAAAAGAATTTTGCAGGAAAGTGGTGCTTGTCGGCATACAACCCGAAAGAACAGAGATAAGCTGTGGCATTTCCAAAGTAGTGCGTCAAAGTGTGAAGAGGCTCGCTGAGGTTATCTTGGAAGGACGAATAGATGAAATTCCGCGGCTCGAGTAAAAGAGCTAACTTTACTCTGATGATTCCCTTCTAGCACCCGCGTCCGCTTTCTTTTCTTGCTTCGAGCCCGGTGCCTCACCACTGTCTACGATTACCAGCTCATCGGCATACTTATTGTAGTTGGAGAGTAAAAATTCTTCTGTCATAGAGAGCGCCTTCGGTGGGCAGACCTCAACACATTGGGCGCAGAAACAGCATCTCGAGACGAATATCCTAACCTTCTTTTCTTCAAGTATAAATTCTATGGCTCTCGTCGGGCAAACACTGATACACAGGCGGCATCCAGTACACGCCGCTTTATTGAGCGCAATCTTCCCGCGAAATTGAGGCGGCACAGGCACTGGCGGAATTAACTTCAATTCACCCTTAGTAACTTTGTTCAAGAATTGAGTGGTAGAGGCTGGGGCATATTTTGCCGGAAATTTGTTCGTCGCCGGGGTTAAGAAGAGTTGTCTTAATATTGTTTTAGCTGCTTCAAACATCACAACCTCAAATCAATCCCTATGAGAATCAAACCAACGAGGCTGATAAGTGTCATGCCTATTACATAAACCCAGCTTGCCTGGCTTATCTTAAATCTTGCCATTACCGTACGAACCACCGATATGCTGATAAACATCATGCCGAAGACTTTAACCAAAAAGAACAAGCCATCCACGATACCGGCAAGAGCTAGCGAATCAATTCCCAGCACAGGGGAGAGATTGTAGGGAAAGAATAAAGCCACCACCAATGCTACCATAGCAAAAGTCTTTATTATATCAGCGAGGTAGAACAAACACAGATTGCGCCCGGAATATTCAACAAGGAACCCGCCAGCAATTTCGGTTTCAGCCTCAGCCATATCGAACGGTATCTTGGCAGCTTTACCAGGCGTGACCACCATAAGAGAGAATAAAAGAATTAGTGCACCAATTATCCCGAGGGGACCGACCAGCTCCCATATGGGGTATTGAGAAATAGTGGAGAACATAAATGGGTTGGCGTTGGTAGCATAACTGATGCGCCAGCCTAGAGCGACTACAGCTACTGCTAGTGGAAATTCATAGCTCATCATAACAACCATCTCACGCTGTGCTCCTACAGTAGCATATGGTGAGCTCGAGGCAAAGCCGCCCAGCACAAAAGCCAACGGTGGTAATATCAGCAAATATACTATCAACAAGGCATCGCCAAATTCACTTATGAGCGCCCTTTGCCCGAATGGTATGTAAAGTAATGGCATAACCGAAGTTGCTAAACAGATAATAGGCGCGGCATTAAACAGCCACGATATAGCCCCGTCTGGAACGATATTCTCTTTCATCAGCAGCTTCTGCACATCTCGGAAAGGCTGTACTATTGGTGGCCCCACTCTGCCCTGCATATGCGCCACCAGCTTGCGGTCAATGCCGCGGTAGAGAATACCAAGGGCACCGCTGATGAACGTCAATATGGCAGAGCCCACAATAAGAATGACGATGTTTAGCCAAGTATTTTCTCCCAGTAGGTTCATTGCTGTAGCCTTTTTGTCTTTTCTACAGAAAGACGACGGAGTTCCTCGTAGCTCATTACCGACTTTTTACCAGTGACTCTGTCCGTTATGACAAGCCTGTTGGTGCAGGATTGACAAGGGTCAAGAGAGGCAAAAGCTATAGGGACATCAGCAATCTGCCCGCCCTTCAGTATTGTGGGAACGCACATCAGGTTGACGTATGTAGGCGCCCTTACCTTCCAAGTACTTAAAGTCTCCCGTCCAGACTCCAGACGCACGTAATGTATGACCTCACCCCTGGGGGCTTCAGCTCGCCCGACACCCTCACCTTCGGCTTTGGTGAGCGACTTGATAAGCACCGCCGTCTTGGGTTGTGCCAGTATGGGACCTGGCGGCATCTTTTCCAAACATTGTTCAATGATTTCAATTGACTGCTTGATTTCTAGCAAACGAACGATAATCCGGTCGTATGTATCCCCAATTACAGCTCCAGTAAGTATGTCAGGAGTCATAGCTTTTATATCCAAATCGGCGTAAGCAGCATAGGGTTGATCTTGCCTTACATCTTTGGCGACGCCGCTGGCACGGGCTGTTGGTCCGACTGTGAGCAATTTCAATGCACCCTCTTTTTTCAAAATGCCAACGTTTTTTGTCCGCATCTGTATCGTCTTGTCCTCTAGAAATATCTTTCTAAGGTGATCAAATATGCCCTTATAGTAATCCAGAGATTGCCTAATCCTAGGAAATTGTTGTTCAGTGATATCTCTGCGCACCCCTCCGATTTGGAACATAGCCTTGGTAACCCGATTCCCGGTTACGTATTCTATTAAATCCATGATATCTTCCCTGACTCGCCAAGCTAGATAGAAGATTGTGTCAAAACCTATCTCATGAGCAGCTACCCCCGCCCATAGCAGATGGGAATGTATCCTTTCCATTTCGGCGATAATTGTCCTGATGTACTCGGCACGCGCCGGCGGAGTAATGCCGGCAGCATGCTCTACAGCCATAACAAACGCGAACGGATGGCATATGTTGCAAATACCACATATGCGTTCTGCCAGATGTATAGTCTGGATAGGGTTATTTCTATTCATACCCAGCCATTCAATACCGCGATGAACCTGCCCCAAAAGGACATCTACATCCACAATCTCTTCGCCATCAACACTAAGTTCAAGTAAAACTGGTTCCTTTAGCGCAGGATGTATTGGACCAACAGGAATAGTATAGGTTGCCCTTTTCTTCTCTCCGACTGTCATTTTGGCTCCCTTCCCGGCAGTATCCTGAACATGTCAGCAGGCAGTCCTTTTTCGTCTGTTCGCCAAGGATAAATACCCTGAGGGAAATCCTCTGGCAGGAATAACCGTCTTTTGTCCGGGATACCAACCACTTCTACCCCCATCATTTCTTGAGTTTCACGCTCAGTAAATAAAGCGCCCGGGATGAGGTCGGTAATCGTGGGTATTCTCAGGTCACTCTTAGGCAGTTTCACCCGCAAACCCACACTTAACTCCTCTAAATGACGCCCATAATAGATGGTGAAATGGTATATGAGCTCCACGTTATCACCCAAATCGCTCGCTGAGATAATAGCTAGGTGAGGATATTCTTGGAGACGGCAGATATGCTGCACAGCATTGCGAAAGGCGCTCTTCTTCACCTCGATCCAGAGGCTACAGAACTTGTTCTTCTTGACAGCAACCTCACACTGATAGATTTTGGCATCAATAAGGTCATCTCCTAAGGCTTTTTTGAAGGTATCAACTATCTCTTGAGGACTCAGTACTTTCATTTATCTTACTCTCTGTTCAGCTTCCTCGAGCTTCAGCCAGGCTTTGACCACCGCCTCTATTATGGCCTCAGGTCGGGGAGGACACCCCGGGACATAAACGTCCACCGGTATAATCTGGTCTATAGGTCCCGCCAAACTGTATGATTCATAGAATACCCCTCCTTCTATGCCACAACTACCGACTACTACAACCAATTTAGGGTCAGGTGTCTGTTCGTAGATACGCTTAACCCTCGGGACCATTTGCCTGACAATTGGACCTGTCATCAGTAGTACATCAGCATGGCGAGGTGTACCTACAAGCATGATGCCAAAACGCTCAACATCATACCTCGGGGTAAGCAACGCCAAAATCTCAATATCACAGCCATTACAGGACCCAGTATTTAGATGATACACCCATAATGCTCTTTTGAACGCTGTTAAGCCCAACTATCTCTCCTAATTCAAACTATTTAGTCAGTCCGACGATCAAAAGTATCACCGCAGTTAGAGCCATGACAGCTACGAACCAAATTATATAGTCATTTATTATTCCGGTATGGGGTCTTAGAATACTGTTGTAATACTCTTTAAGAGTTTCAAAAAATCCCCAATATATATTGGTTACTCTTATATGGCGCTTGTCCGGCTCGGGGACCTCTTCCCCACATACAAAAATCTGTGCTTGAGCTGAGCCTTTCTTATATTTTTCCTGTCCTCGCATCCTGATAAAATGGACTACCGCCATCACACCTATGAAGGCAATAAACCAAATCAGTGGATTCCAGAAAGCATAGCCCGATTCTCGGATAAATGTCATGGTACTACTCCCATAACTGCGTGGATATACGATAATTGGTCTATCAAAGCATCGGCGGCTGGATAAATTATCCACCTGCTTACTTGCCCCGGGAACAGAGTTATGAACACAATGCCGAATGCCAGGATGCCCATACCAATAAGCATGGGCACGGGGACTTCTCTTATCTGCTTATACATGGGAAGTTCTGCTCCCATGAACGCCGAGTGGAAAGCTTTGATAAAAGAAGCCAGAGTTAAAATCGAAACTATGATGCCCATTATAGTTAGGATAGGGTGGAAGTGATACACAGATTCGTAAATCAGTATTTTTGATGAAAATCCATTGAGAGGAGGAATACCAGAAATGGATAAAGTCCCAATTATATAGAGTATGGCAGTCCACTTCATCTTGTGGGCTAAGCCACCCATTTTGGTAAGGTCTCTAGTGCCGGTAACATGGAATAAGGCTCCGCCTGTAAAGAATAAGAGTGGCTTATACATGGCATGATTTAAGATGTGGAAGATGCCTCCCGCCATGGCATCTCTACCATAGGTGTATAAAAGCTCAGGATTACCTAAGACAGCAAGCCCCACACCCACCCCCATCCACATATAGCCTAGCTGAGAAATTGCATGATAGGACATAAAACGCATGACATCTGTCTGGTAAACAGCCATAGTTACGCCAATGAAAGCAGTCAGTAACCCAAAGACTGTTATTATCCAACCCACCACATATGTATCTGAGATACCGCCATACAAGCTAAAGCAAACTCTAAAAGCGGCGTACATGCAGGCATGGCTGGTTATTACCAGCATACCTGTAATACTGGCGGGAGCCACAGTGTACGAATCAGGGAACCACATGTGCAACGGTATCATGCCAGTCTTCATGGTAAACGCTATGAGCAGCAGAACTAAAGCTATCTTATCTAACGTCGTATACTCCATTACCTTGGCAAGCGCAGCAATATTGAGCAAGTTATATTGTCCATAAAGTAGACCGGTGGCGAATAAAACCATCAGGGATGCAATTGCAGAGATAACAATGTATTTGAAGCCGCCTTCCTGGGTATCGGCAAACCTTGTTCGGAAAGCTATCAGGGCTGCCCCGGAAATAGAGGCTATTTCCAGAAAGACAAACAGGTTAAATAGGTCACCAGTAAACATCATTCCATAAGCACCCGCCACCATAAGCAGCAAGAGGGTATAGAACCGATTTTGTCCTGTTTCTTTTGCTATGTGGGCAAGAGAATAGATGGTGGCAGCTAAAGAAACAATTGTCCAGATTATAGCCATAAACATGGACATACCATCCACTTCCAAAATTATCCGCACCGGCACCATCACCCCTTCAGGAATAGTGAGGTCAGGAGAAGTAGCACCCAGAGTATAAACACGAATTCCGTTAACAGAAATGTCTCTTGTCAGAGCAAAAACCAGAAATGCTACAAATGCCAGATTACCTAGAACAAGTACATTTCTGGCTTTGCCACTTAGCCTGCCTATTAAAGGTGTCAAAAAAGCTGCCAGCAGAGGTATGGCTATAATTAAAATAGGAGAATGAGTTACTAGAGCAGCCAAATCATTATCCTTTCATCGTCCGCGATTTTTCGGAATCCAAGCTTCCAGTGTGGCGGTAAATTTGTATAACAAGAGCTAACATCAGAGCCAATACCGCCACGTTGATGACAATACTGGTCAGAGTCAGTGCCTGAGGTACAGACAAGACCATCGGTCCTTCGGGCACCTCTGTATAGATAGGAGCATTTCCTCCAGCGCGGTAGCCCAGCGCCACCAGAAACAGGTTGACCCCTGATGCCATCATACCAATGCCCATAACGAGCTTAATCAGGTTCCTTTTGAATATGATTATGTAGAATGATATTCCCACTAATAGCGCTGCCGCTAGGAAGGGAAAGTTGACAGGAACATACTCCATCATTCTTCCACCTCTTCGCCACCAGTGAATAATGCCAACGCCAGCACCACTGCGCAAAGCCCGGCTACTACCTTGAGCCCAACGGCGAAGTTCATCGGAGGAATGGTCCCTCCCGTCCAAAAGTCTCCCGGATTAGGACCAGTAGGAGGAATGTTGCCAAAGATAGGTGAGCCCGCTAGAAAATTATAGAAAAAGGTAGCGCCCAGACCGGCAAAACCTAGGAGGACAAAAATTACAGCCCCGATGCTCTCCATTACCGACAAAATACGCTCACGTACGGATTTACTAAGCTCATGAGAGCTGAAGGCTACCAGCAACATGACTATGCCAGAAACGATGACAGCACCACCCTGAAACCCTCCACCAGGAGTAAGATGTCCATGGGCAATCACATACAGTCCGAAAACGAGCACAAAGAGAATCAACTGGTTAGCCACAGTGCGTACAATCTTTGACAGCATCAGGAACTTTTCTCCTTGCGTTTTTCTGTTCGTAACAGAAGTAACACCCCGGTTACTGCTGTGAACAATATTGTGGCCTCCCCCAAAGTGTCATAACCACGGTAATCAAATACTACCGACGCTACTACGTTGTTGTTGCCAGTTTGTTCCTGAGCATTCTCAATTATGTAATCATCCATATCAGAAGGAACCGGATAGCCGAAAGGACGCAGAAGCAATGCCCCAGCCACAAGAAAGGCTACCAACACAAGCAATGAAACCAAACCAGCAACCTTTCTCATATTCACTCCATACGCTTAGTCGCTCTCAGGGTGATGATGAGAATAGCGGTAGTCACAGCTGCCCCGATCCCTGCTTCAGCGATAGCTACATCTGGAGCCTTTAGAAGATAAAATTCAAAGGCTAACAACAGGCTCAGCACAGCCAATGCCACGACCGAATACAAAAGGTCTCGAAATACTGCCACAAATATGGCACAGATAACCAACGCCAATGGTATGATGACATGCAGAACCCCAGCTTCAATCACCTTTCTTACCCTCTAAGTCATCTACTACTGCTCTGGCAGGCTTTTCTCCACTCCGATGCGCAGCTCGTGCCATAGCATGAGCACCCGTGGCATTGGTGACCAACAAGGCTATCAGAGCTATCACCGAATGTATACACATTACCGACTGAGAGATATCGTCTTTCATCGCCCAAATTGCGGCGGACTGCACAATTACCGCCAAGATAAGGAATATGGAGCCAAAGGTGGTACATTTGGTGGCAGCATGCAGTCTGGTATACACATCAGGAAAGCGATGTAGACCAATCGCCCCGACGAAATTAAAGAACAGGCCAATTCCTATAAAGACATAACTGACTGTGTTCAGTGTCTCCACTAAAACTTGTCCCCCTGAATGTATTTAGCCACGTACAGCGTCATAGCAAACGAGAGCAAGGCATATACAATAGCTACATCCACAAAAATGACGTGGTTGAACATCATTGCCGCAACCACCAAACTAGCCACCACAAGAGTGTTGGCAGTATCAAAGGCCACGAGTCTGGTCGGGGCTCTTGGTCCCATGAACACACGTACCATGACAATGATGAGACACGCCGCCATAGCTATGAGCGTTGGCAGCCAGTTCATCCTGCGATCCTCCTTGCCCAGTCAGGAAAATTATTACATATCGGGTGGTAATCTCGGGGCATCTGTTTGAGCACCTCGGGGTCAACGTTTATCCAATGAATGTAAAGCTCATTGGTTTTCTCATCAACATCCACGCTCAACGTTCCCGGCGTTAAGGTAATAGAAGTAGCTAGCAGAGTGAGCGACATGTCATTTTTCAAGTCGGGGTTTATCTTCACGATAGCAGGATTGATCCGTCCGGTGATGACACGGTAGGCAACATCAATATTAGCTTTAGCCATGGCTAGGAAAAAGGGAACCAGATAAACTAAAAAGGTCAACCACCGTTTTGGGTTTAGCATGCGCAGATCTTTGCCGATAAACCGCTTACTGAGCAGAGCACCGATTATGACACCGAATATTGCTCCGACGATAAGCTCAGCCTTACTCCATAAAAGAATAGTGCCGCTACCAGTAGTGAGAAGAAGATAAGCTAGATAAGCGACTACCGTTGTGACGAGAAACTTCATACTTTACCGCACAAACAGCTTTGCTGGTGAGACAATGTTTGTCTGGATTTAGCTACCTTGCGTAAGCTTAGTTTTTCCAAGCGCTGTACTCGGGAGCGTGATTGTATATTGTTGACTCAATATTGTCAAGCTTGTGTATAAGTTAAAGGCTTTTGCGACATTCCTCCTTTCTCAATCAGATAACCAAGAGGCTCTTTAGCTCAAGAGACTTATGTGGTCTCTGCGTATTGTAGAATATTAAGTA
>DAITOK010000016.1:0-29161 GCA_036834125.1 Chloroflexota bacterium | reverse complement strand
GGCGACTCTGCTGAGCTAGACGGGTCAGGATCCTCTGTAGAGGGCTGTGAGGATATTGGCGGCAAAATAGAGTACCAATGGAGAGGAGCGGGCGGAGCAGTTATTCAAGCTTGGTCAACTGATGCCACAGTAACAGTCTCTCCAACGGCAACCACCACCTATACCCTGGAAGTACGCTGCTCCGCATTGCCAAACTGCACTGCCAGCGATGATGTGGTGGTAACAGTTCGAACTGTAACACCCCCCGCCGGTCCCGCCGGTGGTGGTGCCGCTTGTCCCACTACCAAATACCTGACGGTGGACTGGGAAGGCTGTATCACCAGCAAGCCGCTGTACAGCAATAACCGGCTGGCGGTGGATTTGCTGGGACCGAGCCCCGATGACACCCACAACCTGTTCCTGGCCCGTGGCACGCGTGTGCCCATGGTGGGCAGACAGCCTTATTACCTGATAACCGTCAGGGAAATCCAGAATATACCGCCTGTGCCGGAGAACACTGTGGCGCTGGTGGCTTTCAACATAACACCTCACGGCGCTGCCTTTGACAGAGATATCTTCTTGACGCTTGGTTTGGACGAAGCGCAACTGCCAGCCAACGCACTGAATATAACTGTAGCTTACTATGATGATGTCGCTGGAAGCTGGGTAGAACTGGAGTATGAAGCTGGCGGACCAAGCGGCGTGGCAGAGATAACTCTATCAGCACCGATAAACCACTTCAGTATCTTCGGCGTGCTGGCTACGGTCCCTGAGACGCCCACACCGCCGGCTAACTTCGTAGGCAGTGGGCTGAACATCCAAGCCAGCGTGAGAAAGATCTGGGAGCCTATCACCTTTGTTACAGTGACCGGAGAAAGCGTGACCATCACCACCACCATCACCAATAGCGGCGGACAGGAAGGCACTTACCCCGCCGTATTGAAGCTGAATGGACAAACGGTGGATAGCAGAAGCGTGACGCTAGGTGCCGGACAGAGTCAACAGGTGAGCTTCACCCGGTCAGGATTGGAATACGGCGAATATACGGTAGAGATTGCTGGATTGAGCGGCACATTCACTGTATCACGAACTATCACCTGGTGGCTTATTGCCGTCATTATAGTCGTGCTGAGCCTGATCATCTGGGGAATCATCCGGTCCAGAAGGCGCCGAAAGGCTCCTCAGGAAGCATAAGAAGGAAAAGTGGAGATGACCGAGCTTAAAGAGCTCGGCCATCTCCTCCTAAAATCTCGCTCTGGCTTCCGAACGATTCCGGTAACTTATGTTCTGGACTCCCTCACCGTCAGCCTCTGTCGAGCAGCCTCATAAAATCTGCCACACTTAACAGAACATGCGAGTAACCCCCTTAAATCCCCCTTATTCTAAGGGGGAGAGCATGGTCTAGGGTTCTGCTTGGTGAGTTCCAAGTGCCAGATTCCAGATAGCAAACTGCTGTAGAATCTTTCAGGATCGTGGATAGGTTTATTCGTTGCTTGAGTGATTAAGCTGAGCCCGATAAATCGGGAAGCTACACCTCTCGGGCAGCCTCGATCTTGAATAGCTTGTCCGGGCTGTCGAGATGGTCAATGTATACAACGCCGTTGAGGTGGTCAAGCTCATGTTCCAGAGCCTGAGCGAGGAGTTCTTCTCCTTTGAGGCGAAATTCCTTGCCCTCCCTGTCCTGGGCTTTGACCTTGACCACCGCCGACCTCTTAATCTCGCCACGGTAGCCGGGCACAGATAGGCAACCTTCTTCCACCACGCGTTCACCAATCCTCTTTATTATTTCAGGATTGATCAGAGTGATGACCTCTTCCCCGGGTAGCTCGATGACCGCTATGCGCAGCGACACACCTATCTGGGGCGCAGCCAGACCAACACCAGTAGCAGCCCTCATGGTATCAATCATGTCATCAATCAACTTCTGGACAGAGCCATCAATTCTGGTTACTCGTTTGGCTCTCTGTCGCAACACGGGGTCAGGTAAAGTGCGAATTTGCAAAACTGCCATGCTTCCTGAACTGCTGTCTGGACTCCTGTCGCATGCTGATTATAGCACCAGTAGCTGGTCGGAATCACACTGGCTGATCAAGCTGTCCTATGCCGGCGATGGCAAAGCGTAATTGACCTCGCCAGGGGCGAGATGTAAAATCAGGCGAAAGTAAACCAGGAAAGGGGACCAGATGCCAAACAAGGATGCCGTTCTACTGGACATCAAAGATAACATTGCCACAGTGGTACTGAATCGCCCCGAAGCGCTGAACGCTTTCAATCTCGATGTAATATCAGGCTTGCAACATATAGCTCAGGCTATCAAGGAAAACCCTGCCATCAGAGTGGTTATCCTGACTGGCGCTGGTGATAAAGCGTTCAGCGCTGGACTCGACCTGAAGATGGTAGCTTCAGGGAAAGGTCCTACCGAAGTTTTCTCTCGGTATCGCCAGGGGTACGATTCTCTGTACAGCTTGAAGATGATATTTACCATGTACGAAGAGCTGGCGACACCGGTTATCGCTGCCATAAACGGCTACTGTCTGGGTGCAGCTTTTGAACTCATACTGTGCTGCGATATACGCCTGGCTTCGGACACGGCTGTGTTCGGGCTTCCCGAGATCCAACTGGGAGTTATCCCTGACTTGGGCAGCACACAAAGGCTGCCCCGCGTGGTGGGACCGGGCATTGCTAAGGAGCTCATCTTTACCGGCAGGAGAATTGACGCCCAGGAGGCTCTGCGGGTCAGGCTAGTGGACCACGTTTACCCCAAAGACCAACTTTTGGCTGAAGCCAGAAAGCTGGCGGATGAAATAGCGCGGATCAACCCGTCCCTCATCCATGGCGCCAAACGAGCAACTACCCTGGCTCTCTCGACCCCGCTCGACGTCGGTCTTCGGATGGAAACCGACATATGCCTTAGCTCCGGCAGCGGAGTGACAATGGGCGAAGCCGCTCAGCAGTTTGTAAAGAAAGAGTAGCCTCGACTTCATCTCCGGGAATGTACAACAAGACAACGCTCGACAACGGCTTGACGGTTATCACCAGTACGATGCCCCATAGCCGCTCAGTGTGCCTGGCTATCTTGGTCGGGGCTGGCTCCTGTTACGAAGATAGAGAAGAAGCTGGTATCTCGCACTTTGCCGAGCATCTATTCTTTAAGGGCACGCAGCGACGACCAACGGCTAAGGAGATAACCCAAGATATCGAAGGCATCGGTGGGATAATCAACGGCAGCACCGACAAGGAAGTAACTGCCTTCTGGTGCAAGGTTGCTAGCTCCCATTTCCCTGTCGCCCTAGACGTGCTATCCGACATCCTGCTCAATTCTCGCTTTGACAGCAGGGATATTGAACAGGAGCGCCCGGTCATCATAGAGGAAATCAATATGAACCTAGATATTCCTCAACACAGGGTAAACATGCTCATAGACGAGCTGTTATGGCCAGAACAGCCGCTGGGACGCGAGGTCACGGGATACAAGGAAACTGTATCAGGAATAACAAGGGAGCGGTTCCTGGATTACCTCCGCCGCAGATATATGCCCAATAATACCGTGCTCAGCGTCGCTGGCAACATCCAGCATGAGGACGCCCTGAACCAGATAAAACCACTGTTTGACAACTGGAGTCCCGGCGAACTCACGAAGGATTACCCGACCCACACCCAGCAAGCAGAAGCGAGACTGCGTATCGAGCCCAGAGATATTGAACAGGCTCACCTGTGTCTGGCGGTTCATGGCTTTTCTCGCTCACACCCCCAACGCTTCACCATTGACTTGCTTAATACCATTCTCGGTGGCGGCATGAGCAGTCGCCTGTTTATGGAAATACGAGAGCGCAAAGGGCTAGCCTATGATATTCACAGCTACACCGAGCACTTCCTCAACTCCGGGTCATTTGCCATTTACGCTGGTGTTGACTCTAAGAAATTAGAAATTGGTGTCAGCGCCATACTTGAAGAGCTATCGAAACTCAAACAGGAGATCACCCCGGATGAAACCACCAGGGCTAAAGAACTGGGCAAGGGCAGACTATATTTGCGGTTCGAGGATAGCCAGAATGTGGCATTCTGGTATGGCACTCAAGAATTACTAATGAGGCAAATCCTGGATATAGACGACGTGATTTCCATTGTGGACGCGATTACCATAGACGAGCTAAAAGAAGTAGCCCAGGGGCTTTTAAAGGACAGCAAGTTAAATCTAGCGGTCGTTGGACCGGTGCAATCAGAGCAGAAGCTAGTTACGTTGCTACAAGTGTAAACGAAAGGGGCGCCTTCTCAAAGAGATACAGTTTTTGAAGGCGCCCCGTTAGCTTAATACTCAGGCGGCGGATAACCAGGCGCTGCCTTTTCTTTTTCAGGAATGTCAGTGACCAGAGACTCCGTGGTCAGAATCATGCAGGCAATACTGGCACCATTCTGCAGAGCACTCCTGGTTACCTTGAGAGGGTCAACAATGCCCCGTTCCATCATATTTACTCCTAACTCGTCCTTGAGAGCATCGTAGCCAATGCCAGGCTTGGCTTCTTTCACATGGTTCACCACCACCGACGCTTCCCTGCCGCTGTTAGCAGCAATGCATCTCAGAGGCTCTTCCAAAGCTCGCGACAGTATGCCAATGGCTGTGGCTTCATCCCCACTGAGCTTGAGTTTCTTCAAAGCTTTTAAGGCATTGATGAGAGCAACTCCCCCGCCGGGCAGAATACCCTCTTCCACCGCGGCTCGGGTAGCCGACAAAGCATCCTCGACGCGGTGCTTCTTCTCCTTCAGGTCTGTCTCAGTAGCTCCACCGACCTTGATCACCGCCACGCCGCCCGCCAGCTTAGCCAATCTTTCCTGTAGTTTTTCCTTGTCATAATCGGAAGTGCTCAACTCAATCTCTGAGCGGATCTGCTTGATGCGACCTTCGATCGCCTTGGGGTCGCCTTTGCCTTCCACAATCGTAGTGTTATCCTTGTCAGCAATCACTTTTCTGGCTCGCCCAAGATCCTCCACCGTCACCGAGTCCAGCTTTCTGCCCACTTCCTCCGATATGATCTTGCCCCCAGTCAGAACAGCGATGTCCTGAAGCATCGCCTTCTTTCTGTCGCCGAAGCCAGGAGCTTTCACTGCCAGACAATTCAAAGTGCCTCTCAACTTGTTGACCACCAGCGTGGCTAGAGACTCGCCTTCCACATCCTCAGCGATGATCACCAGATTCTTGGATACCTGAACGATCTTCTCCAGGGCGGGCAAAATCTCATTGATAGCCGAGATTTTCTTGTCGGTGATAAGGATGTAAGGGTCTTCGACCTCTGCCTTCATTTGTTCCGGGTTGGTGATGAAATAAGGGCTGATGTAGCCGCGGTCGAATTTCATACCTTCAACATACTCAGTCTCAAATTTCAACCCCTTGCCTTCCTCAACAGTGATGACACCATCCTTGCCCACCTTCTCCATCACGTCGGCAATGAGATTGCCAATTTCCTGGTCAATGGCTGAGATAGCAGCAACTTGAGCAACCTGCTCCTTGCCCGACACGGGTATAGCCATTTTCTTCAGTTCCTCAACCACAGCTTCCACCCCTTTCTCGATACCACGCTTCAGAGCCATAGCATCTGCACCCGCGGCGATATTCTTGAAACCCTCGTTGATAATAGCCTGAGCCAAGATAGTAGAGGTGCTGGTGCCATCTCCGCATTGGTCATTGGTCTTGGCGGCAGCCTGCTTTACTAACTGAACCCCCATGTTCTCAAATGGGTTGGGTAACTCTATTTCCTTGGCTATGGAAACGCCATCGTTAAGAACGGAGGGCGCACCCCATTTCTTGTCCAGCGCCACGGGCCGCCCACGCGGTCCCAAAGTTACCTTGATGGTGTCAGCTAGAGTATTTACGCCATTCTTTAATGCTTTTCTTGCTTCTTCGCCGAATATGATCTGCTTTGCCATTCACTTACCTCCTTTTTGTTTGGTTTTCTTAGCTAGAATATCGCTCTCTCGCACGATGACCAGTTCCTCATCATCCAGTTTGAACTCGGTGCCGGCATACTTAGAATAAATGACCATGTCCCCAACCTTCACATCCATAGCAATACGCTTGCCATCCTCAGTCAGCTTGCCGGGACCAACAGCTATGATTTCCCCTTCCTGAGGCTTCTCTTTGGCTGTATCCGGCAAAACTATCCCTCCTTTGCTGACTTCCTCCTTGGGTATGGGTCTTATCACTACCCTGTCTCCCAAAGGTTCGATCTTAGCCATATTCCCTCCTTTCTGAGATTTGTTTTAGCACTCTGTCGCTGAGATTGCTAACCTGTAATTATACCAAGAAAAAGCGAAAATGCAAGAGGTCAAATATCAAATCCAGAAAGTCTTCTGTAGTTGCTTGACTTATCAAGCTAAGCTTAATAAATTGAGCAACTACATAAGGGATACGGCCATCCACAATTACTTCATTGCCTGATAAAGCAGAACTCCGTTAAAGCCGCGAAAGCATCCTAAGATATCGAACCACCAATTCCTTGAATTTTTACACTGAACCGTGTATAATGAAGCTATGAACCCAAGAAGGCAACGAAAACAATGGAGCAAAGAGGAGATCAAGGCGCTCAGGCAGCATCTGAAACTAACACAGGCTCAGCTAGCTGAGCAACTGGGTACGAGGCAGCAAACCATCAGCGAATGGGAAACGGGAATGTATCAGCCACGCGGGGCATCGGCGACGTTACTCACTATAATTGCCGAGCGCAGTGGCTTTGTGTACGTGGCGCAGAAAAAGCAGGATGACTGAAATCAAGGTCGGTTGTTGTGGTTTTGCCAAAGCCAGGAAGCTGTACTTTCAGCAATTCCAGCTGGTAGAAATACAGCAAACTTTCTACAAACCTCCGGACCTGGCAACCGCCCGGAAATGGCGCCAGGAAGCTCCTGAAGATTTCGAATTCAGCCTAAAAGCCTGGCAGGAGATAACACACTTGCCTTCCAGTCCCACATACCACAAGGCTGGTTTAGAAATTCCCCCTGACGAGGTGGACTGCTACGGCTTCTTCAAGCCTAGCACGGAGGTCTTTCAGGCATGGCAGACAACCCGAGATATCGCCAAGATCCTGAAAGCTAAAGTCATCGTTTTTCAATGTCCGGCGACATTCCATCCCAGCGCAGAGAATATCCAGAATATGACAGACTTCTTTACAACCATAGACAGGGACGATTTCATCTTTGCCTGGGAGCCACGAGGTCAGTGGAACAACGATACAATTATAGCATTATGTAAAAAACTTGAGCTTGTTCATTGCGTTGATCCCCTAGAGAACATGCCAGCATATGGAAAGCTGAAGTATTTTCGCCTCCACGGAGGACCAGGCTATCACCACCAGTATAGTGATAGAGAACTGATACGCCTTCGGGAGTTGAGCACAGGTCCAGCCTATGTTCTATTCAACAACATGACTATGTATCAAGACGCTCTCAGGTTCAAGCAGTTGATGCAGGCTGGCAGGTAATTTTTTGGCTATGTCTACACGTAATCGGATAAACGCTGTGGAAAAGCAAGCAGCTCTGATATGGCAGCAATTGGCGGGAAGGGAGCTCGTGTCCTCAAAGGATGGGTCAGTCACCGTAATCTACCCCGGAAGGTGCAATGGTGACTATGGACCTGATTTTCGGGATGCGGTTATTGTCTATAACAGCTTGCTCAAGGGAGATGTCGAGGTTCACATCAAATCCAGCGATTGGTATGGTCATCAACACCACGCCGATGCTCGATACAACAGTGTCATCCTGCATGTTGTGCTGTGGCAGGATGACGAGTCAGCCGTGATGTTACAGAATGGCAAAACCATTCCCGTGCTGTGCCTGGCGCAGGCATTGCGACACCAAGCCTACCTCCTACCTTATCGGCTTCCTTGCTATCAGATACTGGATAGTATGAATATTCAAACCCTGGGCAAGCTGCTGAACAGCGCCGGCGAAACAAGATTTACCCAGAAGGCAACGCGCTTTCAATATGAGATGGCAGAGAGCGAGGCAGCGCAGGTACTTTTCCGAGGCATCATGAGAGCATTGGGTTATGCCAGGAACACACAGCCCTTCGAAGCACTGGCTCACAGGCTGCCCCTCAACTATCTGGAAGCCCACAATAGCCTGGCTGTGAAGCAAGCGCTGCTGCTGGGCACAGCCGGGCTATTGCCGTCCCAAAGGCGACAAGGACAATCTTCAACAGAAAAAGAAACTCGAGAATTAGAAGCAATCTGGCAACAGGCAGGTAAAAGCACTGAAACAATGAAGGAAAGCGATTGGAACCTCTCGCATATCTATGCCAACAATTCTCCGGTGCGCCGCATCATCGCCTTGAGTTACCTTCTCGAGCGTTACCAGCCAAAATTGCTGGACAGCGTGCTCCAGCTAGTAAGAGACACGTGTTTCTCCGATGGACACCGTGTGCTGGAGAAAGGGTTAGCAGTAGCTGGCGATGGCTACTGGCGAGACCATTTCGATTTTGATGAGGAAAGTAGAATAAAAGGAGGAGCTCTTCTGGGTCGGAACAAAGCCGGCGAAATTGTGGTAAATGTGATACTGCCGTTTGCCTTCGCTTGGGCAAAGATAGCCCGGGACACTCAGTTAGCCACGAAAGCCAGGAAGCTTTACCATAGCTATCCCAAGCTCGCTCAGAATGAAATAACGCTTCACATGGCGAACCAGCTTTGCCTGGACCAGTTCGCAGGTTTCACCGCCTGCCATCAGCAAGGGCTCATTCACATTTTCAGAAACTACTGCCGGGAAGGCAAATGCTCTGACTGCCTTCTGGTTCACCAAGCAGGCGTCGTGTAGCTCCATAATCTTGTCAGGCGTTCTCTACGCAGAAGAGACACGCTGAGCCAGATAGACCGCTATCTTTTCATGATGCTGTATTCGCCTGTATCACGAAACAGCTGAGAAATGTTGCAGACCTTTGGAGGCGTTTGTTCAGCCACCACAGAGTATTTACAATGAAGAATAAGTTGTGTACAATCGGTGCAAGTACAGCACAAACAAAGGAGGAAAAAAGTGGCAACAACAGGTTCTCTCGTGGATAGAATGATACGCGCCGCGAAGCTGGAGGTCCAGCTTTATGAAGAGGTGGAGGCTGATACCACAGCTAACAAACAAGCTCTGCTTGCCGTGGTGCTGGTCAGTGTGTTGAGCGGCATCGGTAGTGGCATAGGAGGGTTGGCGACAAAGGGTGGCTTGTGGTTCATTTGGGGCTTGTTCATAGGTGTCGCCAGCTCAATAGTTGGATGGCTCGTATGGTCGTTCGTGACCTATCTTATTGGAACCAAGTTATTCAAGGGTCCACAAACTTCGGCTACATGGGGGGAGCTGCTGCGTACTCTAGGCTTCTCTAATTCCCCTGGGGCTCTCCGGTTTTTTTCGTTTGTACCTTTTCTGGGAGGCATTATTGCCGTTGCCGCGTCTATATGGTCTCTGATTGCTGGCGTGATCGCTGTTAGGCAAGCGTTGGATTTCACCACTGGTCGCGCCATCGCTACCTGCGTCGTGGGCTGGATCATCTACATGCTTATAGTATTCTTGATCACAGTTGTGTTCATGGACGCGCAAGCAATCTTCTGACGATACCAGGAGCAGACACTGGGATTCCGGCTGACTAGAGCTCTGGAAGCTTTTTGCTACCGCGAGCCCGCCCGGTTACACGCTAGTCAGTATTATTGGTTCACCTTTCGGCAAGAAGTGCAGCGAAGATTGGAGAATCGTCTAAGTACTGGAATCCACTCGCTCGTGAGCCGATCCTCCGGCACACCTGCGCGGCACCGAGGTGCACTTTTCTCATAGCGGCTCTATCTCTAGTATTCTATCAACCCGGAACACCCTTTCCTCACCCCGTTTTGTACAGAAGGCCCGCATACCGATGAATGTCTTGCCATTATAATCCATCTCGCCGACCATTTCAGGTTTGACGATTCTTACGCTCTTCTCATCATTGGGTTTCAGGTACCTTATTTGGAGCAGTGCCCCGCTTTCAATCGCTCGCTTGATCATTTCCACCTTATCACCAAGAGGCATGGCCTGTGACGCCAATTCGTATTGATATTTCGTCAGGAACTTGACCACCTTGTAATCCGTCCAGATATGCTTCTTCAGAATCGGTTTCTTGAGGACAATGCCATCCAGTGTCGTACATCTGCTTAATGCCACATACGTTTGCCCATGAGCAAACGCCCCTCTGCCAATATCAATGATTACCATATCAAATGTCTTTCCCTGGCTCTTGTGGATGGTTACCGCCCAGGCAAGCATTAGCGGATATTGAGTGAAGCGCCCAATAACCTCTGACTTCAATTGTTCATCCTCCACAAAGAGCCTGAAGATCTCCCAGGTATAGGGCGTTACTTCTACTATGGCACCATCGCTTAGCTCCACTACGATGATGTGACCGTTCTTCTCGTCCTCGACAACGTCAATGATCTTCCCGATGCTGCCATTAACCCACCGACCATCAGGGTCATTATTGACCATCATTATCTGCGCTCCGATTTTGACCCTGAGCTCAACTGCTGTGGGAATATACTCTTCACGGAACTCTCCTTTGATACTTGCGCTGAAGAGATAAGGCTGGCTTCTCAGCTTCGCCAGTTGCCTGTAATTGATCTCATCGGCGAGCTTGTTGGTAGTAGTGAGGTGAACATAGAAACTATCTAGTGGCGGCTCAAAGTCCGGTACACATCGCTGATTAAGAAGCTCCAATTGTTCTTCGGTAACCGTGTTGTTTCGGATAGCATTAAGAATGGCGATAAACTCTTCGTCATGCTGGCGATAGATTTTCTCGAGCTCGACAAATTCCATATCTAGAGACTCGAACACTTTGGCGCTATAAAAGTAGGGGGTTTCATACAGAGAATTAAAGGCAGCTTTCTCTTCACCTGTCACAACTGGTGGCAATTGGTACAAATCACCGATGAATATCAGCTGGATGCCCCCAAATGGTTTGGAGGCACTCGGACCATTTAGGCGGAGAAACTTGTCTACACAGTCGAGCAGATCCGCTCTCACCATTGAGATTTCGTCAATAACGATAGCGTCCAGGCTTCTGTAAATGTTCTGCTCTTTCGCTGTGAAGCGAAGTTTCCTGACCCTCTCGGGAGTAATGCTCGGTTTGAATCCGAAGAAGGAATGGATAGTTTGGCCCTTAACATTAAGCGCAGCGACACCTGTCGGCGCCAGGATCGCCACCTTCTTCTGAGTGGTATTTCGGAAATAGTCCAGTAAGGTGGACTTACCCGTGCCTGCCCGGCCTGTGACAAAAACGTTCTTGCTCGTATGCTCCATCATGTCTAGGGCGTGCTTGAACTGCTCGTTCAGTTCTATTGAAGATTGCCAGCGTTTAACTTTTGGCATCTTGATGTGCGATTCGGACAAGATTTTCCCGTCATGCAGATTATAGACCAGTCAAGATACTTGAGCCAATTGAGGGTACACGCGAGTATGCCCATGGCGCTCGCTACCCAACAATTCATCGAAATCTCTACATTAAGAAGAACAAACCGCCAGCATCGTTACAAAACTGTATGCCGAAACGGGAAGATAAAGACGAAGCTTGTTAACTAGTGCAAGACTGGAGAGAAAATACGCTAAAAATCTTCGACCCAGCCACCCACCCCCAAACCCGCTCGCGTCCGGGGAAGAGCAACGTCTTTGTCAGAAACCGTGCCGGAGACACAAGTATCGTTGAGTTCCCTCAACGATTTCTGCCCCTTCACTATCGCCTCTTCAATTGCCTGTTTGAGAAGCGCCAAATCATCCTGTAAATGCTTGCTCTGTTTGTCCACTTTTCTCTCCTCTAGATGCATTAAACACCCCTGATATTAAGATCCTGTTAAAATCTTACGTAAGCCTCATTCGTCATGTCTATCACCCAGAAGTCCTACCACGGCTGTTGTTTTGCAGGACAAAAGTACTAGAAAACCTCGAGTTTGAATATTCTGTATCGGGATTTGTTCGGAACCTACAAATTAGTATCTGCAGTCTCTCGATCCCAGTAGCTAGCCGAGGCTGAGGCTGGGTACGACATCCAGGTCATAACCGCTTACTTGGCCAGTCTGCAAGTGGTAATAGCCACAGGCAGCGACCATGGCGGCATTGTCAGTGCATAAATGAGGAGGCGGAATGATAACCGGGATAGGCGACTTAGCCAGGAACTGCTCACCTAACAGCTTATTGGCGGCTACGCCGCCGCTCAACAGAATTTGCTCAACCTTTAATTGCTGGGCTGCTTCGATCGTCTTGGTTACCAGGACATCGACTACCGCCAGTTGAAAGCTAGCAGCGGCATCAGCCACCGAGACATTTCCATCGTGAACAAGATGCCATAAAGCAGTTTTCAAGCCACTGAAGCTGAAATCGTGACTATCTTTGAGCCAGGCTCGCGGCAGAGCCAAGTAAGGAGTTCCCGACTCGCTCGCTTCCTGAATAGCTGGACCGCCAGGAAAACCCAAGCCCAAGATCCTAGCGGCTTTGTCGAAGGCTTCGCCGGCGGCATCATCCCGTGTCCGACCTATCTTCTCAAATTGCCCATGTCCCCTCATCAAGACCAAATCGCTGTGTCCACCTGAAACAATGAGGCAAAGGCAGGGGAATTTCACCTCAGTTCTTTCACCAGGTCTGGAAGAGACTAACCAATTGGCGTATATATGTGCCTCCAGATGATTAACCCCGGTCAGAGGTATGTTCTTGGCGAGAGCAAGTGCTTTAGCTACGTTAACACCCACCAACAAAGAGCCGACTAGCCCGGGACCATAAGTTACACCAACGGCATCAATATCTTGCCAGGCGATATTATTCATAGCTTGTTCAATCACCGGAATAATAGTGAGGATATGTTGTCGCGAGGCGACCTCGGGAACTATGCCACCATAGCGAGCATGGATGCCTATCTGGGAAGCAACAACGTTAGAGATAATCCTGCCGCCGTCCTCCACCACCGCAGCAGCAGTTTCGTCACAGGATGTTTCGATACCCAGAACCTTCATAGCTTGTTAACCTTGCACGACATTCATAACTTCCATAACTTTTGCCGATTTTTATCATGCAACCTCAACACAGTTGGCACCACCCTTTCTTACCTTAAGAGAAGTCCAGGGCAAGTTCTCGCTGTTGTCCTTCAACTTTGGTCACGACAAGTCCTTGGAAAAAGGATTTGACTGGTATTCTAATAGAGAAAGGGCGGAGAGGCAACCTACGCACCAGCTCGATTTATCGGGCTTAGCTTTATGAATCAAGCCACTACATAAATCCGCATGACTCTAAAGGGTCGCACTATGTTTCCTTTTGTTACCTGGGTTTGTGGCGAGTAACAATGGCTTGCCTGACGTTGCTCAGTGTGTTAACCTAGCTTCATATTGCGGCGTTGAGTATGACTGCTATTATTCTCGCTGGCGGAAAGAGTGTCAGGCTAGGTCGCAGCAAGTTTCTCGAAACTATCGGGGACAAGAGCCTTATCCAATGGGTGGTTGACCGCCTGTCTACGATTAGCACAGAAATTGTCATAGCCACCGCTCACGGCGAAACCATCTCCTTCACCTCCACCGTCAGGACAAAGATTGTCGCCGACATATTTCCTGAGAAAGGCCCCCTGTCAGGAATCCATGCGGGACTAATAGCCTCATCTAGCTCTCAAGCTATCGTGGTGGGCTGTGATATGCCGTTCTTGAACACAAACTTGCTGCTACATATGGCTCAGGTGCTAGGAGATTACGATATTGTTCTACCCAGAATCGGACAGCTAGTAGAGCCGCTGTGTGCGGTGTATTCCAAGAATTGCGTGGCTCCCGTTCAAGAGCTGCTCGAGCATGATGAACGGCGAATAACTAAGCTTTTTAATATGGTCAAGGTGAAGTATATCGAAGAAGGAGAGATAGACAGATTCGACCCCGAGCGCGTGAGCTTTTTCAACATAAACAGCAGGAATGACTTGGACAAGGCAAGACAACTAGCTGCCCGAAAGGGATGGCTTCAGGCAAAATGAATAAGTGAGCTTTATGGGGCTAGGCTGTAGCGAGGGAAGCTAATGGGTGACCTCAGTTAGTTCACCGGCTTTCTCTTTCAAGGGGCTGGGACCTAAGTTCTTGAGTTCTTTGACGAAATCCGTGACAACCTGTGCAAATCTCTGCCCTTCTGCGGCAGAAACCCACTCTAACCTCAGCCGCTCTGGCTCGATCCCAAGCTGCGCTAACAGCTTTTTCAACAGCAAAATCCTTCTCAATGTTTTGTAGTTCCCCTCCAGGTAGTGGCAGTCGCGAGGATGACATCCCCCTATAAAAACGCCGTCTGCGCCCATGCGGAAGGCTTCCAAGACATACAAGGGGGCTATTGCTCCAGAGCACATCACCCGTATCATCCTGAGGTTGGGTGGATACTGCATTCGGCCTATTCCGGCGAGGTCTGCCCCGGCATAAGCACACCAATTGCAGCAGAAGCCGATTATCTTAGGTTCAAACTTATCCATGCTATTCTCCGAGCAGCGCTGCTTTGATCATGGCTGAAATTTCTGCCCTGGTAAATCCTCTTTGCTGGACGGCGCCAGAAGGACAAGCGGCACAACAGGTGCCACAGCCCTTGCACAGAGCTTCATTGACAGCACTGACACCCTTGTCGCGGTCTACCGCTATCGCGCCATAAGGGCAAAGAACTTCGCAGACGCCACAACCACTGCACAGGTCTGGGTCAACGGAAGCAACAATGCCCTCACCGGTTATGGCATCCTTGACCAGTATCATCGTGGCACGAGAAGCAGCAGCCTTCGCCTGGACAATGCTTTCCTCCAGGGTTTTCGGGGCATGCGCCAGCCCGCAGATAAATACTCCATCAGTGGCAAAGTCCACCGGGCGCAGTTTGACATGAGCTTCCAGGAAGAAGCCATCCTGATTCACAGGAACCTTGTACAGCATGGCAAGCTCCCTTACCTCCGGCGAAGTCACCGTGGCTACACTGAGAGCCAGAATGTCGGCATCAATGGCTACTTCTTCACCAAGGACCTGGTCCTTAAGCTCAACTCTGAGCAAAAGCCGACTATCTTTTCTGATCGGCTTCACCCGAGGTTTGTCTTCCAAATCATAGCGCAGAAAGATTATCCCGTTTCGCCTGGCTTTCTCGTAGTATTCTTCATAGAACCCGTATGTCCTTATATCTCGGTACAGGATGTAAACATTCATGTCTGGCTTCAGCTCTTTGAGCTTCAAGGCATTCTTGATTGCCTCACCGCAGCACACCCTCGAACAATAGGGTCGCTCTTCGTTCCGACAGCCCACACACTGAATCATGACCAGGTTGTCGCAATTAACAACATCCGGGTTCCTTTTGACTATTTCTTCTTCAAGCTCGAGCTGAGTAAGTACCCTCGGGTCTTTGCCATAAAGGTACTCATCCGGCTTGTATTCCTGAGCTCCGACAGCGATTATGGCCACACCATGGTCTATCTTTTCTATGACCCTACCACGATATCTCATTATCTCAGTGGTGAAGTTGCCGACGTATCCGTGGACATCCACAATCCAGGTGCCGGTATACACCTTAATTTTGGGATGCTCTTGAACCCTCTTGATAAGCCCGTTTAGAAACTGTTGAATGTCCTCGCCCTCGAGATTGTACTGTATCCTTCTGGCTATGCCACCCAGGACACCATTTCTCTCAATAAGATGAACCTCAAATCCTTGGTCTGCCAGGTTCAGGGCGCAGGTCATACCGGCTACCCCTCCTCCGATCACCAACGCCGAATGATTGACAGGCAGCGTCAAAGGCTTCAAAGGCTCAATCAGCCTTGCCTTAGCTACTGCCATCCTCACCAGGTCTCTCGCTTTCTCAGTCGCCTTATCAGGCTCGTGCATGTGCACCCAAGAGCACTGATCTCGAATATTCGCCATCTCAAACAGATGCTTATTCAAGCCTGCTTCTCTCAATGTTTCCTGGAACAGACGCTCGTGAGTTCTGGGAGTACAGGAAGCGACTACCACGCGGTTGAGTTTATATTCCTCGATCACCTTCTTTATTCTCTGCTGGGTATCCTGAGAACAAGTGAACAGGTTTCTTTCTGCGTACACCACATTTGGTAAAGTCCTGGCAAATTCAGTGACATCAGGAACATTGACATAGCCGCCGATGTTGATTCCACAATGGCAGATGAACACGCCAATCCTGGGCTTTTCTCCCCGTACATCTCTTTCCGGGGGATACGCCTTTTCCTGAGTTAAAGTCTTTCGTGCCGGAGCCAGAAAGGTAGAGATTTCACCAGCAGCACCGCTTGCCTGCATCACTGTCTCGGGAATATCCTTAGGTGCCGCAAAGGCTCCACATACGAATATTCCCGGCTTAGAGGCTTGCACGGGCAAGAATGCCATCGTCTGGCAGAATCCATAGGGATTGAGCTGAATTCCGACCTTCTTAGCTAGTTCCACGAGCTCAGGAGAAGACTGGAAACCCACCGACAGCACTGCCATATTGAATTTCTCTCGTTTTATCGCCCCATCCTCGGTAGCAAATTTGACGATCAAATCACCGGTGCTGTCTGCCGCCTCGATGCTGTAGACCTTGGACCTGACAAACTGTACGTGGCTTTCCTCTTTGGCGCGCTCATAGTATCTATCAAAATCCTTGCCGTAGGTCCTGATGTCCATAAAGAAAATAGTTATGTCAAGGGAAACGGTACTGTGCTCTTTGGCAATTATCGCTTCCTTGATAGCATAGGTACAGCAAACAGAAGAGCAGTAGGGGCGATTATGCTTGGCATCTCTAGACCCCACACACTGAATAAAAGCGATTTTCTGTGGTGGAATTCCGTCAGAGGGTCTCTGCAGGACACCCTGGAATGGTCCAGAGGCGCTTAATATGCGCTCGAACTCGATACTTGTTACCACGTTGGGCAGCCTTCCGTAACCAAGCTCATAGAGTTCACTGGGGTCATAGCACTCAAAGCCTCCAGCAAATATGACTGCCCCTACTTTCACCTCCTCAAATGAGTCCTTCATGGAATGGTCAATAGCCTTGGCTTCGCACCTATCAATGCATTCCAGGCATTGGATACATCCCGTCATCTGTCCAGCCAGGCATCTCTCCGCTTCGCTGCGCGCCTCTTCCCTCGAATAACCAAGAGAAACTTCTTCAAACCCCTGTCTCTCCTCCAAAGGAATTTCGCATATCTTGCGGCATGGCTCTACAGGCAAGCGATTTCTCAAGCTTTGAATTTCCTCGCTCGTCAGCTTCTGAGGCTGTGCCTTCTCCACTGTGGGCAAAGGCAGACCTCGCAGATATGCGTCTATAGAGCGAGCCGCCCGCCTGCCAGCAGCCATAGCATCTACAACAAAAGCTGGTCCAGTAACCGCATCACCACCAGCAAAAACACCCTCGACATTAGTGGCGCCCGTGTCAGGATTCACCTCTATGGTGCCACGCTTAGATAGCGAAACGCCTAAGTCTTTCAGAAAATCAGCTTTCACCACCTGCCCCACTGCAGCTATCACGGTATCTACAGGAACCTGAAATTCAGAGCCTTCGATAGGCACGGGGCGAGGACGTCCTGATGCGTCGGGAGCGCCCAGCTTCATTTTGATGAGCTCGACCTTGGATAGCTTTGCCTTTCCCACAAAGCGCGTCGGGGCAACAAGGAATTCAATCTTTATCCCTTCTAATTCAGCGGCGCTGACCTCTTCCTCTGATGCTGGCATCTCTGCCCTAGTACGACGATAGAAGATGATGACCTCTTCAGCCCCCAGACGCTTAGACGTTCGGGCACAATCAATAGCCGTGTTTCCACCACCAATGACAGCTACCCTGCGACCAACTTTAACTTTCCCGCCAAGGTTGACCTGACGCAGGAACTCGGTGCCCTGCATCACGCCAGGCAAGTCTTCTCCGGGGACATCCAATTTCATACCCTGATGGGCACCAATGCCAATAAAGACAGCGTCGAAGTTTTTTCTTAGTTCATTTAGAGAAACGTGCTTACCGACTTCAACGCCAGTTTTTATCTCAACACCAAGCCTCGTTATATACTCGATTTCCTTGCCCACAACTTCCTTAGGCAGACGATATTCGGGTATGCCGACCAAGAGCATCCCACCTGGTTTGGGCAACGCCTCGAACATGACAGCTTTGTGTCCCTTAAGGGCAAGGTCGTGCGCTGCCACCAGCCCTGCTGGTCCTGCACCTATTATGGCGACCTTCTTACCTGAAGGCTCGATCGCGGGCACATCAAGCTTGTCTATATCAACACTATCGGCGACAAATCTCTTGAGATCTCGTATAGCTATTGGCTCATCAAGCTGACCACGATTACAAGCCTCCTGGCAGGGGGCGTAACAAACTCGCCCGCAGATAGCTGGGAGTGGATTGGTGGCTCTAATCAGCTTATAAGCTTCTTCATTTCGTCCCTCGGCGATGAGCTTGGCATAGCCAGGGACATTCATATGGAGAGGACAGGCATCCCGACAGGCGGCATGGCAGAGACGCTCTCCTTCTCTATCAATGACGTATTTCTTGGGAACTGCCTGTGGAAAAGCTGTATAGATGGCACGGCGATATCCAAGCCCCATGTTGAACTTATCCTTCATAACAACGGGACACCACTCACTACATACGCCGCAACCGGTGCACTTCTCCCAGTCCACGTAAGTCGCCTTTTTGCGTAGCTTCACAGTGAAATTACCGGCTTCGCCATCAATGCTCTCCACCTCGGTATAGGCGAGAAGACGCACATTTTGATGCGAGGCAACCTCTACCAGCTTGGGAGAAAGAATGCACATAGAGCAGTCATTGGTGGGAAAGGTCTTGTCAAGCTGAGCCATCACCCCGCCAATGGAAGGCGATTTTTCTACTAGATAGACATAATAACCGGACTCAGCGAGGTCCAAAGCAGCCTGCACCCCTCCAATACCGCCACCGACGACGAGGACCGCTCCGACTTTCCCGTTCTTACTTTGTTTTTCCATAAACAACACCTTTACAGCTACAGTCTCTGTAAAGCTTCCTTAGCAAGCTGGGAAGATTCCACCTTCACTTCGCCAGACCGCGAATCAATGATGGCGTTCACCATCTCGTGACGCAATTTCTGACAGAACACATCAATTTCCTTTATTTTTTCCACAAAAGATGGCGCAACATAGCCTTCCCGAACAGCCATACCTCTGAGAGCTTTCATGATATCGGCAAAGTCAACATTTTGGGGGCAGTGTCCCTGGCAGTTATAGCACTGGATGCAGTACCAAATAGTATCTGAAGAAAGGACTTCTTCCCTCATCCCCAGAAGCACCATCCGTATTATTCGCCGCGGATTGAACCTCTGGTCTATATCTGCCACGGGACAACTGGCAGTACACAAACCGCAGGCGAAGCAAACCTTGATGTTTTCCCCTCCCGGCTCATTGGCAACATCGTACTTGAATCTGGTGTCCAGTTCATTCAAAGCTATCGTCATCTCTTACCTCCTTAATTCCCATTCGGCGAGGTATATCAATCCTACAGAAGCCCTGCAGCTTTCAGTATTTCGGGGACTTTTTCCTCCCGCCCGATGAACATAATATGAACCCCGTCACAGACCTTCCTCTCTTTTATCTCTCTGATCATACGTGCGGCGATCTCTATTCCTTTTGCCACTCCCGTGCCTTTGGGGGCTTGAGCCAATTCATCAATGATGCGTTGAGGGATAAAAATACCTGGGACGTTCTCGTTCATATAGGTAGCCATCTTCGCCCCGACAACAGGCACTATGCCGCCTAGAATTTTCACCTTTTCGTCTATCTTGCGCACGAATTCCACAAACCGTTTTAGCTCATCAAGCTCATAGACCGCCTGTGTTTGGATGAAGTTCACCCCAGCCTTGAGTTTCTTTTCCACTTTGATAAGCTGGGGTTCAATGGGATCAGCGGAGGGAGTAGCTGATGTTCCAATACAAAAGTCGGTAGCGCCATCAAGTTCGTTCCCCGCCATGTCCTTGCCAGAGTTCAACGTATGGACAAGATGGATGAGCTGCACCGAATCAAGGTCGAACACTTGCCTGGCTTCCTTATGGTCACCAACATCAATAGAGTCGCCAGTGAGACACAGCACATTATTTATGCCTCGAGAATGAGCGAATAGCAGGTCTGCCTGGATCGCCAAACGGTTTCGGTCACGGCAGGTTACCTGAAGTATCGGTTCGCCTCCATGTTCTTTGATCAATAGACAGACTCCCAAAGAAGGATAGCGCATAACCGAACTCTGATTGTCAGTTACATTCAGAGCGTGGACTTTATCCCTCAAAAGCTCAATATGTTCCACTATCTTAGAAACATTGGAGCCTTTCCCCGGTCCTGCCTCTGCAGTAACGATAAACTCTTTTGTCTTAAGAATTTCCCTGAAAGGTTTAGCCATCCTTCACCCCCTAAGCTTTTACCGCCTGGATTCTGCCGGGCCTTTTCACAGCCCGATAGTTTTTGGGCGGATTGTATTCCCGCATCAAGGCAAGTCTGCCCTGTTTTTCCAGCCTGCGATAAATTAGAACCCAAGCGCAGTCCTTCTCGGGGTCTATCTCGCATTTCCCTCCCTTCCTCGTTCCCCCACAGGGGCCATTAAGAAGCCCCTTGGCGCAGCGAACCACAGGGCACACACCCCCGGTTCGGTCCAGAAAACAATCACCACAAGCACCACACATCTCCGTCCACAGCCCTTCCTTCTCTGGCTTCCCAATAAAAGTGGTATTGACCGCCGGGAATACCGGCTTGTCCTCAAATAACTCAGCCATCGTTTGCACTCCCGCCCCACACGCCAGCGAGAGAACAGCCTCAACTTCGGCAACCTTATCTTTCAGCTCCAACACCATTTCTTTTTCGCACTGCCGCTCGACCGTAGCTTCAAGTACGGTGATCTTGTTCCCTTCGGCATTTCGAGCCAGCCTGAGCTGTGACGCAAGTATCCCGACCTCCTTCTCCCCTCCTGCCCAGCACACAGCAACACATGTTCCACAGCCAGCCACAAGCACCTTTTTAAAGGGTGCTACTAACCGTTTGATCTCCTCCATAAGTTTTCGTTCCGCGATTATCATTTTTGTTTCTCCTCATCAGCTATTTTCTTACTCACTTCATCCAGTATCTTCACAAACTTGTGCGGAGCATTAGGGCTTAAGTTGTACATTTTGACACGTCCACCATCCGCACCCACCTCTTTCAACAGCATCTCGGCATACTTCACCCTTTCCTTGGCTCTGTCATTGCCGGTGATATGATGGCAAGCTCCTTCTTCACATCCCAACACCAACACTGCCGCCACCCCCTTCTCAAAAGCCTTCAGAATATGAATGACATCTATACGACCAGCACAAGGAACTCGGATGATCCGCACATTCTCAGCGTATCGAAGCCCTGACTTTCCTGCCAAATCTGCCGCAGGATAGGCAGAATGCTGACAACAAAAAGCTACAATCTCCTTGCTCATGACGTTCCTAAAGCCTCAATTTGAGCCACAATCTGTTCATCGGTATAGCCTTCAAAACTTATTGCCTTAGCCGGACAGATAGCAGCGCAAATACCACAAGCGTCGCAGGCGGCATCAGCAACCTGCGCTACTTCCTTCTCGTTTTCAGCCCGCATCAGTTGAATGGCACTGTGCGGACAAACACGGAAACAAGTAAGACATGCCACACATTTTTGAGGGTTAGCTTTAACTTTTTCAGAATCCACCACAATTTTTCCGGGAGACAACAGCTCATAAATGCTCATGACAGCGCTAGAAATATCCGACAACACTCGACCACCATCTAGGTCACCACGACAGCCTCCCACAACGAAAATACCTTTTCTTTCCAGGGCAACAGGATAGAGATGCACATTCTCATCCTGATAGAAGCCTTTGGAATCCCTTCCGACATTTAGCAAGGAACTTAAGATGTCAGCGTCCTCAGCCGGCAGAATCTGCTGTTCAGCAACCAGCACGTCACAAGCGAAGACAGTGTCTTCGCCCATGAGGATGTCCTGCGCTTGTATTTCTACCCGCCCATTCTTTGCCAAAACCTTAGGTGGAGTTTCACACTTCAGAAATACTATTCCGCGCGCCCTTGCTTCACGATAAAGCTTCTCTGCCCCTTTGCTATCCACCTTGACGCTTTTGCAAAAGACATAAACCTCGCTGTCCCATTTCTCTTTGGCGGCCAGTGCATTATCTAGCGTGGCTAGCGTCGGGAAACGAGAATTTTCATCGGCAAAATCAAAGATAAAACCAACGGTCCTGGGTTGTTTTTCCAAGCTTTGTGCAGCAAGCATACGACACAGCTCTGCCTGCGACAGGATTTTGCCTCCAGAGTCCGGCTCCGAGCTTGCCATTAGTTGAGTACGATAGCCGGTAGCAACAACTATCGCTCCATACTTACGAGGAATTTCCTCTCCAGCTTTCTGTATCCTTACACTGAAGTTTCCCACATTTCCCTCTATCCTCACCAATTGAGCAGAAGTGAGAACCTCAATATTATCATCGCTCTCCACTTCGCTTATCATGGGTCCCATATCGCAGCTGGAAAAACTCTCTGCTTCCCCTAGCCTAGCTCCCAGAACTGCCTCCTTCTCCAATACAGTTGCTCGCAACCCGAGTCGGGAAAGCTGGAGAGCAATGTTGAGCCCAGAAAAGCCTCCCCCGATCACTAGAACATCCTTGTTTATAGGCAACTCTTTCTTCTGCACAGGCTGGAGTAAACGAGCCCTGTTAACCGCCATCTTGATGAGTTGTATTGCTTTCTTCGTCACATCTCCTTGGTGAGCCCAAGCGCATTGTTCCCTGACATTTGCCATCGCCAAAAGATGGCGATTTAATCCAGCTTTTTCTAATACCTCGCCGAAAGTATGTTCTGTGAATTCGGGAGAACAAGCAGCGATGACTACCTTCTCAACACCTTTATCTTTGATGGTAGAAACTATCGTGCCCTTCCCCTCCTCGAGACAAAGCGCAGAACTTACAGCTACAAAAGCGACGTCTGAAATCTGTACCAGTTTCTCCCGGACAGCGTCGAAATCAATGTTCTTTATCCCCCCACCACAATTACACAAAAAAATGCCTATTTCTTTTTCCATTTACCACCTCCAGCGAAAACTTCGCCTTCGGCTGTCCACTCCGCTTAGCGCCTGTATTGCCTTTGACGCTGCGGCCACGCCATGAGCAATAGAATCCGGTATATCCTTGGGACCCTGACAAGTCCCAGCAAGAAAAATGCCATCAACATTCGTTTCATTAGAACAAAGGGCGCTCTTGACACCAAAAAATCCATCGTCATCCAGATTTATGCCCAAAATTCTAGCCAGGTCCCAAACATCTTTCCCGGGAGAAATGCCTACGGAAAGGACCACAAGATCAAAGACATCCCGGCGTACTTTTCCTTGAGAAATATCCTCAAACTTTACTTCAAGCTTGCCAGAACTAGTTTGTAAAACTTCTACTGGTATGCCCCGGATAAATTGTATACTTCCCTTGCATTCTTCGTAGAATTGAGCAAAACCTTTCCCCGAGGTCTGTAGGTCAATATAAAAAATAGTTACCTTAGCTTCGGGATTCTGGTACTGGATAAGCCTGGCAAGCTTGATGGCGTATTTGCAACAAACCTGCGAGCAATAGCCATGTCTTTCGTCCCTCGAGCCGACACACTGAACAAAGGCAATATTCTTGGGTTCATTGCCTGCTGTAGAAAGCTTCAGATAGCCTTCACGCCTGAAAACTCGTTCCAAATCAAGACCAGTCAAGACCTGAGGATATCTACCATAGCCCAAGGAGCCTTTCAGTCGAGCATCAAAAACAGCAAACCCGGTAGCCACAATAATAGCACCGACACTCAATTCATGCCTGTTTGGCTTTAGTTCGAACTCAATAGCTTTAGTGGGGCAGTTACTCTGACAAAGGTCACATTTTTCTCCTTTGAAGCGCAGACAAAGTCCCTCATCAAGGACATATGAAAATGGCATATTTTCCTCTGAAGATGCATGGATTGCTTTTGGTTGAGCGGGGCAAACTTCGGCGCAAAGACCACAGGCCACACATCTTTCCATATTGACATATCTAGATTGTTGAATTATCTCAACATGGAAATTGCCAAGTTCACCGCTGAGCCTTTTTACCGTGGAATTAGTGAGGATTGTAATTCGAGGATGGATTAGTGCTTCTTTAAGCTTATCGAGGGCTGCACAGACAGAACATTTAGCACAAGAATCTGTGGCTTTACAACAGAAAGAGGCAGCATATCCACCAACCGCCGCCTCTTTCTCTATCAGATATACTTTTACCCCAGCTTTAGCTAACTCTAACGCTGAAGCTATCCCTGAGATACCCGACCCAACAACTAGAACATCTTTATTCTCCAACTCCATTACTAAATTCCATAAACCGCAGCATTTTATATCACCTTTATTTTTTGAGCAAGTCTGCCACTCGATCTAGCAACTCCTGGGGGTTAAAAGGCTTTTGAATGTAATCCTCTGCCTCCATCATCATTCCCTCTCGCATAGAAAGATGCGCCTTTTCCCGGTCTCCAGGATAAACTGTCAGCATCAGTACTGGAATATTAGAGAAAAAGTGATACTTGGGATCTGTTTTAAGTTCGTGGCAAACTTCAAATCCGTGTTTTCCAGGCATTATCACATCTAGAATAATCAAATCTGGTCTCTCATCCACCACCTTACGCAAACCCTCAATGCCATCATACGCTGATATCACTTGATAAGACTTGGGCTCTAGTACCTTTTTTATGGATACATGCAAGTCGGGATCATCATCAATAACTAGAATCTTAGCCTGTTTGGGCATTTTCCCCTCCTTTAGACAGAAGTTTCTCCACTCGCTGAAGCAACATGAAGGGTTCGATGGGTTTTTCGATATAGTCATCAACCGCGAGTTTACGGCCTAGTTCCAGTTCATAGCGCCGATGGCTAGCTTCTTCTCTTACTGAACTTATGACGAGAACCGGAATGTCAGGATACCCTCTTTTTTGACAATCTTCTAAGTGCTTGACTACAGCAAAACCGTCCATCTTCGGCATCAAGAGGTCTAAAAGCATCAAGTCAGGCTTCTCTTCTCTCAACTTCTTTAAAGCCTCTTCCCCGTCACAGGCTTCAATTACCTGATAGGCACGAGACTTCAGCACACTAGCAATTGCCAGCCGCATATCTGGGTCATCATCCACTACCAGGATCTTCGCCATCTAATTCACTCCGATTGCTTAGGACTTTTGGGCAGAATGAAAGTAAATCTACTTCCTTTGCCTGTCTCAGGAGCAGGACTCGTTACCCATATTTTACCACCATGGGCTTCAATTATCTTCTTACTTATAGAAAGCCCTAAGCCAGCTCCTCTTTTTTCCACATTTAGACCCTTGTAGAAACCATCGAACACCTTAGGCAAGTCCTCGGCAGGAATACCAATTCCAGCGTCTATCACATCAACTCGTATATGCTCCTTTGTATCCTGTGCTCTGACTATTATTTCGCCAGAGGAGGTAAATTTGATGGCATTTGATAACAAGTTTGTCATCACCTGCTTAAGTCGCTCTGTATTACCCAAGATTGTGGGAAGCACTCGCGGCGTCTTAACGGTCAACTGCAACCCTTTTTCTACAGCCAATGGACGCATTGTTTCAGTGCAATCTTCTATCACTTTCAACAAAGAAACTTCCTCTGTTCTGAATTCTCCAAAATCAACGCGGGAGAAATCAATCATGTTGCTAATTAAATTGAGCAGGTCAGAAAGTCTCTTGCTACTTCTTTGTATTATGTTTTTCTGTTCTTCGTTTAACTCCCCGGCAAAACCACCAAGCAACAACCGATTATAACTTTCCGCGGCAGCTAAGGGAGCTTTCAGGTCGTGGAAAATAACAGACAGTATGCGCTCCATCGTTTGTTTAGTATGCTGTAGCCTGGAAGCAACTACCTTCACAAGGTTATTCGCCACCTTGTAACCTATGTGGGGATTCTCATCCATAAGAGCCTTAAGCTTCTCTCCGTCCAGAGCTACAATCTCAGTTCTTTCCAGACACCTGCCCGAAGAGGTAAGAATGTGAGGTTCCATTAACGCGGACCAACAGAAACTGCTACCATCGGACAAGACATCTATAGTAGCTCTCTCCACAGAGCTTCGGCTTATAGCAAGCTCCGTCTCTAGAGCTACCCGCCCCGATTTCACCGTTTGAACATAGCGACAGCCTACTCCTTCGCAGAACATAACCGCACCGGCTTCATATGTTTCCAGATGGCAAATGGGGACGAGTTTGTCTAACTCTTCGTCGTTCAAACCCTGGAACAGTTCCGAATTCTTTAGAATTTCCTTAATTGAACTTGCTTCAGTTACAGCTTCCATTTCAAGGCGTGTTATTATAAACTATCTGGGTTAATTATTCAACCTGGAGGATTCTTCCATGAAAACGAACAGCAATCTGGAAAAAATACTCGAATCAGGGCAGTTTGCGGTGACTGCTGAAATTTCTCCTCCTCAAAATACACAATCAGAAATGGTTAAAGAAAAGGCTAATCTGATCAAAGGCTATGTTGACGCCTTCAACGTCCCTGATGGGCAAGCAGCGGTAGTGATGATGGCAAGCTGGGCAGCTTGCCTTGCCGGAATGAGGGAAGGCCTTGACCCAATAGTCCACATGACCTGCCGGGATAGAAATCGAATAGCTCTTCAAATGGACATCCTAGGCATTGCTGCGTTCGGTGTGAACAACATTCTTTGTCTCTCAGGAGACCCAATTTCATACGGAGATCACTGTGATGCCAAGTCTATCTTCGACCTTAATTCTACCCAGCTCATTGCCATGGTCAAGAGGCTCCGCGATGAAAAGAAATTTGAAAATGGCAAACCGATAATAGGAAATGAACCTCGGCTTTTCATTGGCGCCGTGGCAAATCCGTTCGCTGACCCTATAGAGCGAGAAATAGGTCGTCTTAAGGACAAGGTTGCCGCCGGGGCAGATTTTATACAGACCCAGCCTGTATACAACCTTGACAAATTCAAGACGTGGCTAGAATTAGTTCGACAGGAAGGTTTACACAGGAAGGCTAAAATCATTGCCGGAATCACCCCGCTAACATCTGTAGCAGCGGCCAGGTTTATGAAAACCAAAATCCCCAATATGGATATCCCTGATAAAATCATCGAACGTCTCAGAAATGTCCGCAACAAAGAAGAAGCATTAGAGGAGGGAATAAAGATCGCTGTCGAAACCATAAATCAGCTGAAGCAGATGGAAGGAGTGGCAGGCATCCATATCATGACCTTGCAGCGAGAAGAGCTTATTCCCAAAATCTGCACCGCAGCAGGCCTCTATCCTCGCCCTTAAATGAATTAAAGGAGCTTCCTTGTGTTAAGGAAGTTAAAAACTAGAGAGACCAGCACAACCCATATTAAACCCATGAGAAAATTCAGAACAACTTAAGAGCTCGATTTCCGTTTGTGTGATGCTGAATCAAAGTGACTTACTATAACCTGATTTTTCACCGAATGTTTATACTTTTTCCACCTTGACTGCACACACTTTCAATTCAGGAATTTTAGCCACAGGGTCATACTTAGGATTAGTGAGAACATTGGCAGCGCTCTCGGCAAAATGGAAAGTCATAAATACTATTCCGGGGGACATTGCCTTAGTCACTTTAGCTTTAGCAATAACTTCACCACGTCGGGAGCTGACCTTAACCCTATCACCTTGAGCTATACCAAGTTGCGAGGCATCTTTGGGGCTGATTTCCACCACACCTTCAGGCTCTATACTATTGAGCCCGGCTACCTTGCGGGTCATCGTGCCGGTGTGATAGTGATACAAGCTGCGTCCTGTGGTCAAGATCAAAGGATAGCTTTCGTCTGGGGTCTCCCCAGGAGGAACGTATCTTAGTGGTGCAAACCGACCCTTGCCTCTGACGAAGGCATTGGTGTGGAGGATGGGCGTCCCCGGGTGATCTTCGGTCGGACAAGGCCACTGGAGTCCGACTTTCTCTATTCTTTGATAACTTATGCCACCATAGCTAGGAGTGAGCTTGCGAATTTCTTCCATTATCTCAGACGGGTGACTGTAGTCAAAGCCCTTAGCTCCCAACCTTTGAGCTACCTGACAAATAATCCACCAATCAGGTTTGGAATTGCCGATTGGCTCAATGGCTTTCCTTACTCGTTGCACCCGGCGCTCAGTATTAGTAAAGGTACCATCTTTTTCGGCAAAACTGACTGCAGGTAGAACAACATGAGCCGACTTCGCTGTTTCGGAAAGAAATATATCATGAACTACAAGAAACTCAAGTTGTGCTAAGGCTTTCTGGACATGTTGGACATCAGCATCGCTCAGTGCTGGATTCCCACCAACTATATACAGCGCCTTAATATCTTTGCGGTAAGCGGCTTCGATCATTTCAACCATGGTCAATCCGGGGGACGGCGACAACGAGCACCCCCAAGCCATTTCAAACTTCTTTTTTATGGCTGGGTCGCTTACCGCTTGATAGCCAGGATAGACGTTGGGCAAACAACCCATATCGCAAGCACCTTGAACATTATTCTGCCCTCTTAACGGATTGACGCCAGTTGATCGCCTGCCTATATTTCCCGTAAGCATAGCTAAGTTGGCAATTGCCAGCACGTTGTCGGTGCCGTGGGAATGCTGGGTGACACCCATAGAGTAAACAATGGTGGCGGGCTTAATGGTGGCAAACATCCGAGCCGCTTCCACTATCTTCTCTTTGCCCACCTTGGTAACCTGCTCTACAAAATCCAGGTCAAATTCCTTCAAAGATTCCTTGAACACCTCGAAATTCTCGCATCTTTCTTTGATAAAGTCCGCGTCAAATAGCCGCTCCTCAACAATAACTCGCATCATCCCCATGAGTAAGGCAACGTCGGTACCAGGATAATGACGTAGCCAGAGGCTGGCAAAGCGGCACAGGTCAATTTCCATAGGATTAGCTACGATAAGCTTGCCTCCGCTTCTGGCAGCTTTGATTATCTCCAGCCCGATCACCGGGTGAGCTTCCGTGGTATTAGAGCCGATGACCAAAACACAGGCAGCATCGCCAAGTTCAGCTATGGAATTGGTCATGGCTCCGCTACCGAAGCTTTGCGCCAGACCAGCCACAGATGGGGCATGACACAGTCGGGCGCAATGGTCAACATTGTTGGTGCCCAGCACCGCTCGGGCAAATTTTTGTAAAAGATAGTTTTCTTCGTTGGTGCACTTAGCTGAGGC
>DAITOK010000015.1:0-30132 GCA_036834125.1 Chloroflexota bacterium | reverse complement strand
CCTTGGTTATCTCATTGAGAAAGGAGGAATGTCGCAAAAGTCTTTAACTTATACAAGTTAATTGACACATTCAAATGATAAGGGTAAAATACATCTTTTTGATATGGCTGATGTAAAACTTGGTTCGGGCGAGAGTTTCGAAGCCTTGCTGCGTAGATTTAACAGACAGGTGCAGCAAGACCGCATTTTAGCGGAAATTCGCCGCCGCAAGCACTATGAAAAACCTAGCGAAGAGAGGAGAAGGAAAGCAGCGGCGAAAAGGCGGAAAAGTTCAAGGTAGTTCCCCTCGCAATTCACTTACAAAGTGCTGATAGCCAAGAAATGGCGTTAAAGGATAGTATTCAAGAAGCTCTTAAAAGAGCAGTCAGGCAACAGCAGAAAGTAGAAGTTTCGACATTACGGTTATTACTAGCCGAAATAAGAAACGCCGAGATTGCGCAGCAGAAACCTGCTGACGACAACAAGGTGCTTGAGGTTATTGCCAAAGAAGTAAAGCGTCGTCGAGAGAGCATCGAAGCGTTTAGGCAAGGGAATCGGGGGGATTTGGTGGCGCAGGAAGAGGCTGAACTAGCTGTGCTTATGAGCTATCTTCCAAAACAGATGAGTTGTGAAGAGATTGTGGCGGCGGCGCGGCAGGCAATAGATGCTGTTGGAGCCAAGGGACCTAGTGACAAGGGCAAGGTCATGTCCCAGCTCATGCCTCAGATCAAAGGCAAAGCTGATGGCAAAGAGGTGAGCGAAATAGTCTCGCAACTGCTTGCTTCGCTGTAAAGTGCGGACAAAAATCTCGTGAGCTTCGCAGGGTCTCGAGGCGTAATAACAAGCTGCGTATCGGGATTGAGTTAGTTCGCAATATTTGTAGGCGAGTGAGGCTTCAACATTACGACCTGGGCAGCGTAAGGCGCAGCGATTGTTTTTCATAGTATGAGATTTGGAATTGTTGTTTTCCCCGGCACGTGGAGCGACCGAGATTGCTATTACGCCATCCATGATGTACTAGGGCAAGAAGCTAACTACATCTGGCATAAAGAAACTCGGTTATCGGGGTACGACTGCATTGTTCTTCCGGGTGGCTTTTCCTACGGCGATTATCTTCGCGCCGGAGCCATAGCACGTTTTTGCCCAGTTATGACCGCAGTAGAGCAATTTGCTCGCGGGGGAGGATTAGTTATCGGCATCTGTAATGGTTTTCAGATTTTGTGCGAATCTGGACTTTTGCCCGGAGTATTGCTGCCTAACAATCACTTGGAATATCGTTGCCAGTGGGTTAATCTCAAGGTGGAAAACACTAATAGTCCTTTTAGTGTTAAATGTACGAAGGAACAAGTATTAAAGATACCAATTTCACACTACGAGGGCAACTACTACGCTGACGAGGCAACATTACAGGAGTTAGAAGAAAATGGACAGGTCATTTTTCGCTATTCGACTCCTTCGGGCCAGATAACCGACGCCGCCAATCCCAATGGTTCTTTACATAATATTGCGGGTATTATTAACAATGGAGGTAATGTGTTAGGTATGATGCCTCATCCCGAGCGAGCTTGCGAATCTATTCTGGGGAGCGCAGATGGCAATCTAATTTGGGAGTCTATCATTGAATATCTCAAAGGAAACACTAGATAGAGTTGCTTTAAGCGAAAAAGAATACAGGCTTATTGTAGAACAGTTAGGGCGGGAGCCTAACGAGGTTGAGCTGGGGATGTTCGGGTCGCTATGGAGCGAGCATTGTGGTTACAAACATTCCAAGCCTTTGCTGAAGCTTCTGCCTTCCCGAGGCAAGCAAGTGCTAGTGGGTCCAGGAGAAGAAAATGCCGGAGTAGTGGATATTGGAGATGGGTTGGTAGCGGTGATGAAAATGGAATCTCATAACCACCCCTCAGCTGTGGAACCATTTCAAGGAGCTGCTACCGGCATAGGCGGTATTGTGCGTGACATTTTCACTATGGGCGCTCGACCTATCGCTTTGCTTAATTCTCTTCGTTTTGGTCCGTTAGCCGACTCACGCAATCGCTATTTATTCAATGGGGTTATTGGTGGCATTGCTTGGTATGGAAATTGTTTAGGAATACCTAATGTCGGTGGAGAGATTTTTTTCGCCCCCTGTTATTCAAAGAATCCTTTGGTCAACGTGCTCTGTTTGGGCATTGGGGAGAAAGATAAGATAATTAGAGCCCGAGCTGGCGGAGCTGGGAATTTGCTGATGCTGGTGGGGGCTGACACAGGTCGTGATGGGATTTTTGGCGCCTCTGGATTAGCTTCGCGTACCTTCGAAGACGGGCAAGAGTTGAGGTCAACAGTCCAGGTAGGTAACCCTTTCTTGGAAAAGCTGCTGATAGAAGCTTGTGTTGAATTAGCTCAAACTGACTGGATTGCGGGCATGCAGGATTTAGGAGCGGCTGGTCTCACAAGCGCCGTGGTAGAGTCTGCAGGTAGAGGGGGTGGTGGTGTGGAGATAGACGTTCTCAAAGTGCCCCGGCGAGAAGAAGGCATGAGTCCTTACGAAGTGATGCTCTCGGAGTCACAGGAAAGAATGTTGGTAATTGCGAGAAAGAGCTGTGAAGACAAAGTGAAGGCACTCTTTGAGCGCTGGGAATTGCACTCAGATATCATCGGTGAGGTCACCGATACTAACTTAGCTGTGATCAAGGAAGGAGAGAAAGTCGTCGCTGAGATTCCTGTGAAGCTGCTAATCTCTCCACCTCTTTATCGCCTGCGGACCAAGAAACCAGCGTGGCTTCAGGAGCTTCAATCTTTGAATCTAGATAATGTGCCCGACCTTAAGCCCAGGCAATGCAATTCTGTTTTGCTTCGCTTATTGGCTTCTCCTAATATCGCCAGCAAAGAGTGTGTCTATCGTCAATACGACCATCAGGTGATGAATAACTCTGTTGTCCTTCCTGGCAGCGACGCTGCTGTTTTGCGTGTCCAGGGAACCAAAAGAGGTCTTTCTTTAACAATTGATGGCAACGGGCGGTACTGCTATGCGGACCCTTTCTTGGGAGGTGTGATTGCTGTAGCTGAGGCTGCTCGAAATGTAGTCTGTAGTGGTGCTGAGCCTATGGCTATCACTGATTGTCTTAACTTTGGTAATCCGGAAAAGGCAGATATTTATTACCAGTTGAAAGAATGTATAAAGGGTATAGCACGAGCTTGTCGAGAGCTCAAGGTTCCTGTGATTAGTGGCAATGTCAGCCTTTACAACGAAACTAAAGGCGAAGCCGTTTACCCCACTCCAGTTATAGGAATGTTAGGAATTGTAGAAGATATCCACAGACATTGTACTATGTCTTTTAAGCAGGAAGGAGATTTGGTATTTTTGCTAGGTGAATTGTCTCCTTTAAGAAAAGTTGACTCCCCGTTAGCAACCGACAGTTTCAGAGGCTTAGGTGCTAGTGAATACTTGGAGTTGGTACACGGCTTGGTGAAGGGGAAACCCAGTATTGATTTGGACATGGAAAAGAGGGTACAGCGCTGCTGTCTAGAGGCTATAAAACGGGGTTTTGTTAAATCAGCTCACGACTGTTCTGACGGAGGCTTACTGGTAGCTATTGCAGAAAGTTGTATTACGGGCAATATTGGCTTCAAAGGTGAAAGCTGGAAGGTGAAAGGGCGGTTGGATTCCGCCTTTTTCGGGGAGCATCAATCACGAATCGTGGTGTCAATATCGGGTGATTCTATAGTTAAATTGAGTAACTTGGCTCGGAAGTGGGGTGTACCCCTGACTTTGTTAGGGAAGGTGGGAGGAAGGCGTCTGGTCATAGAAGGCTATATTGATTTACCTTTGGCCAAGGCGGAGAATGCTTGGCGGGATGGACTTAAAGGATGAATGCTGAGCACTGAATCTTAAACGACATGAAATCCTGATGATGAAGGTTTAGAAGGAAGCGAGTTTAGGTATCAAAATTTTGAATTTGCTTAACAATCAAGATTTTAGGAGTTAATTAGATGGAAGTTTCTCCGTTTCGAGGTATACGTTACAATGCAAAGCTTGTGGGGGATTTGGCTGAAGTCATTTGTCCTCCGTTCGATGTTATCACGCCTGAACAACAGAAGCTTTATTATCAAAGGAATGATTACAACGCCATTCGCTTAGAATTGCCTGCTGAGGGAAAAGAACCGACAGATGACTGTTATCAAAGAGCAGCTATTACCTTTCGGCAGTGGCTACAGCAAGGAATCCTTCGCCTTGATAGGAGAGCTAATTTTTATTTGCATGACCATTATTTTGAGCATCTGGGCAAAAAAATAGTCAGGCGAGGACTTATAGCGCGTGTTAGGCTGAAGCCTTGGGGTGATGGAATATATCCTCACGAGGAAACATCTGCCAAGGCTAAAAGTGACCGTTTACAGCTGATGCGGGCTTGTCGAGCTAACTTCAGTCCATTACTTTCTCTTTACCATGATTCTGAGCGGAAGGTTGCCTCGATATTATCCGAGGTGGCGAAGAAAAAATGGCTGATGTCCTTGCGAGTCCCAAGTCTACCGGTGCGAGGCAATCTCTCTAATTCCGAGGAAACTCATGTTCTGTGGGCGATAAGTGACCCGCAAATCATACGACGGCTAACGCAGCTTTTACTAGCTCAGCCTGTTTACATTGCTGATGGTCATCACCGCTATGAGACAGCGTTGGCTTACCAACAAGAAAGAGCGCGGGGACAGCCTGTGACGGGAGAAGAAGGTTTCAATTACGTGATGATGGAGCTAGTTGATATTTGTGACCCCGGACTGGTTGTTCTGCCTGTCCATAGGTTGTTGCGCGGGGTTATGCCTTCTGTCTTGATTAGGCTCGAAGAGCAACTCAGAAATTTCTTTGTCTTCGATACTGTTCCTTTGGGATCTGGTATTTATAATCTGCCGGACGACAGTTGTTTAGGGGTCTTGGGTTTACGACCCAACACATTGGTCGTACTAAAAAAACGACGCGATGTTGTCTTGGAAACCATGATGTCAGCTAATAGGTCTCAAGCTTATCAAGAGTTTGGCGTGAGCATTTTTAATCACATTGTCTTGGAGAAAGCCTTATATGGAACAAAGGAGCTGGAGGTTAGTTATACTGTAGATTTTAAAGAAGCCAAGCAACAAATAGAGGAAGGGAAATATCAACTGGCATTTTTGTTGAATCCTCCGCGGCCAGAGGTAGTCAAAGCAGTCGCCGATGCTCAAGACAGGCTGCCAAGCAAGTCCACTTATTTCTACCCTAAACTCCCTGCTGGTTTAGTTATTAACCCCTTAGATTGACGGGATTTGGAAAGGACATTTATAGCTTTACAGTCTTAGCGCTGTAAATACCAGGAAGGGCACGAATTTCTTGTAACTGCTCTTCACCTAGTGGTTCGTCCAGGGCCAGAATCATGAGGGCTTTTCCGCGAGGTTGAAGTCGAGATAGATGCATGGAGCTAATGTTGACATCGGCTTTACCGGTTATGTTACCGATGGCACCCACAAGGCCAGGTCTATCGAGATGATCACAGAACAAAAAATAACCTTCTGTGGGCACTATATCCATCCAGAAGTCGTTGACTTGGACGATGTGTGTCTCACTATCTCTGACTGTGCTCGATATGGTAGTGGTTCCTACATTAGTATTGACTTTTAGAGTAAGCAAGTTCGAGTAATTGTGGCAAGTCACCTCTTTTTCTTCGCTGACCTTCAGCCCACGCTGAGCTGTGATAAAGCCGACATTGACTAGATTAATTCTTTCCTCACTCGTTTGCTGCAATAATCCGCTGATGAGAGCTGTTTTAATAGGGTTGCAATCATAGTTAGCAACGCCTCCGCTATACTTAATGTGCGTTGAGTTTATTTGTCCTTCCATCAGTTGGCTTGCGAGGTTGCCGATGATAGCAGCGGCTTTCATGAACGGCACTAGTTCAGGAGCTACGTGCGGAGCGTTGACTGCATACTTACTGAATTGTCCTTGCAGCACGGCTAAAACTTCGATGGCGACGTCTTTAGACACGCTGGTCTGTGCTTCAAGAGTGGAAGCACCCAAGTGAGGTGTGACGATTATCTTATCTTCTTTGAATAATGGACTATCTGTTACCGGCTCGTGGTCGAAGACGTCGAAGGCAGCACCGGCTAGTTTTCCACTCTTGACTGCCTCGAGCACCGCCTCTTCGTCAACCACCCCACCTCGGGCACAGTTGATAATCCGAGCCGTAGGCTTTACTTTGGCTAGTTCCTTGGCTCCAATCAATTTTTTGGTAGCCGGGGTGAGCGGCACGTGAAGGGTGATAAAATCAGACTCTCTCAAAAGTTGGTCTAGGGATACTAGGTTTACTTTGAGGTTGCTGGCATAGTCTTGTGAGACGAATGGGTCGTGAGCGATAACTCGCATTTCAAAGGCTTGAGTGCGTTTGGCTACTTCAGAGCCAACATTACCCAGTCCGATGATGCCCAAAGTTTTATTTCTGAGTTCAGTGCCAATGAATTTTTCTCTTTGCCATTTGCCGTCTTTAAGCTGGCTGTTTGCTTGGGGTACATTACGTGCCATGGCGAGCATGAGGGCTATAGTATGTTCTGCAGCAGCTATGATATTGCCTGTGGGGGCATTGACCACCACGATGCCTTTCCTGGTGGCAGCCTCAACATCAATGTTATCTATGCCTACTCCAGCTCGACCGATTACCTTAAGTTTCTGCCCTCGTTCAATGATATCTGCAGTTACTTTGGTCTGGCTCCGTACAATAATGGCATCGTAATCGCGGATTATAGCTTTGAGCTGTTCAGGTTCTAGCATGGTCTTGACGTCTACTTCAGCATGGTCACGCAGGATTTGTATCCCTTCTTCAGCGATTGGATCGGCGACCAAGATTTTCATTTGTGCTCAGCTTTTCTTTGCTTGGGGCAGAGCTTTCTTTAGGGCATCTAGAACCAACTTGATATCGTCTTCGTACACCAAGCCAAGATGCCCGATGCGGAAGATTTTATCTGATAGCTTTTCTTGCCCTCCAGCAATAATCACCTTGTGTTCCTCTTGAAGTATCTTGACTAATTTGCGGACATCAATTTTGTCATCGGCATTTACAGCAGTCACCGTGTTGGAAGCACATTTTTCGTCAGGGAACAGAGATAGACCTAACGATTTTACCCCGTTTCTTGTCATACGAGCTACTCGAGTATGTCTGGCGAATATGTTGTCCAGTCCCTCGCTTAACATTAGGTCAAGAGTAACATCAAGGGCATAGAAAACGGAGATTGCTGGTGTCCAGGGAGTCTGCCCCTTCTGGAGAAAATCTTTGGCTTTGGTGAAATCCCAATAGTAGCGTGGCATTTTAGCCTGGGCATGGGCTTGCCAGGCTTTTTCACTGACACTAATCATGGCTAATCCAGGGGGGACCATCCATCCTTTCTGAGAGGCAGTGACCACTATGTCACATTTCCAATCATCAGTAGGCAGGTTTATACAGCCTAGGCTCGAGATAGCGTCCACCAAGATGAGTTTATCGAATTTCTTGACTATAGCACTTATCTCCTTGACATTGTTGGTCACCCCTGTGGAGGTTTCATTGTGGGTTACCAACACCGCCTTAATATCACTATATGTCTTCAGCGCCTTTTCCACAGCATCGGGGTCAACTGCCTTCCCCCACTCAAAATTAAGGTGGATTACTTCAGCACCAAATTGTTCAGCGATCTCGGCGAATCGCTCGCCGAAAAAGCCGTTGGAGAGGGACAAAACTTTGTCTCCCGGCGATAAAGTGTTAACAATGGCAGCCTCCAGTCCACCGGTGCCTGAACCAGTGAGTATGAGGATATCTCCTTTGGTTTGAAAGGCTTGCTTCAGCTTCTCGGTCACAGACCTGAGAATTTTTCCAAATTCTGCACCACGGTGATTTATCATCTGCCATCCCATCGCTTGGAGAACTTGTGGTGGACAAGGTGTTGGTCCAGGAATACGTAGTTGCATTCTTGTTACCTCCCTTTTTCGGTTTCTCGATGGCGATTAACTGAAGATTGTTCAATATTTGTTTCTTTGATGGCTATCTTGACAAACCGGCGTTTTCCTATCCTGAGAATACTGCCTCGCCGAGCTTTAACAATGTTACTATTTATTGTAGTACCATCTAGCTCGATGGCGTTTTGAGCAAGCAGTCGCTTAAGTTCACTAGTACTCTTAACTAGTCCTTCTTTGGCTAGCGTCGGAGCAATGTCAAGCTGGAATAGCCCATCTCCAATATACTTGGCAGCGAAAGTATATTCAGAGATTTCTTCTGGTGTCTCCTTCTTCTGAAATACCAGAGTAAAATGTTGCTCTGCTTCATCTGCCGCTTGTTTACCATGGAACTGTCTGACAATTTCATAAGCCAGCCGTTTTTTGAGGTTCATAGGATTAACAGAATGAGCTCTCAGTTGCTCCTTGAATTCAGCAATCTCTTCGTCAGGAACGTCAGTTACTAACTCAAAGTAATCCAAAATAAGGGAGTCCGGTATGGACATTACCTTGCCATATATTTCCTGAGGAAGCTCGGTAATGCCTATGTGGTTGCGCAAGCTCTTGCTCATCTTTTGCTTGCCGTCAGTGCCAACGAGGAGAGGAACGAGGAAAACTTGTTGAGGAGGCAGCCCCATGCTTTGCTGTAGCTCTCTACCCACCAAGCAATTAAATTTCTGATCAGTCCCACCGAATTCCACATCGGCTCTTATAGCTACCGAGTCGTAGCCTTGAAGCAAGGGGTAAAGCATCTCAGTTAGAGATATGGGGTTACCCGAGCTGTATCGCTTGGCGAAATCCTCTCTGGCAAGAAATTGGGCGACGGTGAATTTGCTGGTGAGTTTGATTACTTCATCCAGAGTGAATCGAGAAAACCATTCGCTTTGCCATCTTAGCTCTGTCTTGTCCTTGTCTACCACTTTGAAAAATTGTTCCATATAAGTTCGAGCATTATTTTCTATCTCGCTGGGAGAGAGCATAGGGCGGGTAGCCGACTGACCACTAGGGTCGCCAATTCGTGCTGTCCAGTCCCCGACTATCAGTGTGACTTTGTGTCCTAGCTCTTGGAATTGACGCAGCTTTCTTAGCCCCACCACATGTCCTAGGTGGATATCGGGGGCACTGGGGTCAAAACCTTGTTTTAAGTTCAGAATTCTCCCGGAGTTAAGCAAGTTTAATAACTCTACCTCGGTGATGATTTCTGCTACCCCTCGCTTTAGTAACGTTTTGAACTTATGGTCAATCATTGCAGTTCTTTGGCAAGGATTATTTGTGCCTCTCGAATATCTTTTCCGATTTGTGCTTTTAGCTCTTCGGTAGAAGCAAAGCGTCGTTCATCTCTTAACTTTTGCACAAATTCTACCATTATTTCTTTGCTGTAGAGGTCACCAGAGTAGTTTAGCAAGTGGGTTTCCACTGCTTTGTTTTCCCCCCCGAAGGTAGGACGGGTGCCGATATTGGTAGCTGAGAGAAATTGCTTGCCGTCTACATGGGTAATAGTGGCATAGACGCCATTACCTGGTAATGCCTGTCCCGATGTAATCGGGATATCTAAATTAGCAGTGGGAAATCCTAGATTTCGTCCGCGTTTGTCGGAAGTGATGACCTTGCCTTTGAGGTGGAAATAGCGCCCCATTAGTTTGTTTACCTTTCTCATATCGCCTTCGGCTAGCGCCCGGCGGATGAGGGTGCTGCTCACTATTTCGCCATTAATTGTATAAGGAGGGATAACTTCCACGCTAAAGTTCATTTCGTGTCCTAGGTTACAGAGAAGGCTAATATTTCCCTCTTGACCTCGTCCTAAAGCGAAATCGGGACCTACTATAATGCCTTTCATCTTGAGGTATTTCTTAAGCAGCGACATAAACTCCCGGGCACTGAGCTGAGCAACCTCGGAAGTAAAAGTTAATAAAGCGACTATGTTTATGCCTAACTTTTGAAGGGATTGGATTCTGTCGTCTACGTCGCTAAGCCATGGTAGCTGATTTCGAGGACGCAGTACTGATTGGGGATGAGGGTTAAAGGTAACTACTCCGCTAAGCAGGTTTCTTTCGGACGCCTGTTGCAACAGCTTTTTCAGTAAGTAGCGATGTCCAGCATGAACACCGTCAAATACACCAATAGTGAGGAGGGTATCACCCTTAGGAGCTATGTTAGCTAGTTCTTGCTCGATTCCCATGGTTCTAGGGTTTGGTTTGTTTGTTGGGTGTAGCTAACTTCCTATTTTTAGCCTTGACTATAGGCAATAGTTGAGACATGAGGAGACGGAAGCTTTCAAAGTTGAGAGATTGGGGACCGTCGGCAAGTGCTGAGTCAGGATTAGGATGAACCTCTATAAGAAGCCCATCTGCCCCAGCAGCTACTGCAGCTAGTGCCATAGGAGGTACTAATTCCCACTTACCTGTGGCGTGACTAGGGTCGGCGATAATAGGCAAATGGCTCACCTTTTCGATAATTGGTATGGAGCTAATGTCCATAGTATTGCGTGTGTGGGTTTCAAAAGTCCTGATACCTCGTTCGCAAAGAATAACTTGTTCATTCCCTTGGTTCAGAATATATTCCGCAGCTAGCAGCCACTCTTGAATAGTAGATGACAGACCACGTTTCAGCAACACCGGTTTCTTTGTTTTACCTACCTCGTCGAGCAAGATGAAGTTTTGCATATTCCTCGCTCCAATCTGGAGTATATCGGCATATTTAGCTATTAGTTCCACTTGGTCTGGTGACATAACCTCAGTGATCACAGGCATTTTATATTCTTTTCCTATTTCCGCTAGTATTTTCAGCCCCATTTCCCCCAATCCGCGAAAGTCATAGGGTGAGGTACGTGGCTTGAAAGCTCCGCCGCGCAGTATTGTGGCGCCGGCAGCTTTAACTGCCTGAGCGGTAGCCATGAGCTGTTCCTCGCTTTCTATAGCGCAAGGTCCAGCCATAACAACGATTTCATTGCCACCGATAGCCACATCCTTCACCTTCACCACGGTATCTAGTGGGTGGAACTCTCGGCTGGCAAGTTTGTATGGTTTGCTCACTATTATTACTTGATCTACCCCTGGGAGTGATTCTAGAGAGTCGCGAAGTTCTAGGAAGATCTTTCCTATTACACCGATAACCGTGTGGTCAACACCTTCCGATATGTGCGCTCTTAAACCAGCTTGTTCAATTTTTCTCACAACTCCGTTGATTTGTTCCTGACTAGCGCCAATCTTCATAACTACAATCATGTGTTACCTCCAGTTGAGGATGTGGATTTTTCCTTTAATCGCTTTGCCTCACCTAAGTAAACATGTTTGATTTCATCAAGCCCCTTTTCGGTGTTTACTAGCATGAGGATTCTTAGACACCGCGGTAAAGCGTTAGGGACATTCATTTCATGACCACAGAGCAGAGCTAGGTTAGACGGCCATCCAAGCTCTCGCGTTGCTACAGCGGGAAACTCAGCATTTAGGTCTGGTGTGGTGGTGAAAAAAATAGCTACGATATTTTCCATTTCAACTTTGTTAGCCTTCTTCATTTCCGTCAGCAGTTCCTTAGCTGCTGCTAGGATGCCCTCTCTATTATTCACTGAAACTGTGATAGCGCCTCTGATGCCACGGCACTGCAAGGTATCATCCCCCTTTAAATTTAAACTAACAGATTACCTTAATTTCTCGTCCTTCGTCAAGAAAACACGGCTTCCGACGAGTAAACTACCATATTTACATCTTGTGAGCAAGACGTAGCTATTTGATTTGTTACACTCAACTTAACCGATGTAGAGCCGAGTTTTTACAGTACTCTCAATCGCATTATTTGCTTGTCCAGTAGCATCCAGGAGTGATAAGATGGCACCAAGTGTCTTTGTAATTTTGTTATTATTGTGGTTCTTAGACATGCAGAGGGAAAAGTTTGAGGCTCTTGTGGTGAAGGCAATCAGTAATTTGCCACCGGAGTTTCAACGTAAATTGGAGAATGTTGATATCGTGGTAGAAGATTGCCCAACACCAAGGCAATTACGGCAGGCTCAATGCAATCATCTTACACAGTTGCTTGGTCTTTACCAAGGCGTGCCCCAAACCAAGCGAGGACACAGATACGGATTGGTTTTACCCGATAAGATAAGCATCTTTCAAAAGCCCATAGAAGCCCAATGCCGCTCTGACGATGAGATTGCGACAAAGGTAGAAGAAGTTGTGCGCCATGAAGTAGCTCACCACTTTGGCCTTGATGAGGAAACCTTACGGAAAGTGGAGGGACAAAAAAAGCGAAGAAAAAGATGAGCTTTGCGCCTATAGGGGCTAATACCGTTGAAGGTGCCGATAAAGTTTCAGTCAGAGTTTTCCGCCGGTATTTTCCTTTGATATTGATACTATGGATTCTTTTTGTGTTATACCCCCATCCTGCAAAATTATTCATCAGCATTCATAGAGTCATTAGATTTGAGATAGACACTGGTGCTGTTGCGTTTATGTTGAGTGAACTTCCTTCCGAGCCTGCTGCCATAGAAGCTGCAATTTTAGCTAAAATACCCTATGCCTATGACTGGGTGACTTATGGTGTGCCCTGGTATTTCCCAACGGTTGAGGAGACACTGAGGAAAGGAAAAGGGGATTGCAAAGCCCGGGCACTGGTCTTGGCTTCTGTGTTGGAAGCAAAAAACATTCCCTACCGGATTCACGCATCTCCCATACATACCTGGGTAAGCTATGAAAGTAAGACCGAAACTTCACTCGAGAACTCCCGAGTTGAGTGGTACAAATTTGACCCTGAAACGGGTGACAGACAATTCCAAATTCCTGATATTGATGTGAAAGAGGTAGTGGATTCCTATCGAGAAGCTTTTTGGCATCCCATGCCTGGGCTTAGGAAAGGTCTTTTAATTTCAGGCTCGTTAGTTTTGATAGCAGCTAGAGTCGTCTTGCGTAAAAAGAAACCTGTTACCCAGGTGACATGAAGCCGAAAGAAGGTATTTAAGGTTGGCAAGCCCGAGGCGTATTCGCGGGATGCGTGCAGCTGGTTGCTGCAATTCGGCGGATGGTCAGACGCGTAGGGGACTGTTGGACAGCTGTAGCGTGTTTTCCTTCAAGAGGGGTCCTCGATCGGGGGATGCCTGTGTGTATATACCAAATACCGATAAAGCGACAGTTGACTATATGCTAAGTATCGAGCATAATGAGCTTGTGGGGTGCCGCTACTATGGGAGTAGGGAGGTGTCAGGATGGGTAGGCGCGTGACTATTACGAGAGCGTGTATCAAGCGCTGGCGAGCTGAGCTCGGTGATGAGTGGCTGATGGGCAAGGTTGTCAAGCCTGCTGAAGAGTACCCAATCAAGATTCCGCCATGAGGATAGAGCTAAACGGCACGCTTGACGACTTTGAATGTCTGAGTGTGTTGCCGGCGTTCGTCATTGCCCATCGGTGTCGTTCTGAAAGATTCCACATACCATTTTGGTTGTAGTTTGTTCAATGAGAATGGATTGGAAGTGATGGAGTAGCCAACATAGGAGAGCATGCAGTGTTCGCAGGATTAATCCTGTTCATGGTTTTCCTGGCTGTTCTGCTCGCTTTGTGGGAAATCCAGATTGAAGGTAAAGATGGGTGGGCAGCGAAGCTCCCTTGCTGGCGTGTAGAAAAGGGCTGGCTTATCAGGTTGACTGGCGGACGGCCTGTCACGGGTTACCACTTTTTCATGATGCTATTCCTGATTGCCATAGTTCATTTGCCATTATTTTTTGTCCCTTGGAGCTGGCGATTGGAATGTCTGGTGCTTGGTTTTTATGTCGGTATGGTTTTTCTGGAGGACTTTTTCTGGTTTGTCTTAAATCCGCATTATGGCATTAAGAACTTTCGCCGGGGTAAGATCTGGTGGCATAAAGACTGGTGGGGACCTGTTCCGGTCTTATATTGGTTCTTACTCATCATCACTGTGGCATTGCTCTACTTTGGGAAAGCTGCCGTCTAATCGGTAGCGAGCTGTTGACAGAGTAACGTCACGTGTTAGAATAGACCTATGGTTTCAAATACGGCGAGGAGGTGCGAAGTGCAAAAACTCACAAGTGGTATCTTGGCGGCAGTACTGATTCTGCTGCTCTTAACGCCAATTGCTTTGGCTAAGCCCGATATAGGTAAGCCGTTGCCGGCGACTGATGTTGAGCTGGTAAAGAAGATTACGCTTCATGGCAAACCTGGTGCTGGAGGCAAGCCAGCCAAGGGGGCAGCTACTGGCATTTTGGGCGAGCAGCTAGGTGCGGGAGCTAACAAATACGCAATCATAATTGGCATTTCGGATTACCCGGGCGAGGCCAATGACCTTGAATATTGTGATGACGATGCAGAAGACATGTACAGAACCCTTACCATAGCCTATGGGTACAGCGACGACAACGTTGTTCTGCTCAAGAGTACGTCCGCTACTTTCTCTGCAATCGAAGGCGCTATCAACAGCATCAGATCAAAAGTAGTACCTGGCGACGAGGTTGTCTTTTTCTTCAGTGGACATGGTGCCAAAGGAAAAGCGAACGATGGCGATGACGAAAGGATCGACGAGGCGATCGTAGTTCACAATGGGGCCGTCTTAATTGCTATATGGGATGGGCAACTAAGGGACTGGTTCGCGGAGTTCAAGACCACGAGGATCGTCTTCATTTTTGATAGCTGCCTGGCTGGTGGTATGACTGACCTGAAGGCACCGGGAAGGATTATCAATATGGCTTGCTCCGAAAGCGGTACGTCCCTAGAAAGTGAGGTATGGCAAAATGGGCAGTTTACTTATTATTTCGTTGACCAGGGAATGTTACAAAGCCAAGCTGACAAATACGATAATCTTCCCGGCGGTGCAGATGTGACCGTTGAAGAGGCTTTCGACTATGCCAAAGCTAATTGCCAGTGGCAAACGCCGAGCATCAGTGATTCGTTCACTAACGATTTGCTTCTCTAAATTCTCAGCCTCTACACGTGCAGAACCTGAGCACGCGAAAAACAACAATAAGAGAGGGTATGCGCTCTCCCTTGCTTTGTTCTTGACGCAGACTTCGATAAGTCATAACACCAATCTTGAAGCAATCGTATAGAGGGAAACAACAGCTTCTGTTTTCTGCTGGCCATAGTGAAGGGAGCTTGGCGACGAGGGTCACTTCGTCAGCAAAGCTGTGAACCGGGGTCTGGGAAACATCCTGAAGAGGAACATCAATTTGAACTAGGCGGCTACAAAGGCTTTGAAAGGTGTGGGACAGCTTGGCTCGAAGGTTGCTCATTGTATCGCCGCCGATCCAGTCGAGCAGCCAAAAAGCGACACCGTGCGAAGCAAGCCACAAAAATAGCTTCAGCATTCTCGGCATGACCTGTAGTAACAAATCACGAACTTGCCAACGCACCGTCAAAAGAGCACTTGGCACTCAACGCCCTGTTTTTGAAAAGCACAAGCGAGCTCCCTGCTTTTTACGGAGAAGAAGCCGTAGTCCATAGCACTTTCCAGATTGTGTTTCTTGTACACCCAGTCGCCATAGTGGTAGTTCATCTTGTCAATCAAGCCGTAGTCTATCTTTCCTTTAAGAGCATCAGGCAAGCGTTCAGCTCCAGGAAGCATTGGGGCAATCATGGTAAAGGTTTTGATGCCAGCCAGACGAAGTTCCTCCAACGCCCTAAGCCTTTCCTGGATAGGTGGGGCATTTGGTTCAAACAATTTTCTTATCTCGTTATCAGCAGTTGCGATTGAAAATCCAACCTCGACTTTGTTGCTTCTCCTCAAAAGGTCTATATCACGCAGCACAAGCGGAGATTTCGTCTGGATGGTGACAGGCCAGTCACGTTCAGATAGTAGTTCAAGGCACATTCTCGTCAGTTTATATTTCTCCTCCAGTGGTTGATAGGGATCACATACTCCACTCACCCATACCCTACCGGTCGGCATCTTGGCTAGCTCGCTTTTTAATAGAGCCGGGGCATTAATTTTGATGTCAACAAACTCGCCCCACAGCTCCGTATGTCCAGTAAACCTCTTTATAAAACGAGCGTAACAGTAGGTGCACCCATGCTGACATCCAACATAGGGATTAAGCGCATAATCGAAGACTTTCGATTTGGACAAGATATGTTTAACGTAGATTTCTCTGAGAATCATGGGAGGACTCAGCTACCAGCGATAATTATACTCTCAGACAGCCCAGGCCATGCTATCCAAGGTATGTTGAGGTGAGAGTAGCAATGTATCTCTCACAGCCTGAGTAGTAGAAAAATAGAAACTTGAGCATTACTCTGCCGTACCAAAACAAAGGTTCTTGTTTTTAAGCTTTCGAGTATGCCGTGGTATGCATATCATGGCTTAACATAGTACGAAATAGCCTAAACATAGTACAAAATTCTTATCGAAATGGTACGAAAGGGCTATTGACCACTACTAGGATAGTTGTATAATAGTTCATATGGGAGCAATTGTGTACGGAAGGCAAACTGAACAGGATTTTTACAGGGTGTTAGGGGTAGAGCCGGATGCCAGTGCCGAAGAATTAAAAAAGGCGTATCGTAGACTTGCTTTTCAATATCATCCGGATATGAATGGGAAAGGCGAGGAGGCCCACAGGAAAATGCAAGAGCTAAACGAGGCTTATGCTATCCTAGCTGACCCAATTAAACGAAGAGAGTACGACCTTACGCGAGGGTATGGCATAAGAGCTCCAAAGTTCAAGAAGGGCAGTAAAGTTAGGATCAACATCAATTCTTCCTCTCCGTATCGAGGTTACATCGGTGTCGTGGATAAAGAACCTGTTAAGGACGTGTTTCGTTTCTGGTATGTGGTGAAAATCGGGGCCAACGGACTGACGCGAGTGATGCGCTTCGCTGAGGAAGAACTTGAGCAATTGAACTGTTAGTCAATTTGGACATTTGGCACATTTCATACTAAAATCACAAGAGTGCGTTACAAGTGCGTCATCTGCGGAATCGAGTTTGAGACTATAGAGCAGCTAGCCAATCACAAGCGACAGCATCAAGCAAGCAGCCGACAAAACGCTCCAGGGTTAATCTGCCTCGGTTGTGGGAAAAGCATCCCGTTACAGCCATCGCAAGTCAACTACAGTGGACCACTGACCTGTCCCAACTGCCGAAGGGTGATGATGGTGGTCATAGAGAATGGCGAGGTCTGCGTAGCTCGGCTCGGTTAGGATAGATTGGCATCCAGGCAAAGTTGAGATACCCAAACTAGCTCAGGTTTGTATGTATTTTGTGGCAGCTAAGGTTGAGATGAATGCTATTCATGACAGGAATCGGTGTTCTTTTGACGATTGTTTGTTTGCAGCGTCCTTATTATAAGCAGTCAGCTAGCAAAGAAAAATACAGAGAGGTTCCAGAAAACGACGGCTGTGTAGAACGCCAAAAATATCAAAGTAATTGTATATACGAGTCTGGGTTGTGCCTTGTATTTAATCCACAAAAGTAACGTGGCTAAAAATGCTGCTGCTACTTTAAGAGCCAAAAACGACTCTTGGCTCACCCAAGCTTTCAAGAAAGGATTTGCTTCTACGCCATGCCCACCTTTTACGAGAAACTGGGTTATCAAGCCATCGGCGACTATTATCCAGAATAAGGCATAGAAAGTGTATCTGACCGTTCGGCTCTCAATACGGAGGAATTCAGGCACCTTGAAAATCTTCATGTGTATCACCAATACGAAAACTTGAATAGCGAGCTGGCAATGTTACACAATGGTTACCTTGGAGTCAATAGGGCTTTAGAGTGAACAAAAGTACCAACTCATTAATCGGCAACAAAAAACTCAATTGTTTATGAGAGAAAGCCTAAGATATGGTTAAAAGCAATTGCTCAATCCCGGGGTTGGAGTTGACAGACGTGCACCTGTTTGATTGCTGTATGCTATTTATGCCAAAGGTTGTCTCTGGAGCGCCAAAATAGACATATACGTGAATAAGAGATAAAATCTAGCCGCAATGCCAGCGTAGCTCAGGGGCAGAGCAGCGGTTTCGTAAACCGTCGGTCGTCGGTTCGAATCCGACCGCTGGCTAAAGAACGGCAAGGTAGTATTGGTATTTTCTTGAGAAGGCCGCCTAAATTCAGCTTGGCTTACGCTAGATTTCCAAAAGAGTCTGGCAATTTTTTAGGTTGGACTGTGGTGACATGAGCAAATTTGTAGATAAGTTACAGAGTCTCTTGGAGTCTTCAGCGGCACCTATAGGTTTTCGTGCGTCAGCCTTGGAATCGAAGAGTCCCACGATGTTGCTAGTTGCAAGGCTCTCGGGGATGGAGGTCAAGGAAGCCAGAATCGCAGTTGATGCCAACGCTGATGCCGGCTTGATATTAAGTGAGGGTTCGAGCGTCAAGAATCTCAAGCAAATCATGGAAACACTAGGAGATGTCCCTCTGGGAGTGTTTGTCAAGGGACTGAGCGAGGAGAAAATAGCTGAGCTCACGAGCTTAGGGTGTGACTTTGTGGTCTTTGATATCAAGGCGCGCGCCACAATATTGCAGAGCGAAAAGGTCGGCAGGTTTCTGATGATAGAGCCTTCTTTGGAGCAGGGTTTTGTGAGAGCCATTAATGGTCTTGAAGTGGATGGCGTATTTATTAGCAGCAGAGCAGATGATCCTTTTGTTGCTGTGGAGCATTTGCTAATCTGCCGCAGACTTGTGGAACTTTTGGAAAAGCCAGCTATTATGGTCTTGCCCTCCCTGGTCGTGAAAGCTGAGCTGACCAGTTTGTGGCAAGCCGGGATAGACGGAATAGTAGCTCCTTCAGCTCAATCAGCCGAGGCATTGATTCATCTAAGGAAGATGATTAATGAATTGCCCAAAAGAAGGAAGAGTCGCCACACTAAAGCAAGCGCAATACTTCCTCAGTATAGGCTTCCGGCTAGTGAAGAAGATGAAGGAGAGGACTAACTTAAACTAGCTTTACTCAAAGCCAAATAATGGAGCCGAATCTGAGCCTATTTTTATTGTCAGCGGCGGGAATTTCTCTTACCGGTGTTATGCTGCCAGGTCCGATGACTGCTGCCACGATAGCTAAAGGCTGCAGCGACAAGCATGCTGGTGCCAAGATTGCCGTGGGACATGCTGTTATTGAGATACCGCTTATAGCTGCAATCTATCTGGGATTTGGTCATCTAATTAATCTTCCCTACGTTGTGGAAGTGATTCGCATTGCTGGCGGCTTGATGCTCGTCTATCTAGGTTTCCGGATGTTTCGCGCCGGTGGCAACATGCCCGGGCAAGTAAGCGGATTACCAAATAGCTCTTTGGTTACTGGTATTGTACTTACAGGTGCGAACCCTGGTTTCTACATGTGGTGGATATTTGTGGGTACAAATCTAGTTGTTGGTGATGGAAGAGCAAGCAGTATTACGATTAACACAGCTGCCACCTTCGGGCTTCTTGGTATCGTGTCATTTGTTTTGATACATTGGTGCTGCGATCTGGCTTGGTGTGAATTTATTTCTGTGAGTACATTTGAGTCAAGGAGATGGTGGACGCCGAAGGTGCAAAAGGTTGTATTCACAGTTTGTGCACTTATTCTAGTTGGCTTTGGTATTTGGTTTTGTCTCTCGGCGTTTGTACAAGCTCAAGGGATATTCTGAATTGCTTGGAAGTATTTCCCTTCCGTCTTTATTGAGGGAGCAATGACCATCTTGACTTTGTGCATTTCTTTGATGGTGCGAGCACTGCACACTCCCATCCCTGTACGGAGAGCGCCAATCAGGTTCTGAGTGCCATTGGTAACGGAGGTCGGACCGAAAAGGATTTGCTCTAGCGACGCTGTAGTGCCAACACTAACACGTGTCCCTCTGGGCAACGTGGGGTGGGAGTGGGACATACCCCAGTGATAGCCTCTACCTGGTGCTTCTATGGCTTGTGCCAATGGCGAGCCGATCATTACCGCATTGGCGCCAGCAGCAAAGGCTTTGCACAAGTCGCCACCAGTGCGAATACCGCCATCGGTTATCACTGCTACATATTTACCACTTTCTTTGAGGTACGCCTCCCGGGCAGCAGCACAACTCAGAGTGGCAGTTATTTGAGGAACCCCTACGCCGATGACTTCTCGGGTGGTACAGGCGGCTCCAGGTCCGACACCAACCAAGATACCATCAATCCCTGTTCTCATGAGCTCTAATGCTGCGCTGTAGGTGCAGCAGTTGCCTACGATGATAGGCAAAGACATCTGTTGACATAATTCGGGCAGGATAAGCCCCCGATAGCTCTTGGAAATATGTCTGGCGGTCGTGACAGTAGATTGCACCACTAGTATATCCATCCCAGCATCTTTGGCGATAGGAGCCAAGCGTTTGGTATTGGCTGGAGTTACAGATATAGCACAGACAGCACCGCCTTGTTTTATTTCTTGAATGCGTCGGCTAACGAGTTTTTCCTTGATAGGTTCGGAGTAGATTTTTTGCAGCAGAGAAGTAACCTCTTGTTCAGGCGTTTTGGCAATTTGCTCTAGAATCTCGTCGGGGTTTTCGTACCTTGTCTGTATGCCTTCTAGATTGAGTACAGCTAGCCCGCCAAGCTTGCCAAATTTGATAGCAAAGGCAGGGTCAACAATGGCATCCATAGCTGAGGCTAGGATGGGAATGGAAAAAGTATACCCCCCGAGGGCGAATTCTATGTTGGTCTGGTCAGGGTTAATGGTTACGTCTCCAGGAACAAGCGCAACCTCATCAAATCCATAAGCGCGTTCCAATTCCTTGAGCTTGAAGTGAGGCATTTTCCCCTACTTGGTAGAAATTGCCACAAAATATACAAGCATGGCGGTCTAAAGTCAAGGCAACTCGTAGATAAAATCGTAGCTATCAAGTATAATTCTGAAGTCATGCCTGTTCTATATGTCGTTGCTACTCCTATTGGCAACCTAGAAGATATTTCCCTACGTGCCCTATGTGTTTTAAAAAGAGTAAGACTTATTGCTGCTGAGGATACTCGCACTACACGCCGCTTGCTTAATGCCTACAATATAAAAACCCCTTTGATTAGTTATCATGAACATAGTAAAAAGGCTAAACTTAACTATTTATTGGATTATCTCAAGAAAGAAGACTTGGCGTTGGTTTCAGAAGCGGGCACACCTGGGCTCAGTGATCCTGGTTACGAGCTTATCGTTGCAGCTATTGAACATGGGATTTCTGTGGTGCCGATTCCTGGTGCTTCAGCAGTGCTCGCCGCCCTGGTGGTGTCTGGTTTGCCGACTGACCAATTTTTGTATGTTGGTTTTTTGCCTCGACGCAAAGGGCGAAGACGACGTCTCCTCAGTTCAATAGCGGATGAACCAAGAACTATAGTGGTTTTCGAAACACCTCAGCGCCTCCAAGAAGCGTTGGGTGATATCGAAGAAGTGCTCGGAAATAGAAGACTATGCGTATGTCGTGAGCTGACCAAGGTTCACGAAGAGATTTTCCGGGGCAGAGTGAGCGAAGCTAGGGAGTACTTTACTGAACCCAGAGGAGAGTTTAGCCTTGTTATCGAAGGCAAAACTCGAGCCTGGCTAAAATTTCAAGAGAAGAGTCAAAACCCTTTGTGAAAATCTTGCGATTTTCGTGGTAACTGGTTAAATTTTAAAATCGGATCCAAAAGGATCAAAAAAGAAGTTATCTAGTTTTTTCGGGATTAATCCAGAAATGCGCCGCGGTTGTATCGTTGTAGGAAAAGTAGAGTGTGACGGTTGCCATCGTACTTTTAAATATGGAGAACGTTATCTCTTGATTGAAGAGAAAGGCGATAGAGAACAACGTTTGTGCATTGATTGCTGCGATAGCCGTGGCTATGTGTTCTACAGAACGGAGAAGGGAAGGCGAATAGCCACATTCATGTCCAAGGGATAAACGTTGGCAGTCCTTTGAATCGTCACCTGAATACCTCGTTTCAGGTAAGTGAAACGAGGCAGTCAGTTTATCCTCAAAAGTCTGGAGTTTTTTGCGGAGAATTTATGAGTTACAATAGTCTGACTTTTAGGGGAAGTATTTGAGCGAAAACATTTTCATTGGTGTTGCCTGGCCTTATGCCAATGGTCCTCTGCACTTAGGGCATATCGCTGGTGCTTACTTGCCCGCCGATATTTTTAGCCGCTATCACCGTCTTAAGGGTAACAGGGTACTGATGGTTTCCGGGAGCGATCAGCATGGAGCTCCTATCACAATTCGGGCTGAGCAAGAATCTACTACACCACAGGCAGTAGTAGCCAAGTATCATAAGCAATTCATTGACTGCTGGGAAAAGATGGGCATCTCCTTTGATTTATTTACCACTACAGGCACTCCAAATCACACTCAGGTTGCTCATGATATATTTCTCACTTTACTTAACAATGGCTATGTATACAAAGACAGGATGCTTCAAGCCTATTGCCCTAAGTGCCAGAGGTTTCTCCCCGACCGGTATTTGGAAGGTACTTGTCCTAACTGCAGTTCTACAAAAGCGAGGGGTGATGAGTGTGATGAATGTGGTAAACCTTTGAATCCCTGGGAACTCAAGGATCTTCGGTGCCGTCTCTGTTCTAGTTCGCCTCGCTTTGAATCTTCGGAGCATTTCTTTTTGAGGCTTTCATCTTTTCAAGATAAGTTAACTGCGTGGGTAAAGGAGCAGAGGCATTGGCGGCATCATGTACTCAGTACAACGTGGAAATTTCTGAACGAGGGATTAAAGGACAGAGCCATTACTCGTGATCTGGAATGGGGCGTTATTGTACCGCAACCTGGCTTTGAGCGCAAACGCATTTATGTATGGTTTGAGGCGGTCATAGGCTATTTATCGGCAAGCAAAGAATGGGCAAGGCTGCAGGGGGATGATAATGCTTGGAAAACTTTCTGGCAGGGCGATGCCAAGAGTTTTTATTTTATTGGCAAGGATAATATATTTTTCCATACCATCATCTGGCCAGCGATGTTGATGGGTTATGGCGGTCTTAATCTTCCTTATGATGTTCCCGCCAACGAATTCTTGACTATTGAAGGCAAAAAGCTTTCTACTAGCCGTGGTTGGGCAATTTGGCTTCCGGATTATTTGGAGCAGTATGAGCCAGACCCTTTGCGATATGTGTTGGCAATGAATATGCCTGAGAACGGGGACAGCGATTTTTCTTGGCAAGAATTCCTCCGCCGTAATAATAATGAGTTGGTGGCTACCTATGGCAATTTAGCTCATCGCGCCCTCGTCTTTGCTTACCGCAATTTTGATGGAATTGTACCGGACATTGGTGAACTAAATGAACGTAGCCAGAGCTTACTTCATGAGTCTAGGGTTACGTTAGATAATGTTGATAAGCTACTTTATCGTTGCCAGTTTAAAGAGGCTGTTAAACAAGCTATGTCACTAGCTCAGGAGGCTAATCGGTATCTTGATGAACAAGCTCCGTGGAAGACAATAAAAACAGACCGGGTGAGTTCGGCGAAGTCAATTTATACTGTTCTGTCTGTGCTGACGGCATTGAAAACCATTTTCTACCCATTCCTTCCATTTAGCTCCGAAAAACTTCATTCTTTCTTGGGGTTTGATGGCAGTGTGAGAGAAGTCGGTTGGAAAATTCAATTTTTACCTCCAGGGCAAAAACTGCGTAAACCAGCGCCGTTATTTGCCAAGCTGGATGAAGATATCGTTGCCAAGGAAACCAGTCGTCTTGGCTTGCTAAAGTAAAACCAGGAAGTGAACCTTCGATTCGCTCTGCGCTTTTTGGGCTAGCTTGAGGCTGGTTGTGGTGTCAATCCCTCCAGTAGCTTGTTGAGTTCAGGTTCATCCAACGTTTCGCGAGCCACAAGCTCTTCAGCTAGTTGCTTTAGTTTTTCCTTATTGGTGGTCAGGATTCGTTTAGCAGTATCGTAAGCCCGCTGGATGATATTGCGCACTTCCTCATCTATTTCCTCGGCTGTTTTGTCACTATAATCTGGGTGCTCGGTGATCTCGCGACCAAGAAAGATAAGCTCCTGTCTCTGCCCGAAGGTTCTTGGACCCAGTTTTTCACTCATACCGTACTCGGTGACCATTTTTCGGGCTAGTTTCGTTGCCTCTTCTAGGTCGCTTTGAGCACCGGTAGTCATCTCTCCAAAGGCAATCTCTTCTGCAGCACGTCCACCCAGAAGCACTGCCAATTTGTCGTCAAGCTGAGCCTTGGTCCATAGGTGGCGGTCCTCAGTTGGTAGTAAGCGTGTCCAGCCTCCCACTATTCCTCGGGCGACAATAGAAATCTTATGCACGGGGTCAGCATTGGGTAGCATCTTAGCAGTAAGAGCATGGCCACTTTCGTGGTAAGCGGTTAATTCTTTTTCTTTGCGGCTCAGTACACGACTTTTTCTTTCTGGACCAAGCATAACCCGGTCGGCAGCTTCTTCAAGGTCTTTCAACGTGATTTCTTTGCGATTACGCCGCGCTGCCAGAATAGCGGCTTCATTGATCAGATTAGCCAAGTCAGCACCGCTAAATCCCGGGGTTTCTCTGGCTATTGTTTCAAGGTTGACATTCTTAGCTAACGGTTTACCTCTGGCGTGTACTTCAAGGATGGCCTTCCGACCTTTTATGTCTGGCAGGTCAATGACCACATGGCGGTCGAACCGACCAGGACGGAGGAGCGCCGGGTCAAGGATATCGGGGCGATTCGTGGCAGCCATGACGATGACGTTGGCATTGGTATCAAAGCCATCCATCTCAGCCAAAATCTGGTTGAGGGTCTGTTCTCTTTCGTCATGCCCTCCACCTATGCCAGCACCGCGATGTCGTCCTACAGCATCAATTTCATCAATAAATATTAGGCAGGGGGCATTACGCTTGGCTTGGTCAAATAGGTCCCTAACTCTGGCGGCGCCAACTCCTACAAACATCTCCACAAATTCGCTACCGCTGATAGAGTAGAAAGGCACTCTGGCTTCTCCGGCTATAGCTTTAGCTAGCAAAGTCTTACCAGTTCCCGGTGGTCCTACTAAGAGTATTCCCCGGGGTACACGACCGCCTAGTGCTTGGAATTTCTGAGGAGCTTTGAGAAACTCCACTATTTCCTGTACTTCTTCTTTGGCTTCGTCCGCACCAGCGACATCAGCAAAAGTGATGTCAGGTCTCTTATCAAGGGTTAAGCGAGCACGGCTTTTGCTGAAGTTGAAGGCTTGCGTACCTGCACCACGGGCAGCACGGAAGAACAGGAAGTAAAGCACCACCCCAAGTACTAAGATAGGCAGGATTATGTTTAGCGCTATCGAGCCCCAATCATAACCTTTGTGTTCAACACGGAAATCTATTCCTTCCCCTCCTAAGACCACACCTTCGTTTTCAAGAAACTGAACTAACTCATAAGTTGTACCGTCAAACAATGTTGTAGTTACAACCTTGTCATCTTTCAAACCTTGAACGGTATCGCCGCTTTGCTTAATAGTGTCAATTTGCCCTTGTTTAGCTATTTCAACGAATTTGGGCAGGCTTACTTCCTCTGGTCCTGTTCCAGCCATAACGCGTGTAAGTATGAGGGCTGCTACCACTGCCAGAAGCAGTAGGTGAAAGAAGCCGCTGCGCCACCACTTTGTTTGCATATCTTTTTCCGTGCTTCAATTATAGCAAATACAACATAAACTGAAAAATTTCAGACTTATGACCGTACACAGGTTCGTAAAAACCAGACACAAGGTAAGCTATTCTCAAAATATACAGGGCAAGACAACTCGTAGTCAAATGTTATCCTGAGTGGTATAATTGTGCAGGGAGGTCAGAACTTTTCTGGAAGCCGAGGAGATAGCACGATTAGCTACCGAACTTGCTTCTGAGAAGCAAGCCCGTGATATCGCTATGCTGGATGTGAAGGCTCTGTGCTCTTTTGCGGATTATTTCGTTATCTGCACTGGTGATACCAAGAGGCATATCGAAGCTATCTGGCGGGGTATTGAGGAGGCGTTAAGCAGTAAAGGCGTAGTGCCCCATCATAGCGAAGGCACTCCTGATTCAGGTTGGATGCTTGTTGATTTTGGCTCGGTTATTGTCCATATATTTGCCCCATTCGAACGAGATTACTATCAACTAGATAGGTTATGGAAGAAGGCGATCCCTGTAATTAGAATTCAATAATGCTCTATAAAAACATGCTCTGCTCTTGTTCGTGCGGCTTTGGAATACTAGCGGCTTTAGTAGATCCATTTATCTATATCACGGTCGTAGCTAAAGATTTCCTGGGCTGAGAAGAATAGGGCTATCTCTTTTACAGCATTTTCCAATGAGTCGGAGCCGTGCACCAAGTTATGAGCAATATCAATGCCCAAATCGCCTCTGATGGTACTGCTCTGGGCTTTGGCTGGGTCAGTTTCTCCCATGGTACGGCGTATTATTTCCACAGCGTTTTTACCTTCAAAGACTATAGCGATGATTGGACTGGAAGTGATGAAATTAACTAAGTCGTCGAAGAAAGCTTTTCCCTTATGAATTGCGTAGTGGCGCTGAGCCAAATTTTTATCCATATGCAACATTTTCATAGCCACGATTTTAAGCCCCTTCTTCTCCAAGCGGGAAATGATTTCGCCAGCCAATCCCCGTTGTATGGCATCAGGTTTGATAAGAACTAAACTTCTCTCCATTTCCGATTAACTCCTCTCTAGGCTAACTCCGTATAAATTTAAGGGATTTCCCACAGGATTCGCAAGGTTTTCACGGGCTCTAAGTCCTGATGAGCAGGGTGATTAAATCCACATTTTCTAATGAGTCAACTACTGTGTCAGCCTCTTGAAATTCTTCCTGTGGGTGTGTATTGGTTACAGCTAAACATTTCATACCAGCCATTTTGGCTGCTTTAACTCCGAATGGAGAATCCTCGATCACCATACAATCGCTAGGTGCTACCTCTAATTTCTGAGCAGCCAATAAATATATTTGAGGGCTTGGTTTACTTTCGGTTACTTCTTGACCAAAGACAATACAGTCAAAGACTCCTTCCAAACCGAGCTCAGAGATGACCAATTCGACATTTTCCTTGGGTGCTGAGGAAGCTAAGCCCAGTTTGAAATTTCCCCTTTTTATGGCATTCAGCAGTTTTAATGCACCAGGAAATGGCTTAATGTTTCCGGTGGCCTTCTTCCGAAAAGTTTCTTCCTTCTCTTGCACTATATTCTTGATATCTTCTTTTGAGACTTGTGTGCCCATAACGCTTTTGACGATGAAGTCATTTCTAGTACCGAAAAGCTTGGTAAAATCTTCCTTGGCAAAGCTTATTCCTCTTTTGGCGAAGGTTTCTTGCCAGGCAGCGAGATGGAAAGGATAGGAATCGGAAATAACCCCGTCCATGTCCCAGATGACAGCCCTTTTCGAGCGTCTCCAGACGTAGAACAGAAAATCGCCTTCGGCTATGACTGTATTATCCTTGAACGTCAGTACGCCTTTGGTTTCCACCAACCGTTTCGTCAATTTGGTGACCCATGCAGAGGCATGGATAGGCTCATTGACGGTTGCTACTTGCCTAAATCTTATCTCGCTCTTAGCCGTAACGCCCAGCTCAATTCCATGACAGAGTATGGCGTAAGCAGTGACCTCATCAAGAAGAGTATAAAGAATACCACCGTGAATTACATTATCCCAACCTTGGTGGAACCTGCCAGGTATGAACTCCGCAGTAACTTTTTCCCCATCGTAAACAGGTTTAAGCTTTAGTCCTATAGGGTTCTCCTGACTACAGGCAAAACAAAACCTTGCGGTGTACTCAACATCTAATCTGGGCATTTCCATTTTCTTGTCTCTGTCGCGCCTCCTTGGTGAAGAAGAACGGTGTCTTCTCTCTTGGTTTCGTGATGTGAGGTGGGCGAAGATATAACGGCTGGAGAGTTACTGGATCGTCTCGCTCTCCTTTGTTTAGTTTTTGCCAACCTAGTATAGCTAGAGAACTAGCTCGGGACAGGTTACTGTTTTGAGCAATTAAAGCCTGCTTGCCTAAATTTTGTTGTATTTTGTTTGCGATTTCGGTGGGGATTTCACCACAAAAAAGGGGTTTTTGCCTGATGCGACGGCACACGGATTCAACTGTGGTTAGGTTTTCTGCCTCTAAGCATTGCCAGTCGTAATCTTTTTGTCGGTAAAGGGCAGTAGCTATCTCCTTGTGACCAACCTTATGAATGGGGCGCAAAGGCAATCTAGTGAAGGCGAAGGAATAAGCTTCAGCTTCTAATGTGCTTATACCAAGCAAAGGGATATTTAGAGCAAAAGCAAGACCTTTAGCAGTGCTTATGCCTACCCGGAGTCCATTAAAACTTCCTGGACCTTTAGCTACAATAATTACCTCGATAGCCTTTAGCTCAACTCTATTTTGTTGCAGTAGAGCAATCAAGTTCGGCAGCAGTTCTACTGTATGGTTGTGCGTCGTTTGCCAAGTTAGTGAAGCCAATACCTCACCTCTATTCGCCAATGCGATGCCAACTATGTTTGATGAAGTGTCTATAGCTAATTCCATGTCTAGGCTCTAAACCCTGGGTAACTCCTGCAAAATGCATAAATGTCTTCAAAGCTATGTCTTAGGTCCATAATCCCTTTTTCTTTTGGAGTTGTTCTAACAGTTTACAGTAGCGCCGACCTTGAGGTTTTAGGTAAATAGCCCGTCCTGTCTGGGAGTTTGGAACGTAGTGGATGGTAACAAGTAAATTATTCTGTGGCAATACAGACAAACCTTTTTCTGCCCACTCAACTACACAAACTCCATCACCATAGAAGTATTCCCCTAGCCCCAGGTCAGCGATTTCTTCAACGTGATCCAAACGATAAAAATCAATGTGATATAAGGGAAGCCGTCCGTGATACTCTCTGAGGATGACAAAAGACGGGCTAAAGGCATATTCTTTCACGCCTAGTCCACGAGCGATGCCTTGAACAAGGCAAGTTTTACCTGTTCCCAACTCACCAGTGAGAAGGAACACATCAGCCTTTCGAACTAGCTCCCCGAGATAACTTCCCAGAAGCTGAGTTTGCTCAGGGCTCTGTGAATTTAACTTCAAAGTCTTCATTTTAAACTGCCCAGGAAAATAGCAAGACTTCCGTGGGAATCGATTAACTCAAAATCAAATTTATCAAGAGCTTTCCCAAGACGCAAGACTTCTGGTATTTGTTTTGAAGTGTTCCCATCCACCCTTTTTGTAAGGGATGATATTTCCTTTGTTGTCTACCACAGCTACTCGTGTTGGCAGTTTTTCTTCTGTAATATTACCAATGACAGTCACCGGGCAGTTTAAGGCGTGCTTAGCTCGGGCAATACAAGCCTCATCACCAGTAAATAAAAGCTCATAGTCCTCACCGCCACATAAAGCTAACTCTTGATAGTTAGGAAAATTTGCTCTCACTGCTGGATGTATCGGTACTTGCTCTATGTTTATCCTAGCATAGACTTTACTGGATTCGCATATGTGGTCAAGATCAGCAGCAAGTCCATCGCTTATATCTATAGCAGTTCTAATTCCTTGTTGGATTAGAATTTGTCCTTCCTTTACTCTGGGCACGGGCTTAAGATGGGCTTGTCTCAAGATGCTGGCTACCTCAGGATTTGAGATAGTTTTTCCTTTGAGCATCTCCAGACCGGCTGCTGATAATCCCAGATACCCTGTGACAGCTATTTGCTCACCAGGAGAGGCGGTTGATCTCTTAAGTATCGCTTTGCCTTTGGAACAACCTATGATTGTTATGGTGATAACTACATTGGGTGCAGCAGTTATGTTACCTCCAACGATGGCTATCCCAAATTCTGCAGCCAAATGCATCATACTATTGATAAACTTGGAGAAGTCTGTGACCTCTAGTTCACCAGGCAATGACAGTGCTACCAAGGCATATTTGGGAATACCTCCCATAGCAGCTATGTCGCTCAGATTGACTGCCAACGCTTTCCACCCTAATTCTTCCCAACTAATGGTACGTAGGTCAAAATGTATGTCTTGGACTAACGTATCTGTTGTAGCTAATTGTATGCGATTACTTCCCTTCCAGGCAGCGGCATCGTCACCGATGCCTATTAAGACTTGCTGCCACGGCGTGCATTTGGGATTTTGGTACCTGGCGCTAGTGTTGCGTATGAGGTTAATCAGTCCGAATTCTCCTAACTCGGATAGTTTCATTGGTGGAATTATAGCACTGGCTTCGTTTGACGTTCTAGGTGATGAGTGTCTCGGTTTTGGGTGCGGAGGCTGAGATACATGTTGAGAGTGGAATGGATGGTGTTCTACCATACGGTAGGAAGGGAAAATGCTACTCTCACCGCCCAGCACTTCGGCATCTCCAGAAAGGCCT
>DAITOK010000014.1:0-30410 GCA_036834125.1 Chloroflexota bacterium | reverse complement strand
GAGGGATAGCGGAAGTTTTAGAAAATTACAAACGATACTGGTTTGACAACTTTGTCGATTTTGCGGGCAAAATAAGTTAATTTACAAGTGGCGGCGCATTTCGCAAAGCGAAATACGAAAAATTGCGGCGGCGGAACCCCAGTAGCAGAACGCTTTGCGTTCGCTACGGGGCAAGAAGCGAGGGCGGGGTGGGAATTCCTTTCCCCTCAGCCCCCTTTCCTTCCCGCCCCGCCCGAGCGGTTTGGTTTTTGCCGCGCCGCAGGCGCGGCATCAGTCGGAATTTCGTTCAAAATAGGTTCGCACTTCGTTCAGTAATTGCGACCATTTTTCTTTTAAGCGCGCATGATTTTGACAGAAAGAATGGATCGAGCTACAATGTTAGATGCGTCTAACAAATGAGGGGCGACCGATGGTAAGGCAGGAAGCACAAAGAGGGCAGAGCGCCAGTATGGAGGACTACCTGGAGGCGATAGCTAAGCTCGCCAAGGAGAAGAAGGCTGTGAAAGTAAAGCAGCTCAGCCAGATGTTGGGGGTGAAGATGCCTAGCGTGACTTCAGCTTTGAAGAAGCTCTCCGAGCAAGAGCTTGTGGAGCATGAGAGATACGGGCATATAAAGCTCACGTCCGCGGGTAATGAGGTTGCCCGGTCTGTGATTTCTCGCCACGAGGCATTGACTCGGTTCTTTGCACACACTCTGGGCATAGACTGCGAAACCGCTGAACAGGATGCCTGCAAGATTGAGCATGTCATCAGTCCCGTGAGTATGGAAAGGCTGGCGAAGTTTGTGGAGTTCATAGAGGCTTGTCCTCTAGGAAGAGCTAATTTCCCCAAGCGCTATGAATACTACCTGAAGCATGGTGAGCTTCCACAAGATTGTAAGAACAGAGGCTCAACGAGGAAATGAAAGACAGCGAAAAAATTTTTGAACCCGTAAGTTAAATGAGACTAACTTTATCTGGATAGCTAACGAATTATGAGCATGAAGGAAAATGAGCAGTTGACGCTTGCCGATATGAAAACCGGGCAGAGCGGCACCGTGGTAACGGTATTGGGAGGGCACGATCTGGTTCGACGTCTGGACGCTCTGGGCATCAGACCGGGGAGGAAAGTGACCAAGATAAGCTCGATGCTCTTTCGTGGTCCAGTTACTATCAAAGTGAATAACACTCAAGTGGCAGTTGGGTTTGGTATGACCAAGAAGATAATAGTGGCAGTAGATAAATACCTACCGCCAGTTTCCTAAAACCTATGCGTATCTTGCTTGTAGGTAATCCCAATGTGGGCAAAAGCGCTCTATTTTCTCGGTTGACCGGTATACGCGTCACTGTCTCCAATTATCCCGGCACCACCGTAGGATTCACTAAAGGGTACCTGAGGCTGGGAGATGAGCGAGCTGAGCTTATCGATGTCCCCGGCACCTATAGCCTTGAACCAAGTTCCAAGGCGGAAGAGGTTGCTGTGGAGATGCTCAAAGACGGAGACTTGGTCATAAATGTTGTTGACGCCACCAATTTGGAGAGAAACCTCAATTTGACCTTGCAGTTGCTGGAGAGACAGATGCCAGTAATAGTTGCCCTCAACATGTGGGATGATACTCGGCATCGAGGTATAAGTATTGATGTCGCTAAGCTGGAGGAACTTCTGGGAGTGCCAGTGGTACCCACGGTAGGCGTTACCGGCCAGGGAATACGGGAGTTAGTCAGGCGTCTTCCCGAGGCAAAAACACCTAAGAACGTTCCTACCTATGTTAACAGCGATGAGCGGTGGTTAAAGGTAGGTGACATCGTGAGACAGGTGCAATCATTGAGTCATCGCCACCATCGCTGGTATGAGAATTTGGAAGATGCCAGCAGCCATCCTATCTGGGGCACGGTTATTGCCCTGTTGGTTCTTTTTGCCATCTTCTGGTTTGTCCGATTCGTTGGCGAGGGAATAATTGGCTATGTAGCTGAGCCCTTATTTGGACGACTATGGACTCCGTTGCTAGTGAAACTGAGCCTGAGTTTAGGGGAAGGGAATTTCTGGCATACCGTTTTGATAGGCAGGCTTATTGATGGAGAGATTCACTATTTTGAGTCCTTTGGCTTGCTCAGCACGGGACTTTATATCCCCATCGCTGCAGTGTTCCCATACATCCTATCTTTTTACCTAGCCTTAGGAGTACTAGAAGACGTTGGCTACCTGCCCCGCCTGGCTGTGCTGACGGATACCATGATGCATCGGCTGGGATTGCACGGTTATGCTATTATCCCCGTTGTTCTCGGCTTTGGATGTAATGTGCCGGGCATTATGGCTACTCGCATTCTGGAGAGCCATAAACAAAGGTTTATTGCCGCAACTTTGATTTCCATTGGCGTCCCCTGTGTTGCCATGCAGGCTATGATAATCGGCTTGGTGGGGCAGCAAGGACCAGAATATGTCGCTATGGTTTATGGCAGCCTATTCATATCCTGGGTTATCATCGGGTTAATCCTGAACCGCACTGTCAAAGGATTCAACCCGGAGCTTGTAATAGAAATCCCGCCTTATCGCTGGCCATCCCCGCGGGTTATTGGCGAAAAGCTCTGGCTACGGCTGTCCGGCATTATTAAAGAAGCCTTGCCTATAGTTGTGGGCACCGTGCTGGTGGTAAATATTCTTGAAAGCATAGGTGTTTTCCATACCATTGCCAACATCACTGCTCCAATATTGACCGGGCTGTGGGGATTGCCCAAAGAGACGATTGTTGCTTTCATCGTTGGTTTTCTCCGCAAAGATGCCGCTATGGGCATGCTGGCTGCCCTGGATTTGGGTGCCAAGCAACTGGTTATTGGTAGCACAGTGCTGGCTATGTTTTTCCCATGTCTAGCCGCATTTGTCATACTGGCTCGGGAGCTGGGGGTACGAGACTTGTTTAAAGCTATTGGAATAATGATAGCAGCAGTACTGATAATGGGTAGCTTGCAGAATTTGGTCTTGTAAGCGGATGCAGGATTCACTTAGCAGCTAGGAATCCCTCACGACCTGGGAGATATCTTTGACATCTAGCTTTCCGTCGAGGTTCTCTGCTTTGGCAGCATCGGTGAGCATCGTTAAGCACCCAGGGCAGGCAACTGCCAGTGTATTTGCTCCCGTTTCGTAAGCCTCTCTAACTCTTACTCGAGCTGGATTGTCCGGGCTGCCAGCTAAAAGGTCGGTGACAAAGTTGCCACTGCCTCCGCCACAGCAGAAAGCGTCCTTTCTGGTGCGCTCCATCTCCACAAGCTTGACGCCAGGAATACACTGCAGAATCTGCCTTGGTTCGTCGTAGACATTGTTGTAACGTCCCAGGAAACAAGGGTCTTGATACGTGACCTTGGCTTTAGCTGGCAGAGGTATCAGCTTATTTTGCTCAAGTAAATCACTTAAGACCTGAGTGTAGTGATACACCTCGAAGCGTGCACCCATTGTTGGGTAGATGTTCTTCATGACGTTGTAGCCATGCGGGCAGAGTGTGATTATTTTCGTGACGCCGAGCCCTGTGAACTTCCGAATGTTTTTCTCCGCTATGTTCTGGAACAACCCCATCTCGCCGAGCATATATACCTCATTGCCACAACATTCCTCTTCCGCGCCCAGTATTCCGAATGATATTCTTGAGGCGTTCAGGATATGCACTAGGCTTCTTGCCATCTTCTGTCCATTTTCATCGTAGGAACCCAGACAGCCGACATACAGTAAGAATTCATCTCCCCTGGCGTATCTCTTGGCGCCATTTGCCCAGGCAGCCCGGCTACTCCTCAGTTGCTTGAAGGGATTTCCGTAGTTGTAGACAGCTTCAAAAAAGCGTGACACACGCTCCGGTATTTTTCCTTTCTCCACCACGTCGCTTCTGGCTTCCACAATCCAATCCACAATATCCGGAGCAAATTTCATGGGACATTGTTCAACACAGTTCTTGCAGGTTGTGCAGGTGTACAAGATTTCCCCCAGATGATCCGACCATTCAAGCTCTCCCTTTATCCAGGCATAAATAAGCCACAATCGTCCACCAGTGGAGTAGCTATCAAACCTGAACCTTCTATAAGATGGACAATTGAAGCTCGAGTAATCGCTGGGGAACTTGCAATATCCGCACCTGAAGCACCTATGGACCTGGCTGACATATTTTGGCATTACGGTACCTCCCAGTTTCCCGGGTTCATTATTCCGTTGGGGTCGAGGAGCTGCTTTATCTTCCTTATCAAGGCAAGGGTATTTGGGTCCATCTTGTTCATAAGCAGTTTCTGCTCGTCAACATCTGCTTTCCAGAGCACGCCGCCTTCTTCGAGGGAGAATCTGCTGCACTCGTCGAGAGCCTTTTTCGCCCTTGCCATTTCGTCCGGGTTAGCGCGGTTGAAAGAAAAGGAAAAAGAGAACATCATGCAGTGGCCTGCGCCGATCAGGCGGGTGGTAGATGCATAGAAGACGTTATACTTGGCGGCTACCTCTTCAAGTTTTCGGTGAAAAGCCGGGAATTTCTCAATTGGCGTAATGGGTCCAGCATACTGAAATCCGCCCCCCTTAGACACGTCAGCGAACCGTGTGGTGTCCTTGGAGGGCATGGACATCAACGGTGCCTTCATATCTGGCGGGACGCTCAAAAAGCCCACGTCCCGATTTTCAAAATGCTCCCAGAGAGCATCCCACACCATCTTGCGTTTGAACTCCAGTTCTTCATCTGAATCCCCGGTTATATAAGCCATGACCCAGAAAGTTCCTCTAAATCTCAAAGGCAATGGTGCTGCGGAAACCACCGCATCTTCGACCATCTCAGTGTGGCTGAGTCGCAGCATAATGTCAGGCACCAATTCGGCTTTATCTGCCAGGAAGACCATGACGTCCCTCATCTTCTTGCAGGGGTAGAGCTTCAGCCCCAGCTTGGTGATTACCCCGGTAGTACCGAACCAGCCCAGAAAGAGCCCCGATAGATCTGGCAACGGAGCTCCTTTTGAGAACCAGTACGAAGACACTGAACACGAGCCAATACGGCACACTTCGCCAGTGGGAAGGACAACTTCCAAGCCAGAGACCATGTCTGAGTTAAAGCCATGCTGTTGCGACAGTCGCCCCTGACCGTGTATCACGGCGTTAGCCACCACAGTAGCCACAGGTGGGGCATCCGGTATGCTGTGTCGCAGGTTGGGGTAATGTCGTTGTAGATAATTTTTCAGCGCTCCCTGAGTGACGCCAGCTTCAACAACTACGTATCTGGCTCTTTCATTTACTTCTAGGATTCTGTCCATGCGCTTCATGTCCAGGACAATGCCACCCCGTTGCGGAATAACTAGCCCAGTTAGTGCTAAACCCGCGCCTATGGGAACTATGGGCACTTTTTCTCTGTTTGCCAACTTCACTATTTCCTGGACATCTTCGGTCGTTCTGGGCATTACCACGAAATCCGGTTCATGGGGTGGCATAAGCCCACCGTCTCTGGCGTAGAAATAACGCTCTTCTCTCCGATCGGAGACAAAATCCTTACCGACTATTTTGACCAGGGAGTCGTACACAACACTCGTATTCGCCACAATTCATACCTCCGCTGTTGCTTCGACTAACCTCAAGGACTGTGGCTCGCTTATAGCCAGCTTACATAAGTCAATCATGTGTATAGGCTTTATGCCTCTCTTAGCCACCTTGAGCGCTAGCGAGTCCCAGCAAGCTGGACAATTGAAAACACAGTACTCAGCTCCGAATGCCGCCATGTCGTCTATGTTTCGTTTCTGAATGTCGTCGGCTAGAGATGGCCCCTTCGCCATCCTGATAATCTCAGCACAGCACAGGGCATCTTCGTGGTCATGCTTTCTTTTGATTCGCTCCACCCCTATGAGTTGGAATATATCGTCCACGTAGTGGTCCGTCTCTGGACAGAGGCGGGCTGAGCAGTTTCTCTGGTAGGCAGCTTTGATATTGAGCGGACTGATGAGACTCTGGAGTTCCTTCAGTCTATTGTAGAGATACTCATAGTAATGGATAGGTTTGAACGGCACTTCCATGACATAAGCGGGCGCCAGTGAAGTAAAGGTGCCATAACATTCATCATGGAGACAGATAAGCTCTTTAATCCCTTGATTCTTTATATTCTCGATTATCCTGGGGAGTCTCTCTTTTATTATTGATGCTCTTGCGTAATGCAGGTAAACAGCGTTGCAAAAGAACTCCTGTCCAAAGATCACTGCCCAGGCGATGCCATCGAAGAGTTTTCCCTTGACCAGTGTGGCAAAGTGGGGCAAGAAGCAGTAGGATAGGGCTCTTTGTTCAACCTTGCCCACCATGAACTTACCTACCGGCTGGCACTGATTAATCCACATAGTGATGATTGGTCTGGGCGCTGGTAATATCCCTTTCTGTTCCTGGCGTTCAACAATCAGATAGAACGGATGATTTCCAAGTGGGCAATATTCTTCGCACGCATAGCAAGTAGTGCAAGATTGAAGGATAAAGGAATCTTCGCCGTTTATTACCTTTTGCCACTCCTTCCTCGCCTGCTCTTTGCTCTTAAAATCCAGGTATTGACATTTGGTCAGACAGCTGACAGTTTTACATTTGGTACATTTGGTCTTATCGAACTTTAATTCAGCCGATGGCATGTCCCTCCATTTCAATCTGTGTCCCAGTACGGACGCTCATCCGAGCTTGCGCAGTTCAGCCCGTAATACCTTGCCCAGGATATTTCTGGGTAGGGATTTCAAGAATTGCACCTTCTTGGGCAACTTGAAAGTGGGCAGGCGCTCTTTGCAGAAGGCAATTAGTTGTTCTTCGGTTACGCTCTGACCTGGCTTTATGACGACGAAAGCTTTTATTTCTTCCCCGTATATAGGATCAGGAATGCCAACAACTCCTGCCTCTGCAACTGCTGGATGCTGCAACAGAACGTCTTCAACTTCCACCGGTGAAACATTTTCTCCACCCCGAATGATGATATCTTTCTTTCGCCCAGTGATGTAAAAGTAGCCATCTTCATCCATGTAGCCTAAATCGCCGGTGTAAAGCCAACCATCCTTGATGGTCTTAGCTGTCTCCTCAGGCAAATTCCAGTAACCTTTCATCAGTGTTGGACCCTTCACTACCAGTTCACCTTGTTGACCAGGCGGCAGCTCATGACCCTTTTCATCAAAGACTTTGATGGTGTTGCATTTCAGTAGACACTTGCCGATTGAGCCATATCTGGGCAGCAGGTCTCCGGGCTGCCCTGTGGTCGTAGCCCCGGACTCAGTCAATCCCCACCCTTCTCGAATATCTACTCCTATCTTTTCCTTCCACCTCAAAGCCACATCCACAGGTAAAGCTGCTGCGCCACATTGGCAATCTTCAAGCGAACTCAAATCGTATTTATCCAGTTCGGGGAACTCCAATATCTGGATGTACATAGTGGGAACCGCTGCCATCTGTGTAACGCGAAATGCCTGAATTGCTTTCAGTGCCTCTTCCACATTCCACCACCGTAGCAAAATCGTCCTCCCGCCTACGAAGCTACTGGTGTTGCTGAAAGCAATTCCATAAGAGTGGGATAAAGGAAGCACCCCCAGACTCACCATAGCTCGGTTAACGCCAGAAACTCGTTGATTGACTTCGCTGAATTGAAGCGTTTTGGGATTAAGGGCACGGCTTCTTACTTGCACGGTGACGGAGCGGTGTACCAGAACATATTCGTAGAAAAACAGCGCGTTGATATAAAGCGAATAATGTGTGTGCATCACACCCTTAGCTGGTCCAGTTGTGCCTGCAGTGTATATTAGGGCAGCAAGGTCGTCATTAGCTGTGTGCTCAATTGCTAATTTGTCAGACTTAGTGGACATAATATGTCGGTATGGGATGGTTCCGGGCACATCATCGCGATCCGTCAGAATCACATGCTGCAAGCTCGGAGTTTGCTTTTGTGCCTCCAGTACTCGACTGAGGAAATCTGAGTTAGTAATGATAACCTTGGCACCGCAGTCTCGGTATATGTAAGCGGCCTGGTCAGGTCGCAGCAATGGATTGAGAGGGACGACAACGGCTCCTATCTTGTAGATAGCAGGGAAGGCGGAGAGTATTTCGGGACAATTGGGCATCTGTATTGCCACTCGGTCGCCTTTAGTCACGCCGAGTTCCTTGAGCGCGTTACCCAAGCGATTGGCATTGGAGTTTATCTCAACATTTGTATACCATCTTCCTTCGAAATAAAGAGCTTCATATTCACCGAACCGTTTAACATTGTCTTCTATCAACGTGCCAAGATTCATAGTACCTCCGCTCGATTGTATAAGTTTCTGATCGTTCAGTGAGAGGAAATTTTACCTCAATTTTAGTGTAGGCTGATGGTACAACTCTGATGTTTAACAGTCAAGTTCTCTAGAAATTTGTACCAGTCATTGAAAAAATCTTGACATGACTTATTTTTGAGTCACCTGGGTTGACATTGCGAAATTGCTGTGGCATAGTCTTTTGGCTCAAAATTTTTCTCTAAAAGCATCAGGCCAAGAATACATCAGGAGGTTAATTCATGGTCGGCATAAAGTTCTATGGAGCTTACATCCCAAGATACCGGTTGAATCACAATACCATCTTTTTTGCTGTTGGTTTTTTGGGGACATTCCCGGCACCTGGTGAAAATGCGGTAGCGAATTATGATGAGGATGCCTTGACCATGGCGGTAGCCGCTGGAGTAGATTGCTTGAGAGGTTTGAAGAGAGAAGCAGTTGACGGTCTGTATCTTGCCACAACGAGCCAACCCTACATGGTGAGGCAGAATTCAGCTTTGGTAGCCACCGCTCTGGATTTGCCGCCCACTATAAAGACTGCTGATTTCGTAGGCTCTACAAAGGCAGGGACTACTGCCTTACTTTCTGCCCTTGACACTGTCAAGGCTGGAACGGCAAACAGTATTCTCGTCTGCGCGTCTGATTGTCGTCTATGCAAGCCAGGGAGTCCTCAGGAGTCTCTGTATGGTGATGGTGCTGCGTCGCTGTTAGTTGGCGACGATGATGTCATTGCTACCTTTGAAGGTTCGTATTCCGTCTCCTACGACTTTCCGGACCGATGGAAGGCAACCGGTGAAAAATTTGAACATGTTTGGGAGGATAGATTTATTCGTGATTCCGGTTATAGTCGCTTCATCCCCGAAGCAATCTCAGGGCTACTAAAGAAATACAACCTGAACATTAAGGACTTTGCCAAAATAGCTTATCCAGGTCTATATGCTCGTGAACATGGAGCCATAGGCAAGCAGTTAGGTGCCGCGCCCAATCAACTACAGGATACATTGCTTAATGCAGTGGGTGATACCGGGTCAGCCGCGTCTCTGATGATGTTGGTTGCGGCTCTGGAAGATGCCAAACCTGGTGACAAGATATTGGTCGCTAGCTTTGGTAATGGTGCTGATGCATTGTTTTTCCAGGTTACTGAGAAAATAAAGAACGTCGGTGAAAGACGAGCGGTAAAGAAACATCTTGCTACCAAGAAAGAGCTTGCCAGCTATGAGAAGTATCTTGCTTTCCGTAATCTGGCACCTATGGATCTGGGTATGCGCGGTGAGATAACTCTTCGCACACCGATGTCGGCATTGTTCAGAACACGTAAGGAGGTCTTGGCTCTTTGTGGCTCAAGATGCAAGAAATGTGGCACTCCCCAATATCCATATCAACGAATATGTGTAAATCCTGATTGCGGGGCTGTTGACCAAATGGCAGAGTACCGTTTTTCCGACAAGAAAGGCGTGATTTTCACTTATACCGGTGACAACCTAGCTGCCAGCATTGACCCGCCTTCCATATATGGTTTGGTGGATTTTGATGGCGGAGGTAGATACTGGTTCGATTTCACGGACTGCGACCTGGACTCAATTAAGGTAGGCATGCCGGTAGAAATGACTTTCCGCCGGCGATATGTGGATGAACCGAGTGGTGTTCATGGTTACGCGTGGAAGGCAACGCCTATACGAGCCTGAGTGTAACAGGTAACAATACGCTTACGAAGGAGAGATAAGAATGGCAGAAGGCATTAAGGATAAAGTTGCGATTATAGGCATGGGATGTACCAAGTTCGGGGAATTATGGGACAAGAGTGCAGAAGACCTCGTGGTGGAAGCCTTTAAGGAATGTATAGAGGATGCCGGTATAGATAAGAAGGATATCAACGCAGCCTGGTTTGGTGTGCATTTTGAGGAACAAAGCGTGGGCAAAGGTGCTACATCCTTGTCTTTGACGTTGAAGTTGCCCTTTATCCCGGTCACAAGGACTGAAAATTTCTGTGCTACGGGTACGGAAGCTTTCAGAGGCGCCTGTTATGGTGTGGCTTCCGGAGCTTATGATATTGCTCTGGCTGTGGGAGTAGAAAAACTCAAGGACACGGGATACGGAGGGCTGCCCGGCGGACCTACCCTTCTAGGTACGAAAAGTGCGCTGATTAACCCCAGGCTCACTGCTCCTGGGGCTTTTGCTATGATGGCAACAAGATACTTTGCCGTGTACAATCTCAAACCAGAAGAAGGCAAAAGAATGCTGGCTAAGGTGTCGGTGAAGAGCCATTACAATGGGGCTCGGAATCCCAGGGCGCATTTGCGCCGCGAGGTGACCGAGGAACAGATAATAAATGCTCCTATTATCGCCTGGCCACTGGGACTTTTTGACTGCTGCGGGGTTAGCGATGGTGCAGCAGCCGCCATCGTAACCAGAGCTGACCGGGCTAAGAAATTTCGAGCAGACCCCATATTTGTTAAGGCATTGCAGGTCGCCTTAAGCTCGGGCGAGGAACTGATGTACACAAAATGGGATGGAGCTCACGTTGAGACTACTTACCGCGCTGGCATATTGGCTTACAACGAAGCTGGCATAAAGAATCCTCGTGAGGAAATAAGCATGGCTGAAGTGCATGATTGCTTCTCCATAACGGAAGCCGTGACCATGGAAGATTTACAATTCAGTCCTAGAGGGAGAGTCAAAGAAGACATCGAGTCTGGCAGGTTCAATCTTCATGGTGCCCAACCCATTCAGCCCGATGGCGGACTGAAGTGCTTCGGTCATCCTATTGGGGCTTCAGGCCTAAGGATGCTATATGAGATGTATAAACAGCTACAGGGCAAAGCTGAGCTGCCGGAGCGGCAGATCAAGAATCCTAAGCTAGGGTTGACTCATAACCTGGGTGGCTTCCCACCCATGAACATCGTCAGCATTGCTATCGTGGGACTGTAGAAATAGGTTTAGGAGGTAAATGTGACTGAAGCTAGTTTAATTACCGGTGAACTTCAGAAATTGATAGGTACGACTTTGGATACCGTGGTGTTCAAGGTTGAGGAAGGGGCTATTCAAAGATATGCGCAGGCTATAGGCGACCCCAATCCTCTATATAATGAACCGGATTACGCCAGCAAAACCAAGTATAGACGCTTGCTGGCTCCTCCCGGTTTCACTGGGTGGCCCGTGAAAGCCCAGCGCCTTTCCGAAAGGCTGCTCAAATTATTGCTGAAGGCTGGGGCTCCATCAAAGTTGCTTGATGGGGGCGTCGAATTTGAGTTTTTTGAGCCTATTGGTGCGGGCGACATATTGACCGCTACAACTAAATTTGACGGCATCACTGAGCGCCAGACCAGGCTGGGCAAGACTCTATTCATTACATTGGAAACGACTTTTGTTAAGCAGCAAGGCAAATTGGCACTGAAGAGTCGTTCGACATTTATTTTGTTCTAGTTATTCGCATGCCTTAGGGAGGAACTATGGCCAAGCAAGTATATTATGAAGATGTTGAAGTAGGTACCGAGATACCGCCGTTGCCTAAGATTGCTACCACTCGCATGCTGGTGCAGTGGGCAGGAGCATCGGGCGATTTCAACCCCCTGCATTATGACGAAGATTTTGCCAAAGCTATGGGTGTCGGTGCTCCTATTGTGCATGGTGCGCTGAAGCGTGCCTGGCTGGGGCAGTTGATTACGGACTGGATTGGAGAAGAGGGAAAGCTCAAGAAGCTATCCTGTCAATACCGCGGTATGGATTACCCCCGCAAAATGAAGACGATGGAGGAACCCCAGGAGGGGGAAACCTGGTGGTGCAAAGGTCGAGTGACCAAAAAGTACGAACAAGGCGGTGAGCATTTGGTTGAGTGTGAGATTTGGGTGGAGAACGGAAAGGGGGAAAAAACAACGCCCGGTTCAGCACTGGTTGCCTTACCAACAAAAGCTAAGAAATAAAGAGTCGTATCGGCTTGTTGGTTGCGCCAGTTTGTAGGAACAGAGGCTGAACTTCTCTTTCAAAATATCTGTGTTCAAGGAGGAAAAATGGGAAAGCTAGATGGAAAAGTAGCGGTGATTACGGGTGCGGCGCGCGGCATTGGCAGGGCTGATGCACTATTGTTTGCCAAAGAAGGCGCTGCCGTCTTCGTAACCGATATTGATGAAGCTCCGCTGATGGAGGTAGTCAAGGAAATTAAAGAGGGGGGAGGGAAAGCTGATGGTTGCGCTGGTGATGTGAGGAAGTTCGAAGATTGTCAGAAAGTCATGGATAGAGCAGTGCAGGTGTTCGGAAAGATAGATATCCTAGTCAACAATGCGGGTCTGACCAGAGATGCCTTGATACATAAGATGACGGACGAACAATGGGACATATGTGTTGATATCAGTCTCAAAGGAACATTTAACTGTATCAAAGCAGCTTCCAAGTATATGATGAAAACAGAGCACAATGGCAGGATAATCAACGTTGCCTCAGTGGCTGGATTGATGGGCAATATCGGGCAGATCAACTACGCTGCCGCTAAGTCAGGCCTTATCGGACTGACCAAGACTGTGGCCAGAGAATGGGGGCGATTCGGCGTTACCTGCAATGTCATAGCCTATGGTTTTGTAGACACACGGCTGACCAAGGAAAAAGAGGCGCAGCAAGAGGAAGTAGCTGGAGAAGCTGTCGGTATACCAAAAAAGGTGAGGGATATGATTCTGCTACAGGTTAAGCCCATGACACCGGAGGATGCTGCCAAGCCCGTTTTGTTCCTAGCTTCGGATGACGCGGCATTTATAACAGGACAAGTACTGAATGTTTCCGGCGGAATGTATATGTGAGCTTGTCCGCCTGACCTTATGATTGAAGGAGGTCAAGCATGGCGAAAAGACTGGAAGGCAGAGTAGCCGTAGTAACCGGTGCTGGACGAGGTATCGGTCGGGGAGAAGCTTTAGCTCTGGCATCTGAGGGAGCTAAAGTTGTGGTAAATGATTTGGGCGGTGCCGTTGATGGTACCGGGGCGTCAACCTCACCAGCGGACAGCGTGGTAGCAGAGATCAAGAAGATGGGAGGAGAAGCAGTTGCTAATTATGATTCGGTCGCTACCATGCAGGGTGCGGAGAACATCATAAAGACTGCGATAGATAAGTTTGGCAGGATTGACATACTGGTGAACAATGCTGGCATCCTGCGAGATAGGATGCTATTCAATATGACTGAAGAAGATTGGGACTTAGTGCTCAAGGTGCATCTCTACGGTCATTTCTACACCATCAGGGCAGCTAGCCGCTGCTTCCGCCAGCAGAGGTACGGTCGAATAATAAATACTTCATCTGTAGCTGGGCTCTATGCCACCACTTACGGGCAAGCTAATTACGGTGCTGCTAAAGAGGGAATTGTTGGATTAACAAGAAAGGTTGCGCGGGATATGGGTCGGTATGGAGTAACGTGCAACTGTATTCGTCCTAGCGCTGGCACGAGGCTTACCCTCAGTGACGAGATGAAAACGGCACGCCCGGAATCTGTAGCCAGATTTGAGTCCTTGAAACCTGAAGACATCGCACCATTGGTAGTTTGGCTAGCTTCTGATGATGCCGCTAATGTGAATGGGCGGGTGTTCTACGTGGAAACAGGACGCATCGGGCTTTATTCAGAGCCTGTGCTGGAGAAGCAATTGGTCAAGGTTGGGGCTTGGACGATTGACGAGCTGTTCATGTTCATGCCATCAACGCTGGCTAAGGACCTTGTAAATCCAGACCCACCACAACAAAAGTGATAGTCAGCCATGCGGCATGCCCGGGAATCCTTGTCAAGTAAGTGCGTCAAACCGGAAGAGGAAGAGCCGTCATCGTTTCTGCCATCTTTGCTATATGAGAAGTCTCGGTACATACACTTCGGGCGAGCAATTCTCAAGAGAGTAAAATGAATTTTGGACTGAGCCAAAAAGAGCTGACTTTGCGCGAAGAGATTCGCAGGTTTGCTCAAGCTGAGCTACCACCGGGGTGGCGGCGCACCACGCTAATAGATGGAGAGTGCCGAGACTTCGACTTTGAAGTATCCATGTCCAGGAAGTTGGCTCAAAGGGGCTGGCTGGTTATGAGCTGGCCTGAGCAGTATGGTGGGCGAGATGCGTCGCTTATGGAGCAGACGGTCTACGAGATGGAGGTAGCGTATTGGGGTATTCCGGGAGCGCTAATGGGCATAAGCGGAACACAGTGGGTGGGACCCTGTTTAATGCTATTCGGTACGGAGGAACAGAAGAAAAAATATCTGCCTTTAATTGCGTCGGGTGAGAAGGATGGCATCTGGTGCACAGGCTATAGCGAACCCAATGCCGGATCGGATTTTGCCAATATTCGAACACGGGCAGTGAAGGAAGGAGATAATTACATCATAAATGGGCAGAAGATATGGACGAGTGCTGCCCATCGAGCAAGATGGTGCTGGCTAGCTGCCAGAACAGACTTCAATGTAGCCAAGAAGCATCATGGGATCAGTATATTCATTGTAGATATGAAGAGCCCGGGCGTCACAGTCAACCCCATTCTGAACTATTACGGCCGGCATCATTTCAATGAAGTATTCTTTGATAACGTCGAGGTGCCCGTTTCCAACCTAGTCGGGGAGGAAAACAGAGGTTGGTATCTGCTTATGCAGTCGCTAGCCTTTGAGCGTCGCAGCATAGCTCCTATGACTTATGGCAATTTCAAATGGGTTTTGGAGCAGCTGATTGAGTATGCTAATCAAACCAAATATAAAAGCAGGCTCCTGTCTCAGAATCCCATGTTTCGCAACAAGTTAGCTGAGCTAGCTATTGACCTGGAGACTTTGAAATTGTTCGCTTTCCAAGTTGCCTGGCGAATAGGTAGAGGCGAGATCCCCGTGTACGAGTCGTCGCGAAACAAAATTATGAGCGACGAGGTCATGAAACGTGTAGCTATTGTCGGGGCGGAGATTCTGGGAATATACTCCCAGGCTGACCCAGACTCCGAATGGGCTCAAATGAATGGTGCTGTACATGGTGCCTACTTGGGATTTCCTGGGCAGGCAATTGCAGCCGGTACCGCCGAGGTCGAAAAAAGCATCATTGCGCAGTTCAAACTGGGACTGCCGAAATCATACTGAGAGCTTTGGGATTGCTCAGTGATGGGCTTTAGAACGATAAAGGCTAGGCTATCCTAGGATTATCATGGACTTTAGTCTTACAGAGCAACAGGAAATGCTGCGTCTCTCGGCTCGAGGGTTTCTGTCCACAGAATGCCCTAAAGCCAGAGTAAGGGAACTTGACAGGGACGAAAAAGGTTACGACCCACACTTATGGCACAGGATGGCGGAACTCGGTTGGCTGGGGCTGGTCTTTCCGGAGGAATACGGCGGCATGGCTGGCAGCTTCCTGGACCTGACCATCCTGATGGAAGAGATGGGGAGGAATCTTGTGCCCGTTCCCTTCTTCTCTACGATCGCTCTTTGTGCTCTGCCTCTGCTTGAGTACGGAACTCCTGAGCAAAAAAAGAGGTTTCTGCCACAGATAGCTAAGGGTGAAGCCATCTGGACCTTGGCTTTACTTGAATCCTCGGGCAAATATGAGGCTGCCGAAATCCGACTTAAGGCTGTTTTGCGAGACAAGAACTACCTTATCCACGGACGTAAGCTCTTTGTTCCTGACGCCCATATTGCTGATTATATTCTGGTAGCGGCAAGGACTGAGGAGAGCAAAAGGCTTGAGGACGGAATCACGCTGTTCATAGTGGACGCTAAAGCGCCAAATATGAAGATTGACATAATGCCAACAATAGGTGGCAACAAACAGTGCAGGGTTAGCTTCGATAGGGTGAGGGCACACGAAGATAGCATTGTGGGTACTGCCAGCGATGGATGGCAGGTACTTGACTTCATATTACAACGAGCGGCTGTGTTGAAGTGTGCCGAGGCATCGGGAGCATGCCAGGCTATTTTAGACATGGCTAATAGCTATGCTAAGGAACGGATTCAATTTGACCGACCGATTGGTTCTTTCCAGGCTATACAGCACAGATTAGCCGACATGCTTATTGAGGTAGAGGCGGTTCAGTACCTGCTTTACCAGGCAGCCTGGGGAATAAGTGTGGGGTTACCATCTCGTTGGCAGATTTCTGCGGCTAAAGCTAAGGCGAATCAAGTTTTCCAACAAATCTGTATTCATGCCATCGGCATTCATGGAGCTATTGGTTATACCATGGACCACGATGTCGGACTCTATTATCGGCGTGCTAAAGCAATGGAATTCGCCGGTGGCGACTCTGACATCCACCGAGAAATAGTAGCCTCCGAACTGGGGCTTTAGCCAGTATTTGCCTTAGTTGCTAGTTCAGTTTAAAATAACTTTCTTCTGAAAATGTGCGTTGCAAGGAAAAGCTACATATGGGTACGGTTGATGAACGGCTAAAAGAATTCCAGGACAGAGAAAGAAAAGCTAAAGCTCTGGGTGGACCAGACAAAGTAGAAAAGCAGCACAAGTCTGGAAAGTTAACTGCTCGTGAAAGAATTGACCTTCTTTTCGACCCGGGCAGTTTTCATGAACTCGATCTGTTTGTTCAACATCGGGCTACACTCTTTGGTATGGATAAGCTTACTGTTCCTGCTGAGGGAGTTATCACGGGTTACGGAGCAGTAAATGGCCGGTTAGTGTGTGCTTTTTCCCAAGATTTCACCTCTAAGGGGGGAACACTGGGTGAGATGCACGCCAAGAAAATATGCAAGGTCATGGATTTAGCTTTGAAGTGCGGTGTTCCCATAGTGGGCTTCAATGATTCGGGGGGAGCACGCATTGAAGAAGGCGTGGATGCCCTTTCCGGCTATGGGCAAATATTCTTCCGAAATTCCATAGCTTCAGGAATTATCCCTCAAATCTCAGCAATCATGGGACCTACGGCTGGGGGGGCAGTTTATTCCCCAGCTATGACGGATTGGGTGTTTATGACGAAAGGAACAAGCTATATGCACATCACCGGTCCAGCGGTCATCAAACAGGTTACCGGCGAAGAGATCACATCCGAGGAATTAGGTGGCGCTATGGCTCATGCCACCAAAAGCGGCGTGTGCCATTTTGTTTGCGATAACGATGCTCATACTATCGAGCTCATCAAGAAACTTCTGAGCTATCTCCCTGCAAATTACCGAGAGAATCCTCCTTCAATTAAGTCTACTGATGACCCAAACCGTATTGACCCAGCTCTTGATAGCATAATTCCAGACGAACCAAGCAAAGTGTATGACATGAGAAATGTTATCCAGTCTATTGTGGACAATGGAGAGATACTGGAGCCGCATTATCACTATGCTAGGAATGCCATTGTTTGCTTCGCCCGCCTTAATGGTAAGCCAGTAGGCGTTATTGCTAATCAACCGATGCATCTAGCTGGATGTCTTGATGTTAATGCTTCTGACAAAATCACCAGATTCGTCAGGTTCTGCGATGCTTTTAATATCCCTTTGTTTACAATTGCTGATGTGCCAGGTTATTTACCTGGGAAAGATCAAGAATGGCAGGGAATAATAAGACACGGAGCTAAGGTTTTGTGGGCTTATTCTGAGGCCACAGTTCCCAAGATCACTTTGATTATCCGTAAGGATTATGGTGGCTCTTATTTAGCTATGTGTAGTAAAGACCTAGGTGCTGATTTTGTCTTTGCCTGGCCCACAGCTGAGATTGCTGTTATGGGCGCTGAAGCAGCTACACCAATTATCTTTCGTAAAGAAATTGAGACTGCGCCTGATCCTGAGGCTAAAGAACGAGAAAAGATTCAAGAATATCGTAATATGTTGTACAACCCCTATATCGCAGCAGCTCGAGGATATGTTGACGAAATTATTTTACCTCGCGAAAGTCGTCCCAAGGTAATCAAGGCGCTGGAATTTCTTTCTACTAAACGAGAGACGAGACCAAGTCGAAGACATGGGAATATCCCTGTATAAAAGAGTTTAGTCTAGAGACGATTTAGAGAGCAGTGGCTAGTATTATTGCTAGCTTCTCTCAGGCCAAGCCCTAAATAGGCAAATTACCCAGTGGAGCTTTTTAAATTTCTGGCTAGCCTAGAACGTCAAGCAACAAGAAACTCGATAACATTAGAAAGGAGACAAGCGTGGACAAATTAAGAAACGGTTTTATTCTGGCTAAGGATTTAACCGTTGATAAAGTAAAGGCGAGACCAAAAGCTGTTAACCCGGTTAAGATTTGTGATACTACATTTCGCGATGCACATCAATCCGCAGTGGCAACAAGAATGCGGACTGAGGACATGGAGTGGATGGCTCCTGAGATGGATAGATGTGGCTTCTACTCTATGGAGGTTTGGGGTGGAGCAACATTTGACGTGGCTCATCGCTTTCTAGGTGAAGACCCCTGGGATAGACCTCGCAAACTAAAAAAGCTTATGCCTAATACTCCGCTGCAGATGCTTTTGCGTGGGCAGAACTTGGTTGGATATCGAAACTACCCTGACGATGTGGTGGATGCGTTTGTGGAGCAAGCTGCTGAGGTCGGTATTGATATCTTTCGTGTTTTTGATGCTGTAAACGACGAGCGTAATCATGAACGTGCTGCCAGGGCGATCAAGAAATGTAGGAAACATTATCAAGCGGGTATATGTTACTCTCTGACCCAGCCCAGGATGGGAGGCCCGATTTACAATCTCGAATACTATGTTAAGAAAGCTCTCATCCTAGAGACCATGGGAGCTGATTCTATCTGTATAAAAGACCAAGCTGGACTTATTTCTCCCTATGATGCCTACGAACTAATCAAAGCTCTTAAAGAAAATTTGAAGATACCTATTAATCTTCACACCCACTACACCACCGGTCAAGGTTCGATGTCAGTATTGAAAGCTATTGAAGCTGGTGTTGATATCGTGGATACGGCATTGTCTCCTTTCGCCTTGCGGTCGTCTCAACCAGCAATAGAACCTCTAGTGGTTGCTTTGTACGGTACAGATAGGGACACCGGGCTCGATATTGAGCAGTTATCCAAATGTGCTCAAATGTTAGAACAAATTGCGCCTAAATACCGCGATTTTCTCGACACCTCAACAATGTCGGTGATTGATGCTGGGGCTTTGATACATCAAATTCCTGGTGGCATGGCTACAAATCTTATAGCACAGCTAAAACAAATGGGGGTTTTAGACAGATTAGCTGAGGTGCGGCAAGAAGTTGCCAGAGTCAGAGCAGAATTTGGTTACCCTCCATTGGTTACCCCTACAAGCCAGATTGTTGGAGCTCAAGCTGTACAAAATGTTCTGCTCGGGCGTTATAAGGTTGTTTCCAAAGAAGCAAGGGAATACCTGGCCGGAGGGTATGGCAAACCTCCAGCTCCAATTGCTCCAGACGTTCAAAAGGCGATTCTCAAAGATAAAGTGCCCATAACCTGCCGTCCAGCAGACTTACTCAAACCAGAACTAGAAAAAGCTAGACAAGAATCCCAGGAATTTGCTAAAAATATCCAAGATGTTCTTACTTATGCCTTATACCCCATTACTGGATCACGTTTCCTGAAATACAAATATGGTATAGATAAAACTATTCCAGACGAGTGGAAACCGCCTTACGCCCCAAAAAACCTCGAAGAAGCGAAAAAAGAGGACGAGCTTATTGCTCAAATCAAAGCTGGTAAATTGGAAGACAGCTTGAAAGAATCCTAGGGAAAACAGAGCCGTTAGTGTTTCTTTTTCTAGGAATAACAATGACCTATTTCAAATAAAATGACAACCTAGGAGGGCGGCAGAGATGAAGATAAACATCAAACTGTTGAAACAGATAGTGGGCGAAGAAAATGTCAGAGATAACATCGCTGATCTTTATATGTATAGCTCCGATTCTTCAGTTCACGAAGCCAATCCTTGGGTTGTAGTTAAGCCTGAAAGGGTGGAAGAGGTACAAGAGATTATACGCTATGCCAACGACAGGTTAATACCAGTTGTTGCCCGAGGCGCTGGCTCTGGTGCTTGTGGACACAGCGTCCCTATAGATGGTGGCATTGTCATGGATTTGAGACGAATGAATCGCATTCTAGCCATAAGACCTCGAGATGTACTATGCAAAGTTGAGCCCGGAGTTGTCTGCGATGATTTAAACCGGGCGCTCCAGCCTTACGGGCTCTGGTTTCCTTCCACTCCTGAGTCGGGCAGAGTTGCTACTATTGGTGGAGCCATTGCTAACAATGGTTCAGGTGTACGAGCCATAAAATATGGAACGGTACGAGATTATGTCTTAGGTATGAAAGTTGTTCTAGCAAACGGGGAGCTAGTTACCTTGGGCGCCGACACACGGGCTCAATCGTCAGGGTATCAACTTGACAGGCTTATGGTTGGCTCTGAAGGTACACTCGGTATAATTGTAGAAGCTACACTTTTGCTCAGACACTTACCTAAGTTCAGGGCTATGGGAATAGCTAAATTCAATAAATTAGAAGATGCCGGGGAGACAATATCGGATATTGTGGCTTCCGAAGTGACGCCTTCATTGCTTGAGCTCATAGACGATATAGCTATTACTGCTCTTAATAAGACCCTCAATATGAATTTTCCCCAGGTGGAAGCAATTGTGGTTTACGAGTGTGATGGGCGGCTGAAAGAAGCAGTAGACTATGATATGCAAACCATCAAAGAAATATGTGAGAAACACAATGCCTTTGGCATTGAAGTGGGCAGCGATGCCAAAGAGATGGAACGAATTTACAGCGGCAGAAAAAAACTTTTTGCGGCACTTTCTAGATACAGGGAAGGCTTTGTCTGTACATCGCTAGCTGACGATATGGCTGTCCCGAGCTCAAAGATAGCAGAATGCGCTCGCAAGATCCACGAAATTGGGGAACGCAATCATGTAATAATGAATGCCTACGGCCACTGTGGTATTGGAGTAATGCACACAAAGATATTGATGGACGCTACTAAGAAGGAGCAGTGGGAAGATGCCAAACGAGCTGTTGCAGAAGTGTACGAGTACGTCCGAAGTGTAGGAGGAACAACTTCAGGAGAGCACGGCATCGCTATATCTAAAGCACCTGCTTGGAAAAAAGAAAAGGCTGATTCACTCCACATGATGAAAACGATAAAGAAAGCTCTTGACCCTAACAATATCCTGAATCCACATAAATTGATGGATGCACCAGATGACTGGGTTGCAGCAACCAAACTGAGATACCCGGTACAGTTATAGAAACTGAGTCTCCAAAAAACGAGCGCCAGTGTTTTTGTCCAGACACTTAAGGCAGGCTAGAGGAAAATGGAATTTTCCAAACTAAACAAGTGGCTAAATGAACTAAATATATGCATAAGATGTGGTTATTGTTACGAGCATTGTCCTCTCTACAAGATATCCAATTGGGAAATTGATACACCCAGAGGCAAACTTCTGCTTACTTATGGGCTCCTTACTGGTAGAATCAAGCCATCTTCATATGTTGCTGAAAAGCTCTTTCAATGCTTTTATTGCAAAAATTGTAGTAAAAGCTGCTCAGCACAAGTCTCGCCCACTGATATTTTCACCGATGCCAGAACCGACTTTCTCGGGTTGGGCTTTCAAGTGCAAGGCACGACAGTTAAAAATGACGAAAAACGATGTATAACCTGTGGTAGATGTGTTTCAGTATGCAAAGCTAAGGCGCTTTCTATGGATATCAGTAACATGAGGGTATTAGTTGACAGGATCAAGTGCAAGGGTTGCGGCGTCTGTGTGGCTGAATGTCCTGTCGGGGCAATGTCGCAGAAACAAGGGTTTGGCGTGTCCAGACCAGAGCTCTCTGCCAAGATTGTGGGCCCGCTTGCTGAGGTCAGACAGACTCCCAAGGTAATCATACTTTGCTGCGATTGGTCCATATACCCCGGACTTCGGTTATCACGAACAGAGCTGACAGAGACGGAAAGTCCCGCTAGTATCATCGTCACCGTCTGTGGGGGGCGTATTGACCCGGGCTTAATATTGGATACCTTTTGCCGTGGTGCCTGGGGGGTGATGATCGCCTGCTGCCCGCTCGGTGAATGTGAGCACGACGGGAATTACCGCGCTAAAGATAGAGTCACCTTGGTTGGCAAACTGCTCGATGTGCTCGGCATCGGCTCACAGAGACTCAGAATAGAGCATTTCGCCACCGGCGAAGACCAAAAACTCAAGAAAGCGGTGGCTGGTTTCGTCAGTGAAATAAAATCCCTGGGGTCCATATGAAAATAAAAATCCCTTACGGCAAGAAGAAACTAGAGGTTGATGTTGATGATGCTATAGTCGCAGGCATAATTGAGCCGAATACTGTGGCGGCTGGCGACGAAGCAGCAATCATCCGCAAAGGCATTGAGCATCCCATAAACTCCAAGAGCTTTGATGATTTCGTCGCCGATGCCAGAGACCTGCTGTTCATCGTGAATGACCACACCAGACCTACTCCCACAGCAAGGATACTGGACATAATCTATCCCAAAATCGAGAACAAGAATATAAAGTTCATCGTGGCGACAGGAATTCACCGCGCGCCAACAGAAGAGGAATTCAAGTTTATATTGGGCAAGTATTACCAGTTGCTGAAGGACAGGATCTATGTCCACGATGCGCGCAAGACTGAGGATATGGCTTACCTAGGGACTTCTTCCACGGGTACTGAAATGTATGTGAACAAGCTGGGGGTGGAAGCACACAAGCTGGTGACTATTGGCTCGGTGGAGCCTCACTATTTCGCTGGCTACACAGGGGGAAGAAAATCATTTCTTCCTGGCATCGCATCCTATAAAACAATCGAACAAAACCACAAGCATGCCCTCAATCCTCGTGCCCAAACATTGGTCCTGGAAGGCAATCCAGTTCACGAAGACATGATGGATGCTCTCAAGACTATAAAGGGAAAAGAGATATTCTCTATCCAGACTGTTCTCGACGGGCGGAAGAGGGTTTATCATTGTACGTCAGGTCATATCCATGATTCCTTTTCGATGGCTATAGAGAAAGCTCACGAAGTTTATTGTGTCAATATCAAGCAAAAAGCAGATATAGTTGTGGCAGTCGCCGGCTATCCCTCGGATGTGGACTTATATCAATCGCAAAAGGCACTTGATAATGGAAAGCTGGCGCTGAAAGAGGGCGGCATCATCATACTTGTCTCGGAATGCCGGTCGGGCATAGGAGAAGAGTCGTACTTCAACCTTCTAGCCAGCAGTCAGACTCCTCACGAGGCTTTGAAGAGAATCGACCAGGGTTACAAACTGGGCTATCACAAAGCTGCTAAAATGGCGGAGATTGCTACCTGGGCAGAAATCTGGGGCATAACCGGGCTTGCTGACGATGTTATGCAGCGAGCTTTTATTAGACCTGTTCACGATCTTCAGGCGGCGCTGGACGAGGCAATCAGGAAGAAGGGGCACGGTGCTAAAGTTCTGTTCTTGATGGATGCCAGCCTCACCGTGCCCAAGCTAAAGGTGTAAGAACGTCGGATGTAGCAGCAAGACCAGGACTAAAGATTAGCCGAGGAAAAATGAGAGAAGTAAAAGCCATTGACATAACAAACACAGTTGCCCGTTTATTTGAACATGCCTGCCATTACTTGCCCGACGATGTAGTACTTGCCTTAAGACAGGCAAGGGAGCAGGAAAAGTCTCCTGTTTGCCGCGATGTATTAGATAGAATTTTAGAAAACGTTGAGATTGCTGGCAAGGAGCAGATCCCCCTTTGCCAGGACACTGGCGCTGCCGTAGTCATGCTGGAAATCGGTCAGGATGTGCATATAAGTGGGGGTGACCTTTATGCCGCAATCAATGAAGGTGTGCGACAGGGGTATGCCAGGGGCTACCTGCGCAAATCCATAGTCAGCCAGCCTTGTTTTGCCAGGATTAATACCAAAGATAACACGCCCGCCATGATTCACGTTGACATCGTACCCGGCGATAAGCTGAAGATCACCGTCTTGCCCAAGGGTGGCGGCTCGGAAAACTGTTCCCGGCTGACTGTTCTAGCTCCTGCCGCAGGGCGCCAGGGGGTGATTGATTTTGTGGTCAATCTTGTAGACGAAGTTGGCAGCAATCCTTGCCCGCCGGTTATCATCGGTGTTGGCATAGGCGGGACGACAGATAAGGCGATGCTGATAGCCAAGAAAGCATTATTACGCAAGGTCGGCGAGCCTAGCCCTGACCCTGAGGTTGCCAGACTGGAAAGAGATATCCTAGAGAGGGTCAACAATCTGGGCATCGGGGCCATGGGCTATGGTGGCACCATTACTGCCCTGGCGGTGCATGTGGAAACATTACCTTGCCACATCGCCAGCCTGCCTGTAGCGGTCAATATGCAGTGCTGGTGTGCTCGCCGAGGCGAAGCAATTCTGTAAAGGAAATGGCAACCCAAAAACAAATAGCGCCGACTGTCTCAGCCAAAAAGGTGCGAGGCGAGTTCGTCAAGAAAGTTAAAGAAATCAGCGGGCAAAACCTTCAGATGTGTTACCAATGCGGCATGTGTTCCGGGGTTTGCCCCGCTGCTGCTGATATGGATATTTCCCCTCGCCGAATTATCGAACTGGCTCGCCTGGGATTAGAGGACGAAATTGCCAATTCAAAAACGGTTTGGATTTGTGCCTCTTGCCTGGGCTGTACCGTCAATTGCCCGAGGGGTTTCGACCTTTCCAAAGTCATGGAGGCAATAAGACAGCTTACCTTGAGAAAAAACGTTGACTACGTACGACCCGAAGATATTCCACCAGAAGACCGTGCCAAGCTTCCTCAAATAGCAATGGTGAGCGGCTTCCGCAAATTCACCGGTTAAGAGAAGAAAAATGAATCTGGCTTACTATCCGGGATGCACACTGAAGACCAAAGCTAGAAATCTGGAGGAGCCGGCTCTGGCAGCTATGGAATCCTTGGGGTTCAAGCTGGAGGAGATGGACAGGTGGAATTGCTGTGGGGCTGTGTATTCCTTGGCTGAGGACGACCTGATTCGCCAGGCGGCACCTGTCCGCAACCTTGTGCGTGCTAAGAAGCAGGGAAAGGATGAACTGGTCACCTTGTGTGCTTTTTGTCTTAACACTCTGAAGAGAGCCAATCTGCTTATGAAACAAGAGGTGGAAAAAAGAAATACCCTCAATAGCTTTTTGGATGAGGGCGTTGATTACGCCGGGGAGGTGAAGGTAACTCATCTTCTGGAAGTGCTGCGGGACAGGGTAGGATGGGGACTTCTTTCCCAGAAAGTGCGGCTTCATCTTCGGGGACTAAAATTGGCTCCTTACTATGGATGTACTCTTCTTCGCCCTCGTGAAGTAGCTATAGACAATGTACAAGATCCCATCATCTTACACAGCTTTTTGGAAGCTCTGGGAGCCAATCCTGTGGGCTTTCCGGAATCCACAACATGCTGCGGCTCCTATCAAATAGTCCGCGGTCCCAGCACGATTGTGGAATATGCCCGACGCATCCTGCGTTCCGCCTCAAATTCTGAGGCAGAGGGTCTAGTCCTCACCTGTCCCCTGTGCGACTATAACTTGGGACAGGGGCAGAAGGAGTTACTGAGATTGGGCAACACATTTAAGGAGATGCCCTTATTCTATTTCACGCAGCTTCTAGCTCTTGCTCTGGGGCTCACAGCAGATGTTTGTCATTTCGAGCTAAACTACGGAAACCCGGAATCGTTGCTTCGCGAAAAGGGTTTGCTTTCCCGGGTTGAAAGTTTGTCAACGTCCGGAGGACCAAAATGAGCCGACAGAAAAAAAGAAAGACTCCATCGGCACCCCCAGTCAAAGCCGTAGGCACTGAAGTAGTACAGGTGCCTGCTAACCTGATCCCGATATACATCATGGGCAAGCGTTACGAGGTGCCTGAAGGCTACACCATAATGAAAGCCATGGAATATGCTGGGTACAAGCTGATACGGGCCTGTGGCTGTCGAGGTGGCACATGTGGTGCCTGCAGCACAGTTTACCGCAAGCCTGGTGATTATAAGCTGCAGGTAGCACTGGCTTGTCAGAAGACGGTCGAGCCCAAGATGTATATAGGACAGATTCCGTTCTTCCCCGCTAACCGCGCTCAATATGAATTTAATAAGTTGAGCGGCGCCCCGGAAGAAGTTTTCAAGCTTTACCCTGAGCTCTTTCGCTGCGTAGCCTGCAATTCCTGTACCAAAGCCTGTCCCCAGGGCGTAGAGGTCATGGATGCTATCTCGGCTTTGAAACGGGGTGATATTGCCACGGCAGCTCAGCTCAGCTTCGATTGCATTCAATGCGGACTTTGTACCAGCCGTTGCTTTGGGGAACTGGCTCAATATCACATGTTCCAGCTGGCGCGCAGGATTTACGGAACCAGGGTCGTTCCTAAGGCACAACACTTAGCCCAAATGGTAAAAGCCGTCAACGAGGGAAGGTTTGATGATATCTTGCACAGGCTGACAAAGATGAGCGAAAAGGAACTGAAGGAATTGTATGAAAAGAGGGAAATAGAACCTGTGGAAACAGGGGAACAATGGAGACCTAAGAGCAAGGAATATCTGTTAGGAGAGTGACATGAGCTATTTGGGATATCCTGACTTTTTTGAGCCTTATATCAAGAAGGTTGAAGAGACCAGACCCATGAGGCTGGAGAAGCGGAGAAGGGGAGAGGAATTTCCCTTCATGACCTTGGCTGAGAGACAGGAAATATTGAAGTATCATCCCGACTACGCGGAAGAGGGAAAGAGGGAGATCAGAGTAGGTCCCAACAAAGGTTACAGAATAGCTCACGAGTTTGTGGACCTACTGGAAGCACGAAGCAGAGTTGACCCCGAAACGGTGGACCTCTCGAAGGTTGATTACCAGACCGATGTCTTGGTCATCGGTGGCGGTGGAGCTGCTACCGTCGCTGCCCTCCTTGCTCAGGAAAATGGCGCGCAGGTTCTTATGGCTACAAAACTGAGACATGGCGATGCTAATACGATGATGGCTGAGGGTGGCATTCAGGCTGCCAGCAAGGGAGAAAAGGATTCTCCGTATTATCATTATCTCGATGTCCTCGGCGGTGGGCATTTCAAGAACGACCCTGAGATCGTAGCCACCTTCGTCAAGCAATCTCCCGATGCTCTCCAATGGCTGGAAAGCCTGGGCGTCATGTTTTCCAAGTTCCCCGATGGCAGATTGGAGTCCATGCACGGCGGAGGCACCTGTCGCAAGCGGATGCACTATTGTGCCGATCTCAGCGGAATGGAAATAATGCGCACCCTGAGAGATGAAGCCCGTAACAGACCGAATATCAAGGTCTTGGAGTTTTCTCCGGCGGTAGAGCTCATCCTCAACGAACATGGGCAATGCGCGGGGGCGTTGCTTTATAACCTGGAAACGGAAGAGTACTTCGTAGCCAAAGCCAAGTCTGTGATTCTGGCGACAGGTGGTTGTGGACGGCTGCACATCCGGGGATTTATGACCACCAACCACTACGGCGCCACTGCTGATGGGGTAGTCATCGGCTATAGGGCCGGCGTGCCATTGGCTTTTATGCACACCGTCCAGTACCACCCTACCGGCGTCGTCTTTCCTGAACAGATAGAAGGCTGGCTTATCACTGAGAGATTCCGCTCTGAGGGCGCTGATGTGTTGAACGTCTATGGTGAGAAATTTGTCAATGAGCGAGAGCCCAGGGACGTCGAATCGGCTCGCTTTATCAAAGAGTGTCTGGATGGCAAAGGCGTTCCCACTCCCACTGGCAAACTGGGAATCTGGCTCGATTCTCCTATGATTGATATCCTCCACGGCGAGGGGAGGGTGCGGACCGCCTTCGTGGGAAAATGGAAAGTCTATTACCGTCTGGGGATCGACATTTCCAAGGCGCCCATGCTGGTCTATCCCACCCTTCATTATCAGAACGGTGGACTCAAGAACAACGCTGAGTGCGAGACCGTTGTGCCTGGGCTCTATGTTGCTGGTGAGGTCACCGGGGGCTTGCATGGCGAGAACAGATTGATGGGCAATTCGCTGATGGACATCGTGGTATTTGGCAGGATCGCCGGGCGGAATGCTGCCATATTTGCCCGAGAAAAGGCAAAGGAAGGCAGATTGACCCTGGAGCACGTTAAGAAGTATCACAAGGAGCTCAAAGAAGCCGGAATTGTCGCCGATAGGGTAAGTCCGATGTTGCTTCCCGACTACACCACGCCCGAAGTGAGACAGAGACGGCTTACTGCCTGCTACATAGGGCACTTGCACTGAATGCGGCTCCCGGCTTTAGCCTGATGCTGCCAGAAAGAGAGGTGAGAACGATGGCAAAGAAAGTGACGCTTCCTCTGACCGACAAGATTTTGAAGGAACTCAGAGCTGGTGACAATCTCTTGCTAACTGGTGTCATCTATGTTGCGCGGGATGCCGCTCATAAGAGAATGGTGGAAGCCCTTGACCAGGGGAAACCCTTGCCCTTCGATGTCAAAGGTGCAACCGTATACTACATGGGACCGAGTCCAGCCCGCCCGGGCAAAGTGATCGGCTCGGCTGGCCCTACTACCAGTGGCAGGATGGATGCCTATGCTCCTCGTTTGATTGCCGAGGGCTTGAAAGGGATGATCGGCAAAGGGTTGCGGTCGCAGGCGGTCAAGGATGCTATGGTGAAATACAAAGCAGTGTACCTGGGGGCGATAGGCGGTGCTGGCGCTCTGATCTCCAAATGCATCAAGAAGTCAGAAGTCATCGCCTATGAAGACCTCGGTGCCGAAGCGGTTCTCCGTTTGGAAGTGGAAGATTTCCCGGTCACCGTGATAAACGACATCTACGGCGGCGACCTTTATGAGCAGGGCAAAGCCAAATACTGTGTAAGGGCGTCTTGAGCCTCATCCGGCACAAGAGTCCCTTGTGACTGGGTTAAGGGGACGGGTGAAACGAAAGTTAAGCGTGTCCGATCTGTGACTGGGGAATTGAGTACCATTCTTAGTAGGGTGGTATACCAATGAGGTTGTTTCTGCTTACGCTTGAGGCGGTGGTTGCGTTGCTGGGGATAGGAATGCTGGGATTCTGGGTCATTGGACGTCGTAAGCTGCCAGAAACCACCTTCTCCTTCCTGTCGTCTCTGGCGATTGACATAACTTTGCCTTTCCTCGTTCTGGCAAACCTCATAGAAGGCTTTTCGGTGCAGGATTTCCCCAATTGGTGGCAACTGCCGCTATGGTGGCTTGGTTTTGCCGCGGTGTCATTTGCGCTTTCGATGGCGACCTCGTTTATAGTGCGAAAAGAGATCCGCAGTGAGTTCAGAATAAGCGCATTGTATCAGAACGGCTTGTTCTTTCCTCTTATAATCATGAACGGGATTTTCGGGCTGGGCAATCCATACATGGTGTATCTTTTCGTCTTTGTAGCTCTGCATCCCTCCATGGTTTTTGGCACATATAGTCTGTTTTTTCCGCGAACAAAACAGGCGCCAGCATTCAATTGGCGCAGGGTAATCAACCCGGTGCTGATCGCCACGTTAGTGGGTTTGATTATCAGTCTATCGGGCATAAACAGATATGTCCCCAGCTTTGCTCTCAGAATCTTGACCATGGTCGGGGGTATGGCTACTCCGCTATTCATGCTAATCCTGGGTGGCAACATATATAGCGACCTGATGTACAAAGTAGATGGCAAAAGACAGTTCTATTTGGCGGACACACTGAAATTTGTCTTCGTGAAGAACGTGATATTTCCGTTGGTTTTCCTGGGTTTGTTGGTCCTGTTGCGACCCGAAAGTATGACCGCCTTCACCATCTTTCTACAGGCAGCGGTGCCACCGATAACAGCGACTCCTATCTTTGCCGAGCGAAGTGGTGGCAACCGGGAAATAGCCAGTCAATTCATAGTCGGCAGCTTTTTAGCCTCTATCATCTCCATCCCGGCCATGGTTCACCTTTTCGGCATGTTCTTCCCGGTGCCAGTAAGCTAGCTTGAATCCGTCACACACCTCGACTTCCAGACGATTTCTCAAGAAGCTTGTCCAAGGCCCATTACATCCGTGACTTGCTGGCAGAAAATGCGGAGGCTGAGATACATGGGTGACAATCACGGTATGTTTAGTGATGAAAACTTACCATGGGAGTTACCGGAATGAGGAAGCCAGCCAGTTTTTACTTCTTTAGACGAAAACCCCTTGTCCAAAAAGATAGATATGAATCCTGGAGGGGAGTAGCCAATCTTCTCGACCTTAAAGCGCACGAGAGGCTGAGAGTGGAGTGGATGGTGTTCTACTATACCGTGGGAAGGGAAAATGCTACTCTCACCGCCCAGCACTTCGGCATCTCCAG
>DAITOK010000013.1:0-36306 GCA_036834125.1 Chloroflexota bacterium | reverse complement strand
GATGTAGGTGAATCCTCCAGGACTCTTCCCCCGCCACCACTCACCCTACCACCACTCCAGGCTCGGCAACACCCACCCATCCCCGTGGTTGCCTCGCAAATGGGTGTCATTTCTTGCATGATTTAGCTTTGTCCTGGACATGTCCAGGGACAGTCTAACAATTCAGCCAGGACAAGATTCGGACATTAGCTTTGGACAGTATATTCAGGACATTTCTATAATATATTATATGTCCTGGATTTTGTCCTGGCTAGAGTGAGATTCCCAAGTCTTTTGCCACCCTTTCAACAGCCTTCCTAACAGTATCTTGTTTGCCACCATACATTTGCTGTGTAGAAGTAATAATATCCTTTTTGGAGAGTCCCTGAGTTATAAGTGAGGCAATGTATTCATCCCTTGCCATTTCCTTTCTGAACACCAAAGTATGTGGGTCCTGTAGTAGATTCAACTCGACCTTGGCTTCCGTCCGTGCCTTGATAGTGGACAAATGAGCTTTATATCCACTTCTCTGCATTCCCAAAACACAATCAGCCCTATTAACAATATCTCCTGCACCTCTTACTCTTTGCTTCAGAGGTATCGTCTTGCCACTCTGAGCGACTTCTGCTTTGCTAAGATGATGAAGTAGAGCAGTACTAAAATTGTACCTGGTCATGAGCACTCGCAAATACTTATAGAGTGCTGAAATTTCGGTGTTATCATCCTCATCCTGTAGTCCAATTGAGCCAATTGCGTCTATTATGATGAGCTGAGGTCTGTTCCAATATACTATCTCATCTAGACCAGTGATAACCCGATTGGTTTTGTCCCACCTTAAGTCTGAAAACACAAGAAGCCTTTGAAGCAAATCTGAGCTTACCTTCTCCACCTGGTCTTTCAGCATTGAGAGGTCTTCATCAATCTCAAACCAGAGTATCCTCTCCATAGGCTCTTTGATGGGAATGCCAAAGAAGTCCCCACCATCAAGCAAAGCCTTTGAGAGCTGTAACCAGAAGGTCGTCTTGCCTGCCTCTGATTCTCCAGCACAACAGGTAGTCCCTCTCTCCAACACTATACCTGGAACTATCCAGAATACATCCTTCACTTTGTCCAATCTTATCGGCTCATATTCTTTGGCTTTCAGAAGTGCTTCAAGAATAGCCTTTTGCTCTTCTTCTGGAATAGGTTTCCCACCTTCCCTATGCCAATCTTCCTCCCTAAATGACTCTCCAAAACCGATAGCTCCTTCCCTTTCACTAATCCCATCCCTAACTTCCTCTTGACTGTAAAGGGTGATGGGAATCAGCTTTCCCTCCTCCTTTAACCTTTCTCTAAGCTTCTTCCGCTCCTCATATGTTAACTCTGATAGTGATTCAATTTTTTTCTCTCTCATAGTTCTCCTCCTTCAGGTCAACTTCATTGTGCTTTATCTGACTCAGCACCAATCTAGGTAGAATGCAGGTATTGAGCTTCATGTTATAGAACGGACATTCTTGACCAAGACAAACCTCAAACCTATTCAGTGGACATCTTCTCATAGCTCGTCTCCCTCATCTCATTTCTTCTCATCTCTAGCGTATCTCTTCACCTTATACTTCCTGTGGCCTACTCTCACCTCTCCAGGCTGAATTTGAACTCTGTCTAGCTCCTTCATTAGTACCGCTTTCCACAGTCCAAAATGCTCTTCCGTAGGGAATAACCGTCCAGCCTCCCAACTTATGAGCATCTGTCTAGCTACATTAATCTGAGATGCTACCTCTTCCTGGGTGAGGCCTAAGGCTTGCCTCAGATACCTCAGTGCATCGGGCAACTCTGTTTTCTTGACTGTCTTCGCCATCGTTCCTCCTCAATTCTAATTATAACACAAATCACTAGCCAGAGTCAAGCCCTTCCTCATAGCTGGATTATAGCTACCACTATTCTCATAATTGTTAGGCAAAAGGGATTGACAAAACATGGGTCACTCTGCTATACTAATGCTATGCTATAATTAGGAGGTTCAAATGCGGAAACAAAGGGGTGTTATACCAAATCCATACCATAGTTATCCCAAGGTCAGCCACTTTAGGAAGGGTTTCTCCCAAGTAGAGATAGCAGAACAGCTAGGTATCAGCAAAAGCTACTTGAGTATGATTCTGAGTGGGCAGAGGAAGTGTCCAGAAGACCTGATGGAGAGGTTGCAGGCTATTCCTGGTGTTCACAAAAGTGTTAACTTACAAAGCTGTATCCTGCCTTCTAAGCAGCGGGTCGTGGGTTCGAATCCCTCCAGGGACGCCACAATAAGCCTCTAACTCGGTAAGTAGGCAATGACCGACAAGTATGATATCGAAGTGAAGTTGCTCGCTGTTACGCCTGACGCTGAGAAATTGATAGAGACGGCGGGCAGGTTGTGTTGGGACACACAAGATAAGACCGGCACAGTTCCTGACCGAATTCAAAAATGGATCGAGGTCGGGCATGAGTCAATGATTGAACATGCGTGTGCTACCTTCTACATCCGCGCCAGCCGCGTCTTGACCCACGAACTTGTCAGACACAGGTTGGCAAGCTACAGCCAGAGGAGCCAGCGATATGTAAAGGAAACAGAGCCCAGGTATATCGAGCCACCTCCGGTTAGAGATGATGAACTTGCTCATGAGAGATTTGAGGAGGTGATGAAAACTTGCTGGCAAGCTTACGGCGACCTGTTAGCTAAGGGATTCAAGCCCGAGATTGCTCGCTATGTTCTGCCCAACGCTTGCGAGAGTCAGATAATCTGCACCTGGAATTTCCGTGAAATCCGCCATATCATCAGATTGCGGACATCGAAACGAGCGCTTCCCGAGTTCAGGGCTGTCGCCGAGGAAATACGCCGAATAGTGAAGGAAATAGCCCCCCAGGTGTTCGCCGATCTGTGAATTATCAAAGTCTCTCCTGAAATCAGTACTAAGAAGTAGTTCCCTCTTCTGTGGCCAGCCACCCTTTGGCCCGTTCCACTGCTCTGGCCCAGCCGCGGCGTAATGCCCGCCGTTCTGCCGCTTTCATCCGCGGTGTGAACTGCTGTCCTACTTGCCGCAGCGTTTCTATCTCTTGAGCTGATTTCCAAAATCCTATCCCCAAGCCAGCCAGATAGGCAGCTCCCAGAGCTGTTGTCTCCAACATCTTCGGTCGGGACACTTTCACGCCAGCGATATCGGCTTGAAACTGGGCTAAGAAGTTATTTACAGCAGCTCCACCATCTATTCGTATTTCTGCTAGCTTGAGACCTGAATTAGCCACCATTGCCTCTAGAACATCGGTGACTTGATAGGCAATTGATTCCACGGCGGCTCTGACAACTTGCGCCTTGCCGCTACCTCGAGTCAATCCCATGAGCATACCTCGTGCGTACATGTCCCAATGAGGTGCCCCCAAGCCCACAAAAGCTGGCACCAAATACACGCCGCTAGTATCTTTTATTGACGTTGACAATTCCTCAGATTCTGCTGCGTCTTTAATCAACCCGAGGTCCTGCAGCCATTGGATAGCCGCCCCGGCAATAAAAACACTGCCTTCCAAAGCATAGACTGGCTTCCGATCCAGGCTACAAGCCACGGTGGTCAGCAGACCATGCCTGGCTGTGACAGGTTTGTTGCCTATGTTCATAAGGACAAAAGCGCCTGTGCCGTATGTGACCTTGGTCATGCCTGGCTGGTAACATGCTTGACCAAACAGGGCTGCCTGCTGGTCACCCGCTATTCCAGCGATAGGGATACCGGACTCCGTGCAACCAAAAACGTTAATTGAGGGATAGACATTCGGTAACATGGCACGGGGGATGTTGAAAGTTCGCAGCAGCTCATCATCCCAGTCCAGCGTAGTGATGTTGAACAGCATAGTGCGGGAGGCATTGGAGTAATCAGTGGCATGTGCTTGTCCCTTGGTAAGTTTCCACAGTAGCCAGGCATCCACATTGCAGAACAGAACCTCACCTCGTTCTGCTCGCCTTCGTACCGCGGGCAGATTCTCTAACAGCCACTGCACCTTAGTAGCTGAGAAATAGGCATCAATCACCAGCCCGGTTTTAGCTTGGATGATTTCTGGCATCCCCTGTTTTTTCAGTTGCTCACACTTGTCTGCTGTCCTGCGGCATTGCCACACGATAGCTCGCCCTATAGCCTCCCCACTTAGTTTATCCACGAGTATGGTCGTTTCTCGCTGGTTTGTCATGCCTATAGCCGCAATATCGAAGTCCTCAATGCCGGCAGCTCCCTTAGCTTGGCTGATAGCCTGTAAAGTCTGCTTCCAGATCTCCCAGGGGTCATGCTCTACCCATCCTGGCTTGGGATAATATTGGGGAATCCTGGCGTAACCTCGTCCGCGGATGATGCCGTCGTGGTCAACGACAAGAGTCGTTGTACCTGTAGTACCTTGGTCAATCGCCAGAATATATTTTCTCACTCTGTAGTCCCTTTTCGATTTGCCATTACATGTGAAACCTGTCGCCAATAACGAGCTAAATTAAGTGGCTGGTAGCTATAAAGCATACCATTGGTTGCCTCAGGTGGGAAGAGATGTTCGCCTATGCACCTTGCTTTTCTCCTATTCTTGGTTTGATTGATTCTGCCGGGCAATATTGGTAAAGTATGACTTATATAATTAGGCACTGTTACAATTTACCACTTTCAAAGATACCATCAGGGTAGGAATAATATATGGCTATTAGCAGAAAAATACCGCGATGTATGAGCACACAGCACCCGGACAATGTCACCCCACCTCCTTTCAGTTCCAGTGGCATCATGAGTGGAGATGATGAAATTCTCGAGGCATATCTTGTCTACTCACAGTTGGGCTGCCAGGAACAGATGTGGGATTTCGAGGGCAAGAAAGCTGTACCGTGGGTGGTATCGGAGTTATTGTCTAAAGACCAGGACTTCTTCAAAAAGCATCCGCTGGGCAAAGATGTTTTCCTTACCTTTAGAATCCCCAACCCAGAGGTGGAGAGAACTGAAGCTAAACTCGTACCGGAGATACTAGCTAGCATCCCACGATGCTACGATACAGTCGAGGCGGTTTATGGCACAAACATTGCGCCGGTGTTTGAAGTTATCCTGCCCCTTACTACCGCCGCTCAGCAACTCAATCGCGTTTATTACTATTATCGTAACTTCGTAGTCCAGAAAAGTGATGAGACTTTTTCTCCGGGCGACCCAATGACCGTCAAACAATGGCTGGGAGAGTCTAGACCAGAACGCATTAACGTGATTCCATTGCTTGAGGATTACGCTTCACTGCTTAATGCTGATAATATCGTGGCAGACTATTTGAAGGATAAAGAGTTAGAATATCAGCGAGTATTTCTGGCGCGCTCTGACCCAGCTTTGAACTACAGCTCCCTATCTGCTGTCCTTCTTTTGAATATTGCTCTTCAACGCTTGGACAGGCTGGAGAAGAAAATTGGTATTCCCATATATCCTATTCTGGGAGTGGGTTCTGCTCCCTTTCGCGGAAATTTTAAACCGTCAAATGCTAAAGAGGCTGTGAAAGGCTACCAAAGCTGTCAGACCTTTACTATTCAGTCAGCTTTCAAATACGACTGGCCTTCCGATGTCGTCACGCAGGCGGTCAAAGAGATAAATTCGGCCCCTCGTGGCAGTCCTATCTATGTTGATGAAGAAAAAGCGTTAGCCATAGTTGACAAAGTTATTGCTCACTACCAACAACAGATTCCTGAGACCGCTTACTGGGTGAACTATTTATCGCCATTCATCCCACAGCGACGCCTGAGGAAGCTGCATATCGGTCTTTTCGGCTATGCCCGTAGCTCAGGCGGAGTTCAGCTACCCAGAGCTATCCCATTCTGCGCCGCACTTTACTCTATTGGACTACCCCCTGAATTACTAGGGCTCTATGTCCTGGACAAACGAGAGCTGCGTGATATACAGGAGCTTTATCCCAGTCCGCATTTTGAGGAGGATTTGAGAGAGGCTCTGCGCTTCTACAACCCGAGATGTCTTTCCTTGCTAAGCCCGGACTTGAGAAAGCAGATTGAGAAAGCAGCCGGAATAGTCAGCTACGAGCCAGACCGTGAACATATGGACATTACCTCTCACATAGTTGACTGCTTGCAAAAAGCTCGCATGGCTCATATTACAGAGGGGATAGAAAAAGCGGCCAGAGTCAGGAGATTCCTAGGCTAGCTTCTGCTCCGTTCGCCGGTGCTCGACCCGATACTTCTTATTGGTGGGGAAGGGGGGACTCGAACCCCCACGCCTCGCGGCACATGATCCTAAGTCATGCTCGTCTGCCAATTCCGACACTTCCCCCAGTGAAACTATCTAATACAATACCATTTTGCAGAACCTGCCTCAAGCTGGCATCTAAGGGGCTCTATAAATTTGACTAGGGGATTAGTTATTTTATTCCTAGGATAGCATAATTTGGCATCGCGCTACGTTGGCTTTGCGTTAGAAAAGCACTGCTGCAGCCGTGTTGTGTTACAATGTGGTTGCTAAGTAGCAGCAACCGGAGGTGATAGGAGATGGTGAGAGTTTTTATTGAGAGGCAATTCCGCAAAAGCGACATGGTGAAAGCTGAGAACCTGTTGATTGAATTGAGGGAGCAAGCTTTACGAACACGTGGGTATATTAGTGGTGAGACACTGGTTTCTGTAGATGACCAGACACTTTTGTTAACTATAAGTACTTGGGCTGATGAGGTATCTTGGAAAGCTTGGGTATCCAGCGACAAGCGACGAGAAATTATGAGAAAGCTGGAACCACTTATGGTTTCTCCGGAGAAAGTATCTATCTTTCGGATTGTCAGTGGGGGTGCCTCACAGTCCGCCACGTGAGTGAGAGATAGGTGAAGAAGCTTGAGGAAAAGAGACTTCGTCTCTTATCTATTCAGTGTGGATGAGGCTGTTTCCGCTGCATACTCAAAGTGGTAGACGTACCACCACTCACCCTCGATTGTTGGTTCTCTTCCTCTGCTCGGTGTGTCGCTACTGCTTGGCACCGCCTCGCATTTATGTCTTAACGCATATGCGGTCTCGTATTCCTTGGCTGCTGCTTTGCTTCTAAAAACTTCCAGTATTTCCCACTTTGCGAACCCTGTAGTTCGCTCCTGCCAATATAGTCGCCTTCTTTCCGGGTTTGTGGTTATTCCTACTTTACATGGCATAAGCCTTTCTGCCTCTGTTTATTACTAGTACTAGATAGCTCGGCTTAATGTGATTAGCAGCATATATCCCAAGCAATACTGGAATCAGTTGCATCGTGGCAACAAGAGAAATTGCTTTGATCGTGCTTGGCAGTAACCTTGAATGACGGTAACAATTGTGAATTTGGGAAGAGAAAATGTGATTCAAGCCTCTATATGTAAGAGGCCCCCGACGGCGAGAACTACGATGGTCCTCTAACACGCACTTAATCCTCAACTATATAGTTTTACAATACTATTATATCATCAGCGAATGAGTTGTCAATATCTTATTTCACAATGACAGTAATTTTTCTATTTCCTTACCAAGTATCAACAAAATCATGACCTATTCTTTCCATGCGTTCAGCGTGGACAGCTTTCAAGCCTTCTATAATCCATCTGCGCGTATCCGCCGGGTCAATAACTGCATCAATTTCTAGGTAAGAAGCCATATTAAGGGCTTTTCCTCTTTCGTATGCCAGAGCAACCAGTTTTTCGTAAAGAGCTTCACGTTCCTGCGGGTCTTTAACTGCTTCAAGTTCTTTTTTGAAACCAGCTTTAACCGCGCCCTCTAGTCCCATTCCACCGAATTCTCCGGTTGGCCAGGCGACTGCAAAGAATGGCTCGTGGAAGCCTCCCTTGGCCATAGCTTGAGCTCCCAGCCCATATCCCCGGCGCAAGAAAATTGTGAAGAAAGGTATTGATAAATGTGAGCCCACTACGAACATACGGCAGACATGGCGAACCTGTGCGCGGCGTTCAACCTCAGGTCCGACCATGAATCCGGGCGTGTCAACCAGAGATACCATAGGCAAACCATGGGCATTGCACAGTTGCATGAAGCGTGCTGCCTTGTCTGCGCCATCGGCAGCAATAGCCCCAGCCTGGTGTTTGCAATCATTAGCTATAACGCCAAAAGGTTTGCCTTCTATGCGGATAAGACCCGTAACCATCTCGGGCCCAAACTTTGGTCTTAGCTCGAGAAATGAGTCTGTATCGGCTATCGTTTTTATGACCGCTCGCACGTCATAAACATATTTCCGTTGTTCAGGAATTATGGTGTGCAGGAGACGCTGATCGACAGCTTCCCATTGAGGAATTGTCCCTTGAAAATAGGAAAGATACTTCTTAGCCACTGCCACCGCTTCTACATCGTCCGCTACGGCAATATCCACGACACCGTTATTCGTTTGCACATCCATAGGTCCAATGTCCTCTGGTTTGAAGACTCCTAACCCTCCGCCTTCGATCATGACCGGTCCAGCCATTCCGATGTTGCTATTTCGGGCAGCGATGATTACATCGCAGCATCCCAACAACACGGCGTTGCCGGCAAAACATCGTCCCGATACGATGCCCACAAGCGGAACCTTCCCGCTTAATCTGGCAAACACGGCAAATGTTGCCAGGTCTAGCCCGGCTATGACAACGCCATCGGCGTCCACGTCACCCGGTCTCCCTCCACCGCCTTCGGCGAAAAGGACTACGGGCAGACGCTGTTCGTGAGCCAATCTCAACATTCGGTCCTTTTTCTTGTGACCAAAGTAGCCCTGGGTTCCAGCGAGAACAGTGTAGTCGTAGCCTATTATGAGGCAACGAGATTTATCTTCTCCAAACAATAAACTGTTGACATGCCCGATACCGGCAACTACTCCGTCAGCTGGCGTTTTGCTCATGAGTTCTTCCATATTGCGACGTTGACGCTGGGCAGCAACTGCTAGAGCACCATACTCGATAAAGTGCCCATCGCAAAGGTCTTTTATATTTTCGCGAATCGTACGCTGTCCTTTCTCCCGTCGGCGAGATACCGCTTCAGGGCGTCGCTCGTCAAGTCCCCAGGAGTGTCTTTCTATCACCTCCTTAAGGTCAGCGCGTATGGGCTCCTGTTCACTATGCTCATCTCTCGGCTTAGAGTTCTTTTCTGCACCCGATTCATTTTTGTTTTTGGGTTCCTTCATATACGACGCCTCCTCTGCAACCCGTCTATAGCTATTAGCAAGAAGAATTATAGCAGGGGTGAAGAAATCTTTCTGTCCGTCTCACAGTCAAGCCAAGCTTTTGGTGAGGCTAGTGAGAAGTTCCCCTGAATTTTGGCAAGCATCTTTTTGAGCGGTGCTATGATGTCCTAAACTTGTCGGAACACTAGTGCGAATTAGGCTTACTTCAAACCGGAGCTTGTCACCATGGAAAAGGCCAGATACTAATGTGACTGCAGGCAGAACCGAACACGAAGATAGGAATGACGACCGCAGGGATTATTATGGCCAGTGCCACCATTGAGATCGCAAATAGCACTATGCCGGCTATATTCCAGCCCCGCTGCGTATTCTTGAACTCGTCAATGCTCGCCCATCTCTTGTTTTGCCACGCCCATTCGTTGCCCTTGAAGCCGAGGACAAAAGCCCAAGCGAAACCGAAGACAGGAATGAGGCAAAGCAAAGATATCAGGACACCATTGCAAACTCCCCATATCCAGGTTAAGACGAATGCTCCCCAGCTCCAGCCCTTGATTTCCTCGGGGACTACGGCTGATTCGCCCTGCCCTGATGTATTGTACGGTGCTACTCCGACCTTGAGCTTCTGCCCGCAGCTGGGGCAAAACTCAAAGCCTTCGGTTATCTCTTTCCCACATCTTGTACAAAATGGCATAGCTCCATCTCACATCCTTTTGATGTATCATATGGGATTCACGGACAAAGGTCAATGCGACAGGCGCAGAACTTGTGGGGATTATGCCAAGCCCGTCCACTATAATTGCAGAAATAAATCGTAGACGGTGGCATAATTGTAATGGGTGACAAGTTAAATCAAGATGAAGGCATTAGTACAGAGAGTCTCTCAAGCTTCGGTGAGTGTGAATGACAAGATAGTGGGCAGGATTGGGTCGGGGTTGGTGGTTTTTCTAGGCGTGGCGCAGGGCGATACCAAGGAAGATGCTGTCTACCTGGCAAACAAGGTGATCAACCTGCGTATTTTTGCTGACGAATCAAGCAAGTTTTCCCTCTCGGCGCTGGATACGAAGGCAGATATTTTAATCGTAAGCCAGTTTACTCTTCTGGCTGATACACGCAAAGGCAGACGACCCGACTTCACTGCCGCTGCCCCACCGGATTTAGCTAAGGAACTGTATGAGTTTTTTGTGGAGCAAGTTCGCACCACCGGGCTTAAGGTGGAGACCGGGATTTTTCAGGAACATATGCTGGTTGAAATCCATAATGACGGACCGGTCACGATATTGCTGCACAGCAAAGAAAGAAAGTAATCGCATCAGCAATTTGTTGCAATATTTTTTGCCATGTTATAATACCTCGAGCAATGAGTTGCCACAAAATTCTTCACGAAAAGGGACGCCGCTTAACTCCCCAGCGTATGCTGGTCGTCGAGATACTTCACAATGCCGACAGGCACATCAGCGCCGAGGAAATCTACAAGCAATTACATAAGCGCTATCCCTACGCCAATATATCCACTGTCTATCGGACTCTCGAACTACTGAAGGAATTAAACTTAGTTACGGAAACCGACTTTGGTGAAGGGCGCGTGCGCTACCATGTTGCAGAGAAAGGGCATCACCATCATCTTGTTTGCCATAGCTGCGGCAAGATAGTAGACCTTGAAGAATCAGCACTATATTCGCTGAAAGACGCATTACTTCGCAAATACGGCTTTGATGCCGACTTAAGGCACCTGGCTATTTCCGGCGAGTGTAAGACGTGCCGTAAGAAGAAAGGACACAAGGCTTAACCAAACATGGACGACGTCCAAGAAAAATTGCACACTCTACTGGACTATTGGATTGAACATAACAATGAGCATGAGCAAGAGTTCCGCAATTGGGCTGATAAAGTTGCCTCATCATCCATTGAGGTGGCAAAACAGCTACAAAAAGCAGCTACTAAGATGGCAGCAGTTAGCGACGAACTGGTGGAAGCCAAACAGGCTTTGTCAAAGAGCAAAGAGAGGCACTAGGATGTGTATGGCGAAACTTTATGAAGCTAAGGAGAGTGATAAGCCGATTCTGGAGGACATAGCACGGCTGACAATTGCTGACCGGCAGGTTGAAGTGGAGACTTTATTTGGAGAAAAGAAGGTTTTTCAAGGCAAGGTGCGACGGATAGACTTCTTAAAGTCGCGGATACAACTGGAAAGGGATTGATGCAAGGCTGATCAATGGTTTCTTGATAATTCGTCTTACGCATCCCACCCTAACATTGGTTAGGATAGGCTAATCTGCAAGTATTTGCGGGCTTCGGTTTCTATAATACGATAGACCTCTTGTAAAGGAAGGTTGTGTTCCAGAGCTAGACGGCGGCATTCTTCGTATTCCGCGTGAACGCTGAGGATATTGCCCATGAATCGTTTGACTTTTACCTTCGCGCGTCCTAGCGGAGAGTCAAATTCCACTACCTCCCGCTCCGCAATGTGCCGGAAAACTGGGCTTACCCTTATTCCTAGCGTAGAAGTCTCTCGCAATATGGTCTGAACTAAATCGAACTCCGCGTGTTTTGGCGCTAGAACGCTCAAGTTCACAGCTGGGCGATTTTTCTTCATTTGTATCGGCGTAAACCAGACATCGCGAGCTTGCAGAGCAAATAGTTTTTCCATAAGGTAGCTGTAGATTTCTGGACTCATGTCGTCAATATTGGTTTCCAGCAAGATTAAGTCTTCACTATCAGCAGGTTGTATTTCTTGACCAATCCAGATGCGTAGCACGTTGGGCCAGTGTGCAAAATCCTTGCTTCCCGCTCCATAGCCGACACTTTCTATGGTCATGCTGGGTTTGGCGAACTTTGCTAGTGTGGTAATGATGGCTGCCCCGGTGGGAGTGACAAGCTCGGCTTGAGGCTGGTGAGGAGAATCAACTACCGGAGCACGGCATCTCTCTATTAACTTCAACGTAGCTGGGGCTGGCACAGGTAAGATGCCGTTTGCTGTGGCGACACTGCCGCTGCCCAGAGGTAAAGGCGATGAGTAAAAATCTTCTATGTTAAGGGCATCTATACCCAGCGCCACCCCAACAATGTCTATGATGGAATCCACTGCTCCTATCTCATGAAAACAGACCTTTCGCAGGGGGACACCATGAATTCTTGATTCAGCCTCGCCGAGCCGCTGGAAAATAGCACTGGCTATATTCTTGACTCTCTTGGGAAGCTGGCTAGCTCTGATGAGCCTCAATATATCTTTTAACGAACGTTCGGGTTGAGTTTCAGCCTCGTTTACGGTCACTGTGAACTTAGTGGCTGTGATTGTGGAGCGTTTTACCTTCTGCGTAGAAAACCGGTAGCTGTGGACATCAAGGCTACTGAATCCCTTCTCCAATACTTCGAGAGACAACCCGGCATCAATCAGAGCACCAAGGACCATGTCGCCGCTACAGCCTGAGAAACAATCAAAATAAGCTATCCTAGCCATATTACCCTGTTCCTTTCATGTCTTGAGTAAGTTCCTCATTCAGACTGCCGCTTCGATATCCGCAGAGGTCAAGGGCAACATAGGTATAGCCCAGCGATTTGATTTGTTTGACTAAATCCTGGCGCATTTGGTGGTTCAAGAGTAAGGATATGTCATTCTCATCAACTTCGATGCGGGCAATATCGCCGTGATGACGTAAACGGCACTGACGTACACCCAAGCTGCGTAAATACTGTTCGCCACCAGCGATCTTGCGGAGAATTTCAGAGGTAACAGGAATGCCGTAAGGGATGCGGCTTGCTAGACAGGGTGAGGCTGGTTTGTCCCAGGTTGGCAACCATTTTCTCCTGGATAGTTTGCGAATCTCATCTTTAGTTAGCTGGACTTCGCAGAGAGGGCTACGAATGCCTAACTCGGTTAGAGCTTTTCGACCGGGGCGGTAGTCGTCAAGGTCATCATAGTTGGAGCCATCGGCGACCCAATCTAAACCTTTAGCAGCAGCAACCTTCCGTAATTGCTGGAATAACTCTCTCTTGCAGTAATAGCAACGGTCGGGCGGGTTAGCAACAAATTGGGGATTGTCTAGCTCATTACTTTCAATTGTAGCGAAACGAAAGCCAAGCGTTTTAGCCAGAGCCTCTGCCTCTTGGCATTCCTGAGGTGGACAAAGCGGCGAGCGAGCAAAGACAGCCAAAGCTTTCTCTTCCAGCACTTCATGGGCGACAGCAGCCAAGAAGGTGCTGTCCACACCACCGGAATAGGCAATGAGCACCGAGCCCATTTTGGTAAGGATATTTTCTAAGCGCCTGAGCTTATCGTCAGTCTTCACGTCGGACTCTTGAGTTACGGTTAATAAGTCCAGCAATATAGCCGGCACCAAAGCCGTTGTCAACGTTAACCACAGCTACACCGGGAGCACAGCTATTAAGCATGGTCAAGAGTGGCGCCAAACCGGCAAAGCTGGCCCCGTAGCCAACGCTGGTGGGCACAGCGATTATCGGGATGGGAACAAGCCCACCTAGAACACTGGGTAAAGCTCCCTCCATACCAGCAACAGCGATTATCACTTTGGCTTTGCGCAGTTGAGGCAGCTTGTCCAATAAACGGTGGATGCCTGCTACGCCGACATCGTACACTCTTTCTACCTTGTTTCCCATCAACTCGGCAGTTACGGCTGCCTCTTCGGCTACCGGTATGTCAGCGGTACCGCCTGTGACGACAGTGATGCCAGGACGTGGAGTGGTGTGTTTGCGGTTGAGGACAATAGTCTTGGATAATGGGTTATAGGTTATATCGGGTATTTTCTTCTTGACGGCATCAAAGGTCTCCAGGCTGACGCGGGTTATCAATAGTCGCTCAGAATAGGCAACAAGCTTTTCAGCAATAGTTACCACCTGCTCTACAGTTTTGCCCTGTCCAAAGATTACTTCGGGAAAGCCGAGTCGCAGGCTACGATGGTGATCGGGCTTGGCACAGACTAACTCTTCGTAGGGCAGAATTTTCAATTCTTCTATTGCTTGGAGAGGAGATAATTCACCTGATTTCACACGCTCCAGTATATGCAGCAACCATTCCCTGGTGACTAGGGTTGTGCGAGTTTGAAATCTTTTTGCTGCAGTTTGGCTCATAAACTGCTCCTTTGCTGCCACTATGAAAGCAGTACCTATCTTACTGTATTAACGTCATTCAGGCAAGGCGAAACAGGCATTTATATGGTTGTCACATATAGGTCTTTGGGAGTAACACGGTCTTAAAGAGGTTGACAAATTTTGCGACTTGTGTTGCAATCTATTGTAACAACAGTTGTTTGCAAATATCTCATAGGAGGTAAGAAGATGCATATACCAGATGGTTTTGTTAGCGCCCCTGTAGCTGCTGCTGGTTGTGTTGTAGCAGCGGGTTGTATTGCCTACGCTGTCAAAACTACGAATAAAAAGCTGGGGGAGAAAGAAGTTCCGTTGATGGGTGTATTAGCTGCGTTTATCTTCGCTGCCCAGATGCTCAATTTCCCTATCGCTGGCGGCACCTCAGGGCATTTTTTAGGGGCTGCTTTAGCGGCCATTCTCTTAGGTCCTTGGGCAGGATTGTTGATAATGACCTGTGTGCTGGCGGTTCAATGCCTGATTTTTCAAGACGGTGGACTTTTTGCCCTAGGAGTTAACATCGTCAACATGGGGATTGTTGGCGGTTTCGTCGGTTACTACGCTCATCGTGGTGGTACGTTCCTTTCTGGAGGACGCAAGAGAGGAATATTGATTAGCGGAGGTCTAGCTGGGTGTTTATCAATAGTTGCCGCATCTGTCGTCTGTGCTGTTGAGTTAGCTGTTTCAGGTACCGTGCCATTGGGAGTGGCTCTGCCGGCAATGGTTGGTATACACACTTTAATTGGCATTGCTGAAGGTGTCATAACTGCTGCCGTGTTAGCTGTGCTGATGGCAACCAGAACGGATTTGCTCGGGTTAAAGAAGGTTTAAAGGAGGATAATTATGAAGCCTAAATGGTGGCATTGCGCATTGATTTTTGCTCTATTACTGGCTTTATTATCTCCTCTAGCTTCTACCTCTCCTGACGGGCTGGAAAGAGTTGCTGAAGATAATGGGTTTATAGAAAAAGCCCATGACGCTCTCTTCAATCTGATTCCCGACTATGTGTTTCCCGGCATAGAGCATGAAATCCTGGCGACGATCCTGGCGGCTATAATCGGTACTTTGTTGATCTTTGGTATCACTTATGGATTAGCGCGGTTACTAAAAGTGAAAGGTGAAGCATAGTTTTATTGACCAATATAGCGACCAGGATAGCTTTATCCACAAGCTTGATCCACGAACTAAATTCATCACTATTCTGGTTTTTATTGTTCTTGTGGTAGTAACGCCGATTAGAAATTGGCAGATTTTGGCTATTTACTTTGGTCTCATCATCACCTGCCTGGCTGTATCAAAATTGCCACCTATTTACGTGCTAAAGAGATCTTTGGTCATCTTCCCCTTCGTTTTGTTGGTTGTTATTTTTGTGCCATTCTTCAAGACTGGCGAAATAGCTGGCAGTTACAATATCTGGCTCTGGCATATCTCGGTAACTTACGATGGCTTGCTCATTTTGGCAAATGTTGTGACTAAAGCTTGGCTGTGCATCCTCAGCTTGATCCTTCTTTCAGCAACAACGAGGTTTACTGACTTGCTCAGAGGTTTGCAGCAATTAAAAGTGCCTCGCGTTATAGTACTCATTCTTTCTTTTATGTATCGTTATATCTTTGTTCTGGTGGATGAAGTCCTGCGGATGCGGCAAGCTCGGGACAGCCGCAATTTTGGCGGTGGTCGGCTTCGCCAATTAAAGACCATCGGTAACATGATTGGCACTTTGTTTATGCGGAGCTACGAAAGAGGCGAGAGGATTTATGCTGCTATGTTAGCCAGAGGCTTTGATGGCGAGATACACAGCCTGCATCAGTTAAATTTCAAGAAAGCTGATGCCTATTTTGGTGTAGCTTTTGGACTTGTTCTTATTTCCGCAGTTATTATGCTCTGGTATCTATAAGAAAGCATTATGAACAAAGCTGTGGAGATTGAAAATCTTTCCTTTTTTTACCCTGATGGGCAACAGGGGCTGAAAAATATTAACCTGGTTGTCAATACAGGTGAGAATGTGGCTGTTATGGGACCCAACGGAGCCGGTAAATCCACGCTTTTGCTGCATCTCAATGGTATTCTGCGCGGCAATAGTGTAGTAAAGGTTTTTGGCTTACCTGTCGAGGGAAAGAACCTCAAGGAAATACGAAGAAAGGTTGGATTGGTGTTCCAAGACCCTGAAGACCAGCTTTTTTCTCCCACTGTGTTTGATGATGTCGCTTTTGGTCCTTTGAACATGGGCTATTCTGAATCGGAAGTGAAGGAACGAGTAGCGGGAGCTCTGGGGTCGGTGGGGATGGGTGGCTATGAGCAGCGCTCTCCTCACCATCTCAGCATTGGTGAAAAGAAAAAGATTGCTATTGCTACTGTTCTATCCTTGACTCCCGAGCTTTTGGTTCTCGATGAGCCCACCAGTAATCTTGACCCCCGAAGTAAATGGAGCTTAATTAAGCTATTGAAGCGGTTACCAATGACTAAAATCGTTGCCTCTCACGACCTGGAATTAGTGAGAGCTTTATGTCAGCGGGCGATAGTATTAGATAAAGGTGAGATAGTAGCTGATGACAGCACCGAGAAGATTTTGAATAATATATCTCTGCTCAGAGCTCACGGTCTAGCCCCGGATTTCTAAGCATTGTTTCAGATAGTTAATTTTGGAACTTGTTAATCACTGGCTTCGAGTTCGAGGCTGATGTCTAAAGCTCTTGCAGAGTGGGTAAGAGCACCGACAGAAATGAAATCAACGCCCGTTTCGGCAACGGCGCGAACATTGTCCAGCGTTATTCCTCCTGAGGCTTCAATCAAGGCGCGACCATGGATGGATTTTACCACTTTGCGCATATCCTCAAGATTCATATTGTCCAGCATTATGACATCTGCCCCAGCCTCTACAGCCTCCAAAGCTTCGGACACGGTTCTGACCTCTATCTCGACTGAGAGACTCTGAGGAGCATTTTGCTTAGCTTTGGCGACAATCTCCTTGATATTTAGTCCCTGGCTGCGTAGTGCGGCTATGTGGTTATCCTTGATAAGAATGCCATCACCTAAGTTCATACGGTGGTTTTGTCCCCCACCGACTCTGACCGCATACTTCTCCAACAATCTCAACCCTGGGGTGGTCTTTCTGGTATCCATAATGCGCACAGGCAACCCTTTGACTGCTTCGACATAGCGATTGGTTTCAGAGGCAATACCGCTAAGACGCTGTACGAAATTCAAAGCCACTCGCTCGGCTTTGAGAATACTGGCGATGCTGCCTGATACTCTGGCTATTTTGGTGCCCGGCTTCAGTCGAGTTCCGTCCTCTACAAGAATCTCTACATTTAGCTCAGGATCAACTTGGTGGAAAACTTGTTTGGCTATTTTAATGCCTGCCAGTATACCTTGTTTTTTGGCGGCGATGTAGGCAGTTCCTTGCTGGTCACCGCGTATCAGGCACTCGGTTGTGATATCTCCTTTGTCAAGGTCCTCAGCTAAGGCGCGGTCAATAATTTCTTCAATCTGGAGCTTATTAGACGGCATTTTTCTTAAAAACGCTGTATCGTTGCCACTCTGGCGAAGGCTTAGGAAAATCTGTACGGAAATGGGCACCGCGGCTTTCTTCGCGGAGCAAAGCAGCTTCAGCTATGAGTCTCCCACATAATACCAAATTTCCTAGTTCGTAAGTGGGGCGATCTGTGGGTTGGGGTAGAAGCCTTTCCCAAGTAGCCAAAGTATTGACTGCTTCTTTAAGGCTTTTCCCAGAGCGGATGACCCCGACCCTGTCCCACATCAGCGATTGCAGGTTAGGCAGGTTAAGCGGTGGGGCTTTAGGCAGGGGCTCCCTTTCTGGCAGGCGGTGTAGATAGCTGGCAATTGATGGCTGATGGCTCTTGGGAGGATTAGTCATTGTAGTTACCTGCACTACTCTTCTACTGAAAACGAGGGATTCCAGTAAGGAATTCGATGCTAATCTGTTAGCTCCATGCACACCGGTGCAAGCAGTTTCTCCGGCGGCAAATAAGCCCGGGATATTTGTCTCTCCCCACGTATTGACCTTTATTCCTCCCATAAGGTAATGGGCAGCTGGGGCAACCGGGATAAGTCCTTTAGTGATGTCCAAGCCGTGCTCCCGACAAAAACGATATATATGGGGGAAGCGGGTGGTGATCAGCCGAGAAGGCAAATGAGTTACGTCAAGAAATACTCTATCGCTACGAGTCTTCTTCATCTCACGGACGATACTACGGGCGACTATGTCTCTAGTTGCTAGTTCAGCCTCAGGGGTATAGTCTGGCATGAAGCGGTAACCTTCAACATTCCGGAGTACACCACCTTCCCCTCTGACCGCTTCAGAGATAAGGAAAGGAGCTACCCCAGGCAAGCGCAGGACTGTAGGATGAAATTGGAAAAACTCCATATTGGTTATCTCAGCACCAGCTTCAAAAGCTAAAGCTATGCCATCGCCAGTGACCACGTCAGAGTTGGTGGTATACTTGAATAATCTCCCAGCACCGCCAGTTGCTAGGATCAGGAATTGACAGCCATACTCTTCTATAGTTCCAGTGTGGCAGTCGAGAGACTTAACGCCAACTACCCGACCATTGTCAAGCAAAATTTTGCTAACCAAGCAGTTCTCTAGGACCCTAATATGACTGGAACGCACATGACGACTTAACGTAACTTCAATATGTTCTCCGGTAGCATCTCCCCCAGCATGCATAACCCGCGGCACGCTATGGGCTGCCTCTCGAGTCAAAGTGATTTCACCGTCTAGAGTATCGAATGGCACACCGAATTTGATTAGATCGGCGATGCAATCAGCTGCTTCTTCTGTCAAAATGCGTACCGCCTCAGCATCACACAAACCATCTCCCGCCGCCATCGTATCTCTAAAGTGGAGTTCAGGGGAGTCGTCTTTACCCATAGCTGCTGCAATGCCACCTTGAGCGTATTTCGTGTTGCAGTCATCTATGCTACCTTTGGTGAGTATGAGGACGCTACCGTGTTTTATGGCTAGTAAAGCAATATAAAGCCCGGCGATGCCACTGCCAACTACAATGTAATCGTAATAGTTAGTTTTCATTTTCTCGCCACGTCCAGTAATCTACGAGCCTCCTCAGTGCTCTGGCAGCCCTGTCTGGAGAAGGGAAGACAGCTAAACCTTGGTTGACAATTTGCCTCCTTGTTTCGGCAATAGCTTGCCATTTCCATTTTTCCATCTCCGCTGAGCTAACTTCCGCCGTTTCCACGACACAAAGTACAGGCTTGCCCTTATTCTTAATTGACGTCACGCATTGCACAAAGTTAGCTGCTAGGAAATTTTCCCATATATCCTCAGTCAAAGGGTCGTCCTGTGTCAAATTGGCAACTAGAAAATCGAATCCACCTTCGTCGCTCAGCCACTCTAGCAAGTTTATGTCCACTACAGGTGTACCTTGAAACAGAGAGGCGTCTATAGGATTTCTCACCCAATCCCAGAGTTCCGGAACCTTATCTTTGAGTTTCCTTCTGAATTCAGGAGATAAGTCTGGAAGCTCGAAGCCTTCCTCCTCCCAGACATCAGCCGAAATCATGCTTTTTCCGCCACCTCCCCCCGCGATAAACACTCTTCTGCCAGTGATGGCAGGTAGAAAAGCGAATGCTACCGTTTGGTCTATGAGCTCCTGAAAGGTAGTGACCATAACCGCACCATATTGCTTCAGCGCAGCTTGCCAGATCTTAAAAGAACCGGCTAGTGAGGCAGTGTGGGAGAGCGCTAGTTTTGTTCCTGCTTTACCTCTGCCGCCCTTAAGGATTATGACCGGCTTCTTCTTGGTAGCCTGTGCCAGCGCCCTGGCAAATTTCCTACCATCTTTAACTCCTTCAATATAGGATGTGATTATCCTTGTTTCACTATCAGAGGCGAAGTAGTCTAGCAGCTCAACCTCGTCAATGTCTGAGGCATTACCAAAACTTATGATCTTACTGAATCGTACTCCTCTCAAAGCAGCGTAGCGGACGAATTCTCCTGCCCCTCCGCCACTCTGAAAAAATCCCCCCACGGGTCCGCTTTCCGTAGGCAGGTCGTGGTTGAAAGACAACCCCAACTTTGGGTAGTAAGTCCCCATACAGTTCGGTCCCAGGATTCTGATGCCCAGTCTGCGAGCTTTTGCCACGATTTCGCTTTGAAGCTTGCTTTCCTTATCCCTTCCTGTCTCTTTGAGCCTGGCTGTAAACAGGTGCACAAGCTTGACGTTCTTCTTAGAGCAGTCATCGAGCAAAGGGAGGATACCGTCGGCTGGTATGCACGATATCACGTAGTCCACGTTGGGCTCAGGTACCTCAGTTAGCTTGCGATATGCCTTGAGACCCAGGATTTCGCTGGCTGCTGGGTTCACTGGGAAAAGTTTGCCCTTGAAACCGTGGTCTATTAGGAAGCGCGTGAACTGGTAGCCGCCAGAAAACGGGTTTGTGGAAGCTCCTACGACAGCAACACTACTGGGAGAAAAAAGCTGGCTCAGAGAGGATTCCTCAGCCATGAATATCAGAATATTCCCTTGCTGCTTTCCTCAGGCTCCTGTTTCCCAAGTATACTGCTTTTAGCAACCTTCATGGTCGCTCCTGACTCTATCCTTAGAATGACAGTATCCTCGCCAACACTGTCAATTCGTCCATAAATGCCGCCAGCTATAATCACATTATCTCCCGGCTTCAATTCCTTCATCATTTCCTCGTGCTGTCTTTGCTGCTTTTGCCTCGGTCTGATCATCAAGAAGTACATAACGGCGAAAATCAGTACCAAAAAGATGATCATTCCATACCTAGCTAGAAACTCTTCCATTTATCCTCCTTTTTACTAACCATCTTTCAAACTGCCCCTTAGCGACCAGGGGCTGGTCTTTTCAATTCGAACTTTCACCAGATGGCCCAGCCAGTCATGATCGTCTTCAAAGAACACCAACTTATTGCTTCGAGTGCGTCCGAACCATTTTCCATTCTTTCGACCTTCGACCAGCACCTCTACTTCCTGTCCTTGTAGTTGCGAGTTAATCTCGGTGGCTATAGCTGTCTGAAGCTCTTCAATCTCAGAAAGCCTTTTCCTCTTGACTTCCGAAGGAACGTTGTCTGGAAATTCTCGACTGGCAAGAGTGCCCGGACGCGGCGAATAAGCTGCCACGTGCACGATGTCAAACCTCATTTCCTGGATTAGAGCGAAGCTGCGCTCAAATTGCTCATCTGTTTCTCCGGGGAAGCCCACAATCAGGTCTGTGCTCAGGGATATCTGAGGAATCTTGTCACGGATCACGCTGACGAGCGCTCTATATCGCTCCACGCTGTAGCCGCGCCTCATAGCTTTCAATATCTCGTTGTCCCCGGACTGAACTGGCAGTTCCAGATGCTCGCAAACTTTATCCAAAGAAGCCATGGTCTCAATGAGCTTAAGGCTCATGTCTTTGGGATGATTGGTGAGAAACCGAATTCTTGCCAACCCGTCTAGGTTATTCAATTCTTTTAGCAAATCCGCCAGGTCAGGGCGTCCGGGCAAATCGTGTCCGTAGGAATCAACATTTTGCCCCAGTAAAGTCACCTCCTTCGCACCTCTTCTTACCAGCTCCTTCACTTCGCAGACTATTTCCTGCAGGGGCCGGCTAACCTCTCTACCTCTACGATAGGGGACAATGCAATATGAGCAGAAATTATCGCAGCCCTGAATGATGGGGACAAACGCACACGGTGAGAAAACTGACTCACTGTCATCGTCAGCCAGGTATGGCGGTCTTTGTTGAATATGTATACCTCGCTTTTGTCCCCAGGCGACTAGTTCAGAGTAGTCACCCGGTTTAAACAGCAAGTCAACATGAGGAAATTGTCTGTACAATTCTTGGGTGTGAGAGTTGACAAAGCACCCCGTGACAAGTACCTGGAGTTCCGGGCGCTTGTTTTTTAGTCCTTTCAATAGACCGAGCGTGCCCAGGACTTTGTCCTCAGCGCTCTGCCTTACTACACAAGTGTTAAGAACCACCAGGTCGGCAAAGGAAAAAGAAGGTGCGACTTTATACCCGGCGGACTCCAGATATCCAGCTATTCGCTGGGATTCAGCCTTGTTCATCTGACAGCCGATGGTCCAAATAAAATAGCGTGGCATGATGTCTTGCTTTCTTTCGCGTTTTTCTTTTTATCCGATGATTATATCATCTAGGGGTCGCTTAGGCACGTGATGCACATCCTCACTATCACGCCAGTATTTGGTGTCGCCGTCTGGTCCCACTGTCTCCAGCACCACTTGCTCTTTGGGCTTACCCAGAGCCAGGACAAGCAATATTTCATATCGTGGTGGGATTTTCAGAGCCTTACGAAGTCCGTCCCTATCCACATTAGCAATTATGCAGCCCCCTAGACCTCTCTCTGTGGCGCCCAGCATAATGCTTTGCGCTGCTATCCCAGCGTCGTAATCCCAGAAGCGACTTATCTCTGTATCCCCCAAAATGATAATGTAAGCTGAAGGTCTTTCGCCCTCAGAAGGACCAGGCCAGCCCTTCAGATACATAGCCCAAACCAGATGCGGGAATATGAGTGCGTTCTTCTGGCGGTCGCAAGAAAGAATATACTTGAGCGGCTGGGCATTCCTTGCTGACGCCGAGAGCCGGGCTAGGTCAACAAGTTGTCTCAAGGTCTCAAGTTTTATATTAACTTCCTGGTAGAACCGCCGGTAGCTTCTGTTTTTTAGTATTAAATCTCGAATCATTGTTATCCCTCCACATGTTGTAGCTGTCCGTTTTCATGGGCTCCTTGCTTCTTTTGGCTGTGGGTTACCTTGTTCCTTCCGATCAGTTGGGCGAAGGCTATAATCTCCGCTCCACTGCGAGACTTTATCGTCCCGGTAAAATCGGAACTGCCAGCGACAAGCTGGTCAAGTACTTTTGTTTACTCAGTCAATTTCAGAACTGCGGCGCCGCGGATTTTGCCTTGCTTGAGCAAGATTAAGGCTTCGTTGGCATCTTCTAGACGGAACTCCTGCGTTTCGGGGACGATGGGAATCTGGGCAGCGAGGGGCAGGAATTCCTCAGCATCTCTCCTGGTGACGTTAGCGACACTCTTTAACTCCTTCTCGTACCAGAGATGCTCAGTATAGTCCAGTTCAGGGATAGTCGTGGCCTTGCGGATGGCATTTACCACTACCCTGCCACCTTTTTCCAAATTTCTCAGAGCTTCTCGGATTGGCTCTCCCACAGGAGTGAAGTCAATGGCACAATGGAGTTTTTCCGGAGGTGTATCGCCAGTGACACCAACCCAATCTGCTCCCAGCTTCTTGGCTAAATCCTGGTGCTCTTTTTGGTGTGGTCGCGTGAAGACGAAAACTTTGCCGTTGGGGTATTTGTATTTGGCTACTTGAATGACGATGTGAGCGGAGGCACCAAATCCGTAAAGTCCCAGCACTTTGCCATCTTCCATCTTCGAGAGCCCCAGAGCACGGTAGCCGATCACCCCGGCACATAAAAGCGGCGCAGCTTCCACAGCGCTGAACGTTTTGGGGATTGAATAGGCGAAGTCTTCTGATACCACGGTATATTCTGCATAGCCACCATAGGTATCCTTGCCTGTCCATTTTGCCGAGCCACACAGGTTTTCCTCCCCTTCCAGGCAGAAGTGGCACTTACCACACGCCCAATTGATCCAGGCAATGCCCACTCTGTCTCCTTTCTGGAATTTTCTTGTCCCCCGACCCAAGCTTTCCACCCTGCCCACAATTTCATGCCCTAGAATCATAGGGAACTGTGAAGGAGCAACACGGCCTTCGATTTCATCCAGCTCGGTGTGGCAGACTCCACAGGCACAAACCTTGACCAGGATTTGACCCTGCCTGGGAACGGGTAGGGGCAAGTCCACCAGCTTCAGAGGCTTGTCCTCGACTAGTGAGATCTTGTTAAGCACCATTGCCTTCATTTTGGCTCCTGTCTTTTCTCCACGCACCAAAGCGGCAGAACGCGTTCGCGTTATGCCGGCAGCGCGTGTCAGATAGTCCTGATATCCACTCATATTAAATAGATGGTTTCGTAAGAGTTTTCTGCAATCTCGGGAAAGTTTTCCCGATAAAGCTTCACTGCCTCAGGGAGATAGTCCAGTATATCCTGTGCGGTTATCCCGTCTTCACCTTTATCGGCAGCCGCCACATCGCCAGAGAAACCATGAACGAACACCCCCATCCTCACCGCATTTTCGAGAGGCAATCCCAGACCATACATGGCAGCGATCGTTCCTGTAAGGACATCCCCACTGCCAGCCGTAGCCATGCCTGAGTTGCCACTAGTGTTGATGAACACAGTGCCATCAGGATAGCCGATGAGAGTGTGAGCGCCCTTGAGTATGATTATGGCATTGAGTTCTCTGGTCGTGCGCTGGAGGATGTCTATCTTGTTCTTGTTGATCTCGTTTATGTCAAGCTTGGTGATTCGGGACATTTCGCCAAGGTGGGGGGTTAGTATCGTCGGCGCCTTCCTCTTTTTTATTCCGCCTAAGTCCTCGGCGATGGCAGTAATTCCGTCGCCATCTATGATCAAAGGTTTGTCAATCTGCGGGGTCAACTCACGCACCAGTTGCTGGGTTTCCTCGACCAAGGAAAGCCCAGGACCAAGAACGACCATATCCACTCTTCGGGAGAACTCCAATAGCTCGTTTTTGCTCTCCAGGGCAATGCTTCCGAAAGATGTCTCTCTTTGGGGCACAAACACGATCTCGCTTCCTTTGCTGGCGATAAACGGGGAAATGGATTTGGGCGTTGCCAGGTAGGAAAGACCACCACCAGCTTTGAGGAAAGAAAGAGCAGAGAAGTAGGGCGCACCAAAGTAGCTTGAAGAACCGGCAATGAATAGAGCTTTGCCATAGCTGCCTTTGTGTGTATCCCGAAATCTTTCCGGCAGCTCTACAGGCTCATTTACTGCTATCTTGAGGATTTTGGAATCATGAAGAGCAGGCGGGAAGGATATATGCGAGACATATAATTTTCCGCAGTGAGCATAGCCCGGGAAAAGCATATTCCCCAGCTTGGGCAGTCCGAAGGTAACAGTATAGTCGGCTTCTACAGCTACCCCCATCACTTCTCCATTGTCACCATTTATACCTGAAGGTATATCCACGCTGAAAACTATCTTCTGGCTCTCGTTTATCAATTGGATCACATCCTTGTGTAATCCGCTGACCTCTCGAACAAGTCCTGTCCCGAATATAGCGTCCACGATAGCATCGCAGTCAAGGAGGTCAAGCATCACAGAATCTATTGAAGTGACCTTGCACATCTCAATGGGCAGGCGAGACATTATTTCAAAGTTCTTCTTAGCTGCGCCTTTGAACTTAGTTTCGTCTTCCAGAAGAAAGACTTTTACTTCCCCGCCGCTGGAATGAATCTTTCGAGCGACAACCAGTCCATCCCCGCCATTGTTACCACCACCGCAAAAGATAACGAACTTGTTGCCTTTCACACCAAGTTCCTGCAATATGGCAAAATAGACAGCTTGTCCTGCGTTCTCCATCAAGAGGTTTTCGGAAATCCCAAATTCCTCTGACGCACGCTTGTCCAGCTCTTTCATTTCATCTACTCTAGCTACTTTCATTCTAACCCCCAAGAGAATGCCATTTTAGATCCTGTTATCTGTCTTGTGGCGATTGCAGTAAATCGGGCGCACCTGAGCAAATATGCTGCTCCAATTTTACCTCAGAACGCAAAAACGCTTATTGGCTGCATTCTTCCTCTATGGATGAGCTAACTCGTGAGTTGGCAAATATCCCTTCTCCTAGAGATGAACGCAGGCGTCCTTTTTTGGAATACCGTTCGGTAAGCTCAATGGCAAATTTCATGCTTTCCTCGGTTTTGGCACCACGAAGTATAGTCACCGGACCAGGATAGTCTGTTAGTTGGAAAACTTCGTCCTGAGGATCTTTGAGTTCCAACAGGCGGTGGTTTTCATTTTCGTTTCGCCCCACGATAATGTGAGCATCGGCGAGAAAGAAGTGTCTGCCCAGCTTTAGTAGTTCAATATCGTTCCTGGTTACTGTGCTTTGGCGACGAAAGAGTTCACGCAGGCGAAAGGAGAATTCTTGTTTGGTCAAAAGGCAGCCCCCGCTAGGCGTGCGATAGCCCTGGATCCCATATTGTTGTGCCAGCGCCAGTTGCTGTCTACGGCTCCGCCCCTGTATCGCCAGCAGACATTCTCTATCCACCCAACCCTTTTCCTCGGCAACCGTTTTGGGAAGCAACTTCGCCGAAAGTGGACGCAAAATAAGCCCTTCCAGCCCAGCTTCCCTTTCTTCAATTTTCAGCTCCCTAAGGTGTTGCGTCATCGGTCTCTGTCCGAGGACGTCTCCCGTAACAAGAAACTGGGCGCCAACCTGCTGAGCTGTCTCCCAGGCTTTCCGAAGCATGTAGATTCGACAATCAATGCAGGGATTCATGCCACTACCGCGACTGTGGCGGGGATGCCTTACCAATTCAATATACTCTTCGTCTGACCATATCTTGATAAGAGGTATACCCAGCTGATGAGCGATATCGGTAACATAATCCTTCTTGTCATCAGCAAAAGGCAACATGATATGTACAGCTAGTATTTCTATACTCTGGTCTTTAAGCAGTTTCAATGCCAGCGTTGAGTCCAGCCCACCGGAAAGAAGTCCCACAGCTTTGATGGCATTAGCCATAGCTACCTAGCATTATAACTGTTTTCTCGAGGAAAGCAACTGAAGTAGCATCCACAGGTCCTGTGAGGGAATCGCCATGCGCAATTGTTTAACACGATGGAAATCACAGAAGGTAAAGTTGTAGAATAAAACAGTTGATGCCATAGCCAATGAAATTAGTAAGTGCGTGCCTGTTAGGTATCCGCTGCAGCTGGACAGGAGACTCCCACACGAACAGTAAGGTAATGAAGCTTGCCCAGCGAGAATTGCTTATTCCGGTCTGTCCAGAGCAACTTGGTGGGCTACCAACTCCGCGAGAACGTCATGAAATCCAAGGGGGCGATGGCAATGATGTGCTTGATAATAAGAGCCGAGTCATCAATAGTAAAGGTGTAGACATGACAACCCAATTTGTGCGTGGTGCCGGGGAAACTCTGAATATAGCCAGACTATACGGGGCATCAGCATTCATTGGAAGGTCGGGGAGCCCTTCTTGCGGATGTGGCAAAATATATGACGGTTCTTTTTCGGGCAGGTTGAAGTCAGGAGACGGCATTGCTGCGGCGTTATTACAAAGGAATGGGATCAGGCTCATTTCCGAAGAACACTTCAGTGAGCCAAGGTCGGCTAGGTATCCACTGTAAGTTGAGCGATGGCGAAAAAGATTCGGATAACGGTTGGGCAAATTGAAACTATAGCTGAACTGAATGATACCAAGACGGCTCAGACAATCTGGCAAGCCTTACCTATTACAGGACGCGTTAATCTGTGGGGTGACGAGGTATACTTCACAATTCCCGTTAGACTCGAGCTAGAAGCAGGACAAGAGTTGGTAAGCATAGGTGACTTAGGATACTGGCCCGATGGTCATGCCTTCTGTATTTTCTTTGGTCCCACCCCGGTAAGCCGGGGGAACGAAATTCGCCCAGCTAGTGCAGTTACCGTGTTTGGCAGGATAATTGGGGATCCCAGAGTGTTCAAAAAAGCGTCAGCAGGCGCGACAATCTCTGTCAGCAAGGAAGGATGATTCCACTAACGTCGTTCAGGAGGTAAAGACATTGAAAAGCAAGGTCAAGATTAAGCGAGTGCTGGTTATCTTGGGTAGTCCGAGAAAAAATGGAAATAGTTCAACACTGGCCGCTCAGATTTCCAAGGGAGCGAAATCTGCAGGTGCGGAGGTGGAGACTGTATTTCTTCACGCTCTTAAAATTAATCCCTGCCAGGGCTGTAACGCTTGCCAAAAGCGCGGTGCGAAAGGGTGTGCCATAAACGATGACATGCAGAAGATATATCCAAAGTTAGTAGAGGCGGATGCGTGGGTTATTGCCAGCCCGGTATATTGGTTTACAATGTCTGCCCAGACAAAAACATTTATGGATCGTTGCTACGCACTCCTCGCTTATGCCAAGCATCCTTTTGCCGGCAAGCGGATTGCTATCGCCATGAGTTATGGCGATGTTGACCCTGTGAGATCCGGGTGTGTAAACGCCCTGCGGACATTTCAGGATGCGTACCGTTACACAGGCTCAAAAATCGTTGGCACGGTATATGGCAGTGCTTGGAAAGCCGGCGAAATTGCCAACAATAAAGAATTGATGCAAGAAGCCGAAGAGCTGGGTAAGGCTTTGATGACTAGTTGAATTGATAGCAATACGGGATTCAGGCGCACGTCTGCTGGATGCGTCGGGCAAAACTTTTAGCTTGTTCTAGGTCTTCGGCGTTGGGTCTACCCTTGTTTATTCCACCCACAAGCTTTGTCAAACCCCACGTATCGTATCCCCTGCACGAGAAATAGCCCAAGATGTCGAAGCCTTTCCGTTGCAGCTTTTCTCTAAGAGGTTTATCAAAATCATAGATGAACGGTATTTTTCTTAGTCCGCTTGTGGAAAAAATGAACGCCTTTTTGTTTCCAAGCATAGGTAACTTATCGACAAAATCTAATAGACTTTTATGATGCCTGCCAAAATAAATCCCTGAGCCAAAACCGATTAGGTCGTATTGATCTAATATCTCACAGTGTACCTGACTGAGAGTCAATAAATCAGCATTGAGAGCGTTTGTCATCGCCTTGGCAACCTTTTCGGTATTGCCATGATGAATAGAAATATAGAGAACTACAGCCCTCACCGTCTCTAACTGTGCACCTCAGACTCAAGTTTACAGGAACGCTGGCTCTTTTCCAAGAGTATGCCGGGACTTAAAAGAAAGCTTATTCCCTTAGTGACCTGCTGGAAGGGTGCTACTTTTTTCGTTTCCTGGTTGGCTTGGGCTCAGCTTCTTTGGGCAGCTTCCGGAAAACAGACCTGGCTGGTGCTGCAATATAGGAGCCTGTCTTGGAGGCAAAAGCAGAGACCAATTTTTCCGTTTGCTCTCCACACCGTGGACAAGAAGCCAGGTCGTCAAGTTGATCCATCCGTCGCATCAGTTCAAACTCTATCTCACACTTCGGGCACCAATATTCGTAAAGCGGCATATCTGACCCCCATCGTCAGTAGTTTCGCACGTACTGGAAAAGATACTAGTATCTCCGTTTTTCTTGGCTAGGTATACCTCCAGGTTATGCCGTCCCAAACATAAATAGGTTTACCGCATCTGGAGCAAGAAACCTGGAGCTTCTCGCTGTCTCCTTGCTCACGCCCCTTTACGAGCCGGCGACAGTTTGAGCAATATATTCTCTTAGTGCATATCTTCATTATTGACCTCCATGAAACGCCCTAGAATCCTTTAAGTATCTTGCCGATACAGCTCATCTTATCGTCACATTCAGAACACGCTATGATCAACGGGAAAAATCTCCGCACCTCCCGCAACTGGCTAATCGGCCTAATTTGACCACAGATACCACACTTGAAGGTAAGTTCTGTGCTCTCTTTTCTCGGTGTTTGTTCTTTCTCCATCAGCTCTGTTGTCATACTGCGCAAACCTCGCTTCGGCAAAGCAGTCAAGATTCGAGAATTCAGTTACCTCTCTTTCTTATCTGACCCAGACCTGTCAGCCTTACTGTCGTCAGATGGATGATCATGGTTCTTTCTATTGTCGGTCACATAGAATCCGGGCCCATTGAAGATTATGGGTACGGGTGAAAAGACGCGGCGACCCTCGTACCCGCAGGATGGGCAAAAGCTGGCACCGTTGTCGCCGAAACGTCTTTTCACCTCGAACCGTAACAAACATCTCTGGCATTCATACTCGTAGGTCGGCATCCGGAAATAGCACCTCCTTCAAATCAAGTCAGTCGTGCTAATCTCATCACGGCGTCTCCTTTTGCCTGTTCAATATTGAGGTGGTGGGCAGCCAGGCGCCGCCTTTTCTTTCTCCGGAATGTCGGTCACCAAACATTCTGTGGTGAGAATCATCGTCGCGATGCTGGCGCCATTTTGCAAGGCTGACCTTGTTACCTTGAGAGGATCTATAATACCTCTTTCCACCAGTCCACGTCAAGCTCGTCTCTCAAGGCATCGTAGCCAAAGCCAGGCTTGCCTCTTTTACTTTGATTTATTACCACAGAACCATCGCGACCACTATTGACAGCTATGCAGCGCAACGGCTCCTCCAGAGCTCGTCTCACTATAGCGACTCCCGTTGCTTCGTCCCCAGTTACCTTGAGCTTGTCAAGAGCTGGTATGGCATTGATAAGCGCCACACCACCACCAGGGAGGATACCTTCTTCTACGGCAGCCCGGGTACCCTAGCTGCTTATGCTGAACAGGCGGCTATCGCTTTACAAAACGCTCGGTTAGCTCACCTCCTGGCGGAAGAAAAGCGGCGGGTAGAAGCAATCCTGGAGCACAGCGCTGACGGCATTATGAGTGTAGACAGCCGTCGGCTGGTGCTTAGCTTCAACTCAACAATGGAGAAACTTACGGGTTATTCTCGACATGAAGTGTTAGGGAAAGAATGTTTTAGAATATTACAGTTGCGTGGTCGCGGCGGTGAAAGATTGTGCGTATCGCAATGTCCCGTTCTCATGAGCGACACAGAAAGCGGCTCTACTTTCGAGCAACAGGGAATAATTCGGACAAAAGACGGACAATATGTTAATGTGAACATGGTGTACTCAATCATACGGTCTCCCGAGGGCAAGCCTATCAATGCTGTGGTAAATGTTCGGGATATATCTGAGGCTGTACAGCTCGAAAACCTCAGGGAGACCTTTCTTTCCATGCTTGGGCATGAGCTACAAACTCCACTGACCATCATTAAGGGCTATGCCAGCACTTTGGCTCGAACTGATAGCAATTGGAACGAAGAGACACTTCGTAACAGTCTTAAGGTGATAGAGAGTGAAACTGACCATCTCTGCAGAGTAGTAGATAGGCTGCTTCTCGCTTCACGTATGTCAGCCGGAACGCCAGTTCTCAGGAAAGAGCCAGTGCAATTACCGGTTCTAGCCAAGAAGGTAGTGCGTCGGTTGCAGGCTATGACTGACGCTCATACTTTCGAACTTGACTTTGACAGCGATTTCCCTTCAGTGCCTGTGGACCCGGCGCTAATTGAGGAAGTGCTGGCTAATCTGGTAGAAAATGCCATAAAGTATTCGCCTGATGGCGGCAAGATAACAATATCAGGACGGTTAGCCAATAGCCAGGTGATGGTCACTGTTACAGATGAGGGTATAGGTATACCTGCGGGGCAAATAGAGCATCTGTTTAAGCGTTTTTCCAGGGTAGATAAGGGCTTGGCGCGAACAATTCGTGGGGTTGGCTTGGGACTATATATTTGCAAGTCTATCGTAGAAGCGCACGGGGGCAAGATAGAGGTGTATAGCCAACCAAGCAAAGGTTCCCAGTTTACTTTCAGCTTGCCTTTTGAGCCACAAGGCTGACGAGGTGAGCACAGGAGCTGTCGTGAGCAAAGGCAAGACGATACTGGTAGTGGATGATGAACCACGGGTGATCGAGTTGACCACGATGAACTTGGAACTGGAAAGGTTTCGCGTTATCAGCGCCGCCAATGGTTATGAAGCTCTTGATAAGGTGGTAAAGGAATTGCCTGACCTTGTCATTCTGGACGTGATGATGCCTGATATGGATGGGTTTGAGACATTGAGGAAAATACGGGAAATTTCATCCGTGCCGGTCATTTTTCTCACCGTCAAAGGCACGGAGTTTGATCGGGTTCGAGGACTGGACCTAGGGGCTGATGATTACATGACCAAGCCATTCAGCCCCAGGGAGTTAGCTTCACGAATAAGAGCGGTGTTGAGGAGAACGGAGGCAAAAGTTCCCATAAGCAAATCAGAAATCGTCGTTGATGACGAGTTGACTATCAACTTTGAGCAACGAAAAGTTATAGTCAGAGGGCAAGAAATAAAGCTAAGACCTACAGAATACCGGCTTCTCTACCAGCTCGTTATGAACGCTGGGCATGTGCTGAGCTACGAAACTTTGCTCTCTCGAGTCTGGGGACCGGAATATCGCGACGAAGACCATTATGTACGTCTTTACATCACCTATCTGAGGCAGAAGATTGAGAAGGACACCAAGAATCCCAAATATATACTGAGTGAGCGGGGCTTTGGCTACAAGTTCAGAGAGTTCGGACAGGCACAGTAAGAGTTGCCGGGTTTGCGAGAAGAATTGCCAGTGCAAGGGCTTGTTAACGGCTGAGGCGGCTGGAAAGAGCAAGTGCCGAAGCAATATCTAGCTTTATTCCTGGTCCCAGGCTCGTACAAATATGTGCACTCTTGATATATTGACCTTTAACCCCGCTTGGCTTTGCCCTGGCAATAGCATCAATTGCTGCGGCTAGGTTCTGTAAGAGCTTATCTTGATCAAAACTGATTTTGCCTATAGGCATGTGAATGATAGCCGTCTTGTCTAACCGAAATTCTGTGCGACCTTTACGGGCTTCAGAAATTACTCGGGGTAAATCTTGAGCTGGCACTACAGTACCTGACTTCGGGTTAGGCATTAAGCCTCGCCGTCCTAAAATACGACCAAGCTTGGCTACTTTAGGCATCATATCTGGGGTAGCAATAGATACATCAAATTCAAGCCATCCCTCTTCAATTTTCTTAATAAGCTCGTCTGAGCCAGCATAGTCAGCACCAGCTTCCTCTGCGCGCTTCACCCCTTCACCTTGAGTAAAGACAAGTACTCTGGTTTTCTTTCCCAGTCCGTTGGGTAGTACAACTACGCCACGCACCTGTTGGTCAGCGCTACGAGGATCGACTCCCATCTTCAAATGGAGCTCTACTGTCTCATCAAATTTGGCGTAAGAGGCTTTCTTGGCCAGTTCGATTGCCTCTTCAGGGGAATAGGCTTTGGACTTGTCTACCAGTTTGCTTGCCTCTTGATATTTTTTACCGTGTTTTGCCACTTTTTCTTCCTTTAAAGACCTAATAACTTAAATTCCCTCTACTTCAATTCCCATACTGCGAGCTGTACCAGCAACTATCTTCGCTGCTTTATCAATATCTTCTGTATTCAGGTCTTTCATTTTGCTTCGGGTGATCTCGTAAAGTTTATCTTTGGTTATCTTGCCAGCTTGTTCTCTTCCGGCATTGCCGCTTCCCTTTTCTATCCCTAACGCACGCCGTAATAGATCAGAAACGGGCGGCATCTTGGTCACAAAGCTAAAGGAACGGTCTTCATAAACGGTTATTTCGGCAGGAATAATGAAGCCTTCGTAAGAAGCAGTTCGTTCGTTATACTCTTTGCAAAAAGCCATGATGTTAAGACCGTGCTGTCCTAAGGCGGGTCCTACAGGTGGTGCTGGGGTAGCTTTCCCTGCTGGTATCTGCAATTTGATTACTGCTTTAACCTTCTTTGCCATTAATGATACTCTCTTTCAAATATTATGTTTTTCCTTATATAGTACTATATCTTCTCCACGCCTAATAAGTCTATTTCCACAGGCGTTTCCCGACCAAATAGTGATAACAATACTGTTACCTTACCCTTACTCAGGTTAACCTGGTCTACCTTGCCGATGAAGTCAATAAAAGGTCCACTTGTTATACGCACGCTATCCCCTTCCTTAAAAGTCATTTTGACATCGGTAGGGGTTTCTTCCATACGTCGCAGGATTGCTTCTGCTTCTTCCTTAGGCAATGGGACTGGTTTGATACCAGCGCTTACAAAGCCCACAACCCCCGGCGTATTACGTACTATGTCCCAGCTGTGCTCATCTAATTTCATATTTACCATGATGTAGCCTGGGAAGGCTTTCTTACTCACGGTACGTCTCTTGCCGGCTTTGATTTCAATCTCTTTAGCTGTGGGTATCACAACATCAAAAATTTTGTCGCCGACATTCATATATTTGATACGTTGCTTTAAATTCCTCGTAGCCTGCTCTTCATGACCTGAGGAAACGTACAGTAAGTACCATTCTCCGTTATTTGTCATCGCCTTTAATCACTTCAGAAGCAGAAAAAGACTAGCAAAAGCAAAATCTAGGACACCTAAGATTGCTCCTATAACAGCACACACAATAAGCACAAGAAGGCTCAATCTTAAAGCCTCTTGCCTTGTTGGCCAATGTACTTTTCGCAGTTCGGCTATCACATCCGTGAAGAAACTGAGCTTTGATTTCTTAGCCGGAGCGGACTTGGCGGTCGCTTTCTTAGCCTGAGTTGCCATGGGTTACTTTGCTTCTCGATGGAGAGTGCGAGTACGACATTGGGGGCAGTACTTCTTTAGCTCCAGCCGCTGCGGGTCGTTCTTGGTGTTCTTTGTTGTGGTATATGTCCTCCGCTGACATTGACTGCAAGCTAGATGGATGATTACGCGTAGATCGCCCTTTTTCTTGGCCACGTTTATCTAAAAATCTGGAAATTTTTGGTGAAACATTGTTTATGCGATAATTTTGCCAATCACGCCAGCACCCACTGTCTTACCACCTTCTCTGATAGCAAAGCGTAGTCCTTCCTCCATAGGTACGGGGTAAATAGTCTTAATTCGCATATGGGTTAGGTTGTCACCTGGCATAGCCATTTCCACTCCTTCGGGAAGGAATATTTCTCCGGTGACATCCATGGTTCTAATGTAGAATTGAGGCTTGTATCCGGTGAAGAAAGGAGTGTGGCGACCACCTTCTTCCTTGGTCAGGATGTATACTTCGGCTTCGGCTTCGGTGTGAGGTTTTATAGAGCCGGGCGCTGCCAGAACTTGCCCACGTTCTATTTCGTCTCGCTCTATACCTCGCAGCAATACTCCAATAGCATCCCCAGGTTCAGCTTGCTCTACAATTTTGTGAAACATTTCGATGCTCACTGCCACCGTCTTCTTCGTTTCTCGTATCCCCACAATCTCCACTTCGTCACCCGCTTTCAGTATTCCACGTTCCACGCGCCCTGTAGGCACAGTACCCCGCCCTTTGATGCTGAACACATCTTCTATAGGCATCAAGAACGGCTTATCTCTTTCTCTCTTTGGCAATGGGATATATGAGTCTATAGCATCCAATAGTTTCCAAACTGGTCCACACCATTGACATTCTCTTTTCGCACAGCCACATTCCAGAGCTTTAAGAGCGCTCACGCGCACGACAGGCACTTCGTCACCAGGGAAGTTGTATTTCTTAAGTAAATCCCTGACCTCCATCTCTACTAGATCCAGCAACTCCGGGTCCTCTACCAAGTCCACTTTGTTGAGCGCTACCAGTATGCGAGGAACCTCCACCTGGCGAGCTAGAAGAATGTGTTCTCTCGTTTGTGGCATGGGGCCATCGTCAGCAGCGACTACCAGAATGGCACCGTCCATCTGGGCAGCTCCAGTTATCATGTTCTTGATGTAGTCGGCATGCCCTGGGCAGTCAACGTGACAGTAATGGCGCTTAGGAGTCTCATACTCGATATGGGAGATGGCAATGGTTAACCCGCGAGCTTTTTCTTCAGGGGCATTGTCTATGGAGTCATACGGTCGGTACTGTGTAGAACCAGTTTTAGATAATATTAGCGTCATACAAGAAGTCAATGTAGTTTTCCCGTGGTCAACATGTCCTATAGTGCCTACATTAACATGCTCCTTAGTACGTTCATAAACTTGCTTAGCCATTTTTACCTCCTTTAATCAAAAGCCCACAACCAGATTCGAACTGGTGACCCCGTTCTTACCAAGAACGTGCTCTACCTGCTGAGCTATGTGGGCCTGATGTACTTTACATATGGAGGGGGTAGGATTCGAACCCACGTAGCCCTTACGGGCGGCAGATTTACAGTCTGCTCCGATTAACCGCTCCGGCACCCCTCCGCAAAGTATTAGCTTATCACAAAATACTCAAAAAACCTAGCCCGAGAGGGGATTCGAACCCACCAACCTACCGATTACAAGTCGGTTGCTCTACCATTGCGCTACTCGGGCAGATCAGGTTCAAATTTTATCTCAATAGTATAAAAAAAGGGTAATTCTGTGTCAACCAGGCGATGGCTCTATTTTAAAAGTTGTGGAAAAGAGATAAGGTGGTAAGACCCCCAAGGAATGAAAAGAGGACTTACCACCGATGCTTGAAAGCCAGGATTATGGTACCACAATTCTATTAG
>DAITOK010000012.1:0-39086 GCA_036834125.1 Chloroflexota bacterium | reverse complement strand
ACAACGCCGCTATCCGGGGTTTTCACAGCGGCAATTATCGAAGCCAGCGTAGTCTTGCCTGAACCGTTTGGCCCCATCAGGGCATAGAACTCGCCCTCAGCTATATCAAGGTTAACCCCGTCAAGCACGCGTCGGCCGTCATATGTCTTGACCAGGTTCTCTACATGTATCGCAAACACTTACAGCCTCGCTGACGGTGCAATTCGATTCCGTGTCAGCGTCCTTTCTTTCTCAAGAGAGGATTTTTTCTACCTCCTCCATATCCGCCTCCATCACGTAGGGGATCCCAGAGATCTCCGCTGCCTCGCGAGTAATAGCAACAATGTCGCTGCGCTGAATAAATTCCACCCCAAATTTGCGGCTGCCAGCCATGAGCTGGCGTAATCCTTGAGCCAGTCGCTCGTAATAAGTGTAGAGCCCGATGGCCGAAGTGGGAATATCCTCATAATCCTTCCCGTACTCTCTCTTCAACGCCTCAGCGGTGATGAAGATAGCCTCTCTCGTTCTGCCAAACCGTTGCAGGTAAACCGGAAGCTGCCCGCTGTTTATCGCTTCACCTATAGTTTTGCCCACCATGACAGCTGCCAGAGGCGCTCGGGCCATGCCAATTGCTTTGGCATAAGGAGCACACAATGCTAAGCCTTTGAATATTTGATCCTCCAAAACAAATCCACCGGCCAAGATGATGTCTGGCACATATTGTCCTTTCCCAGCTAAGCGGCTGCAATATTTGTGGACCAGCGACCATAGTTCTACACCAGGCACACCCCATTCATTCATCATGCGCCACGGGCTCATGCCAGTACCGCCGCCCGCTGCATCAACGGTTACGTAATCAACCCCGGCCAAAGAAGAGAATTTGATTGCACGTGCGAGGTCTGCAGGTCTGTAAGCGCCTGTCTTCAGCGATATGTATTTAGCACCAGCCTTACGTAGTCTATTGACATTTTTGACGAAGCTTTCCTCCGTGACCATTCCAACGCGTGAGTGTCTTTCAAACTCCGTGAAAACACCTTTTTTGAACTCTTGTATAGTAGCAGACTCGAGAGGATCAGGAAGGACTATATAGCCTCGTTTCTTCAGAAGTTGTGCCTTTTCAAGACTCCGTATCTTGACCTCGCCACCTATATCTTTAGCTCCCTGCCCCCACTTTAACTCCACTGCATTGACTCCTAGTTTCTCTATAGCATACTCCAGTACCCCAAGCCGTCCATCCTCAACATTAGCCTGTACCACAATAGCGCCATAGCCATCTCGCTGCCATCGTTGGTACAATCTCACACGCCTTTCGAGGTCGGGCGAGTGAACCACCTTTCCGTTTTGGATTCTGGCATCAACGTCCATACCGCAGACATTCTCGCCGATAGTGAGTGCTATCCCTGTGATGGCCGCGCCAATGGCCAAACCTTCCCAGTTCTGAGAAGCGACATTTGTAGACCCTAGACCAGCAATAACTAAAGGAAGCCGCAATTTAATTCCTTTATCCCGCCCCAGCTTTGTCTCGATGCTCACATTCGGAAAGATAGCTTTGTCCGGGTCCTCTTCCACGCCGACGGCACCAACTACGGTTCCCATTATGTTGAAATGCGATAAGTCAACAGGATACGCCTTTTGTGATGCAGTGGTGATTATCCCAAATGGCTGGGGATAGATGACTTCGTGACCCCGGTATGCGCTCTTGCCGATTTCACACATACCTATGCAACCCTCTACGCAAGTGACGCACATCCCGCTTATAGGACACCAGTCGGCGCCTGTCCTGTTCTTAGTCAACGTAGCTGCCGTCGCATTGTACCTTGTCAGTGTCATATCTGACCTCCTTCAATGCTTTTTTCACGTCGTATCGTTCCTCAATTTCCTCATCATCAGTAAACCTTATGTCCTTGCGGACCAACGCTTTCGGAACATCTAATGCACACAGTGCATGTCTCGACCGGTACCAAGTTTTGACATCCTCCGCAAAGACCGTCTATCAAGCTTGGTGCTGTGCAGGCCTGCTCGCAGACTGGACAGATCCATTCGCAAGCGCCACAATTGCGGCACTCTTCAGGAGTGAGGCCAAAGGCAGTTCCCACTCTCCGCGATGTACCGCGGCCGATAAAGCCAATGCCGCCTGATTTCATTTGCTCCTGGCAGTAACGCACACATAATCCACACAGAATACAGCCCCTGTTCTTGATCTTGAAACGCACCTTGTTTACACCCATGCTTGCTGCCATATCTTGCAGCGTCTTGGAATGCGGGCAAGAGGCAAGCAGCAACTCAACTATCAATCTTCGCACTCTTTTCACTCTTTCCGAATCTGTCAGGATAACCTGTCCGGCCTCAACGGGCAAGGTACAGGACGCTTCCAGTTTAGAACGATTGCCTTTCACCACCTCAACTAAGCAGATTCGACACGCGCCGTAAGCACTAAGCCCAGGATGGTAACATAGAGTTGGAATGACAATGCCCATTTCGTGGGCTGCCTCGAGAACTGTGGTTCCCTCCTGAGCTCTTGTCTTAATGCCATCAATGGTCAATTCAACCATGCTATTACTCCGCTACGACACTATTACTGCGTCAAACTTACAACTGTCACGGCAAAGTCCGCACTTTATGCACCTGGACTTGTCAATCACGTGTGGTTTCTTCTTTTCTCCCGATATTGCTCCCTGTGGACATTCCCTCAGACATACCCCACAACCGGTGCAACTTTCTGCATCTATTGTGAATGTAGTAAGAGCTTTGCATACGCCTGCTGGGCAACGTCTCTCCTTAATGTGAGCTTCGTATTCATCCTGGAAATATCTGATAGTTGAGAGGACCGGGTTAGAAGCCGTGGTACCAAGAGCACAGAAAGAAGCCTCTTTCAACAGGTTACCAAGTTCTTCCAACAGCTCGATATCTGTTTCTTTTCCCCTTCCTTCCGTAATATCTGTCAGAATATCCAACATTCTGTCTAGTCCTTCCCGACAGGGCACACATTTGCCACAAGACTCCTCTGTGAGGAACTTTATGAAGTATCTGGCTATGTCAACCATGCAAGTATCTTCGTCCATCACTATCATACCGCCCGAGCCCATCATGGACCCTACGTCAGTAAGTCTCTCAAAGTCAACCGGTAAGTCAAGCAAGTGTTCCGGAATACACCCGCCGGATGGACCGCCAGTCTGAACAGCCTTGAATTTCTTACCATTAGGAATGCCACCACCGATTTCGTAAACTATTTTTCTGAGCGTAATGCCCATCGGCACTTCAATTAACCCAACGTTATTTATTTTCCCCACCAGGGAAAAAATCTTTGTCCCTTTGCTCCCTTCGGTGCCAATTTTAGAATACCATTCCGCACCTCGATTGATAATGAGAGGTACATTCGCCCAGGTTTCTACATTATTCAGATTGCTGGGGCGGCCGTTCAATCCGCTGACAGATGTATGGATATGCTTGGCCCGCGGTTCACCAACTTTACCTTCCAGCGAAGCCATGAGGGCGGTAGATTCGCCGCAAATGAAGGCACCTCCACCACGAGAAACCTTGATATCGAAATCGAAACCGGAGCCTAAGATATCCTTGCCAAGAAGACCATATTTCCTTGCCTGCTCCAGAGCGATGTTCAGGTTTTCCAGGGCAAGTGGGTATTCCAGGCGAATATACACATACCCGTGATGTGCACCTATGGCGTAGGCACCGATTATCATCCCCTCTATCACACTATGCGGATTCCCCTCAACCAGGCTCCTATCCATATAGGCGCCTGGGTCGCCTTCATCCGCATTGCAGATGACATAGCGTATGCCGTCTGGGCTGGGTGCATTGCGACAAGATTCCCACTTCAGCCCGGTGGCAAATCCGGCACCACCACGTCCACGCAACCCAGACTTCTTTATCTCAGCTATTATTTCCTCGGGTGTCATCTGGAACAGAGCCTTAGCTAAAGCTGAATACCCGCCCACAGCCAGATAATCTTTGATATCTGTAGGATCAATGATGCCATTATTGCCGAGGATAATCCGCTGCTGTCTATTGTAGAAAGGTACTTCATTTTCAAAACGCACTTTCTTTTGTTCCATCTGGTCAACATAAAGGAGGCGATCAATGATTTCGCCTTTCAAGACTGACTTACTTATTATTTCAGGAGCATCGTCAGGACTAACACGTTGATAGAATATGCGTTGGGGATACAATACTATCAGCGGGCCGCGCTCACAAAAGCCGTGACATCCCGTTTGTTTCAAGGCAACAGTCTTGCTTAACCCTTGCTTCCTCAATTCCTTTTTCAAGGCTCTAGTCACTTCCTGAGAATTGTAAGCACGACAACCCGTGCCACCGCAGACTGAGATGCGAGGCTTTTCTGGGTCGCGTTGACTCAGGATTCGTCTTCTTAAACGTTCCAAGTCGGCTACAGAAGTTAGTTTTTTCATGGTTGCTATTTCGTTGGTTTGTTCCGGTATACCTTCAACGTGGTCTTCACCCTTCTTGGACTCATCTGTCCATGGTACTTACCATCTATCACAACGATAGGACCAAGGGCGCATGCCCCCAGGCAATTAACCGTCTCTAAAGTGAATTGCATATCTCCAGTTGTGACACCAGGCTCGATACCTATATGCCTTTTAACCTCATCCAGCACAGCTCGAGCACCACGCACGTGGCAGGCAGTACCTAGACAAACAGTGACGAGATGCTTGCCCCTTGGTTGAAGAGTGAATGCCTTAAAAAAAGTAGCTACAGCGTAGACCTGTATTAGCGGAAGTCTCAACTCATTTGCTACAATTCTCAATGCATCTTCTGGTAGATAGCGGTAGACGGCTTGTATATCCTGAAGCATCGAGATTAGACTGTCCTTGTTAGCTCCGTATCGATTGATTATTTGGGTTACCTTCTCAACGTGATTTGTCATTTGCTAATCACCGTTTTCTTCGAAACTGTTTGCTCCTACATTCTTACGCATACTCCTCTCCCAGCAAGATATTTTTTTGCTTGGGAGATAGATATTTCTCCGAAGTGAAAAATAGAAGCGGCTAGAACTGCTGAAGCCTTGCCAATGGTTATAGCCTCGTAAAGATGCTCCAGTTTCCCGGCGCCCCCAGAAGCTATGACGGGAATTGTGACAGCTTCAGCTACAGCTTTGGTCATCTCTAAGTCATAACCTTCCCTCGTGCCATCGGCATCCTTGCTAGTAAGCAGTATCTCTCCAGCTCCTAGACGCTCTACCTTCCTTGCCCAGTCCACAATGTCTATTCCTGTGGCTTCATCGCCACCCCTGATTACTACTTCCAAACGCGGATGACCGCTGTTAGGAGGATTTTTTCGACCATCTATAGCCACAACAATTTTCTCCTTGCCAAATCTTTTGGCGGCTTCTCTTACGAGCCCAGGATTTATGACCACCGCCGTATTGATGGAAACTTTGTCTACTCCAATGTCGAACAAGGCTTTCATATCTTCCAAGTTTCTGATGCCTCCACCGACGGCAAAAGGGACGCTAACCTTATCGGCTACCTTCTTAACCCACTCCAACATTGTTCCCCTATTTTCCACAGTAGCAGCAATATCCAGAAAGACAAGTTCATCAGCACCTTCACGACAATAAGCCTCGGCAGCTTCGACAGGATCTCGAGCATCCTTCAGGTTTGCAAACCTTACTCCTTTCACGACCCGACCGTCTTTTACATCCAAGCAGGGTATCACTCTCACCATATTCATCTCACAACTCCCAGAATCTAACCAAATCTCCATAGTCCATTATAGTGCTCATAGCGTGGTTTTCCACTTCCACCCCAGCTTCAGCAGCGGCAGCTACAGGATTCAGACCACCTAGCAGTATCATGCCTATCTTGTTCACTTCGACGGCAGTTTCGCACAAAGGTTTACTTATCTCGCCCATAGCGAGCACGCCATTAAGATTGGCTTCTTTCAAGTCAGCGATAACCTTTTCGCATATCGGTTGACATATAGCCGGTATCTCCCGGAAATTAGCTAGAATCCTTCCTTCGCCGATCCTAGCTGCCTTATCAACACTGGTCATTCTGCTGGTGATAAATATCTCCGAAGGATCCAACGAACAACCTGAATAATAGATAAGCTCCACGAATCGCAAAGGTTTACCATTCTTAATTTGCAAAACTCCAGCAAATTTGGAATCTATAGGAACGCCAGCTTTAAGCAAGACGCCATTCACCACAATACTACAAACGGTAGCGAAACCTATCTTGCCGAGGGGCACAACTGTTGCACCCAGCTTCTCTCCTTGACGGGCTACTGCCACTAGCTCGCTCACGCAAATGCCAGCTCGAAAAGCTGCCTCCATAGCTCGGATAGCTTTCTTGAACTGTCTCTCAGGGAAGAATGAAATATTGACAGGAACTTTACCCTGCCGTTTGTTTATGTCAAATTCTGTTTGGTAAGCCAGAAGCTCAATCTTAGAAGCGACAAAACCGACCTTGTCGCTGACTAAAGCACTCCCCAACTCTTCGAGACCTAGCTGGGTAATCAACCGCCCCTCTCTCCCCACGCTCTCTGTGAACCCACGCTCATCCATCAATTTGAGATGATACCGGACAGCCCGTTCGCTTAACTCAATGCCACAGTCTCTGAGGCGGCGTGAAATAATGCGAGCACCAACAGGCTCACTGGATTGGCTCAGAATTCTAAGAATAGCTAATACTTTGCGTTCGACTTCTTGTGATTGTTGGCTGAGCAAATCTGCCCGTCCTACGTGCCAGTCTACGGCAACCTATTGCCGATGACTTTACCACATACGTAGCTAACCTGTCAACACCTCAGGCAGAAAATGCTTATAATTGTCTGGTATACTATAGTACGTTGCTACAAGGAGGCAGGTTGCACGCTATTAGAATTGCACTGGCTCAGATTAACTCCACTGTTGGCGACGTCAACGGAAATACCGAAAAAATAATACGATTCATTGACCAAGCTAAGTCGCTGGGCGTTGACCTTTTGACTTTTCCTGAGCTAGCTATAACTGGTTACCCTCCTGAGGACTTATTGCTCAAACCTCAGTTCATCAAACGTAACAAACAGTGCCTTGAGAAAATAATAGAACACAGCTCAGGCATAACAATAGTGGTGGGTTTTGTAGACAGTGATAGCGACATATACAACGCTGCCGCTGTGCTCTATGACCAGAAAGTAGCTGGCATCTACCATAAGTTTTATTTGCCGAACTACGGCGTGTTCGATGAAAACAGATATTTTCAGGCTGGAAAAGAATGTCCTGTTTTCATAATCTATGGCATCGGAGTGGGCATAAGCATCTGTGAGGACATCTGGTACGAAACCGGTCCAGCTACAGTACAAGCTTACGCCGGGGCTAAATTGCTGGTTAATATAAGCGCCTCTCCATACCACGCTGGCAAGTGGTTTTCCAGAGAAAGAATGTTGGCGACCAGAGCCGCAGGCAACGTGGCTATTGTTGCCTACAATAATCTAGTCGGGGGGCAAGACGAGCTGGTATTTGACGGCAATAGCGTAATTTTCAACGAGAGAGGAGAGGTCATTGCCCGCGGGAAGCAATTTGAGGAGGACCTTATAGCGGCTGACTTGGATATGGACTCGGTATTCCGTTCACAGCTACATGACCCTCGGCGGAGGAAAGAGACCTTGTGGGTCGCACAAGAACTGGAACGTGTCACCAAGATCGAGATATCAAATGAGCGACCGACGACAACCAAGCCGGCTGTGCCATCGAGGCAAGTTGAAAGGCTAACCGAAATCGGCGAGATATACCAAGCGCTTGTTCTGGGTGTCAGAGATTACGTGCGCAAGAATGGCTTCGAGAAGGTAGTCATTGGTTTATCAGGCGGAGTTGACTCAAGCCTGGTTGCTGCCATAGCTACAGATGCTTTGGGACCTGAGAACGTCATAGGCGTTTCTATGCCTTCCCGATATTCTTCGCCAGGTAGCAAGGCTGATGCTGAGATGCTAGCTAGAAATCTGGGAATACAATTCAAGGTGATACCGGTTGAGAAAGCGTTTGTTTCTTATCTGGAGACGTTGGCTGAGCCTTTCGAGAACACTCAGCCGGATACCGCCGAAGAGAATATCCAGGCAAGAATCAGAGGCAATATTTTATTTGCTTTGTCCAATAAGTTCGGCTGGCTGGTGCTTGCTTGCAGTAATAAGAGCGAGACAGCAACGGGCTATACCACCCTGTATGGAGATATGGCAGGAGGATTTATTCCCCTCAAGGACGTGCCTAAGACACTGGTTTACAAGCTGGCAGAGTATAAGAACCAGAAAGAAGGAAAAGAGGTAATACCAAGGAGAGTTTTGACCAAGGCACCTTCGGCTGAGCTAAGACCTAATCAGAAAGACACCGATACTTTGCCTCCGTACGAAATACTGGACCCGATTCTAAAGGCTTATGTGGAGGATGACCTGTCAATTGACCAGATTGTAGCTATGGGCTATGATCGTGACACAGTGATAAAGGTAGCTCGTATGGTGGACCGGAGTGAATACAAGCGGCGGCAGTCTGCGCCCGGTATCAAAATAACCCCTCGGGACTTCGGTCGGGATAGGAGATTGCCTATAACTAATAGATTTAGGGAGGAGTGACTTGAGGAAAATTGGCGGTATTTTGTTGGCAGGTGGGGCAGGCATCTTGGTAGGTTGGGGGCTTTATTTGTTCTTTCGCTCATCTTTTCCTGAATTACCTGTGCCACTTAAGATCGCTAGTGCTGCCATGATCGTGGGGATTATCATACTCCTGGCGTCTCTGGGTTATGAAAGGTGTCGAGCGTCCAAAGAGGAAAAGGATAAGTTCAAGGAGGTGGAAAAATGATTGTAGTTACCACAGAGCAGATAGAAGGCAAGAAGATAGCAGAAACTCTGGGCTTGGTGAGAGGCAGTACAATCCGAGCCAGGCATGTGGGACACGACATTATGGCTGGCTTGCGTAACATCGTAGGCGGCGAAGTAAAGGAATATACCGTGATGCTGGCACAAGCCCGGGAAGAAGCTTTGCAAAGGATGATTGAGCAAGCTGAAAAAATGGGCGCTAATGCCATCATAGGTGTGAGATTCGCCACCTCAATGGTTATGTCCGGGGCTGCTGAGATGCTGGCATATGGCACAGCAGTGAAGGTAGTGTGAAGTCAGCTGGGTCGGTTCGCGTTCACAACTCTCTAAATCTATACCCCATTCCTCGCACAGTCTCGATAAAGGTGTGCGTTGAGTCTTCAATCTTGCTCCGTAATCTTCTGATGTGGACATCTACCGTTCTGTCACCCCCGTAGTAATCCCAGCCCCAAACTTTGTCTAAGAGAACTTCACGGGTAAAAACCTTTCCTTTGTTGCTCATCAGAAACTTGAGTAACTGGTATTCTTTGAAGGTCAATACCACTGGCTTACCGCAAAGCGATACTTCATATTTCGAAGGTTCTAAGACTAGGTCGCCACACTTAAGTATTTCTTCACTATCTGTGAGGTCTCTACACTTCAAAACTCGCTTTATTCTGGCTATAACCTCAGTTGTTTCATAGGGTTTGAGCACAAAATCGTCTATATCTGTGCTGGAACCAAGATCGTAGAGCTTATCTCTAGAAAGAAGAGGAATAATAGGGGTTTGTTTTTCCCGCCTTGTCTTTTGAACCAATTTCCATACCTCTGGATCCACTTCTGCTCCGTCAGTATCAAAGAGTATCACAACAAGAGATCGCTCAGCAATCTGCTTAATTGACTGGCTATCCTGAGGAACAATCAGGCAGTCAAAACCTTTCTGAGTAAGCTCAGTTTTTAGCTTTCTTATTGGCTCACTGTCGCTAGCTATAATGACAATTCGGGACACAGTCAGCCTCCATATGACTAGTAGGCGTAAAGTCTGCCATAAGGGCGAAGATAAAGAGGAAAAAGCTTGATAAATCGGTCTTGTAATATTTTCTCAGCATCGTAGCCAAAGTGATACGCAAATTCGGCCACAAGTTGATGGATCACTAGGTAATCAACCTTGTCTGGTTCAGCCACTCCTACTTCTTTACCAAGCTGAAACTGCTCAATCTGGCCCCTTAAATAGATAACACCGCCGTGCATACCTGTGGCAACAAAATTTGTCCTGTGCCGCTCACCCTCTTTAAGACCCAGCCCCAAAACCATCAAAACACCACCAGCCATATATTCGCCCAGAAAATCTTGTGCTGTGCCGCCAATAACTATCATTGGCTTTTTGTCCACGTATTCCTTCATGTGGATACCTGCCCGATAGCCAACGTTTTCTTTGACAAATAGCTTGCCTCCCCGGGCTGACAAGCCGAGGATGTCTCCAGCGTGACCGTGAATAACTATCTCTCCGCTGTTCATAGTGTTTCCGCAACCGTCCTGAGCATTGCCATAAACAACGACTTTAGCGCCATCCATGAAAGCTCCTAAGTCGTTACCTGGTGTGCCAAATATGTCAATCTCGACTGGTGCACGTAAGCCCGTGCCGATGTACCTCTGGCCGGACACATTAAGAAGTTCTATTTTTTGAACTCCTGTAGAAACCAGAGCCCTCAGCTTGGTATTGAGCTCACGATGAGACAGTTCGCTCGCATCTACTCTTGTGGTCTTGCTTCCACCCAACCAACCAGAAGTAGCTATCAATTCTGTTGATTGCTCTCTTTGCATATCAGCTCCCTGCCATTCTTACTCCCAGAATTTCCAGTTCAGTATCGGTAAGTCCTATGCCCCTGAGGTGCAGACGATTGCCGCGAAGGCTTTCTAAGGCATTGATACCCATGCCACCCAATATGTCCTTAAGTTCCAAACTCCAGCCACGAAGCAAATTGCATAGTCGCCTGGCTCCGATATCGGGATTGACTCTCTTAGATAGTCGAGGGTCTGTAGTACAAATACCCCAAGCGCATCTCCCTGTATGGCATTGTTGACACAGGGTACAGCCTAAGGCGACAAGCGCAGCAGTCCCAATGTATACAGCGTCAGCACCCAAGGCAATGGCTTTCGCAACATCGCCGCAGTTCCTGATTCCGCCGGCAACCACGATAGAAACCTGGTTTCGAATACCCTCTTGTCTGAGACGGTCATCTACAGCCGCAAGAGCTAACTCGATGGGAATGCCAACATTGTCACGGATAACTTTGGGGGCAGCTCCGGTAGCCCCTCGTAAGCCGTCTAGGACTATAATGTCGGCTCCTGCCCGTACCATGCCGCTGGCGATAGCTGCAGAATTATGGACAGCGGCAATCTTTACCGCTACTGGCTTAGTGTAATCTGTAGCTTCTTTCAAGGCATAGACAAGCTGTGCCAGGTCTTCGATGGAGTAAATATCGTGCTGTGGCGCCGGAGATAAGGCATCAGTCCCCGGGGGAATCATGCGTGTCATCGCCACCTCGGCGGTAACTTTCTCGCCGGGCAGGTGTCCTCCTATACCCGGCTTAGCGCCTTGTCCGATCTTGATTTCGATCACCCGGGCTATATCCAGATATTTGGGATGCACCCCAAAGCGCCCTGAAGCCACCTGAACTACGGTATTATCTCCATATTTGTAAAGGTGGGGATGAAGTCCACCTTCACCTGTATTCCATAACGTTCCCGTCTCTGTGGCAGCTCGGGCCAAAGATTCCTGCACATTCAGGCTCACTGCCCCGTAAGACATTGCCGAAAACATTACGGGAACCTCGAGCTTGACTTGATGAGCTAGCTCTGTCTTGAGACGTGTGCCGTCAAATTCTACTTTGTCAGGTTTCCGCCCCAGATAAGTAGTGAGTTCCATAGGTTCACGTAGAGGGTCAATAGAAGGATTGGTGACCTGACTGGCATTGAGAACCAAATGGTCCCAATAAATGCGGTAGCTCTTATCATTCCCCATCCCCGTGAGAAGCACGCCGCCGGTCTCAGATTGCTTAATGATATCTTCGATAACTTCAGGACGCCAGTTGTAGTTTTCCCGGTAGTCCAGTGGATTTCGTCTGATGGTCAGAGCTTTAGTCGGACAGAAGACCACGCAGCGGTGACAGCCAACGCAATTCTCTTCACGACTCCTTAATTCGTCATCCTCAGGGTCATAAGAGTGCACATCGAAGCTGCATTGGTTGACGCACACCTCGCATCTGATACATCGAGAGTCGTCCCTCTCCACTATAAATCTGGGCGGCAAATATGTCTTCATATCAGGCCTTTCTTATGGGTATGCCTTTTTGTGCCAAATAATCTTTCACCTGCCGAATAGAATAGATACGGTAATGAAAGATACTGGCAGCGAGCACGGCGTCAGCTTTGCCTATAACTAACGCTTGATAAAAATGCTCTAAATTGCCGGCGCCACCGCTAGCAATAACAGGCACAGTTACCGCTTCGCTAATGGCACGTGTCAATTCCAGATCGTAGCCAGCTCGCTGCCCATCGGCGTCCCAACTAGTAAGCAACAACTCACCAGCCCCTAGTGCTACCGCCTGTTTAGCCCAGGCGATGGCATCAATACCTGTAGGTTTTCGCCCTCCATGGGTATAAACCTCCCATTTAGCAGTAGCCGTACCCCATATTCTTTTGGCATCAATGGCGACAACAATGCACTGACTGCCAAACTTCTCTGCCCCTTCAGCAATAAGCTTAGGGTTTTGTACAGCCGCGGTGTTAATGGATATCTGGTCAGCTCCTGCTTTCAACATGCGCCGTATATCCCCAATATCACGCAAACCTCCACCCACCGTGAGGGGAATAAAAACCTGCTCCGAGACTCGCTCTACAATATCCACCATAATATCGCGCCCTTCAGGAGTGGCACCAATGTCTAAAAAGACTAGCTCATCGGCGCCCTCACTATAATAGAAAGCAGCCAGCTCTACAGGGTCGCCAGCATCTCGTAAATTATCAAAGCTGGTACCCTTCACCACCCGTCCGTCCTTAACATCAAGACAAGGAATAATTCTCTTAGTCAACATTTGCTCACCTTGCTTACCATTGACCTACGCGCCAACTCCCAGAGACATCAGTATGTTCGTACTGCTCTTGACCATAGCAGTGCACTCCAGTGGCTTGCCTAGGCAACCGACGATAGGTTGGCCACCCATGGGAATCCAAGATTTATCGAGGTTCGGACAAACCCGGCGGATAGCGGATTCCTCCGAAGAAAGATAAAGCACCGACCCCTTCACTCCAATAGTAAGCGGGCGCAACCTTATTCTGTCAGTAAGTCCAATCATCTCTCCATGACGAGCAAGGATCACAGCAAAGGGACCGTTTAACAAAAGACCGCTATATACCTGGCGTAATGTTCGATACACATTTTGTTCTTCAGGCGAACAAAGCTCCATTTGACTCCACAAGGGAGATGCCAACACTTTAGCTGCTATCTGTATAGGAAGTCCGTGCTTTCGCATCAAAAGGTCGGCGGCGTAAGCTATCACCTCGGTATCAGTCTGCATGGTACACTTGTAGCCAAATTGCTCTAAATATCGCTTGTTTATCCCGTAGGAAGAGATCTCGCCGTTGTGCACCACCGTCCAGTCTAGAATGCTGAACGGATGTGCCCCACCCCACCAACCCGGCGTGTTGGTAGGAAATCTGCCATGGGCAGTCCACAGGTAACCCCTGTACTGCTCCAGACAGAAATACTCTGCTATCTCCTCAGGATACCCCATACCCTTGAATACGGCCATATTTTTGCCGCTCGAAAAGACAAAGGCATCCTTCACCTTGGTATTGATTTCCATTACCTTTTCTACTACGTAGTCATCTTCACACTGATTTTCAGCCTCCTGGTTTCTCACCTCGACAAAATACCGCCACACTCGCGGAGGATTCACTATCGCCCTAGTTGGCTTAGCAGGCAATTCTTCGCCGCGAATCACGTGGAACCTCTCCTTTAGAAAACCTTCAACTTCGTCCTTCCCTTGTTCACTCAGATACATGATGTGGAAGGCGTAATAATCAGCATATTCGGGATATAACCCATAGATAGCAAATCCGCCACCCAGACCATTACTTCGAACGTGCATATTGGCAATAGCTTCCACCACCAGTTTGCCCGAAAACTGAGCTCTTGTGGTGTCCATCATTCCAAAAATTGAACAGGCATCCATTACTTTGTCATCGCTATAAGGATTGTTTATTTTGCCCAAATCTTTCAATGGTTTAACCTCCTCGCGAGACGATATCTAAGAAATAAGCATGGAATCTCAAATCAGAGGTCAACTCGGGGTGAAAAGCAGCAGCAAGCAAGTTTCCTTGTCGAGCAGCTACAGGCGTGCCATCGGGGAGCCAGGCGAGGATTTCCACTCTGGGTCCAGCTTCGACGATGATAGGCGCTCTGATAAAAACAGCAGGAAATGCCTGTTCGCCAAGAACTGGTATCGGCAGCAACGTCTCAAAACTATCCACCTGCCTGCCAAAGGCGTTTCGCATTACTTTTATGTCCATAGTTGAAATCGCCTCAACGTTCGAATCAAGAATAGTTTTCGCCAGCAGGATCATGCCCGCACAGGTACCGAAAATGGGGAAGCCTTCCTTGCTCAATCTCTTTAATGCCTCGATAAAGCCATAAAGCATCATCAATTTCCCGATCGTGGTAGACTCCCCTCCGGGGATAACCAAGCCGTCTAGATTCTCTAACTCTGAAGCCAGACGTATAGGTAACGCTTCCACACCTAGTTTGTGCAAACTGACGATGTGCTCGGCAAACGCACCTTGCAATGCAAGAATTCCGATTTTTTTCGTCCCGTTCATTTACACAACTCCATAGGATAGTTATTCACCAGCAAAGCTTTCCTTTTCAGTTTCGTGAAGCGGAGCGCTTTGTACGATCAACCCCGGCGATATTTCTAAACGCTCCTCCCACAATGCTCGAGGTAGAAAAGCTAAGCCAAAATTGTCAGCCAAGAGCGATTGTTTAAAATTCTCCACATTAACCTTGTCTCGCATGAGGCTAAGAATTATACCCGACTTTTCGATAATCCCTGCCAATATCATCCCCACTATGCGATTATGCTTTAATATGAGCTTCTGGTAAGTATCATCCCGTTTCGTGCATAAGACTTCGTACCCATCGTCGCCTGGAGCCACTGACATTCCTGCAGACGTGATATCAATTCCGAAATAGCTAAGTGAATTTATGGCTGTACCCCCTGGATATTCAGTAGGAAAACCAGCCATATTATAACCAGCAATTCTACCTCCGACATATGCGTTAGGCCAAACAGGGGTAACTCTATTCTCTTCGTATACAAAATCGTATACCTCGGCTACATCTCCACAGGCGTAGACATCTGGATAATTTGTAGCCATATGCTTATCCACCACTATGCCTCGGTTTACCTCAAGGCGCGCGTTCCGTGCGAGTTCCAATCGCGGCGATATCCCAATAGCCACCAAGACTAGGTCGCAAGGTATTGCCTCTCCATCATCCAAGATAGCTTCTTCAACGTTGTCTGCGCCGCAGAGCTCAACCGTGGTATGACCTGTAATTATTCTCACGCCGGCTTGAGTCATAATTTTCTCGACCATCAAGGAAGCTTCTGGGTCAAGTATTGTGTTTAATATGCGATCTTTCATTTCCACTACTGTTACATGCACTCTTCGCTTCACTAACGCTTCCGTTACGCTAACCCCAATAAGTCCGCCACCAATGACTATGGCTCGTTGGATGCCACTGAGGAAAGTAGCAACTGCTTTGGCATCATCAAGGTCAGTGAAGGTAAAGACGCCTCGCTTGTCACTCCCCTTTATGTTGGGGAAAATGGGTTTCCCTCCCACAGCCAGAAGGAGCTTCTGCCAGAAAATTTCCTCACCGTCGTCGAGCTGAGCGACCCGGTGTTCCAGCTCCAGACCAGTCACCTTCTTGGACGAGAGCAGGAGGATGTCATTTTTCTCATAGAAATCCGCCCGGCGAAATAGCATTTCCTCTAGGGTTGTTTCTCCGGCTAAGTATTTCGAAATCAGGGGACGTGAATAAGCTGGATAAGCTTCTTCAGAAACAACAGTCAAAGTTCCTTTTTTGTCTACCTCCCGTATGGCCTCCGCAGCTCCAATGCCCCCTGCGGAATTCCCTATAAGGAGATATTTTGTTTCCATAAACCAACTCCTGGTCAATTCAATCTCAGAAAGTTTTCATACATCTTCAATCCGTTTTCACCACTCTTTTCGGGATGAAATTGAGTTGCTACCAAGCTGCCCTTAATTACTATGCTACAAATGGATATGCCATAATCTGTTGTCCCCGCCACAACTGACGCATCCTCCGGCTCAGGGTAAAAACTATGCACAAAGTAGAAATTAGCTCCATCCGGTATGCCTTCAAAGATGGGGTGGCTGATTTTCTGCTTAACTTGATTCCACCCCATATGTGGGCTCTTTAGACCCGAAGGTAATTTCTTCACAATTCCTGGAATCACGCCTAGGCACTCATGCCATCCCCCTTCCTCTGTTCCAGTGAAGAGTATTTGCAAACCCACGCAAATAGCAAGAACTGGACGACCATGCTCTATCAATCGCGAGATGGCATCAGTCATGCCTAATTTCTTCAGGTTATTCAGAGTGTCAGCAGCAGCGCCTACACCAGGTAGAATAATAGCCCCAACGTTAAGTATCTCCCGACGGTCATTCGTTATCGTTGGGTAATAGCCTAATTTCTTAACGGCGTTGGCAACACTGCGCAGATTTCCTGCGCCATAGTCAATTATGGCGACTATTTTGTCCATATCACTCCTTTTCCCTCTCTACTGCCAGCACGAGTGCTTCGTTCGGGCAGTTCGTGACACAAGCGGGTATTTCTCGCTCCGGACATAAATCGCACTTAACCACGCTTTTCTTATTCATATCACGACTGAGCGCCCCGTACGGGCAAGCCAATATGCATGTCCAGCAACCAATACATTTTTTCATATCAACAATCACCTTGCCACCTATGGAATCTCTTTGCATCGCGCCTGTTAAACAAAAGTAAACGCACCAAGGCTCAGTGCACTGGCGACACTGCACCGGGAAGCAAACCTCAGCATTTCTCTCCACACAGATCCGAGGTAGAGGACGAGGTATCTCGCTTTTAAATGCTTTGACTATGTCCTTCGTCCGAGAATGCTCCACTCGGCAGTAAACCTGGCATAGACCACAGCCCATGCAAACACTCTCCTTCATATATATTCTTTTCATGTTTTGAAAAGGCTCCTGTCATTAAGGCTATCGGTAACCGTTTACCTAGTATACGCACACAGAGCCATCTTGTCAAGTCCCTTTGTAACAAAGATTTAATTTGTCTGTAATATTTTGGAAATATGAACACTCTATATTTTTTGCTCAAAAAAATGAGCATGAACATACACCAAATCATAGAGATGTGGAGAGGGTTATCACCTCGCCTGATCGGCACGATTCCCGGAGAGAAATCTGCCGACCATCAAGGTATTGATGAAAAAGAGTGAACAAGACAAAGAGAAAGCATAAAGGGAGCATAACCAATGGAAAGTCTAGAGTTGTCTGTTAACACAATATGGGTATTGATATCAGCCTTTCTGGTCATGTGGATGCGCGCTGGATTTGCATGTCTAGAAGCAGGCCTTACTCGAGCCAAAAATACTGTTAACATTCTGATGAAGAATGTAGCTACCATTGCCATTGGAGCTCTTACTTTCTTCATTGTTGGCTATGGCCTGATGTTCGGCGACGGGAATTGCTTTGTGGGTTGGAAAGGCTTCTTCCTTGAAAACACCGATGACACTGTCGGGCACTTACCTCTCTATGCCTTTTGGTTCTTCCAAGCAGTATTTTGTGCTACGGCAGCTACCATAGTCTCAGGAGCGGTAGCAGAGCGGATCAAGTTCACGAGGTATTTGATATTTACAGCTGTTATCACAGCCGTGATCTACCCTGTCTCTGGTCATTGGATATGGGGTGGTGGATGGTTACAGAACATTGGCTTTGTGGATTTTGCCGGCTCTACCGCTGTTCACTCCGTCGGTGGCTGGGCAGCGCTTGCTGGCTGCATCACGCTAGGTCCACGTATTGGCAAATATAACAAGAACGGGACAGTCAACCCGATACCGGGACATAATGCACCGCTCGCTACTCTCGGTGTCCTTATTTTATTGTTGGGATGGTTCGGCTTCAATGGTGGTAGCTGGCTAGCTGCAAACCCTTTCGCCATTTCACACATCGCTGGCACCACTCTCCTGGCTGCGGCTGCTGGAGGGCTGAGTGTAACATTATTAACTTTGTTCAAGTTCGGCAAGACTGATTACAGTATGATACTTAACGGTATACTAGCAGGCCTCGTATCTATTACAGCAGGCACTGCTTCAGTTTCGTTTCTAGGTGCCATAGTAATAGGAATTATAGGCGGTGTTATCGTGGTCTTCACCATCCTATTCTTTGAAAAAAACCTCAAAATAGATGACGCCGTAGGAGCGGTATCTGTCCACGGTATTTGTGGGGTTTGGGGAACTGTCGCTGTTGGTATTTTTGGGGTACCGACTGCGCCTGTGGCTGTACACGGATTGATCGCGGGCGGACTGAGTCAGCTGGGTATTCAGAGCATAGGAGTGCTTGCTACCTTCGCCTGGGCTTTCGGCACGTCTCTAGCTTGCTTCCTTCTCCTCAAAGCAACCATGGGAATTCGCGTTCCAGAACAACAAGAATTCGCTGGGCTAGATGTTCAAGAACATGGCATTTCTGCTTACCCAGACTTTATATCCAAAGGCTTCAGCCGTATTCCCATAAGTAAGGTGGAGACACATGCGGCACCCGGACTTTATCAAGGTCGAATATCAATAGGTCAAAGCGGCTCACATGACCAAGCAGGTAGCATAACTTAGTGTCGTTGTGACTGGAGAGTCTGAGATGAAAAAAATAGAAGCCATTATCAGGCCAGAAAGGTTCGATGCCATCAGAGCTGTACTCGAAGCTCATGGATATTTTGGTATGACAGTTAGTGAAGTGACTGGCAGAGGACGACAGGGGGACTCATGTTGCAATGGCGAGGTGGAGAATATAAAGTAGACTTGCTGCCCAAGGTTAAAGTCGAGGTAGTTGTCCTGGACGAGGATGTTCCTAAGATACTGAATGCGATTACCGCTGGGGCAAGAACCGGAGAGATAGGTGATGGCAAGATATTTGTCCTGCCGGTGGAGAATGCCGTGCGTGTCAGAACCGGCGAAGAAGGCGATAATGCAATTTAAGCCAATAAAGGAAGGTGTTCAATGTAAATAGTGAGATAAGAAAAGCTTGATATAATACATAAAAATCAAGGAGGAAGGCATGACAAACAATAAGAAAAGTAGAGAAGAAGCGAAGGAATATGTTCTCAAGATGGCAAAGGAACACGACGTTAAATTTGTGTGGCTGTGGTTCACTGATATTCTTGGGTTTCTCAAGAGTTTCTCGATTGGCATAAATGAACTGGAAGCTACTTTGGAAGAAGGGATGGGTTTTGATGGTTCTTCAATTCAAGGTTTCGCTCGTATTGATGAAAGCGATATGGTGGCTATGCCTGACCCTGACACATTTCAACTACTTCCCTGGATGCCTAGGGAACACACGGCAGTAGCCCGAATGTTTTGTGACGTCTTGAAACCTGGTGGTGAACCTTTCGAAGGTGACCCCAGATATGTATTGAAAAAGAATTTGGAACGAGCTGCAAATCTTGGTTACACCTATTACGTTGGCCCCGAACTGGAATACTTCTACTTTAAGGACTCAAAAAATTGCGAGCCTTTGGACCAAGGCGGGTACTTTGACATGACCCCGCCAGATGCTGCCCATGACTTGAGGCGGGAGACGGTGCTCGCACTAGAGGCTATGGGCATTGGCATTGATAAGTCTCATCATGAAGTTGCCACTAGTCAGCACGAAATAGACATGCGCTATACCGATGCTCTAAGTATGGCTGATAACGTGATGACTTACCGTATTGTGGTCAAGGAGATAGCGCTGAGACACGGAGTCTACGCTACTTTTATGCCCAAGCCAGTCTTCGGCATCAATGGCAGCGGGATGCACGTGCACCAGTCGTTATTTAAGGGCAACCGCAATGCTTTTTTTGATAAGAATGGTAAGTATCACCTATCCGAAGTGGCTTTAAGCTTCCTTGCTGGACTTCTGAAGTATGTCCCAGAATTTACAGCAGTGACCAACCAGTGGGTCAATTCCTATAAGCGTCTCCTGCCTGGCTATGAGGCGCCAGTATATATCACGTGGGCAAGACGAAACCGTTCCGACCTGATTAGAGTGCCGGAATATCAACCAGGTAAAGAAGACGCAACCAGGTTCGAACTTCGTTCTCCCGACCCAGCGTGTAATCCTTACCTTTGCTTCAGTGTGATGCTGGCTGCGGGACTGGCCGGAATTGAGGAGGGACTGGAACCACCGGAACCCGTAGAAGAAAACGTCTATCATATGTCCCTGGAGGAAAGAAAGAAGCGAGGAATAGGTAGTCTTCCAGCTAGTCTCTTGGAAGCGATTCAGCTTACTGAGAAAAGTGAACTGGTACGGAAAGCCCTAGGCGAGCATGTTTTCAATGCTTTTATTGCGAATAAAAAGATCGAGTGGGATCGCTATCGCAGTCACGTGACCGATTACGAGATTAAGACTTACTTACCTATTTTATAGTCTAATATTATGTCAATTATTGACGAGGCTGCCGATGTAAGTTAAAAAGAATAAAACATGTGAGGGCAAGACTAGCTAGCGGAGTTCTTTCCTCAGTTTTTCCCTCAATTTGGCAAACTCTTGAGTGTATATCTTTTCCTGGTTAGCCAGGAACTCTTTCCACTGTGGAAGTTGCTTTATCGCTTCGTCAACGGTAAGTTGAATGACCATTGTATTCTCCCCTTGCTGAACCTGTTTTAGCCGCAGCCGGGGATTTCTCTCTACTTCAGCTCTTACTCCATCGTACGTTTCCTGTATTTCCCTTTGATAGCTCATTTGTAGTTTCTGCATCATATTCAAAGTTAACTCCACTGCCGAAGTGTTTCGCTCTTTCTTGAGTGTTTCAACAGCTAGAATCCCTTTCTTTCTTCTTTCTAATTCGGCTGATGAAGTGCCTAGACCAAGAGAATCCACAAGTTTCGTTTGCACTTGTTTAAGAAGAGAAGGAGAATTCTCTTCTTTTAACTTCTTCCACAAACCTTCGGCGTCAAGCCGAGCTTGATAGAATTCCGAAAGCAGAGCGTCTGCCTTCTCCGAGTTTACCAAGGCCTCTTTCTCTTCTTGGGTTGGTTGACCGATCCTAGCTAATCTTTCTTTAGCGATGGGTGGCAAGTCTTTCTCCCAATCTTTCATGTCTTAACTCCTAGCACTGTGACAGGACAAATTTTCATCTTACAGGTGGAAAGATAGTATATAATATGGAAACAGATTTGAGGAGTGCGATGGGAATCAAGCTCTATCGGGAGCCGGAGCTTCAGAATCCAGTTTTGATAGCTAGTTGGCCTGGAATAGGAAATATCGGCATAATCGCAGTAGACACCCTGAGGGGGATATTGCAAGCGGAGGAATTTGGAGAAATTGAGCCTTGGGATTTCTTTTATCCCCGGCGAGTGCTGATCAAGAAAGGAATCTTGGACCAGCTTGAATTTCCCAGCAGCAAATTCTATTTTAAGAAGATACACGGCAGAGACATAATATTCTTCGTCGGCGAGGAACAACCCACTGAAGGAGGGCGGATGTATGCTGAAGGAAGAAAAGCTTATCATATGGCAAACATGGTTCTGGACATAGCTCAGAAATTCAAATGCCAGCGCGTTTATACCTCAGGAGCAGCAGTATCTTTGATTCACCATACAGCGAAACCCAGGGTTTGGGCTGTCCCCAATAGCGAAAGTCTAATCCCTGAGATAAGAGAATACAAGAACACGGTGCTCATGTCTGATATTGAAGGCAGAGGGGGACAAGGCAACATTACTGGCTTGAACGGGCTGTTGCTGGGAGTTGCCAAGAGGCGGGGATTGCCCGGTGTTTGTCTGATGGGCGAGATACCAATATATTTGCAAGGGTTGCCTCTCTCCTACCCCAAAGCTTCGAAATCTGTGCTGGAAGTTCTCACCTGCAACCTCAAGATAGAAGTGGAGCTGGATAAACTGGACGAATTGGACCAAAAAGTACAACGGACGATTGAAGAATTCTACCAACAAATACCCCTGGAAATTCGAGCGCAACTAGATAGGTTGAGGCATACCACCTATACCCGACCAACTGACCCCGGGCCCATTACCGAAGAGGAAAAGAAGAGAATTATGGAAGATGTGGAGAAATTCTTCAAAAAGCGAGGTACCGGAGGTTGAGTCACGGAAACGCTATAAGGGTTCACAAAGAGCTGACGCTTCCTCAATCTTGCATGGTGGTCGGTTGGAACGAAGATGCTGCAAATCTGGGGCGAAAAGTTACCGATTATCTCAAGCTGAAGCTGAATGGCCAAGAGTTTGCCGAAATTGATCCAGAAGAGTTTTTTCCCATGGGGGGAGTAGCTATAAAAGATAACATAGCTCGGTTTCCTCAGAGTAAATTCTATGTTTGCCCAGAACAGGAGTTAATGATTTTTCAGAGCGACTCTCCTTCAGCCGAATGGTACAAATTCCTGACCTCGATTCTGGAAGTGGCTGAGCACCATTATCGGAATTTAAGAGAGTTATATGTTGTTGGAGCCATGATTAGCTTCAGTGCCCATACTGCTCCCCGTGAGTTGCTTGCTGTTAGTAACCTGCCAGAAATGAAAGAAAACCTGAACCAATACAACTTGAACACGGATATGGATTATCAGACCGCGCCTGGCGAAAGACCAACTTTGAATTCCTTTTTGCTCTGGATAGCTAAAGAAAAAAACGTTCCAGCAGCGAGTTTGTGGTTGCCCGTACCTTTCTATTTAGCTGCGGTTGAAGACGCCCAGGCTCAAAAGAAGGTTTTGAGTTTTTTGGATGAAAGGCTAGACCTGAAAATCGATTTCGCGGATTTAGACCAGGAAATTCGCGAGCAGAACGAAAAACTAGCTGCGGCAAGGTCTCAGTTTCCACAAATTGACGAATACATCAACAGACTAGAAAGCAACCTCATGTTATCTGAAGAGGAAAACGCCGAGCTAGTTAAGTACATCGAGGACTTTCTCAAAGGGGAAAACTAGATACTTCGGGCGAAAGGGATTTATCGAGATGCTAGCCAAGGTAAAAAGTGCTGCCGTGGTAGGGCTGGAGGGAGCTATAGTAGAGGTAGAGGTGGATATTTCACCAGGATTACCTTCCTTTGCTATTGTTGGATTGCCCGACAAGGCAATCCAAGAGGCTAAAGAAAGAGTGAGGTCAGCCATCAGAAACTCCTATTATAAGTTTCCGAATCGGCGCATTACCGTCAACTTGGCTCCTGCCGACTTGAGAAAGGAAGGACCTGCGTATGACCTGCCTATAGCTATAGGGATACTGATAAGCTCAGGTCAGCTTAACGCCGACCTTACCAACAGCATCTTTATAGGTGAACTTTCTTTGGATGGTAAGCTGCGTCATACGCATGGTGTCCTGCCCATGGTAGCTCTAGCACGTGATAAAGGATTAGCTACTGTATTTGTGCCCTCCGACGACGCTAAGGAGGCTTCCTTGGTAGACGATATACACATATTTCCTGCCGAATCGTTGGCACAATTAGTGGCTCATCTTCAAGGCGATTCAAGCATCCCAGAGTATCGTAGCGAGATAGACTGGGAGCAAGAATTTCACCCTACTTACACCTTCGACCTCACCTATATTAAAGGGCAGGAACATGCCAAGAGAGCTTTAGAAATAGCAGCGGCTGGAAGACACAATATTTTGATGTGTGGTCCGCCAGGAAGTGGCAAGACTATGTTGGCTCGCTCTTTACCCTCGATACTTCCCCCACTCACCTTAGAGGAGGCTATTGAGGTAACCAAGATTTACAGTGTGTGTGGATTGTTGCCTCGGGATGCTCCTATTATCATGGAGCGTCCCTTCCGTGCCCCTCACTATACTATTTCCCATGCTGGTTTAGTAGGAGGAGGGCAATGGCCCCGACCTGGTGAGATAAGTTTGGGACACCATGGCGTGCTTTTTCTGGATGAATTCCCCGAATTCGGGCACGCTACTCTGGAATCCCTGCGCCAGCCCATGGAAGATCGAACTGTTACCGTCAGCCGTGCTCATGGCAGTGTTACCTTCCCAGCTAGCTTTATGCTAGTGGCTGCTATGAATCCCTGCCCTTGTGGGTATTATGGCGACCCATTTAAGGAATGCAAATGCTCGCCAGGAGAAATTTCTCGCTATCATAAAAGAATAAGCGGACCATTGCTTGACCGCATTGATATCTTTGTTGACGTTCCTCATATTGACTATGAAAAGCTCACTGACGATAGGATGGGAGAAAGCTCGGAGAAAATCCGGGCTAGAGTTAAGGCAGCCCACGAGATACAATTGAGGCGTTTTCAAGGCACGAAGCTAACATGCAATGCTGACATGACACCTAAAGAAGTGAAAGAGTTCTGTATAGTGGAGCCAGCGGCTCAGAGCCTACTTCGTGCCGCTATGAAGCAGCTTCATCTCACAGGTCGTGCCTTCCACCGAATCCTTAAACTTTCCCGCACCATCGCTGACCTTGGGCATAGCGACATCATCAAAACACACCACATGGCAGAAGCCCTTCAGTACCGGTATAAAGAGATAGCCTAACACCCAAGAAATTGCGGCATCTTCTCACCAACCTTCCCGAGATTCGGATCCTTGAGCACATGTTGCTGTAGCCTCAAAAATGCAGGACCTGTAGAACACTCTAGGTATCATTCATTAGCCGGGGTGGGTATACCCACATATGTTTAACCACTGTTGACAAGTGGTATAATTATAGTGGAGCTATGTATTCTAGCTTTGAGAGTTTATGAGCGAGGATAACATAGTGCCAACAGTAACCCGGTCTCAGGGGTTGCCTTTTGTGTCCGTAGTCATACCAGCCTATAACGAAGAAAACTATCTACCTTCCTGTTTGGAATCCATAAGAAACCAGGATTACGTTGGCAAGTACGAGGTCATCGTTGTTGATAATGCCAGCATGGACAACACTGCCAAAATAGCCCGCGACTGGGGAGCCAAAGCTGTCTACGAAAGCAAACATAGTCCGGCAGCAGCTCGGCAAAAAGGCGCTGAAGAAGCCGTGGGAGAAATTATCGCTTTCATTGATGCTGACACCCAGGCACCACCTCATTGGCTTTCCACCATTGTACGGCACTTTCTACGGAATCCCAAGACAGTAGCGATAAGCGGCCCCTACGCTTTTTATGATGCTGGCAAGTTCACCAAGATCGTCTCTTATGTTGGCAACTTTATCAGCATCATCATAGACCAACTTTTCCGTAAAGCTTTCCGTAAAGGTGGAGCAATATGGGGATGTAACTTTGCTGTGCGACGGTCAGCATTCTTCACAGTGGGTGGATTCAATACCAATATCAAATTCTATGGTGAGGAATATGAACTTTCGCTGAGATTAAGAAAAGTTGGCAAAGGAGATGTTATCCCCAGGCTGTTCGTCCTTACGTCAGCTCGTCGCTTGAAGAGGATCGGAGCAATCAACCTGTATTGGAACTGGATTGTGGATTACTTCTCAGTTCTCTTTTGGCACACACCACTTCCCGAGAAGTTGGAAGATTGGCCAGGCAAAGCTTGGCAAAAGCTAGTTGCCACTCTATCGTGGCAGAGAGTGAAGGCGTACTGGCGGTATGTTGCTCTTTCGCTTGCCCTACTGTGGCTTAATGTGAGCCCTGTGTTTGAAGGATTAGGAAGATTTATTCACATTCTTGATATCGGTGTTTTGAGTACATTTTTTGCCTATCATGGAATTAACCCTCGTTCACGGTTCTATGGCAAGGTGTTATCCAATGGCGACCGCAACAAACCTCAAATTGCCTTGACCTTTGATGACGGTCCAAACGAACCCTATACCTCTCAGGTTCTGAACATACTGGCGAAATACAACATAAGAGCAACCTTCTTTGTCGTCGGGCAGAATGCTCAGCGATACCCTGAGACATGCCGTCGCATCGTCTCGGCAGGACATGTAATTGGAAATCATTCCTACCATCACCGGCGGCTGTTATGTCTGAGACCTAGCAAAATGATTGCTCATGACCTGAGTTTGGCTCATAAGACAATTTATGAATACACCGGATCTAAGCCCAGATTTTTCCGTCCTCCTCACGGTTTCCGCACGCCATGGCTGATGCGTACAGTTCGGCACCTCGGGTACACAGTGGTCACCTGGGACAACATGACCAGCGACTGGGAAGCAGACAAATCCAGTGTAGAGATTGTGCAGGCTATAATCAAGCGCGCGAAGCCAGGAAGTATAATTGTGCTGCATGACGGTCGTAGTACCAGATCTGTCTATGACCGCAGCCAGATGCTCCAAGCCTTGCCGCAGATAATTGATGCGCTAAAACAAAGAGGCTTTGATTTTGTCACCCTACCTGAGCTTATTGAGTCAGAAGAAGAGGAGTTTGCCTAGCAAGTTCGTTACAACAACCAGCTCACGGATGCCTTGAGCCATATTTTTCGAGAAGCGCTGTCTTAGAAAGCCAGACCTCTTTAAGCTCCAAGGATCTTCTTTTGTTTCTAGATGCGTCATTTGCCCGTAAACGATAGATTTGCATTAACCCCGCCATATAGAAATGGGCTCCCTTGTTCCACAGGTTATCAGGCACCTCTTCAATTTGGAATCCTAGTCGTTTTGTCCCGGCGTGCAGAAGCGTAAGAGCATGTAGCGCAACGACATCCTCAAACATCCCGTTCATTATCTGCTGAGCCAGGAAACGCAGGTCCTGTTCAAGGCAACTCATAATTTGCCAAGCTGATTGGGGAGCTTTCATAGGCAGCTTGCGACTCTCTTTAAACCAATCGTTGTTCAAATGAATCTCTATGATTTTGTCTCCCGTTTTCACTTTGGAGCCGTCGTTCAGAATCTTGGTAGCACCTTTATAGTGCCGGATGTCTAAAGAGATGATACTGCTGCCGTCGGGTTTCAAAGGCTTGATGCGATAGATTGCTCGCAAGATTTTGTCCACCACAGGCCAGAAAATCAGGATAAACCAAGGAGGCGTCCTATGTTTTGCCACCACTTATCTCCACATGCAATACCAAAGTATGATTAATGTGCCGATAAGTATTCTAACATTTAGCAGCATAAAGGAAAGCAAAGCTCAGAAACCAGCATGCTCTCTTTGTCACTGGAAGGAAAGATTTTTCTCAAGTTGGCTATATTGGAAAGCCTCTCTGCCGCTCCCTAATACTTAAAAGTGGCTTATCTCATGATAAGCCACAGCACTCCTCCGGTAATCAGCAACACGATGCCCAAGATAAGAGAGACCCTGCCACCTATTTGCCAGGCATGCAACCACGGACGTTCTGGCTCGTGAGTAAGAGCTTCCCTAATATCTCTGCGGGTCAGCAGGATAGAATTGTAATAGTTTTTCTTCTCTTTTCTGTTCCAGAGAACAAAAATAACGCCTAGAAGGACGAAAAATCCCCCGAATCCCAGCATAATCTGGTAACTAGCCAGAGACACGTTGCTTACCCCTCCCAAGAATTCCCACAGTCCTGCTATGATGTCTCCTACTTAATCTCTACGGTTGCTCCAGCAGCCTCTAATTTTTGCTTGATTGTCTGGGCTTCTTCCTTGGAGACACTCTCCTTCACTACCTGTGGAGCAGCTTCCACTAAATCTTTAGCCTGCTTTAATCCTAGAGTAGTTACCTCTCGTACTGCCTTGATTACTTCGATTTTCTTCTCGCCAAAACTCTTTAAGATGACAGTGAACTCTGTCTTTTCTTCCGCCGGAGGTGCTTCAGCTGGCTTGCCAACTGCTGTTGCCGCTGCCGGCGTTGCAGCTACCGCCGCCACCGGAGCAGCGCTAACACCAAATTCACTCTCCAGCGCCTTGACCAGCTCAGCCAGATCCAGCACCGTCATGTTCTTGATGGCAGCAATGATCTCTTCTTTTTTAGTCAAACTCCTACTCTCTTTCACTTCTTCCTCTTTTACTTCTTTCTTGGCTCTTGAGGTTTTCTTAACCTCCCCTTCTTTGGTTTCCTTCTCAAGTTCTTCTGGTGACATGATTCCCTCCTTTGTTATTTGCTAATAGCTTGAACTCTGCTTTGTAGTACGTTTACAAGACCTCGTAACGGGAAGCTCAGAATATTATGTAAAGTTACTATAGGTACTTGTAATTGTCCGAGCAATTTAGAAACAAGAACTTCTTTAGGTGGCAAACTGGCTAAACTTGCCAATTCCTCGGGAGTCAAAATTCTGTTCCCTAATAATCCCCCTCTAATCTGTAAAGGTAATGCTGTGGATTTGATGTATTGGTTAAGAGTTTTGACTGTGTTGACTGCATCATCATAACCAAAGGCTAGAGCCGTAGGACCTTCGATTATACCTTTCAGTTGAGACTTACCTGCTTGTTCGGCGGCACGGTAGACCAAGGTGTTCTTAACCACATGATACTGAATACCGGCTCTTGCTAAAGTACTCCGTAACTCAGCCATCTGTTTAGCTAGTATGCCTTGATAATTGGTAGAGATGACAATACTGCTGCGTGATAAATCATCAGCTAGTCTGCTTACTACCTGAACTTTTTTTTCTCTCAACATATCAACCTTCTTTTCGATTCTCTCCTTAAGGGAAAGCAATTCATACAATCAAAAATAAAAAATCCCTGTGCCAGCAGACACAGGGTTCCCCAAAGCCTTATCGTTTTCTTAGCTTGGTTTAGCCTCGGCAGGCTCACTGTTTAAACCCACTGGGTACCTGCTGTCACTGGCTTGACCCTATTATAACACAAAAATCTATTAGTAAAACAAGTGGTGGCCAAGCTTTGTCTGTTACATATTTTCTGCATATTAGGGGAAAGTGCTAAAATTACACTGTATAGGAGGACTGAAATGGGTGATATTTTAGACAAGGTCACAGCGATCATTAGGTGTAAGGAATGTCCGTGGTACAAAAACTGCGTAATCCCGGTTCAAGTCAGCGTGGAAGATATTGCACACTTCAAGACAGCCATGCAAGGAACAAACTTGCCCGAACAAACCAAGGGCGAACTGAGCCAGATTATAGAGAGCATAGCCTCTATGAGCCAGGACATGATTCTGCAAAGTTGTCCTATCTTCACTCAGCGTCTCAAGGAAGACCCAAAGCTTGCTCAACAAATCAAGAAGATTATGCAGAATTGGGGAAAAGAAGGAGAGCCCAATGAGTAGTGTTCTGAAAGGCTGGCTATATCCTGCATCTCAACCTTCGTTTTGATAAACATTGTCTGAGGCGTTAGCAGATTTTTCGAGAGCTTAACATCTATGCCAGAGCAGTTAGGAAAAATAGAGAGGCTTGAAGTCGAGTATTTTAGACGCGGCAAGAAACTTTACCTCGTCCCACTCATATACTGCAGAGAGGATGCGCCTGATGAATACAAAGAAAAATACGACCGTTACTGGCAACAGGCAGCAGAACAATTAGCCAGATTAACTTCGAAGATTGGCAAGGTGAATCGAATCTACCACGAGTCAATCTTTGTATCAGGTGATGAGGGCATGAAAGTCATAGAGCGGTTGACCCCCGGCAGTTACCAAGTCGCTAAGATTCACTACAATGACGGTGCTGTCCTTGAGGCAGTCGAAGAAAAAGAACTACTGGCGGAAGTCATGGACTGGCAAAAATGTTTGATGCTCAACCTTACCAGCGAAAAGGTGGCAAGCAGAATTTCCGAATTTTATGTTGAAGCAGCCAAGAAGAGAAATGAATTTATGCTGAAGAAGATAAGCGAGACGCTCAAAGATAACGAAGCCGGGCTCTTGTTCATCAGAGAAAACCATTCGCTGCAGTTCCCTAACGATATAGAGGTATTCAGCATTTTCCCACCTGTTCTAGACGAGATACACCGCTGGCTTCGCGATCAAGCCCGTCTTGAGGCAGAGAAAGTAACAAAAGAAACCGAAGGGGAGACCAAGAAGACTGAAGAGTAGTCTTGGCTTCGGAGGTGCATGATGAAGATCAGAAAACCGGTTGTTGCTGGCATGTTCTATGCCGGCACTGCTAGAGATTTACAGGACCAGATTGAGTGGTGCTACAGGCACGAACTTGGACCAGGCATCATACCACGCGTAAATAGCAAGGGGTCCAGGCAGATTGTAGCTATAGTGGCTCCTCACGCTGGCTACTATTATTCAGGGCCGGTGGCTGCTCACGCCTATAAGGCGCTTGCAGACGATGGCGCATTCGATACCGCAATCATAATCGGACCTAACCACACAGGGTACGGGCATCCCGTCTCTCTCTGGTTTGGCGATAGCTGGAACACACCTTTAGGTGAGGTGGAAATAAATAAAGAACTCGCCCAGAGATTGCTGGGAAAGGCAATCACAGCAGATGATACTGCTCACATATACGAGCACAGTATTGAGGTCCAATTACCGTGGCTTCAACATATTTATAAAAAAGTGAGAATCGTGCCTATAACTATGCTGGCTCAGGATATAGAAACTGCTCAAGCAGTAGGCAATGCCATCGCCGCTGAGGACGATAATTTTATAATCATCGCTAGCACCGATTTCAGCCACTATGAGCCACACGCTGTAGCCGCCGAAAAGGACGGTTCTGTAATAGAAACTATACTCGCTCTTGATGAGGAAGAGCTATACAAGCGACTTGAAACTTTGAACTGCAGCATGTGCGGCTATGGTCCTGTAGCTTCTGCTATTGTGGCTGCCAAGGAAATGAAAGCCAGAACGGCTAGCCTCTTGAAGTATGCTACAAGCGGGGACACGAGCGGCGATTTTTCGCGGGTAGTTGGCTACAGCTCCATAGTGATAAGCCGATAAATCCATCACCGAGAGCTTACTATCTCTCCCCTAACATCTATATCAATTGTGAGAATACCGAAAGAGTCTGTAGCCTTGCCGGGGTTAAAGAACAGAATTCCATTGATCACCTTGTTCTGCGAGTGGTGAGAATGCCCGTAGACAATAATGTCAAGCTGCTCCGTCGCAAACACCTTTCTCACTCTTTCTTCTATCCCCCATGGGGCACCTGAGCCATGGGTTATACCAATTCGTTTGTTTCCTATTTCAATTACTTTCTTGGCGGGAAGTATAGACTTCAGCTCTAATGAGTCCATATTGCCATGGACTGCTTGCACCTCTTTCAGTTGACTCAGATCCTCGAGCAGGCTGAGCTCGGTAAAATCTCCAGCGTGGATTATCAAGTCCACTGCGCGGAGAATATCAGCTGCCTTTTTGGGGAGACGCTCTAGTCTGTCTACATGAGTATCAGCAAGCACTGCTATCCGCACTGTGAATGTCCTTTCACATTGTTATTACAGGCCACGCAATCCTTTGTTGTTTGTATGCTCGTGCTGTGTATTCTGCCCAAGTGCACCAGTCCCGCCTTGCTCTAATGCATCTCGGCAAAATTGAGACATGTTCCCGCTCGACAATCCGAGTGGATTGTCTTGAGAGGTTCCTGGTTACGCCTAGCACATTTCCACACACCCAAAAGGCAACTGCCCGTGCTAAAGCCTACTGAATGGACGATTACATAAGGCTTTTATTGGTGATTCTCGGATACAACACGTTTCACCAGCTGGATAGTTTTATCCATACTCGATAATGAGAAAGACAGTCCTAGTTCTTTAAGATCCTTGTAACCCATCCCTTGAAACAATCTTCTGCCAGCTACCCTGGTCATTTCATCGTAAATAGCTGGCCACTCTGGGCCGCGTCTTTGGGCGCAAAAGAGAATAAAATCCCGTAGCTTGGGGTGAATGTTGTCCATACACTACCATTTTATGCCCGGGACTTTGGTTTAACAAACTTGTTTATGCCCGCTGGGAGATTATTCCACCCTTTATTTTTTCCGCGGATAAGCCTTTGGGCAAGGCTTGAGCCTCACTTTTGTCCTTTGTCAGATATAAGGTCAGAAAAAATTTTGGGCGAGTGGACCTATAAGCCGAGTTCTGTACCCCGATTACGTCAGGGTGGTGATCATCCATCTAGCCCCGATATTACTACCGGGGTCAAGCGACCTACCCGAGAGCTTCGGCCGAGCACCTTAAACTCCTCAGAGTCTTGAGACTCAGAGCAGTTTGGCTCTCTTATTCGGTCTTGCTCCAAGTGGGGTTTGCCCAGCCAACCGGTCACCCAGTCTGCTGGTGAGCTCTTACCTCACCATTTCACCCTTACCCGCACCCCGATTTCATCGGAGCCGCTGGCGGTATGTTTCTGTGGCACTTTCCGTAGGGTTGCCCCTCCTGGGTGTTACCCAGCACCTTGCTCGGTGGAGCTCGGACTTTCCTCTCCAATATTATCGGAGCGATCACCCGGTCTACTCGCCCAAGTTTATTCTATAGCTAACCAGAACAAAGGTCAAATTGCGAGCTATTTGCACTAAGATTGCTCATCACTCTTGCTCCTGCGTATTTTTCGACCCGACTTCCAAGATCTGTATGGAAAACAAAGATAACCTTATGGCAATCATAATAAAACACCTCTATAATGTAATAGGTAGATAGCAAAGCTCTAGTAGTACCGGTGTATCCGGTCGAAATTACAAGCGGAGGTGAACGGATGCAGCCAAGAAATATGGACTGGGTTGTTGCGGGTAAGCGATACCGCACAGACAAAGCCACATTAATAGCTCACGACGTATACTGGAATGGATACAGCTGGGAACAAGGTGGTCGTAATACATTTTTGTTCCGAACACCGAAGGGTAATTTCTTTGCTCAACACCAAACGCTAGTACCAGGCGAAAGCGATAAAATTGTCCCACTCCAAATAGAAGAAGCTATATCCTTATATCACTCACTACCCAAAAAAGAGATTCCCTTTGTGGTAGCCTTCCCGGATGTCCGAGTGAAGGAAGCTTAGCATGCCATCTGACTATAGCCAATACAATGTAAGTGACAGTAGAAAAACTAGATATAATAGTAGCTAGTTGTTTGTTGCTGTGCCTCAAGGATAGGGAATGCCCTCTTGTTCTAATATAAATTCCTGATTGCCTAAAGTGCTATCGGAATTTAGTATATGTCCACGCTGATGTGGGTATAACTTCATAGATTGTGATGCGCGGCTGTGAAGTAGTGAATTTCTGTGCCTCCTCTAACATCTGTTGCCTGAGTTTGGAGCTCTCCCATAGCTCCCAATTCTCGAGCTTCTCCCAATTGTATAACAGAGCCGCGATAGGAGCACCTCTCAAACTTCTGATATGCTCGGCGCTAATGAAACCGGGAAATGTCATAGCATACGACCTCAACTTTACAAATAAAGGTTGTATATCTGCGCCCGGCTTTAGTTCGTAACCTTCGATAACCTTTATCAATTCTGCCTCCGGCATCAACTTATATCACATGTTAAGGTTGTAGTTTATCACATAAGTCTCTATCTGTCCAACCTGTGTCTTAGCTCTGGGATATGAAAAGGACTATCCGTTAGTTCATAAAACTCTTCAGTGTGCGTCAGGTGTGCCCGCTCCACATAGCCATTTAATTTGGGCAAATCAGATGGAAGTATAACGAGCCTGATATTCCTCCTCTGGCATTCCCCTCAAAAACTACTTCAAATTCTGGCCATCGTCTACCAGAATAGCTTTAATTGAAGGCATGTGTTGCTGTAAGGCATTAAGGAATCGTGCTGCTGTAGTGGCTGTCGCCTTACTGTACACCTCCAGGACATCTCACCTGGAGACGACATCCTGGCGGTAAACTGTTTGAGCACTACTCCAGGCGAATGACCCTGGTAGGCGACAGAGGTGACCCTCCGGGGTTTCCAGGTGATAAGGGTCATATCTATGCTTCCAGCGGTAGAAGTTTGAGGAGAGATGTCGAACTAACGACAAGCGAGGCGAGCATTTTTAGCATGAGAGTTATAGTAATTAAACCATTTGAGCCTTTGGCCGGCTTTCTTTGATAGCGCCGGTACGCTTGCCAGGCGCCTGTATCCCGGAATCTCACTATAAACATTCATAGTGCGAGTATTGTAGCGCCTTTCATACATAAATACATGTCACTAATCTATCTGAACTAGATCAGGCTGGAATCTTGGCTTTGTGCACTTTCTCAAGTAGGTTATGTGAGTGCAAATTTAATGACGGCAACCTAAAAGTCTCAGCATGCTTCTGTTTAAATGTAAGATACTGCTTCTTGGGAGATATAACGACCATACGTGTTGTTCTACTATAATTGGCTTCGTTGAAACGAACTGAAACGCCTGCTATCATACCTTTCTAGGTGATTCGCCAGAATGGACCAGATTGACATTCATGTTGAGATCGAGTTTCAAGGAGTGGTGGATAAACGCTGGGTAAGGAGAATAGCACAAGATGTTCTCAAGGCGGAGAAGGTAGCTTCTCCTTACGAAGTAAGCCTGGTTTTCACCGATTCTGAGACAGTAAGGCAGCTTAATCGAGATTACCGGGGCATAGATGAGCCGACTGATGTACTGGCATTTTACATGCTCTCCCAGAAAGGAGATGATTCCTCTTTTACGCTGCCACCCGATGGGATAACCCGCCTAGGAGAAGTAATCATCTCCTGTCCCCAAGCTATAGAACAAGCCAAGGAACACGGGCACTCGGTAGCCAAAGAATTAGCATTGCTGATTATCCACGGGGTACTTCACCTTCTGGGGTATGACCATGAAGAGCCAGAAGAAGAAAAAAAGATGAAGGACAGGGAGGGGGAACTCTTGGAGAAATGCCTTCGCTGAAGTATAATTACTTCATAAATAGCTTGCCCGGGAATTCTTTGTAATCCTCGTAATTTTGTGAGCTTGAGATAGAAGTAAGATTATCCTGAGCTACTTTGTTTTATCAAGAGGGAGGAAAATACGAGCTTAGGGAAGATTATGTGTGTCCAGTACAGTTTTCCCTCTCGGGCACAAGCGGGTTAAGCCGTGTTCTTGTGATTACCGGTATGCCTGGAATCGGGCTGCCGGCCCAGAAGGTGGCAAGCTTTTTGGGTAAATGTAAAAGCGCAAAATAGCGCAGAGGAGGTAAAGGATGGCTAAATTTGTAATGTTGACGATGCTCACTGACGAGGGAAGAAAAACTATTATGGAAAATCCGGGGAGGATTAAAGAGGTCAATAAAGAAGTAGAAGCGATGGGAGCGAAGATCTTAGCTCAGTATGCTGTGCTCGGTCCGTACGACTTTGTGAATATTCTAGAAGCTCCTAGTAACGAAGCTGTGTCCAAAATAGCGGTAGCCCTAGGAGCAAGAGGGACGCTTCAAACCATGACTTTAGCAGCTATGGATATTGATGCTTTCATTGCTAGTATCAAGAAGCCGAAGGCTAGTTCCAAAAAGTAAAAGCAGTGTCGAGCTGCCCGCTTGTGCCTCCAGTTTAGTATTGATTGGGATTGGTTATCGGAATTTATGCAGGGTGTGGGACTGTCAAGTTGTTTACACTGTCTTAGTTCTAAAGATAGTTCAGCACTATGGTTTGTGTGGTGGTGGGGAGGGAAGATGCCGTAACTGAGAGCTTGGGTTTGGATTCCACCCATTTAATTCGCATCTTGTCTAAGAATTTGCTTACGGGATTGAGGTTGCCAGTGAATACCTCTGTTTTGTAGTGCATGGGGATAACAATATGAGGCTCCAATTGCCTTATTATTTCCATAGCTATATCAAGGGATATTGTTGATACTTCTCCGACGGGCAAAAACAGGATGTGTATATCTCCTAGTTCTTCCACTAAATGTGAATCTAGAGGATGCCCCAGGTCACCTAAGTGACACAGATTTAGCCCATCTATCTCGATAACATAGATGGTATTTTTGCCCCGCAGGCTTCCTTTTTTATTATCGTGGAAAGTGGCGATTCCTGTAATAAAAGTCCCGCCTATTTCATATTCCCCGGGACTTCTTATTTGTCTGGGATTATTGGAGACGCATTCGACATAGCTATGACCGGGGTGAAAATGGCTTACCGTCACTATATCTGCTTTGGGTTCGCCCAGACGGTAGCCCAGGTCAGGATGACAGGGATCTGTGATAATAGTTTTATCTTTTCCTTTGATTAAAAAGCAAGAATGTCCGCGCCAGGTGATTTCCATCAGCACCTAAAAGAATAACCTTTTTCTTTAGCTTTGTCTACCACCCAAAGTGAAGTTGACAAAGCAGTGACAGGTTTGTTAACCTTTTAAATATTGTGGTTAACATAGCCAAGGGACAGATATTAAAACTTCTGCGGCAATGTCATGATTATGTTTCTGGCGAAACAATTTCTCACCAGCTTGGTGTGTCAAGAGTCGCCATCTGGAAGCATGTTCGGAGCCTAAAAGGCGATGGTTACGTGATAGAAACTTCCCCTCGAGGATACAGGCTGGTTTCCTCTCCGGACCTATTGCTTCCTTATGAGTTTCCCGACTTAGAGCAGAGAATCCACCACTTTCGCCAGGTTGGCTCGACTATGGACATAGCTAGGGAATTAGCCAAGAAAGGAGCAGAAGAAGGGACAATTGTGGTTGCCGAAATCCAGACACATGGGCGAGGAAGACTTAGCCGGGAATGGTTCTCCCCGAAAGGCGGGATTTACTTCACCATTATCCTACGCCCCAAGATAAGCCCGGCATATGCTCCTCGGATAAACTTGATGGCTTGTGTGGCTGTGGCAACCACAATTAGAAAGCTTTACGGACTAGATGCCCAACTGAAATGGCCCAATGATGTCTTAATTGCAGACAAAAAGGTGTGTGGCATATTGGCAGAGATGGATGCCGAGATGGATATTGTCAACTTCGTCAACGTCGGCATAGGCATAGATGCTAATAATTCTGTTGCCCAATTTGAAAACACTGCGACTTCCTTAAAAGATGTATTGGGAAAAGAAATCTGTAGGAAAGAGCTGTTTAACGCGTTAATAAAAGAAATAAACAAATGGCAGCCTCGATTGATGAAAGCGGATTTGCTTAAACAGTGGAAAAAACTCTCTGCCACATTAGACAAAGATGTCAAAGTAGTAAGTCTCGGCGAAGAAGTGATCGGGAAGGCTGTAGATATTGATGCCACTGGAGCACTGCTAATAAGGACTCAAGACGGCATTCTAAGGACTGTTCTGGCTGGCGATTGCATCCATATAAGGAGGTTAACGTGAACAATGTCATGCTGGTTATCGTTTACTGTCTAGCTATGATAGGTATAGGGCTAGCAGCGAGGAAGAGAGTCAGGAGTCAAGATAGTTTCTTTGTTGCCCAGCGTCAAATCGGCTTAGTGTTTCTCATCGGGTCAATTGTTGCTACTGCTGTAGGAGGCTCAGTTACAGTAGGCATGGCTGGGCGTGGATATGGGCAGGGGTTGACTGGTGCCTGGTGGCTTCTTGTCGGCTCAATTGGGCTTGTGCTTCTGGGATTTTTCCTTGCCAGAAAGGTGAGACGTTCTACACTCTATACTCTTCCTGAGCTTGTGGAAAAGCAATACGACCGTCGGATGGGTTTGGCAGCCTCTATTCTTATTGTCATCGCATGGACAGGAGTAGTAGCTGGGCAAATTGTGGCGGCTGGGAAAGTGCTCTCTGCCCTCGGAATAGCTTCCAGCGCTCTTTGGATGGTTATCTTTACTGTGGTCTTTGTTACCTATACTGTGGTAGGTGGGCAGTTCTCGGTAATTCGTACTGACCTTTTTCAAGCAATAATAATTTACCTCGGCATCTTTATCGCTCTGGCATTGTTGCTTCCGCAAGTGGGTGGGCTAGGTGAACTGAGGTCTTCCCTGCCCCAAGATTACTTTTCTTTCCCGTTAAGCCCTGGATTTGGCTGGAAATCGCTCTTAACGTTTCTGATTCTGGTGGGAGCAACCTATATTGTAGGTCCGGACATGTACTCTCGACTTTTTTGTGCTAAGGACGAGACGACAGCTCAAAAAGCTACCTTTTTCTCGGCTCTAGCATTTATCCCGTTAGCTTTCGCTATCGTCTTGGTTGGGATGTGTGCCAGAGTGCTTTACCCACAGCTTTCTGACCCTGAGCAAGCTTTTACTCAGGTGATAAGTGGAGTGCTTCAGCCTTGGCTTGGTGGTGTAGTTCTTGCTGCCCTGGTTGCTGCGCTTATGTCTTCTGCTGACACCTGTTTGCTCAGTCAGAGTGTTATCTTGACCCAGAATATAATTAAGAGGTTTCAGCCCTCGCTTAGCGAAAAAAATGCGATTTTGCTCACTCGCTTCAATATCATCATTCTAGGTTTGCTAGCGCTGGGGCTAGCCATGACTTTGAACGGAGTAATATCTTCCCTTCTTTTTGCCTATACCGTTTTTACTTGTGGGTTGGTCGTTCCTGTAATTGCCGGGTTTTACAAGGATAAACTAAAGGTAACCCCAAGAGGTGCACTGGTTGCTCTCATAGGCGGCGGGCTAATAGGTTTGTTGGGGAAAATACCTAGTCTGGATATTCCTCTCAAAGGAGACCTCGGACTTATAGGCTTTGTGGTGAGCGCCATCCTTCTTTTTGGTGTGAGTTTTATTGATCGAAAGAGGTCATTCTTGTGAGCTTAAAGTAAAGTTTGGGCGGGGTAATCCTGCCCAAACTTTACACCTTCTGATTTTATTGACTTACTCTAATTTCGCCAAGTATTGCCAGTGGTTTCAACCACCCACACGATGGGGTCAATCAAGAGTTCTCTCACTAGAGTCCTCAAAAATTCGTATTCAGATATGAAATCGGCTATGGGTGGGCTGAATCGGTAGTACAAGGCGACAAATCGAGAGCCTAATGTATTTTTGAGTAATACCTTGTCTCGGAACTCGCGTAACACATTGATCTCTTCAGCCGTGGGGGTGCCATAGGCAGCAGTGGCGATAAAGCAACCGCCTCCTGAGTTTGAACCAGGGTTGGAAGTTGGTAGCACCTTTCTAAAGTTGGCAAGAATAGTGCAATTATTGTTTACGGTGATAGTAGCGGCAGCAGCTCTAGTGTCAATAATAGTGCTCACATCACCTGTCCAGCCCACAAACCGGTAGCCCTTGTCTGGAATCGCCACTATATTAACCACTGTGTCTTTAGCATAGGTGAATACTCCTTCGCCGGGCTCGATTACAGAACCTCCTTCTGTACTGAAGATAGTAAGAGTACATCCGATCGGCATTTCTTCGCAGTCTGGCGTGCCATCGTTGTCGGAATCGGTATCTGGAGTGCCACAGCCAC
>DAITOK010000011.1:0-39305 GCA_036834125.1 Chloroflexota bacterium | reverse complement strand
AAAAATGCTCCTGGGTTTGTGCTGTCTCGTAGCTGTTTCCACACGATTTGACAAATAGCCAAGCTTAGAGAGGTTATAAAATAGCTTTCAAAGGCTGCGCAGTTCAAAATTAATCGTTAGAAGAAACAGTGAACCGAGGAGAGTAAATAATGAGACTATTCAAAGCGAAGTTTACCGGTAGTCAGCAAGAGGAAGTCTTAAAGCTTGCTGATAGATTCTATTCAATTTGCTCTCCTTGTCAAAAAGCTTTCACATAATTTCAGTCGCGCACTAGCCAGCTCTATCACATTTGCAGAGAGTCCTTACAGAAGATACAGAACCGGAGGGGTGAGTGCTTTAGTAGGAGCCACACGGGCGGCATGCGAGCAGTATGGACAATTTCTGGCCAGCACGCTAAGAAATATACAAATCTCAAGACACCAGCCAAATGGTATCCCAAAGAGCTACGCAAAGCCTATGACTCTTGGAGAGTGTGTCTCTCAGCAGAGATGAGGTACCTTCAATGGGCGATAAAAGCATTAGAGCCACCCAAGCCACTAGCACACGAGCCAAGAATCGGAAATGATAAACTCAATATCTTTTGTGCTGGGTTAAACTATTTATCATTTTTCGAAATGAGGTTGCGAGAGCTACCTTTATACGATTTCAGGTCAGCTGAGTTGTTACTCGGCATCGATTTAGGCTTTGAGGAAGAAAAAAGAATAATGAAAGAAAGCTCAAGAAACTCTTCCTGACAGTTGCGGCTAGTAACACTAGCTAAGTTGGTTTGGCGAATGATTCTCCGCCTGATTCTCGTCCTCTAGGATGGTTTGAGTTAGTGTGGTTCATACAGTCTTTCTAAAATAGGATTCAGTAAAGCTCAAAGGCTAAATATTGGAGAATGCAAGGCCATTTCACCAATCAAGCTTGAAATAAGAGAACTAAGGAGGGTTAAGCCAATCAAGCTTGGGGTTTAGGGTAACGAGCATTTGCTTAGCGTCAATAGCATCAGCCATAATATCCCGAAACTCGACTCGTATCAGCTTTAGGTCAATGAAACTAATAGTTGGTCTGGGAAACCCTGGCAAAACCTACGCTCATAACCGCCATAATGTCGGCTTTCGATGTCTGAACTACTTTGCCAGGCTGCACTCTATCCGTTTTGACCGAAGACAATGTCAAGCCAGAGTTGGCATTGGCAAAGTAAGGGGCGAGAAATTGCTGCTGGCTAAGCCAGGGACATTTGTGAATCTCAGTGGAAAATCGGTAGCCTGCCTGCTGGAGAAATACAATATACCTACGAGCAATCTTCTGGTAATCTATGATGACCTCGACCTGCCGCTGGGCAAAATCCGCCTGCGCCAGAGTGGGAGCTCAGGAGGACATAAAGGTATGAATTCTATTATATCTGCTCTGGGCAGCGAGGACTTTCCTCGAATCCGGGTGGGCATCGGACGACCTCAGGTGGAAAGCAAACCCAGTAACGACGAAGAGCTAATCGTCAGGTATGTTCTGAGCGACTTCTCACCGCAGGAAGAAGCAGCAATCGAACCTGTGATTGCCAGGGTCGCCGAAGCCATTGACTGCTTTCTCAGCCAGGGCATCGAAGTAGCTATGAACAAATTCAACTAGCCGCTCGATTTCGGTCGAATACCGCTTAGTAGGGAGACTCGCCGAGTACAGCATTGATTACGTGTTGCACATTACCACGACAGTAAACGATCTCAATTTGGTCGTCCACCTGACGAGAGGCTATTGCTGAAGTCAATTCGGCAGCCGTGCTAATGTCCTCGTTCCCTACCTTGACGATGACATCGCCTGCCCTTAGCCCTGCCTTACTGGCTGGACTGCCGCTGGCTACACTGACCACCAGCACCCCGCTATCTACCGATAGACGGTAATAACGCTGAATGACTGACGTAACTGTGACAACTTCCACACCTAGCCAGGGACGTGCCACTTTGCCTCTGGTTATCAGACTCTGTACCACAGGAATAGCAATATCTGTGCTTATGGCAAAGCCTATGTTCTCGGCGTTGCTGGCAATAGCTACATTGATGCCCACCACCTGACCCGCCATATTTACCAGCGGTCCACCGCTATTCCCGGCGTTGATAGCGGCATCGGTCTGGATGATGCCATTGAGCACCACGCCAGTATCAAGCTGTATGGAGCGCCCAAGGTTGCTTACCACACCCAGAGTCCATGTCGGACCTCCCGACAGACCTAAAGCATTCCCCACAGCAACCACCGGGTCAAGGACGCTGAGCTGCCCCAGAGAACTCTTCAGGAAATGGAGGTAACTTAGATCGCCGGCATCAATTTTCAGCACCGCCAGGTCTGTCTGTGCGTCTGTGCCCACTATGCTTGCCTCAAAGGTGCGCCCGTCATTCAGGGTTACCATTACCTTGTTGGCGCCGCTCACGACGTGGTGGTTAGTCACAACATAGCCATCCGGGCTGATTATCACCCCGCTGCCTGCTCCGGTCTGGGGCACCGGTTGCCAGAACCAGTTGTAACTCACCGATTCGGTAACAATGGACACTACAGCCGGCGCCACCTTAGCCACTAATTCCCTGGTGGTAAGCTCCGCGCCAATCTCCTCATCAACATACAGATATCCCGAAGCCAGGCTGGTAGCGGCTTCAGGTACAGCGGTAGCAACAAGCAAAGCCATGCCAAGAACCAGAAAGAGCACTATTAACACGTACTTCATCTTGGACATTTTTCCGCCTCCTTATCTGAGAGAGGGGCAGAGAAGCCATCCTCTCCCAGATAAGCCTTCGTCTGCAGCTTTCCTAATCACCTGACTGACCAAACCGATTGCAGGCTTTGCCGAAAGGACCCCAGCCCTTTCCCCACATCATCCCACCCCTAGCTCCACGAAGCCCCGGCAGTGGCACTTCAATATCGGGGCGCGATTGCCACCATTCCAGATACTGGTCAGCCTCCTCCTGAGTTATCTTGCCTTCTTCTACCAGCTTCTCTAGCCGGTTCTCCAGAGCTTCTTCTCGCATCTCCTCCCGAGCCTGTTCCAGAGCCTCGCGTAGCTGCTCAGCGTCAATAGCTACGCCAGTCCTTTCCTCGTAGATGGCACACACCCTCTCCAGAAGCTCCTGGCAGCGGTCAGAAAGCAGGAGTTGGTTCTCGCCCTCGGCTGAATTATCGCTTCCGGCAAGGACCAGACCACCTGTTATCCCTCCCACCACTAGCACGGTAGCCACTATTACGGGGATTAACCACTTGCGTTTACGCATTACCGTATCACCTCCTTTCTACTGATGGGGATGTGCCTCTGATTAGGCTGTTACCTCGACCTTTACGCCTTCTGGTTTTCCCCATCAGCACAATCAAGCTTATCACTGACACATGAACCCAACATGAAATGCAAGTTAACAATGAAGAAACACCTGCCGAACAATTTCATGTTGCGTTCATCCTGGTGTAATATAATCCCTTCTGGAGATTGATATGCGGATCTTAGTTGTGGACGACGACCGACGGTTGTGCGCCATCATCAAGCGTGGGCTCCTGGAAGAAGCCTACGCGGTTGACCTGGCATACGATGGAGAAGAAGGAGAATACCTCGCCGAGGTCAATCCCTATGACCTCATTATTCTGGATATCATGCTGCCTAAGAAAGACGGGATTGAAGTCTGCCGCGAGCTTCGCGCGAAGAATATCAATGCTCCCATCCTCATGTTGACAGCTAAAGACGCAGTAGAGGATCGCGTGAAGGGACTGGATACGGGAGCCGACGACTATCTGGTTAAACCTTTTGCTTTCAACGAACTTCTGGCTCGAGTGCGAGCGCTGCTCCGACGAGAGGCGATGTCAAAATCGCCAGAGCTCCGCGTCGGAGATCTGACCCTGAATACGCTCACCCGCCAAGCCTGGCGGGGACAAACGCCTATTGAACTCACCACCAAAGAGTACGTTATTCTGGAGTACTTTATGAGGCATCCCAATATGGTGCTTACGCGCACTATGATTGAAGAACATGCCTGGGATTACAACTTCGATAGTATGTCTAACCTGGTAGATGTTTATATTCGCAGATTGCGACGTAAGATAGACAGAGAAGGTGAAGAAAGCTTGATTCAGACCGTGAGAGGAGCCGGCTATCGGTTGAGGGCGTCATGACCTTCATACACAGCATCAAATTCCGATTCACCCTGTGGTACTTACTGGTGCTGGCAATCCTGCTCGTTGCCTTCAGCGCCGGCACATACTTTTATCTCTCGCGAAGCCTTTATCGTGCTCTGGACGTCTCGCTTGTACTGCGTTCCACACAGCTCCGCAGCATTCCCGACATTCTGGAGAGCATCAGGCAAGGGGCGTTCCAGGAAGAATTGGGAGAAATCGTTACATTATATTTTTACACTGGCAACCAACTGGTGGCGGTATCTGCACGGGGAACGACCATTCCTGTAAGCGAGCAATTCATTTCACAGGCGATCGCTGGCAAGACCCACTTTACCACCGTCTCAACCACAGAAGGCGAGAGATTACGCATCCTGGCTATCCCCCTCAATATTGGACCGCCGCCCAGAATACAGTCCGCCCTGGTTATCGCCCGCTCCACAAGACAGATCGACCAGGCATTGGCAAGGTTGGTGCGGACTCTTGCATTCGCTGTGCCTTTGACTCTCGCCATAGCTGCCGCAGGAGGCATATTCCTCGCTCGCCGGGCGCTGAAGCCCGTAGACCAGATTGCTCAAACGGCACAAGAAATCGGGGAAAGAGACCTGAGCCGACGAATTAACGTGACCACCAAAGACGAATTGGGCAGGCTGGCTGCCACGCTGAACAGCATGATTGAGCGATTGGAAAAAGCATTCCAGCGTCAGAAGCAATTCACCAGCGATGCCTCGCACGAACTGCGAGCTCCGTTGGCAGTAATTGAAGCTGAATCTACTTTGGCGCTCCAGAAAGAAAGAACGCCAGCTGAGTACCGCCAGTCCCTGGAAACTATTTCCAAGGAAGCAAAACACATGTCTGCACTCATTGACAAACTGCTGACCCTGGCTCGTGCTGACGCCGGCAAGGAACAGTGGAATTTCACAGCAGTCAACCTTGGCGAGCTTATCGCTGACCTGAGCACAGACATGGAGATCCTCTGCCAGGAGAACGGGCTCAGCTTCCGTGTGGCTCAGACTGACAATCTGGCAGTCAGAGGCGACGAAGCGCGGCTGAGGGAGTTGTTTATGAATCTGTTCGACAACGCCATCAAATATACTCCGGCTCCGGGGATAATTTCTGTGTCGCTTCGCCGGGAGGCAGAGATGGCAGTCGTAGCAGTCAAGGATACCGGAGTTGGTATCCCGCCTGAAGATATACCCCTCATCTTCGAGCGGTTCTACAGAGTTGATAAGTCCCGCTCGCGTGCTGAAGGAGGCGCTGGTCTGGGTCTGGCGATCTGCAAGCATATCGTTGAAGCCCACGGAGGGAAGATAGAAGTAGAAAGCCAGGTCGGAGTCGGAAGCACCTTTTCCGTATGGCTTCCGCTACAAACCCCCTAGACCTCACGCCCGTCATAGCAGTCTGTCCCGTCCCTCTTCGAACACATCTATGTTATACTGCTAGCGAGGATGCTTGGCGCATAAAGGGGAGCAGTATGGCTAAACGGCTAGGTGCAGGTAGCGTTCCGGCGCTGGTCGGTATCATAGGGGCTGCTGTGGTGATTGTGGGGGATATCGTCACATCCTTATCTCTCCCCGGCTACAGTCCAATAAGAGATTCCGTCAGCAGTTTAGCCTGGACTGAGCTGGGCTGGCTACAGACGATTTGTTTCCTGGCTATGGCTCTGCTGCTGGTGATTTTTGTGACCGGGCTCTTCTTCACCCTCCGCAGAGCTCCGGCTTTTTACGCCGGCATAACACTCCTTGGCCTCTGTGCCTTTGTGCTAGCCTTGATTGCCGCCTTTCATATGGAACACCCGGGAGCTCCCCAAATTGATGCAAGAATCCACGAGATAGCCTCGTATAGCCTCGGTTTGTTATTCCCTGTCGCCATTCTCTCGCTGTCGCCCAGCCTCAAAAGCACACCCGGCTGGAGAAGCGTCTTCATTTATACCCTTATAGCGGGCGCACTAGCTTTTGGCTTGATACTGGGAGCTATATTCGGCAGGCAGGAAGGATGGTTTGGCTTATACGAGCGGCTCATCATACTGAACGCCCTGGTTTGGGTGGAGGTGGTCGCCATTCACTGGCTCCGTTTGCTGCTTAGACAATCGCCAGGAACTAAATCAGTGCAAAGCACCCCAAAAGGAGGAGGCTCATGAGTGTGGTCCGTCCTACGTTATCCCTATCAATCCTGAACCTACTGGGGTTTATCGCCACCGTGGTGGTCAATGCTCTGGCTAATATCCTGCCCATAAACGGGATAACCACCGGCGAATTGTCCGACCTGTATCCAAACCTGTTCGTGCCAGCAGGCTTGACCTTTGCCATCTGGGGGCTAATTTATGTATTACTGGGAATCTTCGTCGTCTATCAACTGATGCCATCTGTCCGCAAAGATGCCCAGAAGATTTCCTTTGTGCAAAAGGTGGGTCCACTATTCTTCCTTTCCTGTCTCGCCAACATCGGCTGGATATTCGCCTGGCATTATCAAATCCTTCCCCTATCTTTAGTCTTGATGCTCATACTTCTGGCATGTCTGCTGGCAATCTACCTAAGGCTCAATATTGGTAGACCACAGGCGACCAGAGCGGAAAAATATTTCGTTCATCTCCCCTTCAGTGTCTATCTTGGGTGGATTACCATTGCTACGATTGCTAATGTTACTGCTCTTTTGGTGAATACAGGCTGGAACAGATGGGGGCTCAGCGAGCCATTCTGGGCGGCAGCCGTGATCGTCGTGGGGATTGCTATTGCCCTATCCGTGCTATTCACCCGCAGGGACGTCTATTATGCCCTGGTGGTTGATTGGGCAATCCTCGGGATACTGCTGAAACGCCTTTCAGACCCAACGTCGGTTCAAAGCATAGTAGTCATCACCATTGCTGGACTGGTGCTCATCACCGGCGCAGTCATAGCCCGGTTGATAAGGAAAAAGGCATACTAGCCAAGGCAGCACGGCAGATTCTTCACCAAAAGAGATTGGCGTTGTGTCCTGGCATTTACCGTACGGGCTATATACTCTTCGCTAAAGAGGCATATTTGGCACGATTCTTTACTAATGGCTGATAGCAGACCTACCTCGAAAGTTCAAGACATTCCCGTCGCATTTATGACTTGCGATGAATCTCGGTGATATCTCGATAACCGTCATAGTCCATCTGTTCTTCTGGATACTGGGTTCTTCTTCCTATGGCGCATATCCTATTGCAAAGCGTCAACACACAGGAACATTCACAGACCGAGCATCTCAGTAATCATCCCGGCGCGCAACGAGGAGCGCACTCTGCTTAACTTGCTCGATTCGCTATCAGGTCAGTTATCTTCGCAAGACGAAATAATTGTGGTGGATGATCATTCAGAAGACGGAACCAGAGCAGTGGCTCAGAGAGGCGCCACGAAGGTGTTGGAATCGTTGCCCACACCTGAAGGATGGCTGGGCAAAACCTGGGCTTGTTTTCAAGGCGCACGGACAGCCCGTGGAGAAATACTTGTTTTTCTGGACGCAGATACGACCCTCGAGCAGAACGGACTCAGCAACATAATCGAAAACTTTGTTGAGAGAGACGGCGTGCTCTCCATCCAGCCATACCACAAGATGCGTGACCTGTACGAGCAATTGTCTGCATTTTTCAACATAATTGTCATGGCTGGCATTGGCGCATTTACGGTTCTGGGCAAACGTATCAAACCCTTAGGACTTTTCGGACCGGTGGTGGTCATGAACAGGCAAGATTACCTCAATTCTGGAGGACATGATATGGTGAAAGGGGAGATTCTCGACGATGTGGCTTTGGGCTCACAGCTCCAGAAGAAAGGCACCGAGCTCCACTGCTTGGCTGGGAAAGGCACTATTTCCTTCCGCATGTACCCCAATGGCATTAGAGAACTCATTCACGGGTGGAGCAAGGGATACGCTATGGGCGCAGCCAAAATTCCAATTCCATTGCTCATCCTGATCATCGCCTGGATATGTGGCAGTATAGGCACGACCAGATACTTGATCGAAGCAATCATCGCCGCGGATATTGGTCAAATAGCTATTTGGGCTATCCTTTATATCCTATATGCAGCCCAAATCTACTGGATGCTCGTCCGCATCGGCAGCTTCAGGTGCTATACGGCTCTTTTCTACCCAGTACCTCTGGTATTCTTCGTTCTAGTCTTCACCTATTCATTTGCTCGTATCTTCGTAGTCAGAAGCGTAAAATGGAAGGGCAGGAACATAAGTCTGAAGCGTAAGGCTGCTCCATAATGCTGCTCCACCTACCTAGGCTATCAACAATTCTGCTCGACATCGCTGTCTGGGCAATTATTCATATAGGTGTGTCCTACCTGATGATGCATATCCCGCTTCGCTTATTTGATAGTGAGTTCTGGTTATACAGGCAGAAGAAATGGGAGAAAGACGGCAAGCTATACGCAAGGATATTCAAATTGAGAAGGTGGAAGAAAAGATTACCGGACGGCGCTGCCCTGTTCAAGAAAGCGTTCCAGAAGAAACATTTGAAAGGACTTGATGATGCTTACCTAGGCAATTTCACCAGGGAAACCTGCCGTGCTGAGCTCACCCACTGGATAATGGTCTTAATCAGTCCCGTGTTCTTTATCTGGAATCCCTGGTACGTAGGCACCATCATGATAGCCTATGCACTAGCAGTGAACCTGCCCTGCATCATAACGCAGCGCTATAACAGAATAAGACTTGAAAGAGTTTGTTCCGGGCTACCACCCTCCTCTCCCTGAAATGCCCGCTGATTGGTTCTGCAATTCCCAGAATTGAAAAAGTGCATGTTGGTTCTCCACCACTGTATCTGGTTAACCGCCGACCACGCTGCCTGGGATGACACCAACAAATCACGATGCCCAACTATGCCTATAAAGCTTTGCCAGCTGCTAGTCGAGGACACCTTTCTTGGCTAAGAGCATCGTCTCTTGCTCTGTTGGGGCACTATCCGGATAACCAGATAGTGCCCCAACAATTCCCCCATCACTGCCCCTCAACACAACCCACGCCATTGCACACTGGGCATTCCTCAGTCTGCCCAATCCCTATCGCCCCCTTCAGCAATGGCGGCAGGTCTTTTCTGGCAACTTGTCCGGTCCCCTTGCACTTAGGACACCTTACAGGACGCTTCATCTTTCTCACCTCCTTCCGTCTTCTTTCTTCCCCGGCAGAATGATAGTCCTGACCAACATTACCGGAATCGCGATGACAACCACGACGACTATGAGCCGGCTCACTATCGCTGTCAGCAGGTCTATGTCTCTGAGTCCGATCATCACCAGCACCGCAAGAAGGACAAGAAGTGGCGGGGTTACGATCGCCCTTACGATTGTCGTGAATAGCCTTCTCAACATCCCGTTTCCTCCGGTGGCTGTATATAGACAGCCCTGCCATCACCGCGATTGTTTTCAATCTCAAATCCCAGACGGCGTTTGTTTCTGCCATTCACCTTGGCAATAGCGTGGTCAACATCATCCTTGCTCAGTTCCAGATAAGTCGAGCCGTTTTGTGCCCCTTCGCCAGCGTGCTCTATAGCCAGGCTGTACACGATTTCCTGCAACTGCACTGGCGTACAATTTTCTGCCTTGCTAGCGATATAGTCCTGAATTCGTTCATTGACGGGTATTCTCTGGCACAACAATTCCACCAGTCTCTTTCGTTCTCCCAACGAAGGCAGCGACAGCTTTATCACACGGTCAAAACGCGAAGGACGATGACTTAAGGCTTTGTCCAGTGCCTCCAGACTGTTGGTGGTAGCCACCGTCACTATGGCGTGCCTCTCTTCCACCCCGTCCAGAACATTGAGCAACGCCAGCAATGCTGGACCATGCTGGTAGTGATACTCTTCGCGGTTCAGCCCGATCAAATCTATATCCTCAATGAACACGATGCAGGGTGCCAGATCATCTGCCAGCTCATAAAGCTCGGTGATGTACTCATCTTCGCACAGGTCATAGGCGTGGGTGGTTATGCACGTTATCCCCTCAGCTTCCGCCATTAACGCCTTGCAAATAAGAGTCTTGCCCGTCCCTGGCTCCCCTGCCAGCAAGACTCCCCTCTTCTGCGGTATCCCGTATTGAGACCAGTGCTCCCTGTTCCTCAGGAACTGAATGGTATTAGCCCTGATTTCCTTTTTGGTGGCGCTGTCCAGTACGATGCTGTCCCACGACCTTTCCTTTACGTTCAGGAAACGAATCCGCCCGGCAAATTCGATCCTTTTACCCCGGTAGAAATTCTCCTCCCTGGCAATGGTCATCACGCCATTCACGAAGCTTTCTCCTGCCTCCCTGTGCTCTTCCAGCCCCTGCACCTGTACAGAGCCGTCGCATCGGGGGTGCACCTCAATTGTGACCACAAAGCGAGTCCCATCCTTTTCTACCAGCAACTGCCCGCGCATGAGCAGGTTTTCATGCTTATCATAATCGGTGCTGACATCTATATAGAACGGCTCGGGGTCTCTGTACCCGAGGGTATCAACCACTTTCCAGCCGTCTCTCTCGATATGACGCCGCACTGCCCAACTCAGAAGTGCCCCATAGTAGCTCGGCATGATCCCCACCGCCGTTGTCTTAGGACTCTTTCCCAGAAATCCGCCGATTGTCGCCTCGTTCTTGCGTCGCATCTTCTCTCGCTGCTTCCTTCGCCAGATCAAGTATGACCCTTCGCCCTCGTCATCATCATCCTCATCGTACACAGCACCCAAGAACTTTTCTTCTACGCTCATCTGTTTAGCACCTCCTGTCATTTCTTGTACTTGCCCCACTTACGAGGCACTTCAGCCTAATGGTTGGGCAGTTACATTCTTCCAGGTAGTCCTGCCCTATTTCGTACCCGCCTGGTCTGACAGGCTTCCCCACTAGATGGTGAAGCAAAAGTCTAGCACCGAAGGATGACAAATCATGTCAAAATTTCGCCTGCCACAGGAAATTTCACGTTGAAGTCGAGAGCAGTCTTGACATTCTCGCTGGCGAGGATGAATAATGCGGTCAGAGCCAGATTTGGGGGAAGTTATGAATGACAGGCTGGGAAAAACGGAGCGCCTGATAAGAATATGGCTCCTGCTGGCAACGAATCCCTCCGGCTGCACTGTCAAGGAACTCGCCGACAAATTCAGGGTGAATATCCGAACCATCTACCGCGATATGGACGCGCTGGGCACAGACCTAAAGGTGCCTGTCTATGATGACAAAGGAAAATGGACAATAGCCGAAAATCACGTCTTGCCTCCTGTACGATTCACCCTTCCCGAAGCCTTAAACATCTTCCTAGCCGCTCGCCTCATGCTCCGTTATTCCCAGCGCTACGACCCCAATATTGATGCCACTTTCACCAAGCTGAGCACTGTGCTGCCATCTCCTCTGGCAGCGCAGGTGCGCAAGACGCTGGACTGGATGGAAGGGCTGCCCAAGGATGAAAAGCGACTGCGTGTGCTGGCAACTGTGGCGGAAGGTTGGGTTACACAAAAAAAGCTCAGGATAGTTTACCGCTCGCTAGTAGCCGAGGAGCCTGTGGAGCGGGTGATTGAACCTTACTACATCGAGCCGGCGGCGCCTGAGCACGATAGCTATGTCATAGCCTACTGCCATCTCCGAAAAGAGGTGCGCACATTCAAAGTGGCTCGCATAGAAAAAGCCGAGCTCACCACCGAGCCCTACACTATCCCTCCCGATTTTGATGCCGAGAAGTTCTTCAGCTCATCCTGGCGGGTCATAGCTGGTGGCGAAGCTAGGAAAGTCAGGCTCAGAATCGTTGATCCCGAAATCATGCGCATTATGGAAGAAACGGTGTGGCATCCCTCACAGACCCTCGAGATGCACAAGGATGGCTCCATGATGATGACCCTCAAGGTCACACCCAGCGTGGACTTTTTGTCCTGGCTACTCGGCTGGGGGGAGAAAATAGAGGTGCTCGAGCCCAGGGGACTGCGAGAGGAAATCATGCGGACAGCGAAAAAGATTGTGAACGTTTATCGCGAGAGGCGGTGATTTTGACACGAGATGTCACGAAGACAGCCTACAATAAACGGTAAACGTCTAGGACATGCCTACGGAGGTGTACGATGCTGACTCCGACAAAAACAAGGAGCTTTTTGACGTATACTGTCGCCACTTACCAAATCTATATCAACTAAGAGAGCAACTGAGAGGCAAACTAGGAGAGCGCGCTGATCAATTTTCGTATCCTCACTTGATTTATATCTCCAGTGAGCAGGACAGCTTGCGACATAAGTTATTCGTCGTAGGTAAAGACCCGCGCGAGTCGAGTCTGGACAGGTTCGTGGATAAGTCTGGCGGGTCGTGCGGCAGATACTTGGGCTCCTCTCCCCTGGATAAAACTTTAGAGAGCCTGAATGTCGGCGCAGTTGTAAGAGAGCTAATGGACCAAGACAAGCATTTCTCGCGGAGGCAGTACGGCAAGCCGTTCCTAGAAACGGCTATTCGCCTGAATGGACAAATGAACCCCGGCTCCCCAGATAACAGCTTTGCTTACAGTAATGCAGTCAAAGTTAGTTTGGATGGAAAAACACCAGATAAGGATATTGCGTTGGAAGTGTGCCGTGCTTTCCCTGTCCTTGTTGACGAAGTCGAGATCGCCAGACCCGATGTTCTTGTCTTCTTTACGGGGCCAGACCTCGACAGCTATCTTCAAACCATCTTCGCAGGCTTGAAGTTCTATCACCTATGTATAGAAGGCATAGGATGGCATGACCTGTGTTTGCTCGAGCATAACAAACTCCCAAGCTGCACCTTCAGGGCCTATCACCCTGGCTATTCTAAGCGGAACAAAGCGAAACTCAACCGTGTTCTCAGTTTGATAGTGTCGCTTGTCCAAGGGGTGGACGAGTGTTCAAGCCCGAGAAAAAGGCTGTTGACCTTCGGCAAGAACAACTACGACCTTATGAACCCGGGTGATATCGACAGGCACCACTTCGTATTGCTCGCTCGAAAAGGGGACTACTCCTTGTGGGAGCACCCACAAGCCAAAGAATATCATTTGTGCGACCGTAAGAAAAACTACGAGCCGATTGCAAGGTTCGAGAAAAAGGTTGAGGCGCTCGCAGCACTGCAGCAAATGGGCGGTTCGCTGGACGACGGGCACTAGGTTGGGCACAGAGTTCATTGGAATGAAAAGGGCCAAGACGAGCGACATTTATCTTGACACAGGGACCACTGGCTTGCCTTGCCGGTATGCGAAGTCAATCGTTATTGGCATTTACCCGGTTAGCGGTGCCGAGGGGCAAGCACATGCAGGTAGTGTTGAGCCATCCCTTTCCCTTGTCACGGGTTACGTCCCACTGTAGAATAAGCACAAAAAAGGGACTTGGCTGCTGCAAGGAGCAAGAGGTGAGTATGAGCACCGTAAAAGATGAAGTGCGTTCCTTATTGAAGAGGTTGCCGGATGACTGTACTCTTGAGGATGTGCAGTATCACTTGTACGTGATAGAGAAGATACGGAGAGGTATTCACCGCGCGGACAAGGAAGGGGTTATTTCGCAAGAGGAAGTTGAAAGGCGCCTGAATAAATGGACCTCCGAGTAGACTGGTCGCCGGAGGCTATCGAGGATGTTGAGGCCATTGCCGGCTACATTAGTCGGGATTCGAAGTTCTATGCTCGGGCAGTCGTCACAAGAATCGTTGATGTATCTCATAGCCTTGGAGAGCTGCCGAGCGTCGGATGTGTCGTTCCAGAACTCGGGGGCGAAAGCATCAGAGAGCGACTTATTTATAGCTACCGGCTGGTGTACAAGATCGAGAGGGAAAGAATTCTTATCGTTGCTGTCATACACGGCAAGAGGTCGCTGGATTCCATTTTACAGAGGTTCACCCAGTCACATTAGACAACCTGATAAATCGCTGCGGCCGACTGCCTGCTTCGCTCACGACTGAGATTGCTCGTTAGGCATGATAAAGCGTCGTTTCTCTGTCAAAGAAAGTGAACATAAACAATGGGCTTGACGCTTACCTGGCTATTGAGACCGCCGGATGGTCCCACCGGTATGCGGAGATAACCGTTATGGGCATCCGCCTGGTTGATAGCAGTGATGGCAGGCTGGTGAGGCCGGCAAAGGAAAGGGGGCGAATGCCGGCAACCACTCTAGGGTTGCTGGTGCAGCGAATACAATCAGCGGCTACAATCGCGCTCGATTTGATGTGCCCTTTGTTCGTCAGGCAGTGAGGACAGGCGTCACGGTTACGGCTGACCGCGATCGCCTGATGTATGATTGACGTGCGTAAGGTTTCAAAAGGAGGTTCAGGGGAGCTAGGCACTAATTGAGCATTCACGGAAAGTCCTACGACACCCAGGAATGGGATGCAGTGCGACTGTAGTGGGGACATCTGCACCAGGGTGAATGGGGTGCCGTCCGTGCATTGGTCAAGTATAATGGCGAGGATGCGATGGGCCTGGGGGTGGTGAGCGGGGGCTGCGACCTAGAAAAGCACACAACAGGAGGTTGTTATGCCTGTTTACTCGCATTCACGGCTCAGCATGTACGAAGAGTGCCCGCTGAAGTATAAGCTGCGGTATCGGGATAAGGTTACGCGGGAGCGGGAGACGATTGAGAGCTTCCTGGGCGGAATGGTGCATGAGGCTCTGAAGAGGTGCTATGACGATGCCAGGCTAGGCAAGGTCAACTCTCTGGAGGAACTGTTTACCTGCTACGACAATCTGTGGCAGAAGAACTGGCACGACGGAATATTCGTCACTAGAGAAGACCTGGCCGCCGACCATTATCGCGCCGCAGGCAGGAAGATGCTGGAAACCTACTACAAGCGGCATGCTCCTTTTGACGAGGACATCACCATTGGCAGCGAGATGAACATCAGCTTTTCCCTCGACGATGCTGGCAAGTACAAGTTCCGGGGTGTCATTGACCGGCTAGCCAAGAGTCACGACGGAGCCTACCTCATTCACGATTACAAGACCTCCTCCTATCTACCAAGTCAAGAGGAAATTGATAGCAACCGACAGCTCACTTTCTATCAAATTGGAGTGCAAAAAAGGTGGCCTGATGTCAAAGAGATAAAGCTGGTGTGGCACTTCCTGGCTTTTGACTGCCAGCTTGTGTCACAACGCTCTCAGGAGCACATTGATGATCTCACGCGGGAAACAATCAATTTGATCGATGAGATAGAGGCTACCCGAGAGTTTCCACCCAGAGAATCTCAGTATTGTGAATGGTGTGAGTATGGTGACCTGTGCCCGACCAGAAAGCATTTCTACCTGGTAGAAACGCTGCCACCCGACGAATATCTGAACGAGCCGGGAGTGGTACTGGTCAACAAGTACGCCGAGCTTAAGCAGAAAGCAGATGAAATAGGCGAGGAGATAGAGAAGGTAAAACAGGCTTTGCTCAAGTACGCCGAAAAGCAGGGCGTGACAGTGGTCAGAGGAAGCAGACATCAGGCTAGAATCAGGTTTGACGAAAAGCTTAAGTTCCCCCGTAAAGGTCAGCCGGAGCGCGAAGAACTGGATGAAGCCATAATACAGGCTGGCAAGTGGCTGGAGGTCTCAGAGCTGGACACTGCTGCGCTGGCAAGAGTTGTTGAGGAAGGGCTGTGGGACAAGAAACTGATTGACCAGGTCCTGGAGTATGGTCGGATAGAAAAGACCACCAATATACGGCTCCTAAAATTGAGGGAAGAGGAGTAACTACTGAGTAACCTTGCTCCCACCAAATTAGAACCGCCGTACTTTTCATAGCAACACCAAATCACATCACAATATCGCTCGCTCGGACCGGTACAGTGTGCTAAGATAGTATCCGCCAAATGATTGTCGCCGTCATCGGAAATTCAGCCTGCTCCCACGAAGAAGCCAAGGTAGCAGAAACCGTAGGCGAACTGTTAGCCGAACGAGGTGTGACCGTAATATGCGGTGGCTTGACCGGGGTCATGGAAGCGGTCTGTCGCGGCGCTAAGTCCAAAGGCGGCTTGACGATAGGCATTCTGCCCGGAAATGACGCTAGCCAAGCCAATCCGTGGGTGGACATCCCTATAGTTACCGGCTTGGGTGAAGCTAGAAATGCGATAGTTGCGAAATCGGCGCAAGCGGTGATTGCCATCGGCGGAGGGTATGGCACGCTGAGCGAGATCGCTTATGCACTGAAAAGCAGCATTCCCGTCATCGGCGTGAATACCTGGTCGCTGTCGCGTGATAAGCGTGAAGACAATTCCATAGTCCGAGTCAGGAACGCTGTGGAAGCGGTCGAGAAGGCTATCTCGCTAGCCAAAAGATGCAAAGACAAAGAGACCGTTACATCTCAACCGTATCGGGATTCGCAATGACTTACAAGCGTTTCAAGACTCAAAAGGCGTCCGCTATGACCATAAACAAAAAGGCAACTATCAAGAGCATAAGAGCCAGAGAGATTCTGGATTCGCGAGGCAACCCCACCGTTGAGGCAGAAGTCCTGCTATCTGAGGGAACCACCGCTGTGGCTGCTGTTCCCTCTGGGGCGAGCACCGGGAAATACGAGGCTGTGGAGCTTCGAGATGGCGATAAGAGAAGATATAGAGGATTGGGCGTTCTGAAGGCTGTGGGACACGTTAATGAGGAAATTGCCTCGGAGATAGTTGGCATATCAGCCCTGGAGCAGGAAGCTATTGACCAGCGATTGATTGAGCTGGATGGCACCCCAAATAAGTCGCGTCTGGGCGCTAATGCCATACTGGCAGCCTCGCTGGCTGTAGCTAAAGCGGCTGCTAGCTTCCAGGGCATGCCCCTGTATCGTTACCTGGGTGGAGCAGACGCCAGCCAATTACCCGTCCCAATGTTGAATATCCTCAATGGCGGCAAGCATGCCTCGAACTCCGTTGATTTTCAGGAATTTATGATCGTGCCACTGGGCGCTTCCAACTTCCACAAAGCTATGCAGATGAGCAGCGAGGTGTACCATTCACTGCGCAAAGTGCTGGAAGATAGAAGGCTGAGCACCAATGTCGGAGACGAAGGGGGCTTTGCTCCCCAGCTCTCTTCCAACAGGGATGCGCTGGAGTTGATACTGGCAGCTATTGATCTGGCGGGCTATAAAGCAGGCTGGGATATTTTCATTGCCCTGGACCCAGCAGCCAGCACCTTCTATCAAGACAGCAAATATATCCTTGCGCGAGAAGGAGTAGCACTCAGTTCCCAGGAGATGATTGAGTATTATGTCCAATTGGTCTCTGATTACCCTATAGTCAGCCTCGAGGATGGACTGGCTGAGGATGACTGGGCAAGCTGGTCACTACTCACTGCTCGATTAGGAAAGCAAATTCAGATCGTGGGCGACGACCTTTATGCTACCAACATGAAGCGCTTGAAAAAGGGCATCGCCCGAAAGGCTTCGAATTCCATCCTCATCAAGCTCAACCAAATAGGCACTCTCAGTGAAACTCTGGCTGTCATCAGAAAAGCTCATCAAGTCGGCTGGACAACCATCATCAGCCACAGGTCTGGGGAGACCGAGGACACAACCATTGCTGACCTCGCCGTAGCGGCAAATGCCAGTTTTATCAAAGCCGGCGCCCCCTGCCGCAGCGAAAGACTAGCTAAATACAATCGCCTGCTCAGGATAGAGGAGGAACTAGGCGAGAAGGCACGATATGCCCGCAAGAGAGCATTGTATAATGTTGGAGTAACGAAAGAATGAAAGTACTGAATGGCGTTCATCAGCTAAAAACACCCAGTCCTGGCAACAGGTCATGGCCTACCAATGTCTACGTGATTGAAGGCGGCAACGGTCATATATTAGTGGATGCTGGTTGGGACAGCCAGGAATCTCTCTGGGCTCTCCAGGAGGGATTGAGAGCAGCCAACCTCAAACTTCGCGACATCAAGCAGGTGGTGATCACTCATATTCACCCTGACCACTATGGTCTGACAGCCAAGATAAAGCAAATCTGCGGCGCTCAGGTCGCCATCCACGGGCTTGACGCTGAATTTGTTTTTCCCAGGTATAAAGATTTCGCCAATCTGGTCAAAAAGATTGAAGAAATACTGCAACAGAATGGAGTTCCTGAGAACGAATTACCTCAGTTGAAAGAGGCTTCCCTCTGGATGAATCAGTATGTCACCCCGGATATGCCTGATGCCAAACTACAAGATGGTGACGTAATTTCCAACGATTCTTTCGAATTGAAGGTGTTATGGACGCCCGGGCATACGCCGGGTCATATCTGCCTTTATGAGAGAACTGGTAAATTTATCATCACGGGAGACCACGTCCTGTACGAAACCACCCCCCACGTTGGCTTTAATCCGCAGTCGGGCGACAACCCTCTGGGCGACTACATCGCTTCTCTGGAAAAACTACGGAACCTGACTGCCCGTTTCGTTCTTCCCGGGCATGGACCGGTGTTCAATGCCATAGGGCTGAGGATAGACAAGATACTTGAGCATCACAAAGAAAGGCAGAGAGCTATACTGAGATGCCTGCACAATGGTTTGAGGACAGCCTACGAGATAGCCCAGCAAATACCCTGGATGACTGACCAAGGAGGCGTTTCCTTCCGGGATTTGCCAGTCTGGGATAAGCGCATGGCTGTCACCGAGACCATCGCCCATCTCAAACTGTTGATGAACGAGGATAAGGTCAGTAATATTAGCATGAGCGGTGCTTCTGTATACTTGCCGAAGGATTAAATAAAGAGGAGGTAAGGAATGGCAACAAAAGTAGGAATCAACGGCTTCGGGCGTATCGGGCGATTAGCTTTGAAGGCGATTATCCAGCGCTGTGGCAGCAAGGCAGAGGTAGCGGCGGTGAATGACCTTACCGATGCTAAAACCAATGCCCATCTTTTCAAGTATGATAGCAACTATGGCATCTATCCCGGTAAGGTGGAAGCTAAAGACGATAGCATCATAGTAGACGGTCAGAAGATAAAGGTCCTGGCTGAGCGTGACCCGGCGAAAATCCCCTGGCAAGACTATGGTGTGGACATTGTCATTGAGTCCACGGGGCTCTTCACCAAAGCCAGCAAGGCTGCGGCTCATCTTCAAGGCGGCGCCAGGAAGGTCATCATCTCGGCACCAGCCGAAGAAGAAGACGTTTCCTTGGTCTTGGGGGTCAACGAAGACCAGTATGACCCAAAGAGACATCGCATTATCTCTAACGGTTCTTGTACCACTAACTGCATCGCCCCGGTGGTCAAGGTCCTTCATCAAAACTTCGGCGTCGTTCACGGGTTAATGACCACAGTCCATGCCTATACCAATGACCAGCGAATACTGGACGTGTTTCATCACGACCTACGGCGAGCCAGGGCTGCTGCCACCAACATCATCCCTACAACCACCGGCGCAGCCAAGGTGGTGGGCATAGTCATCCCTGAGCTCCAGGGAAAGCTACATGGCATCGCCCTTAGAGTGCCCACTTCAGTGGTGTCCGTTGTGGACTTTGTGGCTGATTTAAAGCGAAAGGTGAGTGTTGAGGAAATCAACGCTGCTTTTCGCAAGGCTGCCGAGGGCGAGCTCAAGGGAATCCTAGAATACTGCGACGAGCCACTGGTGAGCTCGGATTTCAAGGGCAATCCCGCCAGCGCTATCTTCGATGCCCTCAGCACCATGGTCATTGATGGTAATTTGATAAAGGTGCTAGCCTGGTATGATAACGAGTGGGGCTACAGTTGCCGCCTGGCTGACCTCGTATCCTATATCATTAAGAAGGGACTATGACTCTCACTTGAGCTGTGCACAGAAGAGCAGACTGGAGGAAAACAGAACGATGCACGTCAGTGTCTGTCAGATTGAGCTTCGACTGCCCGAAAACCACTCCCTCAAAGGCAAGAGGCAGGTAATTCAATCTATCATCACGCGGATTCGGAATAAGTACAATGTTTCGGTAGCGGAGGTGGATAATCAAAGCCTGTGGCAACTGGCTACACTGGGTGTAGCCTGCGTCAGTAACCACAAAAGCCATGCCGACGAAATTCTAGCCAATGTGGTCAGGTTCATAGCCCAGAACTATCCTGAGGTGGAGATACTGAGTTCGCAAATAGAAACTGTGCCCTGACACGGGCAAGGCGTGGCACTTTCACAGGCATTCGCGAGACTGGCATTCAATTTTCTGGAGTTAGCATTTATGGATGCTGCGGTATTTCTCCACCATCTTCTTACCTCGCCCGATTATCGCCAGCAAGCTGTCCATATCGAGCGCATCCCGGCTAAAGAAGCTGTCTTCGGCAACCTAGATATTCCCCTTCACCCCAGCTTGCAGGCGTGTCTGCAGTCACTGGGCATCTCTGCCCTTTATAGCCACCAAGCCCAAGCCTTGAATGCCATCCTCGCTGGCAAAAACGTTATGATCGCCACACCGGCTGCCAGCGGTAAGACTCTGTGTTATCAACTGGCGACCCTGCAGGCGCTGCTGCACGACAAGAATAGCCGTGCTCTTTATATCTTCCCTACCAAAGCTCTTGCCCAAGACCAACTGCGCAGCCTCAGGGAACTCGTTAGCCTTTTGCCGGTCAGAGGCGGAAAGAGCCGCCAAGAAGCATTCTCACCCAAAGCTGTGGCAACTTTTGATGGCGACACTCCACAGGAAGAGAGGGCTAATATACGAAAGGAAGCCAGAGTGGTGCTCACCAACCCGGACATGCTTCACCTGGGCATTTTGCCCAACCATCAGTCGTGGTCCAAGCTGTTCCGCAATCTCAGATACGTCGTGATAGATGAAGCCCATATTTATCGCGGTGTTTTTGGCTCACATGTCGCCAATGTTATTCGACGGCTGAGACGGTTGTGCGCCTTTTGCGGCTCCAACCCGCAGTTCGTCTGCTGCTCAGCCACCATCGCCAATCCTCAAGAGCATGCCCAGGATCTTGTGGGCTTGCCCTGCGAAGCTGTCGTTGAAGATGGCTCGCCGCATGGAGAGAAGTACTTTGTTTTCTGGAATCCGCCTTTCCTTGACGAGGCTCACAATGCTCGCCGCAGCCCAAACAGCGAGGCAGCTTATCTTCTGCGAGAGCTTGTCCACAAAGAAATCCGCAGTCTAGTATTTGCTCGCACGCGCAAGCTCACGGAACTTATCTATATCTATGCTCAGGAACAGCTTTCATCTTCTCTCAAGGACAAGATCAGTCCTTATCGGGCGGGGTATCTGCCTGAGGATAGACGCCGCATTGAGCGCCAGTTCTTCAACGATGAGCTTCTAGGTCTGGTCGCCACAACTGCTCTGGAGCTGGGCATAAACATCGGCGATCTGGATGCTACGGTGCTCGCTGGTTATCCCGGCAGTATTGCCAGCGCCTGGCAGCAAGCTGGCCGCAGCGGACGAAGCACCCATAGCTCTTTGAGCTTCCTTATCGCCCAAGAAAATCCCCTCGATCAATACCTCATGCGCAATCCCGATTTCTTCTTCAGCAAGAACTTCGACAACGCCATCATCAACCCCGACAACCCCTATATCCTGAAGCCACATCTCATTTGCGCCGCCTGGGAAAAACCTCTGGATAAGGAAGATGAAAGATTGTTCGGTCCAGTTCTCAACGCTATGCTAACCGAGCTGGAACGAGAAGGCATGTTGAAAAGACGGTACGATAGATGGCATCTTGCACCTTCTATTTTCTATCCCGCTCAGGATATAAACATCAGGTCAACTTCAGGTCAGAATTACGCCGTCATTGACAGCCGCGAAGGTTCTCTGCTAGAGACTGTGGAAGCCAGCGTAGCTTTCTTTCAGATCCATCCCGGCGCTATCTATCTCCATCAAGGGGACTCCTATCTGGTTACCGAGCTCGACTTAGCTCGGCGCATCGCCTGGGCAGAACCGACATCCGTGGACTACTATACCCAGACCATGGAAGTAACCGATACCCGCATCACAAAGCTCCTCAAGCAGAAGGAATGTCATGGGGTAAAGGTCTGCTTTGGAGATGTTGATGTCACGACCTCCGTAGTGGGATTCAAGAGATTGAAGCAGTTCACCGAAGAGGTCATCACGCAGGAGCCTCTGGACTTGCCCCCGCAAAACTTCCCCACTAAAGCCTTATGGTTTGATTTGCCGCAGAAGGCGATTGACAGGATAATCGCTGCAGGGCTAGATTTCCATGGCGGTTTGCACGCCTGCGAACACGCTGCCATTGCTATTCTTCCCCTATTCGCCCTGTGCGACCGCAACGACATTGGCGGCGTTTCGACTCCTCTGCATCCCGATACGGGCAAGGCACAAATTTTCATCTACGACGCCCACCCTGGTGGCATCGGCATTGCCGAGAAGGGATTCGAGATAATAGCCGATCTCTGGCAGGTCACTCTCAAAGCCGTGCAGGAATGTCCCTGTCTTGATAGCTGCCCGGCCTGCGTGCAATCGCCCAAGTGCGGCAACAATAACCAGCCCCTGGATAAGGAAGCCGCCATAATACTGCTCAGGGAACTGGTCTCTTCCGGCGGCAGAACTGCCTAGTTAACCAAGCACTTTCAAGCTTAATTGCAATAATGTTGCATTTCGCAGCGGAACCAGGTAAAATGCCGCTGTGATTCAAGATTCCACCTGGATCTTGCGGGCCCAGGGATACAAGGCAACCAGACCCCGAAGGCTGGTGCTGGAGGTGCTGCAACAAAGCAAGAAACCGCTCTCGCCTTACGATATCCAGAGAGTCTTGCAGCGACAGGGCAAACACCTGAACCACGTCACGATCTATCGCACACTCGACTTGCTTTGTCGCCTTAATCTCGCTCACAAACTGTTGTCCAGCGGTGGGTTTGTCAAGTGCAGTCTGGAGGCCGCCCAAGGCTGCCATCGTTTTATGGTCTGCCAGCACTGCGGAGCTATTCGAGAATTCACTGACCAAAGATTATGTCAAGAAGAAAACACATTCGCTCGCAATCTGGGCTTCTACACCCAGTATCACCTTTCTGAGTTCTCCGGACTGTGTTCTCGGTGCTATAGAAAACAACCTCAGCCAGGAAAGCAAAAATGGTCAAGCGAATAGCACACGAACTCAAAGAGCACATACCATTTACAGCCCTAGGTGCTGTCACTGGTATTATCATTATGGTCGTAGTAGTTCTCGGCAACGTTCCTTACCACATTTCCGAAACCATCTTTCACACTCTGCACCCGCTCCATGTATTGCTGAGCGCTTTGGTCACCGCCGCTATGTATACGAGATACAAGAAGGGCAAATTTTGGATGGTGATTCTGATTGGCTGGACCGGCTCAATCGGCATCGCCACCATAAGCGACGCCTTCATCCCTTATCTGGGCGGACTTTTGCTCCACGCCAAGATGGAATTTCATGTGCCTTTTATCGAGCACTGGTGGATAAATCTTGTGGTGCTGGCAGGCATTGCCATCGGCTTCTGGAAACAGACGACTAAAATCCCGCACTTCGGACATGTATTAATAAGTACCTGGGCATCTTTGTTCTACATTACAGCGTATGGCACGGCTGACAACTGGCTTCCCTTGCTTCCTTTCATCTTCCTGATTTTATTCCTGGCGGTGTGGCTCCCCTGCTGTCTCAGCGACATCGTATACCCACTTTTGTTCATAAGAAAAGAACCCACGTCATCCCCAGCCCAAAGTCAAGAGCCTGTCCGTTAGAGTCAGCGGCACCTGTGCTATTATATGAGGCGCACTTGCCAACGGAGGCAGCTTGTTTGATTTATTCAAGAAAACAGAGCTAGGCATAAGGCGGAGCAAAGAAACCTGGTTCGGCAGAATAGCCAACGTCTTCGCCCGCAGTTCCCTGGGGGACGAGGTCTGGGGAGAGCTGGAAGAACTGCTCATCTCGGCTGATGTAGGTGTGGAAACCACAAACAAACTACTGAGCAAAGTCAGGGAGCGGGTCAAAACAGATAAGCTTTCTGACGTTTCTCAGATACGAGAAGCTTTAAAACAAGAGATGATAAGCTTACTAAGAGCTCCTTCGTCACTACGTTTCGCTTCCAGCCGCTCTGAACCCCAAGTTCATTCCGACAAACAATCCCCTTTAGTGATCCTGGTAGTGGGCGTAAACGGTTCCGGCAAAACGACGAGCATCGCCAAGCTAGCTTACAGCTTCACCTCACAAGGAAAGACCGTTATCCTAGCAGCAGCTGATACTTTTCGAGCTGCAGCTATCGAGCAACTTAAACACTGGGGTAAAAGGGCAAACGCCGAAGTTATCGCTCACCAACCCGGCGGCGACCCAGGCGCAGTAGCCTACGATGCTGTTCAGGCTGGCTATAGTCGCCATGCTCATGCTGTGATCATTGATACCGCTGGTCGCCTTCATACCAAGTTCAATCTCATGGAAGAACTCAAGAAAATTAGGAGAGTGGTAGCTAAGCATGATGCTTCTGCCCCACATCAAGTCTTGCTGGTGATGGATGCCACCACAGGACAAAACGGTTTGGCACAGGCGAGATATTTCACCGAAGCTGTGGATGTCACCGATATCTTCCTGGCTAAGCTGGATGGCACAGCTAAAGGCGGCATAGTATTTGCCATCTGCGACCAATTGAACATCCCGATTTCCTATATTGGCACTGGTGAAAAACTAGATGACATGGCTCCTTTTGATGCCAGGACATTTGTTGACGCCATTTTCTCTTAGATTAGGAGGAACAGGATAAATGCTCACTATAGGTATAGACCCGGTAGTTTTTACCATTGGCTCACACGAAATACGGTGGTACGGGATTATGGTAGCCCTAGGGGTCGTATCGTTGTTAGTCATTATGCCTCGAGAGGCAAAAAGGCTAAACATCCCACGTGATATTTACAGTATTTTCCTGTCCGGCATCGTTGGCGGCATTGTTGGAGGGCGACTAGCCTACGTAATCTACTACTGGGAGGATTTTGTCGCAGACCCGCGAAAGATCATTGGACTAGCTGGGTTGGAGCAGATGGGCATGATTGTGGGCATTGTTGTGGCAGCATTGATCTACATGGGGGTGACCAGAATGCCATTCTCTATGCTACTTACTATAGGCGATGCTTTTATCGTGGGGGCACCTTTAGCCTTGGCAATAGGCAGGATCGGTTGCCTCTTGAACGGCTGCTGCCATGGTGTTCCTGCTCCAGATTTGCCCTGGGCAGTCAACTACACCCATCCCAATAGTGCTGCTCGTTTGCTGAATACTCCGGTACACCCCACCCAGCTTTATCACGCACTGTGGAATCTGATAGTTTTTGCCCTGGTGTGGCATTTTCGAGACAAATTCAAACCCGCCGGCAGTCTCGTGTTCTTTGGTTTTTCCATTTATGCCGTTGGTGATTTAGCTTTGAGATTTCTTCGCTACGGTCGTGACGCAACTGCAATACTGTTCTGGGGGCTCGACAACCCGCAAGTCGTTGACTTTGCTTTCATCCTGATTTTCTTGCCCTGGTTTATTTTCAAAATGTACAGGTTTCGAAAACAGGTTTCCGCGGCTGCACCTGCTAACGCGACCCAGTGGGAGCGAAATCCAGGAGATTAAGACTCAGCACCTCTTCCCCGTTCCAATGGCTTTTTTCCACCTTATACACAATGTCTATAAAATGGGGAACTTCCTCTGGTTTCTTCTGCGACTCAAAATCCACCGCTTGCCAGGTTACATTCCCTTGCCTGAGTTTGAATCTCAGCCACTCACCTTGGTTGCCAAAGTTACGGCACTCAACCACTTCAACCCGCCGGGTGAGAAAAATCGGCTCTGGATTGGCATAACCAAAAGGGCGTAGTTTTTGAATAAGATTGAAGGTTTCCCCACTGAAAACAGATAAGGGCACCTCAGCATCAACCGTCAGTTCCGGGCGCAGGTCGAGATGACCTAATTGCTCGACAGCTAAGCTCGCAAACCTTTGCTCTAATTGAGCCAGATTTTGGTGTGCCACCGTGAAACCTGCAGCCAAGGGATGACCACCAAAAGTGATAAGTAAGTCCTGACATTTTGTTAAAGCAGACACAACATCAAACTCAGCTATGCTGCGACAGCTACCATGACATATTTCTCGCCCGATATTGATTATGACGGCAGGCTTATGAAACTCGTCTACTAATCTGCCAGCAACAACCCCGATAACACCAATGGAATAACCCTCATCACTATCTATTAGTAAGGGCAGATGTACTTTAGTGGCTAGTTTTTCTTTGGCTCGACTTAATACCTCGTTAGATAACTTTTGTCGTTCAGCATTTTTTTCCTCCAGTTCCAGAGCCAAAGTGCGAGCTTCCTCTGGAGACTGAGTGATGAGTAATTGATAGCTGGTGGAGGCATTGTTCATCCTACTGGCAGCGTTGAGGCGAGGTCCCAGTATCCAAGATATATCATCGGTATCAATTTCACCCAGCTTTAGCCCAGCCACTTTAACTAATTCCTGAATTCCTACGTGAGGAGTATCATTAAGTTGCTTCAATCCTTCTTTCACTAAGTAGCGATTTTCACCAACAACTGAGACTAAATCGGTAACGGTAGCCAAAGCCACCAAATCCAGCAATCTAGTTAGCCACTGCTCTCGCCTGTCCTTGTGAAATATCGCTTGCAGAAGCTTAAAGACAACGCCACCTCCAGACAAGTCAGCAAAAGGATAAATTGAATCCTTCCGCTTGGGGTTCAGTACAGCCACGGCTTCAGGCAAAGTTTCTAGTGGGATGTGATGGTCGGTAATTATAAGATCAATCCCCATTTCCTGAGCCTTTTTCGCCTCGGCGAGGTCAGTTACACCACAATCTACAGTGATGACCACACGAGCTCCTTGAGCTCGGAGTTTTTCCAGTGCTGAAATCTTCAACCCATGCCCTTCACTGACACGGTCTGGTATATAGGCAATAACATCTCCACCAAGCCACGATAAGCCCTCAACCAGAGTAACTGTAGCAGCTACGCCGTCAACGTCGAAATCGCCATAAACAGCAATTTTCTCTCGAGAAAGCAAAGCTTTGTAGATTCTACTGACCACTTTCACAATATCGGGAAGTAAAAAGGGATTCCCTACTAGTCTGTGGTCAGCAGCTAAGAAAGATTCGATATCCTTTGTTTCAACACCACGGTTATAAAGCAGTTGGGCGATTATGTGAGGAAGCCCAGAAGCTTTTACATACTCATCAAGCACAGGCGGCAAGCTTTTCCATCGAGTTCGTTTGTTCAATTTCACACCTTCGTGATGCTTTGATTAGAATCGCTAAATATACCACAGAAAAGACTTTAACAAAATGTCGTTGCCAGCCCGATTTATCGAAACCAAGCAAACCCACGCTGCTTTGAGCTTTAGACAAAATCCGTTCGCAGGCCACAATTTGCCAATCAGCCAAGCAATAAATATAATCCAATTCGATGAAAGTAGCCTTCTATACGCTGGGATGCAAGCTCAACCAAGCTGAGACAGAAGCTTTGGTCAGCCAATTTAGCCAATCGGGATTTGAAATTTCATCCCCCAACGACGTGGCCGATATCTACATCGCCAATACCTGCACAGTCACCCATATCGCTGACCGCAAGTCACGGCACTGGCTGAGAGTGGCGCGGCGCAGAAATCCCCAAGCTTTAATTATCGCCACTGGGTGCTATGCCCAGAGAAATCCTCAAGAGCTAGCTGAACTTGCTGATGTCGTGGTTGATAATCAAGAGAAAGAGAACCTGCTTGCCATCGTGACGAGCTTATCAGCATCGGTATCCTCTTTCGTTTTTGAGAAAACCCGTTTATATCACTGCCACTACAATGAACCAGCCACCACGAGTGCCACCATTAGGACTCGTAGCCTGATAAAAATTCAGGATGGCTGCTACGGTCATTGCACCTACTGCATTGTGCCCAAGGTCAGACCACGTGAATACTCTTTGCCTGCTTCCCGGATAGTGCAGGAGATTAGACAAAAAGTCGCCCTCGGCTACAAGGAAGTTGTTCTCACCGGGACAAAAGTTGGCAGCTATCAAGACGATGGCATTGATCTCAAAAAACTAATTCAGCTTATTCTTGATAACACACGTATTGAAAGATTACGACTTTCCTCTTTGCAGCCCTCAGAAATATCTCCTGGGCTCCTGGTTTTATGGAAGGACGAACGTCTTTGCCGACATGTTCACCTAGCGCTGCAAAGTGGCAGTGAAGAAGTACTGCGAAGAATGAGAAGAAATCACTCACTAGAGAAATATCAGAAAGCACTGAATTTGATTAAGGAGAAGATACCCGACGTTGCCATCACCACTGACATCATGGTCGGCTTTCCCGGGGAAACCAATGCTGAGTTTGAACAGAGCTACTCGTTTTGCCAAAAAGCCGGTTTCGCCAACATTCATGTCTTCCCATTCTCACCCCGCCCGGAAACAGCCGCCGCCAATATGCCCGCGCAGATAAAAGATAAGGTTAAAGAGGAGCGTAACCAGCGCATGCTAGAGCTAGCCAGGATTTCTCGGCGCCGCTTCTGCGAGCAGTTCCTGGGGCAGACTATGCCGGTGCTATGGGAGAAGGAGACCAGCCTTGGCAGCGGCATATACTCAGGGCTGACCGGCAACTATATAAGAGTATTTGCCCGCAGTGAAAAGCCCCTGAACAACCAGATAACACTGACCAAACTCGTAGAATTTCACAACGAGGGGATATGGGGCGAAATAGCAGATGAAAATTCTCGGTAGAGGAACCGATAAAGAAACACTTTTCTCAAACCAGCTTGTGCTCTTGAACTGCAAAGCCTAGCTTCTTAGCGCGGTCTACTATTTGTTCCAGACTGAGTCTGCTAGGACTACCTCTAGTCTCCGGTCGATTGGCGTTTATACCAGCAGCGGCGCTAGCCATGAGCAGCGATTGCTTCAAGCTATTCCCTAAGACATAATAAGCAGCAAAGACCCCGGCAAAGACATCTCCACAGCCTACAGTATTGACCACTTTCAGTCCCAGTTTCTCAAGCGGCAGGCTTGGTACCTGGGTTATTCTACCACTAGCCAGTTCAAGCATGACTGCTCCTTGGGCACCCAGCTTAAGCACGACACGATTCTCGAATCCCAGCTTTTGCAATCGTTGTAACCTTGTATTTACCGCCGAAGCTCCCAGCAAAGCATCTGCCTCCGTTTCATTCAGGAAGAGCACGTTTACCTCTTTAGCCAAGGAGAGCAATGCTTCTCGATCCAAGTTTATGAGTATTCCCGGATCCCACAATACAGGAATGCTGCGCCGTTCTGCCAGAGCTATCAGTTCCCGAGCCACTTCTAAAGGTGGGTCGGTGAGGGCGATGCCCCGACATTCTTCAAGTTGCTGCTTCACCTGCTTTTTATTCAAGTGCTCCCGAGACAGCCTGGCGTTTGCCCCCAGATAACTGGCGATAACATTCTCTCCTCTCTCATCAATCAGGATGTAAGCCTGCCCTGACTCCTCTCCTGTAATCTGACGAATCCCTGTGGTGATGACCCCTTCCTTCTCAAGGATAGCGATTTGCTGTCGAGCGATGCCGTCTGCGCCTAGAGCCCCTATCAGAGCAACTTCTTTCGCCCCTAGAATCCGTGCCGCTGCCACAGCCACATTGCCCCCGGTTCCACCGGAGACACGACTGATATGCTTCGTAGTAACTTCTTCACCAGGAACCGGGAGATGCTGCACAAAGCAGCTAACATCCCAGTTTATGGCGCCACAGACTACCAGACTAGCCACGTCACTCCCCCAGTATCCGTGAGAGAAATAGCTTTATGAAGCGTGGTCCATCCACACTCGAAGCTATATGTACCGGCTGAAAGCCGCCAGTGATTGGCTGACGGCTCTCAGTGGACAAGATGTGGGTCACCCCCCTATCCCAGCCATATCCTTTAACTACGTCTATCCTTGCCAGTTTGAAATCAAACAGAGAAGGATCCAGCAGCACTGCTAAAGCTAGAGGGTCATGCATCCTGCAGCATCCGTGGTGTTTTATCTCGTATTCTAGCAGCTGAGCAGCCAGGCGAGCGGCTGGTGCATTGCTAGCTTTGATTTGCTTTAGATGCTCGCTGGTTAGACATGCTTCAGGGTTCATAGTTACATCCAACCCCACAGCAAAAATGTCTGCTCCAGAGTTGAACACTATATGAGCAGCATCTGGGTCTTGCCAGATATTGAACTCAGCATAAGGAGTGCGATTACCTTCGCCATAGGGCGTAAGCCTGTAGGCACCTCCCATGAGAACCAGCTTGGACAAAAGCCTCGGCAACTCGCGATGCCTCTTAAAAGCATGAGCTATGTTAGTTAATGGTCCCGTGGCTAAGAGAGTAACACCGCGAGCTTCCGATGCTGTTCGAGCCAAGAAATCCCAAGCTTTGGACGGATGCAATGGCAACGTAGACGGGGGCAAATCACAATTACCCAACCCATCCGGACCATGGTAACTCAGAGCATCCTCCAACGGATGGCTGAGCGGATTAGCTGCGCCAGCCGCTACCGTGATATCTTCAGCATTCAGGTATTCCAATATGCGGCGTGCATTGGCACTGGTCATTTCCAGGGGAGCATTGCCAGCTACAGTCATGATGCCCAAAATTTGTATTTCTGGCGACCTCAAAGCCAAAATCAGAGCCAGAGCATCATCAACACCCGGGTCCATATCCCAAACCACTCTGTACATCACACCACTATAGGATACACTACCACAAATTTCGGAAATGTGTACAGTAGTTAAATATGTAAACCATCTTAATTCTCTCTCCTATCGAGGGAGAGCCTTTTTGTCATGACCGTGTGATTAAGTATATCTGATAAAACCAGGAAAGACCGCTCAAGATTTAGGGTTTCCCCCCAGGGATTTATGATACGGAATCAGTCCCCCAGCCTCCACCATATCTATGAACCAGGGTGGAATTATCAGACGAAACTCAAATTGCTTGCCAGTGGTGAGGTTCTTGATGATCCCCTGCCTCAGGTCAATCAGCATCTTCTGCCCTGTCTCAAAGTGGGCAGAAACTCCCGGTAAATCTATAGCTGGGCAGCCCAGGTTCCAGAAATTCCTGAAGAATATCCTGTGGACGGAATCGGCAACTACAGCCTGAACACCCTTGAACTTCAAGGTCTCAGCAGCTTGCTGCCGACTAGAACCGATGCCAAAGTTTTCCTCGGCAACTATGATGTCCCCCTGGGCAACCCCAGTCAGGAAGCCCTCAGGCACGTTCTCCCGCTGTCCGACATCGCTCAGCCCACTACCAGCGATAAATTCCTGATACTTTGCTCTGTTTGTTTCATCGCCACCCATAATGAACCTGCCAGCAAAAAGCTCATCGGTGTCCACATCCTTGCCAAATTTCCAGACTCGCCCTCTAATTTCCATCTTTCCTCCTAGAAAAACTCCCTCGGGTCACTTATTTTGCCCTTCAGTGCTGAGGCGGCTACAGTCGCTGGTGACGCCAGATAAATCTTAGCTGTCACATCTCCCACTCGTCCCTGGAAATTACGATTGGCTGTGCTTATGCAAACCTCGTCTGGTCCCAGTATCCCCATATGCGCCTCCATACACGGACCACACGTGGGCGGTCCAACCACAGCCCCAGCCTCCACAAATGTGACTATCAATCCCTCAGCTAAAGCAGCCTTGTAAACTTCCTGCGAGGCTGGTATGACAATGACTTTGGTAAGCTTATCCACCTTCCGACCTTTAAGTATCTTGGCGGCAATCCTGAGGTCTTCCAGGCGACCGTTGGTGCATGAGCCGATGAATGCTTGATCAACCCTGGTTCCCTCGACCTCACTGACTCCCACAGCATTAGACGGTTTGGGTGGCACTGCCACCAGAGGCTCCTTAATATCATCGGCCTGAAACTCCAGTGTTTGAGCGTACTCGTCATCGGGGTCACTTCGAACAACCTCGAATGGCTCGTTCGTCCTGGCTTTGAGATAATCCACTAACTTCTGGTCAGGCTCGATGATGCCATTGGTGGCACCTGACTCGATTGCCATGTTGGTCAAAACCATGCGACTTTCGATGCTCATGTCCTCTATGGCCGAGCCTGTAAATTGCAAGGACTTAAACAAGGCTCCACTTACGCCCAGTTTTTTCAAAATGAGAAGCATCAGATCCTTGGACATAATAGGCGGCTTGAGCCTGCCCTCAACTTTGACTCTGATCGTGCCGGGAACTCTTTCCCAAAGCCTGCCTGTCTTGAATACAACAGCCATCTCATCAACACCAATCCCTGTGGCAAAAGCCCCTGCTACACCTGATGTCGTGGTATGACTATCCACCCCGACTAGAACCATACCCGGCAAGACATGACCCTTCTCCACCAGCACCTGATGAGCTATGCCCCCCTTACCGACTTCATAGTATTTTTCTATGCCCTGTTCCAGGACGAATTTCTTTATGTTGAGGCACTTCTTGGCAGTGTCAATATCTTTATTGGGCACATAGTGGTCGGGCACCACCACTATTTTTGCAGGATCCCAGACCTTCTTTACCCCCAGTTCTCTGAACCGGGCAATTGTGTGGGCACCCAGCGCATCATGTATCATAGCCCGATCCACAGACACTTCCACAATCTCATCAGGTCTGACAACTTTCTTGCCAGCCTTTCTAGCCAATATCTTCTCGACGAGTGTCATAATTTCCTCCCATTTCGAAGATGTTATCTTATCTGATTCACCCAAGCTGCCGCAAATGCCTCAAATCTTTGCATCCAAGGGCATGACATGATATTTTTGAGCCGTGGCTGTTGGACAAGTGATTGAGTTATTAGAAAAGGAGTATGGAGTCCGTGAGTGGCATGCTGACGAAGACGCAGTTGACGTATTGATAGGAACCATTCTCTCTCAGAATACCTCGGACTCCAATTCACACAGGGCGTTTGCCGCTCTCAAATCTCACTTCGGCAGCTGGGAAGCTGTAGCCGCCGCTCCCGCCGACCAGATTGCCCAAGCCATCAAGTGTGGGGGGTTAGCTCAAATCAAGGCTACAAGAATAAAGCAGGTTCTGCACCAAATCCAGAAAGAACAAGGCAACATCACTCTCGATTTCCTCAAATCCAAGAGCATGCTTGAGGCTGAGGATTTTCTGATGCGCCTGCCCGGGGTAGGACATAAAACTGCCGCCTGTGTTCTGCTTTTCGCCCTGAGGAAGCCATCCATCCCTGTAGATACCCATGTTTTCCGAGTCGCCAAACGGTTAGGCTTAGTTGACTCCAACGTTTCACCGGAGAAGGCACACGAATTGCTCCAAGAGCAAGTGCCACCTGCCAAGGCGTACCAATTCCACGTCCACCTCATAGAGCACGGCAGAAAGGTGTGCCGCGCCCGTCAGCCCCGTTGCCATAAGTGCATATTGAGTGTCCCCTGCCCCAGTTCGCTTTACTAATCCATAGTTTTCAACACAATTTCATACAAGCCCCTCTCGATAGCAGAGGGATAACAAGACGAAAGCGCTCTGTTCATAACTCCCCTAACCCGTCTTACCTTAAGAGGGGGAAACGTGGTTCCCCCTTAAGATAAGGGGGATTAAGGGAGTTACGAGAGTGCCGGGCTCGCCCGCTCCGTCAGGCTAGCTAGACTCTCCGCCTAATGATGAGCGGCTTACCTCCCTAGTTTTTCATAACTCCCCCTTAAGGTAAGGGGGAATTAAAGGGGGTTGTGAACTTGAGCACCAAATACCCTAGCTGGGAAGTGGTATAATGGTGCCCATGGCACAGATACTCAAGAGCAAAAACCTAGCTAGCAAGTTCCAGATAATGGTGGAAATAGCCGCCCACCAGCCCAACATTCAACAGAAAGACATCGCTCAGAAACTGGGCATCACTTCACAGGCAGTTTCCGAATACATAAGAGAGCTGACAAAGGACGGCTGGCTTATCGCTGAAGGACGCTCTCGGTACAGGGTCACTAAAGAGGGCGTAGACTGGATTTTACAGATGTCTCGACAGTTGCATAGCTACGCCTGGTCCGTAAGCAAAGTGGTGGCTGACATATCAACTACCGCCGCCATATCCGATAGCGACCTAGCTGCTGGTCAGAGGGTATCACTGTATATGAAGGACGGTCTACTCTTCGCCTCCGAAGTATCGGGCAACGAAGGAGCCAAAGGGACAACTGTAACAGCAGCCAAAAAGGGGCAAGATGTCGGCATCCGCAACATTGAAGGCGTAATAAAACTCGAGCCAGCCGAGGTAGTAATAGGTAAAATCCCCAATGTGCAGGACGGAGGTTCTAAGCGTACCAATTCTGCCCGGTTAAAGCAGGAGGCAAGGAAAGCAAAACTGGTCGCAGCGCTGGGCACCGAAGCCCTAGTTGCATTGAGACAGGTCGGCGTGGAACCCGACTATATCTATGGTGTTCGGGAAGCGGCTATAGAAGCAGCTTTCTGCGGACTTTCGCCGTTCGTCGCCTGCAGCGAGGACAAGATTCCGTTCCTGCTTCAGAGATTGGAAGAGGAGAACTTGGATTACCAGATCGTTGACCTGAGAAGGGGATAAAGAGCTACCCGTCATTGCTGCTCACAGTACTAACCGACCGCAAATTTTTCGAAAATAACCCCCAGACCCCTTGACATTTCACCGGGTACTGTCTAAAATGTCATAAAACAAGTGCACTTGTATAAAATCAACTAAGTTTGCATAAAGGAGGTGAAAATGCTTTTACCAATGAGGTTTCTTAAGCAACGTGTTATGCGAAGCGTAAATTGGCTCCTGGTAATGCTTCTGATTTTGCCTCTTACTCTCACAGCCTGTATGCCCACCGAGCCTACACCACCCAACTACTACTTTGACGACTTGGGCAGGCTAGTTGCCATTAACGGAACGCCGCAAAGAATAATCTCGCTGGCTCCATCTAATACCGAGATTTTGTTTGCCCTGGGTCTGGGGGGCAAGGTGGTGGGGGTGACAGATTGGTGCGATTACCCTCCTGAAGCTCTGAACAAAACAAAGGTAGGTGGATATATCAACCCGGACATAGAAGCGATACTGGCTCTCAACCCTGACCTCGTTTTGGTTGCCCATGGTACTCCTATGGGCATTATTAATAGCATGATAGAGGCAGGGCTCACAGTGTTTGGCATCAAGACTACTGACCTGAACGATTTGGTTAATGACATTAGAAGGATAGCGGAAATAACCGATAAAGAAATAGAGGCGCAGGCACTGACAGCCCAGATGGTGAACCAGATCGAAGCAGTAACTAACATAACCTCGGGACTGGAACAAAGACCAAAGGTATTCTATCTTGTCTGGTATGACCCATTGTTCACCGTCGGCTCGGGCGAATTCATTCACGAACTAATTGAAAAGGCGGGCGGCGTGAACATCTTCGGAAATCTGACCGGCTGGCCGGTGGTCTCGTTAGAGGAGATCCTTGCTCGCGACCCGGAGATAATCATCACCAGCCAATGGGCATACGGGTGGGCACTGAATTCTACCGAGCTTGCCAGCACTAACGCCAGCCAAGAGGGCAGAATTTACACATGCGACGATAATTTAGTTCAGCGTCCTGGTCCCCGACTGCCCAAGGGCTTGCAGTGGTTCGCTCATTTTATTCATCCCGAGCTGTTTGAGGAACCTGAAAGTTAGTGAAGCGGCAGTTCGCTGGCTGTGAAGGAGAACGAGACGAAAGAGAACGGCTTAATTCAGGTCTATACCGGGGAAGGCAAAGGAAAGACTACCGCTGCCATCGGTCTGGCGGTTCGTGCTGCTGGTCATGGCTTCAAAGTTGGTTTTGTTTCCTTCTTCAAAGACCCTGAGGTGTTCGGGGACGGCGAATACCAATCCCTGCAAAAGCTGGGGATAAAGACCTTCCTTTTCGCTAAGAAGCATCCTCACTTTTATAAAGAGCTGAATCCCGAAGATGTTCGTCAGCAATGCTACCAGGGACTGGAATTCGTTAAGGGGCTTTTTTCTGACCCATCCTGGGATATGTTGGTTCTGGATGAGATAAACATTGCAGTGCGTGACGGCTTTCTCAAAGAGGAAGAGGTCATTTCCCTTCTGGAGATTAAGCCTGAAAAGCTAGAACTTATCCTAACCGGTCGGGGCGCGACAGAAAGGATTATAGAAAAGGCAGACCTGGTTAGCGAAATAAAGGAAGTGAAACATCCATATACTCAGGGCATAGGGAGCCGGGAAGGTATCGAGTACTAAGCATGGCACGGACTGTAGCGGAAGCCTTTACCCAGCCAGCCATTCCTCTGAGCATCCGCTGGCAAAGTCGGGTTTACTCTTTGCTAGGGTTGGCTATACTGCTGATAGCCGTGATCATTCTCGCCACCACAGTGGGCAGTGTTCCTATTCCGTTCGCCACTACATTCCAGGTGCTTCTTTCACAATTGCCCTTCGTTGATATTTCCCCTAGTGCTCCCGAAATTTACGGCGCGCCGCTCAGCCTGGAAATTCTGCAGAGGATAATCATTGATATCCGGCTGCCACGCATACTTCTAGCCGGTTTGGTAGGAGCGGCGCTGGCAGTAGCCGGAGCCACCTATCAAGGGCTGTTCCGCAATCCCTTGGCTGACCCTTATCTTCTAGGTGTATCTTCCGGCGCTGGATTAGGAGCGACCATTGCCATGCTTGCTCACTTCACACTACCCTGGATAGCTTCTGGAACTGTGCCGTTGTTTGCCTTCATCGGCGCCATGGGAGCCGTCACGGTTGTCTACCTTATAGCTCGGGTAGGTAAAACATTGCCTGTGACCACACTTATTCTGGCGGGAGTAGCGTTAAGCGCCCTACTATCCGCTCTTACTTCCTATCTCATGACTATTGCTGGTAAGGAATTGCACGGCATTGTATTCTGGCTGCTGGGTGGACTATATCTGACTAAGTGGTCTGAGGTCTGGATTGTCCTCCCGTGCGTATTAGCGGGATTGACTGTCATCTGGATTCACGCCCGACCGCTAAATGTTATGCAGCTTGATGAGGAACAAGCTCAACAACTGGGCATCAATGTAGAAAAGGTCAAACTAATACTACTGGTGGCTGCCACTCTCGTGACTTCCTCAGCCATTTGCTTCACCGGGCTTATCGGCTTCGTGGGCATATTCGTGCCTCATATAGTAAGGCTTGTCTGGGGACCAGACCATCGTTTTCTGCTCCCTCTGTCCACGCTGGTGGGTGCCATCTTCCTCATTCTGGCTGACACTTTAGCCCGCAGCATAATCCCTCCTACAGAGATTCCAGTGGGCATAATTACTGCTTTCTGTGGCGCGCCATTTTTCCTCTATCTGTTGAGAAAAAGAAAGGCCATGGTTTTCTTTTAGCACGGGAAGATGCCATGATTAAACTAAACAATGTCAGTCTAGGCTACAACCACCGACCAGTCCTAGAGGATGTCAGCCTAGAGGCAAAGCCCGGTCACATCCTGGGTTTAGTTGGTCCGAATGGTTCAGGAAAGTCCACGCTAATCAAGGGCATGACTCGGGTGATAGACCTTTTTTGTGGACATATTTTCATTGACGGTCGGGATATCAGAACCATCAAACGTGAGGAACTGGCTCGATTAGCAGCTACGGTGCCACAAAGCCCTGTTCTGCCCGCAGCTTTCACAGCCTTCGAAGTGGTGCTGCTGGGTCGCACGCCTCATCTTGGGCTTCTCCGCTACGAAGGGAAAAAAGACCTAGCTATTGCCTGGCAAGCTATGACCGCCACGCATACTGAGTCCTTTGCTGAACGCAAGGTAAGCGAGTTATCAGGGGGAGAGAGACAAAGAATCGTCATCGCCCGGGCGTTAGCCCAACAACCCAAGGCTTTGCTTCTCGATGAACCCACCGCTAACTTGGACATAAACCATCAAATCGAGATCCTCAATCTAGTCAAGAGCTTGTGCCGCGAACAAGACCTGACTGTCATCATTGCCTTACACGACTTGAACCTGGCCGCCCAGTACTGCGACTGGCTGGTCATGCTCAATGGGGGAAGAGTACATGCCGAAGGCAAGCCCTCCGACATCCTTACCGCGCCGAATATCAAGCAAGTTTACGGCGCCGAAGTCTGTGTCTATCCCCACCCCATCAACAAGCTCCCCATCACCCTTATCACGCCAAGCGGACGTCTCCCATTATCCTAGCTCCGAGGATCGCTATCTAAGCCGTTCCTTAGCAAGGAAATAAGAAAGGAGCATAATGGACGATTCTTTATCGCAGGTATTAAAGCAAATAAATCCTCTGGATAGTAAGGCGATAGAAGCCGCCCAAGCTCGACAGAATGAATTAACCAAACCCCGAGGGAGCTTAGGACGGCTGGAACAGTTATCCATCCAGATAGCTGGCATTAAGGGCAAGTTAATTCGTGGTTTCAAGCATAAAGTTATTGTTACCATGGCTGCTGACCACGGTGTGGTAGAAGAAGGAGTGACCCTCTACCCCCAAGAGGTTACGAAACAGATGGTATTTAACTTCCTCAACGGTGGCGCTGGCATAAATGTCCTCGCCCGATTTGTCGGTGCTCGCCTCGTCGTGGTTGATATAGGCGTAGTCGGGGCATTAAGCCACATCCTAATCTCGTGTGCAAGATGATAGATTTTGGCACCAAGAATATGACCAAAGGCCCGGCTATGACTAGGCAACGGCGCTAATGCCATCGAGTCCGGGCTCGCTGTAGTAGAGGCTGAGATAGCTAAAGGACTTGACATCATAGGCACTGGAAATATGGGTATCGGCAATACCACTGCCAGCAGTGCCATAGCGGCTGCCATTCAGGCGAACCGGCAGAAAGGGTCACCGGGCGAGGTGAGGGACTCGATGATGAGCAACTGGCGCACAAAGTCAAGGTGGTCCAAAAAGCATTAGATGTCAACAAGCCTGATCCTCGAGACCCCATAGATGTGTTAAGCAAAGTTGGTGGCTTTGAAATTGGCGGGCTAGCGGGGGTCATGCTTGGGGCGGCAGCACATCGCATACCTGTGGTCATTGATAGCTTTATTTCAGGGGCTGCTGCGCTTATTGCTGCCGGGCTTGCGCCGGGGTTGAAGGATTATCTTATCACTGCCCACCTTTCCGCTGAGAGCGGGCACAAAGTATTGTTACAGCACCTGTGATTAACTCCGCTCCTAAGTCTAGAGATGCGCCTTGGCGAGGGAACCGGGGCAGCGTTGGGCATAGTGATTGTGGAGGCAGCGGTGAAAACCTTAGCTGAAATGGCGACTTTTGCTGAAGCTGGCGTTTCCCAAGCCCAGAAAGAAGACCAAAAAGCAAAATGAAAAAATACAGGACGGAGATAAAAAGTTTTGCCTTTTTGAGTTGTCATTTTGATTTTTGACCTTTAATTTTTGAATTTGTTTAGGATTTGGTGCTTGAGATTTAGGATTTCCCCTTCAGAGATTGCTTCGGGGCTAATGCCCCTCGCATGTATGAAAACGCTGCCATTTGTCAAGGTGCTATGGTTCTTGTGCTATT
>DAITOK010000010.1:0-41945 GCA_036834125.1 Chloroflexota bacterium | reverse complement strand
CTCGGGCAAATTTTTGTAAAAGATAGTTTTCTTCGTTGGTGCACTTAGCTGAGGCAATGACCGCTATCTTATCCGACCTATATTTACGCAATCTGTTAGCTACCAATTCCAGAGCTTCGTCCCAAGATGCTTGTCTCAATTCGCCATTCTTCCTTATAAGCGGGGTAGCCAGTCTCTCAGGATGATGGACAAACTCAACAACACCAAAGCGACCCTTTACACATAATCTGCCTTTATTAACAGGGTTATCCTCATCACCTTGTACCCCAACGACAATGCCTCCTCGAACATTCAGCTCAATGCCGCACCCTACTCCACAATAAGGGCAAATGGTTTTGATCTGGTGGGTATAGCGCTGAGCGTTCCTAGGCACTAGTGCTCCAACTGGGCAGCGAACAACACATTCGCCACAGGACACGCACGCGGATTCTAGAATGGGCTTGTCCCCAAGGGTAGCTATCTTAGTACCAACGCCACGGAAAGCGAAGTCAATAGCACCTAGACCTTGAATTTCTTGGCAAGTTCGTACACAGATACCGCAAAGCACACACTTGTTGAAGTCACGAATAAAGAAGGGGTTAGAGTCGTCAACTGGAAAGGTTTTAACCACTGGTCTGAGCCGCTGAGTAAGTCCCTTCTCAATTCCGATGTACGCGGCAGCATCTTGGAGCTTGCAACTGGTGTTCTTGGCACACCGCAAACAGTCAGCGTGGTGATTTACAATGAGCAGCTCTGCCGCAACACGGCGCACATTATTGACCTCGGGAGTTTCTGTTCTTACCCTCATCCCATCCTCAACTGGCGCTTTACATGAAATAGTGAGTCCCCTTCCCTCAATCTCAACAACACATAGTCGGCATCCTCCAAAGGGTTTCAAATCTGGATGATAGCAGAGATGAGGAATATAAATACCGTTGCCCAGGGCAGCCTTCAGAATAGTATCTCCCTTATTCGCCCTCACCTCCAAACCATCGATCGTAAAGGTAATCCATTCATCCATGATTAACCTCCATTAGCTAGTCTTCCTGGCACACATTCCACCGCGCTGAAACGCGGTGGACATACGCTGAGACACACCCCACACCTGATACACTTATCCTGCCGAATTGCATGGACCTCTCTTTTTCCTCCCTGTATAGCTTCAGCAGGACACTCCCTGAGACATATCATACAGGCCTTACATTTGTCTGGTACGATGCGATAGGAGATGAGTTCTCGGCATACACGGGCAGGGCATTTCTTCTCGTAGATATGGGCTTCATATTCATCACGGAAGTAACGGATTGTGGTAAGTACAGGGTTCGGGACAGTCTGTCCCAAGCCGCAGATTGAGCCTGTTCTGAGAGCTTCGCCTACTTCAATCAAGAAGTCAATGTCCTCGATTCTCCCTTTCCCTTCAGTGATAGATTTCAGGACTTGCAACATATGCGAGCTTCCCAATCGGCACAAAGAACACTGTCCGCAGGATTCCTTTTCACTGAAGTCCAAGAAATACCGCGCTAGGTCAACCATGCAAGTATCTTCATCCGCCACTACCATACCACCCGAACCCATTATGGAGCCAGCAGTGGTGAGCGAGTCAAAGTCAACAGGGATATCCAGCAGGCTCGCTGGCAAACACCCCCCCGAAGGCCCACCAGTCTGCACTGCTTTGAAACCCCTGCCGCCGAGAATCCCTCCCCCAATATCAAAGATGATTTCACGAAGTGTGACCCCCATAGGCACTTCAATCAGCCCGCAGTTCGCTATCTTGCCAGTGAGCGAAAAAACAGCTGTACCTTTGCTTTTCTCGGTTCCCACGCTGGCGAACCAGTCTGCCCCTTTGGTGATGATCCAGCGGATGTTGGCAAAAGTCTTGACATTGTTGAGCAGGGTAGGCTTATCCCAGAGCCCTACCTCCGTGGTTCGTGGGCGGGGAAGAGGCTTGGGCATTCCCCTATTACCTTCGATAGAAAGGGTCAAAGCCGTGGACTCTCCGCAGACAAAGGCACCTGCTCCCTGGAAGATATCCAAGTCAAAACTGAAGTTGCTGCCCAGTATGTTTTCGCCGATAAGCCCCTTCTCTCTAGCCTGAGAGATAGCAATCTCCAGACATTCTATAGCCAGTGGGTATTCGGCACGTACATAGATAAATCCTCTTCTAGCACCTACAGCATATCCAGCTATTATCATTCCCTCCAGAACCGAGTGAGGATCCCCCTCCAATACCGACCGATCCTGAAATGCGCCGGGGTCGCCCTCGTCAGCATTACAGATGACATACTTCTCATTTCCGGGGGCACGACGACATGCTTCCCACTTCCGCCCGGTAGGAAAACCAGCCCCACCAAGTCCTCGCAACCCAGAACGTTTCACTTCCTCGATGACCTCTTCCGGTCGCATCTCTAAAACTGCTCTTCGTAATGCCTCATACCCACCTCTGGCAATATAATGCTCGATACTTGTCGGACTAATAACACCACAGTTCCACAGAACTCTTCTTACTTGTGGCTTAAGCATCGGCAGGTCAAGAAGATGGGGCACTCCTTCAGCCTCGCCTTCCGTGCTCCCCAGAACATCTTCCGTCAAAGGGTTGCCCTTCACAAAGCAACCCTCGACAAGCTCGACCGCCCTTTCAGGCGAGACATTGCCATACCAGATGGTGGGGCTGCCCGGTCTAGCAATACCGACCACCGGTTCAGCGTAGCAAAGACCGAGGCAACCCGTCCCGACAATCTCAGCAGAAATACCGCGACTTCTGAGTTCGCGACCAATCGCCTCCAGCGTATCTACGGCTCCCGCTGACCGACCGCATGTTGCTGTCCCTACAAAGACTACAGGATTCTTACCATAGAGCAGTGCGTCAACTTTCTCCTGAGCTTCTTGTTTGATTTTCGCAAAGTTCATCTTATGCCTCTCTTGAGAAAAGTTCTATTACCTTCTTGGGAGTCATCTTTGATTCGACTTTTCCGTTCACTACCAGGCAGGGCGCCAGCGCACAACAACCAATACAGGCCACCGTCTCTAGAGAATACTCCAGATCTGGTGTGGTTTCTCCTTCTTCAATCTTGAGTTGTCTCTTCACCTCGGCAAGAATCTGGGGGGCGCCGCGCACGTGGCAAGCGGTACCTCTACATACAGATATGCGTGTCCTGCCCACAGGCACAAACCGGAACTGGGCGTAAAACGATGCGACTCCGAATACCTTGCTCTGCGACACATGGCAAAACTCGGCAACCTTGTTCATAGCCTCCTCGGGCAGATAGCCGTATAGCGCCTGAACCTTCTGCAGAATGGGAATTACTTCCTCCTGCCTGCCTCTATAGTCCGATAGGATCTCCGTTAATGAATACTCCATGCTCTTTCTCCTTGTTCTTGCGAATTTTGTGCCACGCCGTCTCCTTCTGCTACGCAGAGCCGGCAAGCTTGGCCCAGTATTTGGCGAGGTAGAGGTTTCAAACCGGGATAATAACAAAGATTGCGAATATATATTCCTGCGCTTCTGGCAACCTCCAATATTGTCTGCCCTCGTCGGGCTTTTACCTCTTTGCCATCAATATTCAATGTAATTATGTCTTGTTCGACCATCGCTGCCTCGCTTCACAAGTTTCTTCTATCTTCCTCAATTCTTTGCTTTTCATGTCCGAAACAATCAATGAGAAGAAATACCTTTAACCAGCTTCCACGTAATAGTTTCGCTAAGCACAGCTGCATCCTCCGTGGAAAGATAATCGGAAATGTTAGCATCGAATAATATATTACCATTTGGAGCAACCTCTTCATCACCTCTCCAGAGCACGAAAGTGATAGGTACACGGGGGAAAGCATCAACGACTACAGATACATCACCAATGGTTGATTGCCGTCCTCCCAGTTTCGCTGCTGCACTTATTAACAACTCTGGTTTTCCCCCAAAACTTCTTAGCAAAGGAGCCATCGTTCTTTGAGAAAAGGCTGGGAAATAGCTAATCCCTCCCGGCAACTGTTTATACGTTATCAACTTACCCGTAGCCCGGCTCCCTTTTGCCCCCGTGAAGTAATGCAGAATCAGAATTTTGTCACGTAGCGAAGCCTCTGCACCACTCTTTTCTACAAAGACTTTGCCTTCGGGAATCACGATGCGATAACCCTGATCCAAATAGTCAATGCCGACTTCTGTTTTGCTTACGTATCTAGTCCCACTCCTCCGACATTGTTCTCTCACGTCTTTAATTTTAGCTAATTGTTGACAGGCAAGCTTGTAGGAGATATCAAAGCCCCGCTCCCAAGGGCTGTCGGATGAAGAGCTATGACTTCCTATCATGTCACTAATCTGGGACGAGGCAAAAGCTTCGCTGCCTCCACTATCTCAGGAACGACTTCCTCCCACTCAATTGCCATGATATGAACGCCTGCCACACCTTCGATTTCGCGCACTTGGTTGATTATATCCACACACAGCCTGATACCTTCTTTGGGTACCCGCTCTTTGGGCACACCCTGAAGCCGAGCAACAACACTATCAGGCACATCCATGCCAGGGACTCTGGTCTTCATATACCTTGCCGCACCGACGGACTTTATTGGCGCAACTCCCGCCAGTATCTTCACCTTTTCGTGCAGACCTCTATCACGTACTCTCTTCATCCATTCAGCAAATTTATCCACATTGTAGACAATCTGGGTTTGAATGAAGTCCGCTCCCGCTGCTACCTTTTTAGCCAACCGCGCCACTCTGAACTCAAAAGGGTCAGCAAACGGGTTTTCAGCCGCTCCAATGTAAATGCGGGGTTCGATCGCCATCTCTTCGCCACACTGGAACTTTCTGCTATCACGCATATCTTTCACCATCTGAACCAGCTGAATAGAGTCGAGGTCATAGACACCCTTAGCCGCTGGATGATTCCCGAATTTCTGGTGGTCGCCGGTGAGACATAACATATTGTTTATGCCCAGTGCTGCAATGCCCAATATATCCATCTGAAGGGCAATGCGATTCCGGTCGCGGCAGGTCATCTGGACAATAGGCTCCAAACCCTCTTCTTTGCCGATCAGACAAGCTGCCCAAGATGCCATGCGCACCACTGCAGTTTGCCCATCGGTGACATTAAACGCATCAACATGCCCTTTGAGTATCCTGGCTTTTTTCCTGATCACCTCGGGGTCAGCGTTCTGCGGTGGTCCCAATTCACTGGTGACAGCGAAGATCTTGGATTCTAACACCCGCTCCAAATTGCTTCTTGTTTTCATTGTGCCTCCGTTTCTCTCGCTCATACTCAACGCTAGGAATGCCTCTTGACTGGCGTCCCTGAGATAAGACTTACGCTCCAATTCTTGGGTGCCACCAGCTTTTCCAATTTATTAACTTGTCCTAGCTTGGTGAGGCGATCGAAAATCTGCTGCCAGACGCAGGGTATATTTGGGTCAACTTCGCACTTGCTACCCTGTGACCCGCCGCACGGACCATTCAGGAGATGCTTGGAACATCGGGCAATAGGACACAGACCACCAGTGAACTCTAGCATACAATCACCGCACTCCAGACACCGTTCCGCTTCTTTCCATTCGGCATGGGCACCACCTGAGGACAACGTATTGCAGCCAGGATGCACAACTTTGTTCACTAATTCCGCTACAGTCTGCACCCCCACCCCGTCGGTCAGAACAAGGATAGAATCGGCAGCAGCAATTTCTTTCTTATAAGCTCTGAGTTTCAACCTGGTTAATGCGCCATCACACAACATATCCACAACCAGCGACCCGGTGATCGTTTTGCCCTTCCCTCGCAACGTGTTTGCCATTTCAGCCACTTGTCTCTCTCCTCCGCTTCCCCAACCCTCAGCACAGCCCCTACAACCAATGATAAACACACTCTTATCCCCATCCAAGTAGCCCAGAATTTCTTCAAGCGGCTTTTGCTCTGAAATTAACATCTTAGTTCTCCTTTAGGACTCGTATTAATTTCTGATAAAACCACGTCTATTATCTGAGGCATTTTCTCCCGAAGCTCCGCCGATAATTCTAATCCCCAGTCAATTTCTTTTGGCTCCACGCCAATGACAACCGTTTCACCAGCATTGCGCCAAATCTGCATCAATATTAAGCTATTCACGAGGGTCATATCATGAAGGGATAAAAATGGCTTTTGCTCTAGAGTTATGTCCTCAATAGGAAAGCGGTAAATCTGCCCGGGTTCACCCCCGCTTTTAACAGCATCCACTATGACCAATTTATCAGCTCCCTCAAGTAGCGGCAATACGTCCAGGCATGTCCCTCCCTCGATTACTCTTACATCGAAAAGAGCCCCGTTAAATCGGGATTCCAGAGCACGTGCCACATGGCAACCAATCCCTTCGTCCCTCAGCAGGATATTCCCGATACCGAGAACAACTTTCTTCATTCCTGAAGTTTCCTTCAAACTGCTAACAGACTCTAAATCTCCCCAGGTCATGCCCTTTAGGAGTGAGTAGATGTATGGAACAGGCTAGGCAGGGGTCGAAAGACCTGACAATACGCACTATCTCAAAGGGATTAGCCTCATCCTTTATCTTGGTTCCAATAATAGCCTGCTCCAATGGTCCGGGTTGGTTTTTATCATCCCGGGGAGAAACATTCCAGGTAGAAGGCGTGATTACTTGATAATTGGCGATTTTACCCTCCTTTACTTCTATCCAGTGTCCCAAGGCACCTCGGGAGGCATCCAGAAGCCCCATTCCTGTAGCTTCTTTGGGCAACTCATAATCTATGTAAGCAGGCTCACCGGGTTTGAGTTGGAGAAGCCAGTCAGTCATAGCATCAGCTATGAGCTTGGTCTCTAAGGCCCGCGCCAAGTGACGCCCCATAACCGAAAACATGGCTTTGGGCTTTAGATCGGCTTGTGACAATACCGAATCAACTAGGCTCTTTACTTTGACATTGCCACTAGCATAGTTGACCATTATGCGGGCCAAAGGACCAACCTCAAAAACCATTCCATCATAGCGGGGCGATTTTAGCCAAGAGTAAGCGCCCTTTTTTCCTTCGTCAAGAACGATATCACCTTGAGAAGGATGTCTTCCGCTGATGGAATCAGCATACCAAGAATGTTTCACTTCCTCGGTAATTTTAGACTGGTCAAGCTCATTAAACTTGAGGTCGCTTGAGGTAGTCCCAGACTTAAAAAATCTTTTCCTCTTGGTCAGGTCGGCTTCCTTTCCATCCAGCTCATAGGAGCCATAAGCAAGTAAATTCCCACAACCACGACCAATCTCGAAGTAATCTGAATAAACTTGGGCCACCGCTAATACATCAGGAAGGTAGATACTATCAACAAACTCCTGAAATTCCCTCAATCTCCACAGAAAAGATGTCATGTTATCAACGCTAGGTACAGAAGCAACCCCGCCAGGTACCACACCGACATTATGAGGCATCTTGCAGCCGAACAAGGTTAGCATCTCTTGTCCTCTACGACGCATATCAAACGCTGCAACATAATGTGCTACTACTCGTTCGTTAACTTCGTCAGGCAAACGATAATCACCTTCGTAGCGTGGTACAAACGGTCCCAATTCTCCTCGAGCAATAAAGCTCTTTATAGAACTTAGAACGGGATTGTTTCCGCTATACTTTGCCAACCTAGCCACATCCACGTAGTCCAGAGCTGTCAGGTGATAAAAGTGGAGAACATGGTCAGCAATTTGGGCTGCTCCCAGAATGAGATTACGAATAATTCTCCCGTTGTCAGGGATTTTGTCAGCGATGCCAAAGGCACTATCCAAGTTCAAGGCAGCGGCAATAGAGTGGCTCGTCGGGCAGACCCCGCAAATACGCTGGGTTATTTGTTGAGCATCACGAGGATCACGACCCCTCAAAATCAGCTCTAAACCGCGAAACAACATGCCTGAACTTTTCACCTCTTTCACCACACCCCTATCCACTACCGCTTCCACCTTAAGATGCCCTTCGATACGAGTAACTGGATCAATCACAATTTGGCCCATTAGCTTAGACCTCCTCTGGTAACACAGCTTGGCTAACTTTCTGATAAAGCGGGGCTATATCGAAGAAACCCGGCTCTGTGCAGCCAATGCAAGTGGCACCACCACCAACACACCAGTTAACTTTGCCGTTCCATAATCTAACAGGACAATCGGCATGGGTTATAGGTCCGCGACACCCTAACTCATAGTTACAGCCCGGATCGCCGAATTTCTTAGCAAACTTGTTTTCATCATAGTAAGCCCGGCGTGGGCAGTTCTCATGGATGGTTTGACCGTAGAAAGCTTTAGGGCGCTTATACTCATCCAAGTCTTCCGGCCTGGGTAGGCCGAAAAGCAGTATACTTGCTACCGTGCCAACAAACCAGTCTGGATGTGGTGGACAGCCCGGTATATTTACCAACGGAGTATTGATCCCCTTGGCTCGAAGGATCTCTCCAACACCACAACATTGAGTAGGGTTAGGGGCAGCAGCAGGAATGCCGCCGAAAGCGGCGCAGCTACCCAAGCCAACAACCGCTAGCGCATCCTTAGCTAATGTTTCTACCCACGATTTCATAGTCCTGGGCTTGCCATCCTTCTCACCAATCACACCATATATACCATCCTTGGCAGTAGGAATGGCGCCCTCCACAATCAGGATATAGCCCCCTTTCTTCTCCCGCGAAGTGTCTATCATGACTTCGAGTACAGGCTCTCCTGCCCCCGCCATGACTGTAGGATGAAATCTTAGATTTATGTGACTGCCCGGCAACACTTCGTCAACCAAGAGGTTCTTGACGGACGGACTCACCGCGTTGAGAACAGACACTGAGCAGCCCGTACATCCCGCACACTGCAGCCATATCGCCGGATACTCCTTAGTACTCATGAACCTTCACCTGCCTTTCGATTCATTTTCACAAATCACAATCCTAAACTTTCAATTACCTCTTTGACCTTTAACCGAAGCGGAGAATCCTGAGGCAGTTCGGTGACCGGTTTCCCTTTCATCTCTAGCTCTGCCATATTAGGGTCTTCCGGAATCAGAGCAAGAACCTCGAGCCCTGATTTATCAATCATTTTTTTAATCTCTGGAGACAATTCACCTCGAACACGGTTAACTACAAGCCCGACTTTGCCGACGTTCGATCTCAACTCCCCGATAAGATGCTTCATTCGGACAGCCGCCGTGATGCCCTTTATTGTGGGATCAGACATAATGAGCAAAACATCTACATTTCTGGTCGTCTGACGGCTAATATGTTCCATCCCCGCTTCACAGTCCATCACAATGTAATTATATTTATAGTCCTTCACCAGTTTATCCAAAGAGACACGGAGAAATTCATTGGAAGCGCAGTAGCAACCAGGTCCTTCCGGACGTCCCATGGCTAGCAAGTCAAAACCCTGCGACTCGACAAGGGACTCCAATATCTTGCCAAACAGATATTCCTGCTTGGGAACGGTGGGACTTAAGCGACCTTTGGAAACATCATCTGTTATCTTTTCCCGTATTCGTCCCACCGTTCTGTCATCGTCCAGGGGCACGCCCAGTGCTTGATTGAGATTGCTACTTGGGTCGGCATCCACAGCCAGAACCAAGCCCTTCTTAGACAGAAGAGCCACCAATAAGGCAGCTATACTGGTTTTGCCTGTTCCACCTTTCCCGGCAATTGCAATCGTCTTCGTCATTTCTCGCCTCCCTTCGTAGATGAAGCTGAGGAAGGCAGCAAGCTGACAGGCGATAATTTGACTACAGCGCTGTACTCAGGAGGACAAACTTCCAAGCAGGTACCACACCTAGAGCATTTCTCTTGATCAATAACCTTAACTTCCCCTTTGCTTCCTTTAATTGCTTCGGTAGGGCAAGTCAAAACACAATGCTCACAACCCCTGTCACACTTTTCGGGAAGGATATAATACACGGTGAGTTCAGGACATACTTTTGCCGGGCAGCGTTTCTCCAGAATATGAGCTTCATATTCGTCCCTGAAGTAACGCAGGGTGGTAAGGACAGGATTGGGAGCCGTCTTTCCCAAGCCACAAAGCGACCCCAACCTGACATCCTCTGCCAGCGCCAAGAGACTGTCAAGGTCTTCTATTCTGGCTCGACCAGCCGTAATGTCCTCTAGAATACGCAGCATCTGCAGGGTCCCCAAACGACACATAGTGCATTTGCCACAAGATTCTTTGGTCGAAAAATCCAGAAAAAATCTGGCAGCATCAACCATACAGTTATTCTCATCCATGACAATCGTGCCCCCAGAACCCATCATCGAGCCAGCTTCGCGAAGTGAATCATAGTCAATAGGAATATCCAGTAATGACTCTGGAAGGCATCCTCCCGAAGGTCCTCCTATCTGTACCGCCTTAAATTGCTTTCCTTTGGCAATTCCGCCGCCAATTTCATAAATAAGCTCACGAAGTGTTGCACCCATCGGTACTTCAGCCAACCCAGTATGAGCTACTTTGCCTGCCAAAGTAAATACCGCTGTGCCTTTACTGCTTTCAGTGCCTATAGAGGCAAACCAATCCCCACCTCGTTCAATTATTAGAGGCACGTAAGCGAAAGTTTTCACATTATTCAATAATGTAGGTTTGCCCCATAAGCCTACTTCAGAAAGGCGAGGAGGCCTCGGTCTAGGTTCGCTTCTTCTACCCTCTATAGCTGCAACCAACGCAGTTGCTTCCCCAGAAACGAAGGCGCCAGCCCCAGTTGCTATTTCGACATAAAAGGCAAAACCCGCCCCTAAAATATCGGATCCCAACAACCCAGCTTCTTCTGCTTGCTGTAAGGCAATTTTGATACGCTCTATAGCCAGAGGGTATTCAGCTCGCACATAGATATACCCTTGCTCGGCACCTATTACGTAACCAGCAATGATCATCCCCTCGATAACTTGGTGAGGGTCACTCTCAAGAATCGCCCGGTCCATAAAAGCACCAGGGTCTCCTTCATCGGCATTACATATGACATATTTTGGTGTGCCTTCAGCCTTATAACACTGTTCCCACTTCCTGTAAGTGGGAAATCCCGCCCCACCCCGCCCCCGCAACCCACATTTCCTTAATTCCGTGATTATCTCCTCAGCAGAAATGCCCAACGCCTTTTTCAACCCACTATATCCACCATTGGCGATGTAGTGATTTATGTTCTCCGGATCAATGTAGCCACAACGGCGCAGTATAAGACGAAGCTCATGCTCAAATCTAGAAAGCTCAGGGATATATACTGCGTCTCCATCACCTCCTCCAAGAGTACCCAAAGCAAGTTCCAGACACGGATCCTCACCAGCAATGTACCCATCCACCAGACGAGGCACAACTTCTGGAGTCACATTGCTGTACACAACAGTAAAAGAGCCAGGTTTGAATATAGTAACCAAAGGCTCAGCATAACAAAGTCCCATACAGCCAACCTGAATAATCGGGACTTCTAACTTTCGCTGTCTTAGCTCCTTATTAAATCCGTCCACCACATCGAGAGCACCAGCTGCCCGACCACAAGTAGCTGTGCCAACTAGAACATAACTATGCTCCCGGAGAGCCTCCCACTCCTGTTTCGCTTTATTACTGATATGTTGGAAATTCATACCGCCAATGACGAAATTTAAAGCTCAAAGATACAATGACAGAGCCAAATATAAATCATCTCAGCATTTTAAAATTGTGACTTCGATTCTTAGCTTTTGCCTTTTGATTTTTCTTCTTTAAGCTCACTCTGAGCTTCTTGTCTATACGGTATCAAAACCTCCTCAACCTTAAATGGGGTCATCTTGGGATAAATCTTCCCACTTATTACTATTACGGGCGCTAGCATACAGCATCCAATACAAGCAACTCTTTCCAAACTGAAGTTACCATCTGCACTAGTTGCACCTACTTTGATACTTAACTCTCGCTCCAAAGCTTCTAAGATAAGTTTACCCCCGGCTAAATGACAAGCTGTTCCCATACAAACCATAGTATGGTACTTCCCCAACGGAACGAAACGGAACTGATTGTAGAAGGTAGCAACGCCCCAAACTTCGACTTCTGGCATTTCTAGGAAATTAGCAATTTTTTGCAGCGTTTTCTTAGGGAGATATCCCAGTCTCGTCTGGATTTCCTGCAATAGTGGAATTAAATTTCTCTTCTCTTTTTTGTGACGTCCTAAAATTTCAGCTATTTCTTGGCTACCTTGTCTTTCTTTAACCATACCTCCAATAAGCTCAGGACTGGCCTTTAAGCTGCTTAGCAAATCCAGGCAAGAAAGCTGCTATCCCTGTCGTCTCACGGGGACCAACCACTACTTCCCATTCCCGATTCAGAGCTTCCTCAAGCTCGCCCTTTATCCTAGCCACCTTCCCAGGAATAATAAGTTTTCGATGCTTAACCTTGTTCCCAACGTTACATTTCTTGATAAATGCCCCCACAGAATCGCCACTAAACTTACCGGCTGCCCAAGCAGTGAGAACACCAAGCCCCTCGGCATCCTTAACGCAAATATAGGCAGGAACCTTAGTAGCTTCAACAGCCGATGAAACAAGGAAGTAAGTTAAAGCCCAATTTGAAGTGACTAGAACCGGAGAATATTCATCAGGTTCTCCCACTTCGTAGTATTTCTGTTCCACTGCCATCGGAAAGCGCGGATCAGTGTAGATGTTAAGTCTCTGCACTAATAGAGGCAGCAAAGAGTATTGGTCGAAATCAGAAATGACAATAATGCTAGCCCATTTGATCACAAACGCTGAAGCCAGCAAAATTTCCTTCAAACGGTCCCTAGTCATGAAGCAAGGAAGGGCAATGGTAGGATAGCCCAAAGGTCGGAAACCTTGCTTTAATGCCGCCCTTCTAATAAAAGTCTGGTCTCTTATCGCTTCCAGCAAATTCTTAGAGCCCGGATCCAGAACTACTTCCTCAATGCCAGCGTCTTTTAACTTCGTAGTTAGAGACACAAGTTCTTCAACACTACCAGCGCGGACACCAATAGGAGTGAGGTTTGCTTTAATCTTAGGAATAGCGTTGCCAACGTTTTCCTTTGTTATGGGGTAAAGAAGCGGATGTCTATTAGCACATATATCCCGTGCCGAAAATAGGGCATCTATATCTTCCGATATCAAGATCATACCCAAACCTACTGAGTCGTAGACCTTTTTCACCAAAGCTAAAAACTTATTCTTGTCTCCCGATGCGAAATGAAGTGCCAAAAGGTCTGCTTTCAGGTTTACTCCAACCCAAGGGAATTGTAACTCCTTTATCTTTCTTATCTTTTCCTCGATTTTGGCGTTATCTTCCTTATCCGAGATAAGGAGGGCAATGCCTGGTTTATTGACAAACGTTTTTTCGTGCCGATATATGACCTCTTCGTTTCCGATTTTGACAGCGTTTTCTCCTGTGCCTATCGTAACCAGCTTTATCGGCGGCGCCAGAAGATCTATCAATTTAGCTTTAACTTCCTCAGAGAGATAAGGACATTTGTCCACGGTTGCCCCACCCGATGCCAGCTTCATGGCAAAGGCAAAGCAAGTAGGAAAGCCACAATCCTTACAAGGTTTCCTCCCCGGAAGCATCTTTACAATCTCAGAACCTGCAATTGGCATAGCAAACCCTCCTTTTGCAGCTACTAATATCTTTGGGACCCACTCTCGATATAGTTCGCAGCCAGATTTTTATGCACTTACTTTGGGAGCTGAACTTCTCCTTTTATCCAAGGATGCCCAACTTTATCCAGGAATGCCAGAAGTTCATCCACGTTCTGGACATCTTCTTCAGTGGCTATCTTATCGTAGAGTCCCTTGGCATCCAAAATATCCCTGAATCTTTCTTTTATCTCCTTGGGCATCCACACGATTCTAGCCAGACCACCGTCTGCTTGAATGAATTTAGGAGATCTTAACTGCTCCAATCCGGTGCCCAGCCTTCCTTCTATCTGCTTACCTCCTGAAGTTTCCCCTGCCATGCGGGAAAATGTCTCCCCTATCACGGTTTGACCTTTGAATTCCCGGTGTACGATCCCAAAGGCATCTGCTTCAGGAATATAGAAGGCGATAGCCTGAAAGCAACCGCAGGAAGTATGGGGATGCTCGAAAGCACTGTACAGATACACCCGGTCATAAGTCCCTAGAGACTTCTCTTGTACAACTTTATTCACCCCCTCATATTCGCCCCTAACTGGGTCTAGCAGCGCACCCTTGGGTATGGCAAATATAGGACCTTCAGGGTCAATCTTGGCTGCCGCTCTGCCATCAAACCAGTTTATAGCGCCACAATTGGCAATCCTGTTCGGCGCTATGATCGAGATGTGAGTTGGCGCAAAACTCTGACACAAAGTACAGCCGTAAAACGTGTCCACATCTTCATCCTTTAAAGCCCGTGCCCGAGCATCTCTGGCCTCATAGACTTTCAAAGCCCCCGGATAAAGTTCGGCTATCTTCTTCGGGTCGGTAATAATAGTCGTTTGAATCTTTTCAATAATCGGCAACTCCGAAGTGAAGAGGAAATTGTATATTTCCCCTAATTCCCGCAAGGAGTTGAAACCTTTCTTGAAGCAATCCTTACTCATCCTTATCCAAACATCCTGTCTCTGGTTCATATGATACCAACCCTCGATCATGTTGGTGAACATATGAATCCTTCTTTCAATGATTGGTTCAGCATCCTTATCCAGCTCCGAGCCAGCGACATCAATTAGAATAGCAATAGGGTAGCTCCCACCTTTTTCAGCCACTGGGTCGTAAGGCGCCAAGTCTTTCAGGTCGGGACCAATGATTTCCACCTTCCCATCCTCAATTTCTTCCGGACTCTTTAGGGTCGCTAACTCAAACTTCTGCGCTACCTTTGGTCCTCCGAACTCAATATACAGGTTTTCCTTCCTTATCACCTCGCCTTCATACTGGGGACCTATATCTACGTGAAATTCGCCTGCCATTCCTTTCTACTCTCCTTTCTTTAAATTGGCTATTAAAGCATCTAAGAACTCTAGCCATTTTGCATCCCTTCTGAAATTAGGCAATGAATAGCTAGCGTGAGGGAAGTAATGCTTGCAAAGCGTCATGGTTTTCAGATGCGGGGCAAAGTGCTTAAGCGTGGAAAGACCTTGATTGCCGAGGTCCGACCTTATCCCGAAGAACATCACCAGGTCGTGATTCCCCTCCTTCTTAACCCCTCTCCAATTTGGGTCCTTAAGAGCATTTACTATCTCAACAACGTCGTAAACGCAATCTGGCTGTACGCCCAACTCTACCATCTTTCCCCTGGTCTGGGCTGTGGCGCATATCGGAATATTGCCAGCCTTAGCGATATCCAGCGCATACTGCATAAGAACCTTGCCATCAGGCGTAGATGCCAGCAACAAAGGACCAACAACGAGTAGTGGCCTCTTGGCTTTCTTAATCAAATCAGCATATTCTGCAGGATCCTCAATCAGCCTAGCAGCTTTGATCCCTGTCAGGACATTTACTCTATGGCGTGGTATAACTGCACTCATTTTTTCCTCCTTCTAATGTATCACCGCGTCTATCGGAACCTTACTGGGATAGGTGCCAATAAGAGTAGGTAAGCCGACCGGCTCCCTGGGCTGCCAGCCCATTTTCTGCAAATGTTCCCGGACTTCTTTTTTATAGACCAGCGGGATATCGGCATCCCTGCGCACAAAGAGGTGTAGGTCTTCAGGAAGGCCGGGAGCGATGTACTTCTTGTACAGAGAGATATAGTGGTTCAGTTTTATCGCTCTTCCTTGAGGAGTATCGTTCCTCCTTATACAGAGCTTGGCTATCATGGGCATGGCTTTTTCCTTGGTCTCGCAGACATAAGCCAGGTGCTCAGGAGCTGGCTCCTTTGTATCCACTATCTGCTTCTTCCTGGCATCCATAACCCTCCAATCACCTTCCTCTTTCCTAGACAAATACAGTCTCCTATATTTAGATGAATGCGGACCCAAGACCACAGGTATACCCAGTCTGTTACAGCCAGTAGCGATGCAGGCAGCCTTCAGTGAGTAGGCTCCCCATGCCACTCCACAAGCACCGACCCGGTTGAGAACATAATCCGCCATAACTTCGTAATTCGCCCTCAAAGGCAAAGCTGCAAAAATATTGGCAATCTTGATCGCTGCTCCTGTGATATGACTGTTGGCGACACAGGAGCCAACGTTCACCACCCCTCCCATGTCAAAGTTCGGCGGATACTTTTCGTACACCGTCAATCCATCTTGATCTTTTTTCATGCCAGCCGCCATAGCTGAGCAACCAGAAAGGACCACAATGTACTTTCTCTTGGCAAATTCATCCACCATAGCTGCCACGTCATCTATATCAGGGAAGTTAGAGCAGCCAACAAATGCAACCACGCCAGGAATCGTGCCCAATGTTATTGGCGCGCCCACGTTTCTGATCTCAGTATCCATAATCGGACCACGTCCCGCTCGACACTTCCATTTTTCCATGCTGGCTGCAGTTTGCATTATCTTGAAGATGGGCACCTTGTTCGGACATTCTTGTTCGCACTTGCCACAGCCAATACAATACAGGAATTGCTGCCTGATTAAGTCGAATTTGCCTTTGGCCACCTCAGTTATGCCATCGCCAATGTTAAACAGGTTGGGACAAACCTGCTCGCACATACCACAGTTGGTACATTTCTTAGCTAGCTCAATAGCTCTTTCTTCCGTTAACCATTCCTTTCTTCTCCGCGGAGCAATTTCTATAGCCACTCTCACTGCCACCTCAGCTGCTTTGGCAGAGTCCAAGATAGCGAATTGTTCCCCATTGTCAATCATCCGCCTTATTATCTCGTCTGTGTCCATGTCTGTGGCGTTTTCAAGCCCATACATAGCTTTGTCCAGACAGGCGATCATTGCAGACCCCGCCTTGGCTGCCTCCTGCGGGGTATCTGTTCTGATACATTGCTCGTCAGTCATTATCACATCAGCTATGCCTGCCCTAACGAAAAACAAAGCCCTAGAAAGAGGGCCGACTATCTTAGCCTTATCCGAATACCTGGTTGTTTCCAACGCTGTGCAGCAAAGACCACAGACCTCCACCTTATCCTCAAGATTATGCTCTCTTAGATAGTCAATCACCGCTGTTGAGGTGACCGGGTTATGCCCCCACACCAAAATAACAGGCTTGTTCTTGTCTATGGCACCCCAGCCTAGTTCCACTAAAGGCGTATCAGCAACTGAAGTAGGATAGCTAAAGCCAACAATCTGGGCGATATCGGCGGCTTCCATTCCCACATGGTCCAGCATCCCAGCATGCAAGGCTTTGGACTCATAATCCAGAGCGCTACCCTCTTGCCCCGTATGGCAAGAATCCAGAAGATGACTGACCTCATTGAAAACATACTCTAAAGCTACTTGAAGGTCTCCTAATGTCTCAGGTTTCAACCCCAAAACAGTCCTGATATGCGGTGCTTCAATACTGATGGAACCACCCAAATCTATTTTCTTATCGGGACCATATTTTTCCAGCAGATGTTCTAGCACATGCGCTCCGTGAGCAGCGTGAGCGGAGCATCCCACCAAACAGGCTAAAAGTACAAACCTCGCTTGCTGAGTAGCTATATCAATCCCACAAGCGCCCCTTCTGCTTTCTGTAAGATCACACTTGCCATAGGTGCAAAAGCAACACAAATCACAGAACGGAGAATAAAATGGAGCATAGGTCTTGAGCAGTCTCATATCCCACTGTCTCAGGTCTGGGATCCCCGGCATCGGAGTAGGACCAACCAATTCCCAAGGAATCTCCGCCCTAATCTTCTTATGAATTTCTTCCAGTTTCCGCGCTAATTCTTTTACTTTTGCCATCTGTCACCTCGTTTCTATGGTTTTTTTTACTAACTTCAAAGTTTCAGGATGTCTCAAAACAAGCAAATTCGCCCCAGCCAGAAGAAGCGACAATGCTGTTATGCCTTCCCAGAGTAGTCCCTGCACCTTATTCTCTTTGGCTTGTTTCGTCTTCCAGCATTCACCTCCCAGATTGGCAATGATCGGCATCATGGTCATGCTGTCCTTGGTCATAATTCCAATCTGTTTCACCCGCTCAATCAAAGAAAAACTATATTCCATACCATACCCTAATGCCGAGGACAGAGGGTCCACCACAATCCTATCTGGAGGGAAGAACTTGCTAAGCTTGACATTTAGCTCCTTAAGTAAGTTGATATCCAGAGGACTTTGAGCGATAGCCACATGCCCATGGTCTAGAATTGCCTTGCCCACTGCCTCGTAATTCTCCTTGAGAACCGGACCAATAAGAAGATTCATACCGTCACATACCTCGGCTACCTTGGCAAGAACCTCAACATCCTTTTTTTCATCTCCCGAACCATAGACGATTAAGGGCACGTCTATAGCCTCAGCCACATTCTTAGCCAATGCCGCGGCTTTGTCAGCAGAAGCATCCTTAACTGCTGGGTCGGTGCTCATGAGAAAAAGCGATACAGCATCTACACCGAAGCTCTGACATTTCTCAGCCCATTTCACCGGCTCAGAAACTACATCCCGAAACGGCTCGACCAAATGCTCTGGCCAATCTGGAGGCTCCATATCCAGAACCTCTAACGCAAACTTTGCCGGATTGGGATTCGAACCTCGGTCGAAAAAATGAAAGGGAGGGATATTCTCCCCCCCAATCTTCAGGCTCTTTTTCCCTTTCCCGATGGTTATCTCCCTCACCACCCCAGTATATTCTTCTACTGGCGCTTTATATTCCATTCCTTACCCTCCTTACCTTAAAGGGTTACTTGTGATTCAACTGCCACCTTGAACCTCTATTTGTTACGTTCAGATGACAAAAGTTGAGCGCTAACTTTCTAGCCAAGCATTGGAGTACAAAGTCTCCCCTTTGAGAACCTTGGCTGTTTTAACGTACTCGACTTCTTTTTGGGACAACGAGGAAAGGTCTATTTCTTCCCCGTCCATGACCTTGTGGATAAGCTCGACGATCTCGGGCATCTCTCCTCTGTTTAATTTCATAAGTTCTTTATCCAAAGGGTCCGCAATAGCAGAATAAAGCCCATTCTTAGCCAGCATAACCAGATAGGTACGGTTAATAAGAGGTCTCAGCTCTTCCGGTACACCATTGGAAGTATTGGAAAGCCCCACTATTGATTTAACCCCTGGCAAAACATCACCAATTATCTTGATAAATTCCAAATTTTCTACAGCAAACCTTTGTCCCTCGCCGGCAGTACTGACAGGAAGAAGTATAGGGTCAACCCAAATATCTTCATTGGGAATTCCTAATTCATTAGCATAAGCCACTGTATCCATGATGCTCTCCACCTTGGAATTAACATCGGGAGGCATGCCTCTGTCCGTCATCACCGAAATCACAACCTCACAGTTATACTTCTTTGCCAAGGGGAGCATATTTTGCTTTGAGTCGGTTTTTCCCGACGCAGAGTTAAGCAATGGTCTTTTCCGACAAGCCTTTAAACCCGCCTCCATAGCTATATAATTCATAGTATCTATAGACAACGGTAAATCAGTAACTTCTTGTACTGTTTTGACCAACCATTCCATGGTTTGTTCAGGGTCTTTCTTCATAGGACCCACATTCAAGTCAATGTAATCAGCACCTGCTTCAGCTTGAGCTCTGGCTAGATCTTGGATTACTTTAGCATTCCTTTCTCTTATCGCGGTGGAAATTGTCTTGGCTATAATATGGATATTTTCGCCAATGATGACCATCTTGAGTACCTCCCAATTTTTTGGTCAGGTATCCAGAATAAACCACACAAATATAGCAAGGAATAGTTCTGTTTGTCAAAGCCCGCCTCAACACCTATAACAGCTCTCATAACTGAGTTCATGTAAACCACCCAATTTCCCGAGGAGATTGAATACTTGCCAGAGCTGTTTGCCCAAAATCTCCAACTATAACCTCATTTTAGCTCTTTGCTATAATTCTTGTGGATACTAAAAGGGGTTAATTACAAAAACTGCCCGCCATATCAGAGTCTGGACTAATCAAGCATCATAATCTCAAATGGCTAAAGATTATTACAAGATCTTAGGCGTGCCGAGGAACGCCTCAGACGAAGAAATCAAGAAAGCCTATCGCAAGCTGGCGATGCAATATCATCCCGACCGCAATCCCGGGAGAGAAAAATGGGCTAATGAAAAATTCAAGGAGATAAATGAAGCCTACGGTGTCCTTGGCGATCCCCAAAAAAGAAGACAGTATGACCAATTTGGCACGGTCGGCGATATAGGTGATATCTTTGGTAGTCCCTTCACCCGAACGACGTTTGAGGAAATGATGAGGGATTTTGGAGGAGCCGGTCTGCGGTTTGGTTTCCTCGACGATATATTTGGCGATTTTCTCAAAGGTATAGGGTCTTCTTTCTCCTTCAGAACGTTTGAGGGAAAGCCCGGCAAAGTGACATTTGAGGTCTGGCCAGGTAAAGAAATCAATTTGGATGAGCTATTTGCCACGGTCCAAAGACCAAAGGAAGCACGCTACGAGCTCACCATCAGCCAGGAAGAGGCTTTCCAAGGGGTGAAGAAGATATTGAAAAGAAAAGGAAAGAGGCTTGAGGTCAGAATTCCCGCTGGGGTGAAAACGGGCAGTATTGTGAGGCTCAGAAATGCCCTGCAGATAAGCGATGGGCTACCCGGCGACATATTAATCAAGGTCAAGGTCAAATAGCTTTAAATACCGCAGCCAGAACTTTGCTGCTTAGAGCAAGCCTTCGTCCATCAACAGCCCAATATTTTTGTTGCTGACAGTAGTGACTTTGGAGAAAGTGTCGGCTAAATATTCCCTCGCTTTAGCATAATCCTGGACTTCAATTTCTGCTTCCGCCTTGAACAGCTCTCCCTCTATAGCATCCATCGCCTGCGGCTCGATATAGCGGCGGGCGATGTTAAGCTCACTCCTCAATGCAGCAAATACTGCCTTGCTGATCTCTCTGCCTCCCTCTAGCTTCTCCACCTTCAGAGTTGATAATCTGTCCACAGCCGCCGATAGCAAAAATAGATTGGACTTCAGCCTTTCTGAGTGGTGAAATGCCAGATTTGCTTGCTTTGTATCCATAAGTCACCTCAAACTGCTATTCGCGCTTCGAGCTCATTAAAGCAGGAACGGCTGAAAATTGCTAATGGCGTTCTCCAGATATCCAGCACAGAACACGTTGTATAATTGTGGGCACAATTGTCGTCTACAACAGACGTGAAAAGGAGGCAGATTTGCGAATCGTTAGATTTGTTGTCCGTGGTAAGGTCGAATATGGGATACTGAAACAGGATACGATCCGTAGCTTGCGGCATGATCCGTTTCTCCAGGCTGAGGGCTCGGGTAACCTTCTTGCTCTTGGCGATAAGAGCTATCAGCTAGGCGGAGTGAAGTTACTTGCTCCCTGCCTGCCCTCCAAAATAATAGGCTTAGGATTAAACTATCGCAGCCATGCCCAAGAGCTCAAATTACCTATTCCCAAAGTGCCGCTTATCTTCCTCAAACCTCCCACTGCAATCATAGGTCCTGATGATGCCATTATTCTGCCTCGTTCCTCCCAACACGTAGATTACGAAGGTGAGTTAGGCGTGGTAATAGGCAAAAAAGCCAAAGATGTACCCAAAGACAAAGCCAGAAATTACATACTAGGTTATACTTGCTTCAATGACGTATCAGAACGTTTTGCTCAGAAAGAAGATGGTCAGTGGACGCGAGCCAAAGGGTTTGACACGTTTGCGCCAATCGGACCTTGGATTGAGACAGAGATCGAGCCTGATAATCTGAAAATTGAAACTTATCTCAACGGAGAATTACGCCAATCAGCTTATACTAGCGACCTCGTCTTTGGAGTGGATGATTTAGTCAGCTTTATCTCTAGTGTCATGACTTTGCTAGTCGGAGACATCATCGCTACCGGTACACCTTCAGGCATTGGACAAATTAGATCTGGTGATGTGGTTGAAATCAAAATAGACAAGATTGGAACTCTCAGAAATTTTGTCAGAAGTCAGGAATGAAAAGGAACAAGGTAAACTTCCCATCAGGTAAGCTTATCTTGGAAGGAATACTAGCCATACCTGATGGTGTCGGACCTTTTCCAGCCGTAGTAGTTTGCCATCCTCATCCACTCTACGGTGGCAGCATGGACAACAATGTAGTAAATAGCCTTTGTGAGACATTGACACAAACATCTATTGCTGCATTCAAGTTCAACTTCCGCGGGGTAGGCGGGAGCCAAGGTAAGTTCGGCCGAGGAATAGGCGAGCAGCAAGATGTCGAAGCAGCTATTTCCTTCATAAGTACGATAAAAGAAATCAATCCACAGAGGCTCGGGCTGGTTGGCTATTCGGCAGGCGCTGGGTTTGGTTTTCCGCTGGGCTGTAAGGATAGCCGCGTTAAAGCACTGGTTGCTATTTCACCACCCCTATCTATGTTCGATTTCGACTCTCTGAAAAAATGTCCTAAACCCAAATCTCTCATCTCAGGAAGCCGAGATAACTTTACACCTTTGAAACAGTTCCTTGAATTTTGCCAGAGCCTTCCCGAACCTGCGGAGTATGAAAGTATCGAAGGAGCCGACCACTTTTGGTGGGGTTACGAATCAATTATAGCTGCCAAGGTGACAGCATTCTTCGCTAAAGTATTATAACCTCAGCTTGACCCTGGATAATCTCACCACTGTTGCCAAGCTGGTTTTACACACACTCACATTAGTGATAACATTTTGGGTTATTTGAGCGATATTTTGCAGAGCTTCTAGCAATTAGATTTTCTCCAAAAGTATTTTAGAAGAAGAGTCTTTCACGCTATGTCTGTGACGGCAGATTGGAAACCGCATCGGATATTCTACGGGTGGTGGGTTGTCGCCGCCTGTTTCCTTATTTCACTATACACGGGCGGAGTTGTTTTCTATGGCTTCACAGCTTTCTTCGAGCCACTGGCGGAGAAATTTAACTGGACTTATACACAAATTTCTTTTGCCGCCTCACTACGCGGTCTAGAGGCAGGTCTTCTCGCCCCAATAGTAGGCATGCTCGTTGACCGCTGGGGACCGCGAAGATTACTAGCTGGTGGAGCAATTATCACCACTTTGGGCTTGATACTTTTGAGTCGCACTGCATCTCTGGCTATGTTCTATGGTGCTTTTATACTGTTGGCAGTAGGATTGAATGCCTGTAGTAGCACTGTATTCATGACTGCCGTGGCTAATTGGTTCCACAGAAAAATAGGCATAGCCACCGGCATTATGCTTTGTGGCTATGGACTTAGTGGCTTGCTAATTCCACTAATAGTCAGACTTATTGATATGTACGGCTGGGAAAAGGCGTTGACTATCCTTGCTCTTGGTTTGCTCGCTACTTGCCTACCACTGTCCCTTCTGGTACGGCATAAGCCCGAGCAGTATGGCTATCAGCCTGATGACAAAGCACCCAATGCCACGATACCCAATAACAGCGTCTCTCAGGCGAAAATACCCGAAGTAGATATCGGAATAAGGCAAGTTTTGAAGACTCGCACCTTCTGGCATATCACGGCCGCTATGCTCTGTCAGATGGTGCTATTAAGTGCCGTGATTACCCACGTAATGCCTTACCTTACTAGCATCAACATTGACAGGACAAGGGCTAGCATAATAGCCGGAGCCATACCATTGACCAGCATCGTTGGTCGCATCGGCTTAGGCTGGCTTGGGGACAGATTTGACAAAAGGCGAATGATAGCCACCGCTTTCGCCATGATATCCGGGGGATTACTCTGCTTCGCCATTGCTTCTCCTCGAGCTATCTGGTTGCTTACACTTTTTCTTATCTTCTTTGGAGTTGGCTACGGAGGGAACAATACATTAAGGGCATCCGTGATAAGCGAATATTTCGGCAGGAACAATTTCGGAGCTATTCATGGCTTCGTGTTGAGCATAATGGCTTTGGGAGGCGTAGCCAGCCCTCCCTTGGCAGGATGGGTTTTTGACAACTGGAAGACCTACCGGCCAGTATGGTTTGCGTTTGCCGCACTAGCTATTGTCGCTGTGCTGACAGCGATGACCATCCCGCCAGTTAACAGCAAAAACAAGCCTGTGGACAAGACGCTAACTTAAAGCACATTTAAATGTCTTTCCTAACGCTTTCTTTGCCAACGTTAAGCATTTATCATCTTCTCCCAAGATTAAGCTTCTAGATTACTCCGAAATTAGTTTGGGCTGAACCTCGTGCGTTGTTTTAACCATTCAACATTGTCCTTGTCTGTATTTTATGCCACAATAGCTCGAGTTGTGCCATGATTGAGTGGATAATCCAGACACTTGCTACGCTGGCTGCTTCCATAAGCACCGATAACCCCGCAGGGCTGGCTTCCGTATTTGCTTTGACTGTATCTGCCGAAATCGGCATTCCCTTACCATTTGTATTAGATACCATCTTATTTTTCACTACCTATACAATGGGCGCTCCTTCATTGCCTGTTTTCCTCACCGTCCTGATGCTATTAGCAGGCAGAATAACAGGCATGAGCATTATCTACTGGGCAAGTCGTTCGCTAGGCTCAAGATTTATTGGCTGGTTGGGTAGACGTTCCAAATCCCTACAAGCTAACCTAGAGCAATTTCAGAATAAACTAGGTAGATGGACTATACCGGTGATAGTCATCGCCAGGCTGACACCAGGCTTAACCCAGATATCATCAGTAGCTGCCGGCACAATGTGCATCCGTTATTACCAAGTGATACTAGCTATCTTATTTTCTTCAATGATCTACGATGGCACATTGATTATCCTAGGTACCTTAGCCAGGCTAGGATTTGAGGACGTAAGACCTGAATACTCCGTCTGGATTGTCATTGGCTTCGTAGCTACAATGGCAGCCATACTTCTTGTCGTCTACTTGATACGCCGTGCTAAATTGACTTAACGCCAACGCAATATGTCCTACCAACCTCAGTCAATGCCAAAACGGGAACCGTCCAAGGTAGCTTTTTATTGAGAGCTACAATCTAGAAAACTACTACGCCAAAACGGAGATAAAAATCTATCCCGCCGAGCAGGGTGCAAGTTCAATGGGGTAGAGTTTAGTATCACCGCCGCTGAGTATGCCAGCAGCATAGTAGAAGTTAGGACCCAATATTTCAATATGAAACCCATCCGGAATACTACGTCTACCTTTGTCCCACACCCCTACCCAAAAGCGATAGCCATCTTCCTAGCTATATCCTCTGTCAATCTCGGCAATGCAGTTCATTAGGTAGATAACCCGGTCACCATCCTCTTCTCGACAACATCCCCATTCCATCGAGCAACTCCTAAGCTTAAAGGTTGCAGCAACACTTCTGCTGTGGTAAATAAACTAACCCCAAGGATTCAAATAGTGCCACTAGTACCACTCATCCCATGCCCCACTAAGAACTCGGAAAAACGAAAAAACTTCTGCTTACCGTAACAGAACCAGCCCAACCCTTGCCTGGGCGCGCAGCCCTTTGAGCTTCCACAGGCAAATTACCGATTACTAAAGTTAAAACAGCCGCAACTAACACCTAACACAATCAACTTTTTCATCGTTTACACCCCCTTTACCAGAACCGTTTTCTTGGACTAGCCACCTCAACAGCTTGATTTTGCCCGACAAAGTAATAAATATGATTTGCATGGCACCACTTTTTCGTTGCGACACTGCCCACAACGTCATAGTTGACTGTTCCTTACTTTAGATGCTATATTTCCCTAAAAGCTTGTTAATGACTTAACTTACTTCGCCGCAAAATATAGGCAACAGGCAAGTGTATTATAAAGGAGGATATCAGTGAAAATGGTAAGGGGCAGAGTTTTAGTCCACCTATCAGTTGTTGTCGTCATTCTAGCCCTGACAATCACAGGATGTGGCGGAGCAGGAGCGCCAACCATCCCGCCTCTACAGACTTTCCTCATTCCGTTCGAGAACTTCGAAAACAGCGGGACGGGTGGTTTGGTTGCACTTGCTGGTAACCAATCTAACTGGAATTTTGCAGCTTGGACAGTAGGTGTCTGGAGTATCATCATCAGAGTCGGGCTTGCTGTACCAGTGGCGGCATTCCGTGCATCTTTTCATAACATTCCACTTCAGCTCAACGATGGCTCCTGGCTCTGGTCGTATTCAGTGAATATTGTTGGCTCAATATATACTGCCGAGTTGCACGCATCATTCATCCCAGAGGGAGTGCGCTGGACAATGAACATATCCAAAGAAGGAGAGTATGAAGACTTCACTTGGTATTATGGCGAATGTGACCTCCCAGCCACCCAAGGATTCTGGATTCTCAAGCAAAGTCCTACTAACGCAACCAACCTCCTGCGCATAGATTGGTCGCGTAATATTTCTGCAGGCACACATGCCATAAGGTACACAAACATAGTGCCTGGTGGCCCAGAGAACGGAGGCTATATTGACACGCAATATACCAAGGGCACTCCATATGACCACATCTGGGACCTCTACAACAAAGGCAATGATAACCACACATATATCGAGTGGAGCAGTATCACCAAAGAAGGGCGTGTCAAAGACTTTAAGCACTTCGGAGATAACGACTGGCATTGCTGGGATGGCAACCGCACAAACGTTGAGTGCCCTTCATAACTGAACCCTATTCTTGCAGCGTCAGGGCCGCCCATACACTAAGTTGGATGCCACCTCTCAAAAAGGCAGGCGCTCTTGTGTTGCCGGGTGTCACGTGCTTTTGTTGATTCCGCAGGACAATTTTCTTGGGTCATAGTATAATTCAAGGTCAAATTTATTCAGTCTAAGACCAAAGGAGATTAGTATGTCTAACATATACGAGAGACTTCGGGAAAGACTCGACATGTTTCCCCAGGGATTTCCCAAAACTGAAAGCGGGGTGGAATTGGAGATCCTGAGGCGTCTCTTCACAGCGGACGAAGCGGAGATAGCGTTGCACCTCCACCCCTTTCCAGAAAAGGTAGCGTCTATATCAGAGAGAACGGGAAAAGACAAAAATGAGCTGGCGAAAACGCTATATGAGATGTCGAGAAGAGGACTGATAATGCGTTATGCGGGGCCTGAAGGCGAGCTTTACTATGCTCTTATACCCTGGATGGTTGGAATCTGGGAACTTCAGCTAAACAATCTGACACCGGAAAACATCGAACTTTACGAAAAGTACTTTCAGGAAGGAATAGTACCCTTACAACGAAGGCGAAAACTGGGCGGATTCCGCGTTATCCCAGTTGAGAAAGGGATAGAAGGAAACACAGAGATTCAGCCCTACGAAAGGGTGTCACAGATCATAGAATCACAGACCAGATTTGCCGTTTCCGACTGCATCTGCCGCAAGGAAGCCAGAATTCTGGGAAAGGGGTGTAACAAGCTAATGGAGGCATGTATGAGCTTCGGGGCATCAGCAGATTTCTACATCGAAAATGGGCTCGGCAGGGAAATCTCCAAACAAGAGGCAAAAGAAATACTAGCCAAAGCTGAAGAAGATGGATTGATTCACTGCTCCATAAACAGCGCAGGCAACAAGACATTCATCTGCAATTGTTGCGGGTGTTGCTGTAAGTCCCTAGCACATCTTATAAAATACGGCAACCTACATGCCATAGTAAAATCAAACTACTACGCCGTCAAAGACGAAGATACTTGCACTGAGTGCGGCGTCTGTATCGAGCGATGCCAGGTAAATGCCATTCGAACCGAAAATGACCATACAGTAATAGACAAGCAGAAATGTATTGGCTGTGGGCTTTGTGCATCAGCATGCCCGACAGGTGCAATCACCATGGTTCACAAATCGCCCGAAGAAGCTTCTCCTATATTCCCCAGCGGCAAGACATTGCTTTCAGCAATGGGAGCCGAAATGGGCAAAGTATTTCCTTTCGAGTGAAACCACGCATCGCCTGTGCATAGGTTGCTCTGGATTTCTTTCTTGCTAGTCCAGCTTCAGGGCAGCGAAAAGACATAACGCGGCTGAATTGCACACTGACGCTTAGTATCCCTTGTTCTTATCCACCAAGTTGATTAGCCTCTCTCCACTCACATAGCGCCTCAGGTTTTCACAAAATAACCCGGTTGCCCGTACAAAGTAGTCTTCCATCACGCCAGCAATATGCGGGCTGATGATCACATTGGGTAACTCCCAGAAACGACTGTCAACAGGCAGAGGCTCAGTGGAAAACACGTCCAACCCTGCTCCAGCAATCCATTTCTCCTCCAGAGCACGGAGCAGCGCTTCTTCATCCACTATATCACCCCTAGCAACATTGATCAGGTAAGCTGTGGGCTTCATGGTTCGAAGCTCTTTTTCCCCTATCAATTTCTTTGTCTCCGGGGTGAGAGGCAAGGAAAGCACCACAAAATCGCTTTCCGAGAGTAACCTCGGCAGCTGTTCCCGAGGCAAGAGCACATCAACATATCTAGCCCGCCTCTCTTTTTTGACCGACCTGCGCGTAGCTATCACCCTCATGTTAAAAGCCTTCGCCAGTCTCGCCACCTCTTTCCCGATACTGCCCAACCCTACTATACCCACTGTCTTAGAGCACAAAACTGCTGGAGTAAAACGCATCCACCGTCTTTCTTGCTTCAGTTGAAAGCACAGCGGAGCCCGCTTGGCAAACATCAACATCAACTCGAAAACCACCTCACTGATCGGCACAGCGTGTATGCCGCTCACCGAGGTCATCATAACAGGACTCTCCCGAAATTGGTCCAGGAAACTATCCACCCCCGCAAACATCATCTGCACCCATTTCAATTTGGGGGCTCGGGCAACTACATTCTTAGGAAGCCATAGCCCGTAAATTACTTCGGCTTCAGCTAACAAAGCATCAAGCTCGGCTTTCCCACTCAAATCCCCTTTTTCCTCACCGTGAACCAATTTAGAGGCGTCGCTAACTTGTATCCTCGGGCTAACATCTCTGATCTGCTGGAGTAATTCATCACCTATTACAGTAGTGACTAACACCTTCACCGATTCCATAAATACTTTCCTCCTTTGCGTTGCCACGTTGCCACGCGTGCCGAAAAAACTCCAGCCAGACCTAGGCTCTTTTCCCTTCCCTAAGGCTTAAGAAGTCCGCGTTATATTCCTCAATGAGTCCGGCATCGGCGAAGCTGAAGTAGCGATTCTCGCCCACTATCACGTGGTCTAAGACTTTGATCTGCATAATATTGCCAGCGAAAACCAAATCCTGCGTGATTTGTCTATCATTGTCGCTGGGCTGCGGATTGCCCGATGGGTGGTTATGGACAAAAATTAAGGCAGCAGCGTTGTGCTTCACGGCACTCTGCACAATCTCCCGAGGATAGATGGCGCTCGCATTCAACGTCCCCTCAAAAAGGTCCTCAATCCCGACAACCCGATTCTGGGAATCAAGGAAGAGGACCTTGAATACCTCCTTTTTCAGGTCTCGCATAGAATGGTATAGATAGTCGAAGACCTCCCGGGATGAGCGGCAGTATGGCTTATCCAGAACTTTCTCTTTGAGAAACGCCCTCGCTACTTCCTGCATGAATTTGATAACAAAAATGTTGTATTCAGTGATCCCTTTGATTTCCTGCAGTTCCTCAGGAGAGGCTTCCAGAACACCTCTCAGGGTCTTGAATCTCTTTATAGCCTCTTTGGCTTGCGGCTTACAATCCCTGCGCGGCGTCCCCAGGGTGAGCAGTAGTTCCACAATTTCATAGTCCAAAAACCCCGCTAGACCCGAACGATTGAATCTTTCCCTTAACCGCTTCCTATGTCCTTCCGCACTCTTCGCTTCCATGGTCAAAGGCTCCCTCCATAACTTCCTTGACATTTGTATGCTGAGACGGCATTTATGCCGGGCGTGAAAGCTCTCCCACCATAAGACACATAATAACAGGACGCACCAACTAGATTATATATTTCTTGGCTACCCCTTTGCGAACGCAGTCTTACACAAGGACAAATGCTGCTATAATGCTATTGCCAGGATGAATTTAGCGCGACAGCTCGAACAGTACCTCCCCCACCAACTTCTACAAGCCGTCAACACCATCGCTGAACAGGCAACGAAACGAGGGCAGAGGGCTTATCTCGTCGGCGGTGTGGTGCGAGACCTCCTCCTCGGTTATCCCAATTTTGACCTGGATTTGGTAGTGGAGGGCGATGCTGTGGAGCTGGCTCAATCAATGGCACAAGCCAGCCATGCGAAGTTCACAACCCATCATCGCTTCGGAACAGCCAAACTTCGATTTCCTAACTTCACACTGGATATAGCTACAGCTCGAAGGGAAACCTATGCCAGACCTGGGGCTTTGCCCACTGTCTCTCCAGGCACACTCCAAGATGACCTCTTCCGCAGAGATTTCACCATCAATGCCATGGCTATATGCCTGGCAAAAGACGATTACGGAGAATTGGTAGACCCATATGGAGGGAAGAACGACCTTGAACATCGTCTTATTCGTGTTCTGCACCCTGAAAGCTTCCGCGACGACGCTACCAGAATTCTGCGAGGCGCCTGTTACGAACAACGCTTTGGTTTTAGGTTCGAGGTGGAGACTGCTCGCCTGCTTGAGCGTGATATTCCCATGCTGGATACGATAAGCGGCGACCGCATCAGACACGAGCTAGAACATATTTTCGAGGAGAAGCGACCTGAGATTGTTATCGAACGACTTGACGACCTAGGAGCCCTCTCCAGAATAAATCCCCGCCTGAAAGGCAATGGCTGGCTCGCCGACCAGTTCAAAAAGGCACGAAGGCTGAAGAAACCCGCTCAGTTACCATCTCTGTATTTCTGCCTCCTCATCTATCCACTCAATCAAGAAGACATTGAGCTGCTTCTTGCTCGTCTCAATACACCAGCCAGGTTATCCCGAGCCATGCGTGATACGCTTCGCCTCAAGACCAACCTTCATCTTCTAGACAAAAGTTCTTTGAAACCAAGTAAGATTTACAACCTGTTGCGGGAATACGAGCCTCTGGCAATACAAGCCAATGCCCTAGCTACAGAATCGGCAAAGGCGCAGCAAAATCTTCAACTATTTCTCGACAAGTTGCGATATGTCCACACCGCTCTTGACGGCGAGGAACTAAAAAAGCTGGGCATCCGCCCCGGGCCAGAGATGGGGAAAATTCTCCAGATACTACATAGGGCAAAATTGGATGGAGAAGTTCGTACCAAGGCTGAGGAGAGAGACCTTGCCCTTTCTCTAGCACTAAAGCTCGAACGGTAAAGGAGGAAGAAGATTCAAAACCATTCCGCCAAGGTAGCATGCCAGAGCATACTTGGCTAGCTTTCCAGCCCAGCACGGCAAGAGAAACTTCCATAAGGGTAGCTTAGCAGCTCCCGCCAAAAGCCCGGCTATATCCACAGGCAATAAGGGTTGAACAGAAATGATGAAAATACCCAAAGGACCATATTTGGTCATCCAGCCTGCTAGTCTTTCATATCCCGGTGTGTTCTCCAAACGCACAATCCTTTTCCCTAAATAGCCAGCATAATAAGCCGTTATCTCACCTAGAGCACCGGCTACACTGGCTACCAAAGCTACCATAAACGGGTCCCAGTATTTTGCCGCCGCTATTATCACAGTCAAATGGGGATATGTCACCGGAACAAGAACAGCCGCATTGGATAACAAGGTGACTCCAAAGACGACCAAATAAGCTGTGGTGGCTAATCTCTCTATCGGGATGTCGAAATAACTTATTAAGTACGGAAATAGCACAAAAAAACCCACACTAAACCCAGCTAAGACTACAACATACGCTGCTATCCTGAGCCACTGCTTCTGCTTCAGTCTCTGCATCACCGTTAAATCACCTAACCTGCGCATCTCCAGTACCTGTTGCTCCTAAGGCAAAAGAAGACGCTAAATAGCTCTCTAATCCACTTCTTCTCAGGTGTGAAAACAGCTCTCGAGCCTCTTCTTCCTTGGAGAAAAAAGTGAAAAGACAGGGTCCCGAGCCAGCGAGGTGAGCGGCTGGTGCTCTAGCTTCCGCCAGGATTTTTCGATATCTGCCCAACCCGGCAAAGAAGTCAAAAGCCACCTTCTCAAACACATTGAACATCAGGCTGTGATCGAGCGTCCTCTTTTCCCTGAAAGACGACAACGCCCTTTCCACAAATTGCCCCTCAGTGTAGTGAGCAGCATTCAATCTGGCATACATTTGCTTCGTTTTGTCTGGGATTTTGGCTAACGGCGGCACCAGCAACACGAAATGGGTTGTGGGCAAGGACTCCAACGGAGTCACCTTTTCGCCTTTTCCCTCTACTAAAGCTGTGCCTTTGTAGATAAAAAAAGGGACATCCGACCCAAGCCTGGAGGCTAGATTTGCCAGCTCAGAAAAGGAGAGATGTAACCCCCAGAGCTCGTTTAGAGCTAACAGGGTGGCTGCGGCGTCGCTGCTACCACCGCCTAACCCCACACCCCAGGGTATCCGCTTGCGAAGCTCAATCCGAATTCCCAGACTGCACCTAGTACTCTCCCTAAGCAACATAGCTGCTCGCAGAACCAGATTGTTTTCCCTCACACCAGATTCATCACACTCCAAACTGATCTCCCTGTCCAGCTCAAAATTAAGCACATCACACAGGTCTATCGCCTGAATAATGCTGGCAATTCGGTGATAATCGTTATCCCTGCCCAATACCTCGAGCACAAGGTTTACTTTAGCTGGAGCATAAACGGTTAGCATCGTGCCTTCTCTATGAAAGGAGCAAAGACCTTCCAGATCTCCTTCCACTCCTCTAGACTTAAGGTCTCAGCCCTCCGTTTAGCATCTATGCCAGCCTTGTCAAGCAATGAAACAACCTGGCTCGCCGGCAGCCCCAATGAGTGAGACAGGGAATTACGAATCTGCTTCCGAGGGGAACGAAAACCATGCATAACCACATCAAAGAAGCCGGCTACATCTGATATCTTGATGGGTGGCTGCGGATAAATATCGAGACGTAAAACAACAGAATCCACTTTGGGACGCGGATAGAAACTCGCTGCTGGCACATGCGCCACGATGGTAGGTTTGCCATAAAACTGTATCTTAACACTGAGAAACCTCATCTTCCCGGAAGCTGCCACAATAGATTCACCAACCTCTTTCTGCACCATTACGACCATTCTCGAGGGACGTGGTTGTGCCTCTAGAAAGTGGCTTAATACTGGTGAGGTAATATAATAGGGCAGATTAGCTATCACCTTATAGCCGCGCTCGACTTCGGAGGCTGGCAAATTGTTTTCCAGAAGCTCTCTAGGGGCGACCTTCAGTATATCAGAACGCACCACCTTCACATTGGCATAATCCCCAAGTCGTTTCTCAAGCAGCCCAACCAACCTAGAGTCTACTTCAACAGCAACAACCTGCGCCCCTCGTCTAGCTAACGCCTCTGTGAGCACGCCCAGACCCGGTCCAACCTCAATCACAATATCACCCGGGTTGAGTTCCGCAGCCGATAAAATGCGTCTTAGTATGGTCTTGTCTATGAGGAAATGCTGCCCTAAGCTTTTCCGGGGCCTGAAACCGACCTGGCGAAGTAACCGGCGATACAAATTAGCCTTGCCCGAATAACTGGTAGAATCCTTTGCCGACTTTTCTACCAGCGTATCCAATCTCAACCATCCTCTTCAAGAGCGGAGCCGGCTTGTACCTTTCCCATCCAGTTTGCTGATAAATCCCCTCCAAGAGGTCAACTATAACATCTATCCCCACCAAATCTGCTAGCTCAAATGGGCCCATAGGCCAGTTATGCGACAACTTCTCTATCTTGTCTATATCTTCTACGCTAGCTAGATTTTCCTCCAGCAGCTTAGCCGCTTCATTCATAACCAGAGTTATTATCCTGTTGGTGACAAATCCCGGAGAATCTTTCACCACCACCGTCTCCTTACCTAGAGACCTCACAAAATCCACGCTTACCTTCAAAGTCTCTTCAGATGTGAGCAGGGACTTCACCACTTCCACTCCTTTCATCAACGGCACCGGGTTCATGAAGTGCGTTCCTATTACCTTGTCAGGTCGCTTGGTCGCGGACGCCAGAAGACTTATGGGTATTCCAGAAGTGTTCGAAGCCAGTATTGTTCGTGGCGGACAAATCTCCTCAAGTTGCCCGAATATCGGTAGCTTTACTTCCGCTCTCTCGAATACCGCCTCTACAACATAGTCCGCGTCTTGAGCAGCACCTTTCATATCCACAGAGGTATGAAGCCTAGCTAGAGTTTCCTTCATCTCTTCCGGCTTTATCTTCCCTTTCTCCACGAACTTATTCAGGCTGGCTTTAATGAGATTCATGCCGCGGTCTACAAACTCCCGCTTCACATCAACCATAGTTGTATCGTAGCCCGCCTGAGCTACCACCTGAGCTATGCCACTCCCCATAGTGCCTGCCCCAACAACGCATACCTTCCTTATTGCCATAGCGATACTCCTTCAAAATATTTGTGAGCCGTGCACCTGCCCTCGATTCCCCGAGCGGGAAGATGTTCTCGCCAACTAGCTCCAGCCAGGCTGCTCCACGTCACACTGGAAAAACTACTTACCGCTGCTTCCTTCCGGACCTGACGGGGTTCATAGCCTCCAGTTGCATGGAACCCAACTATCAACGCCGCTCCGCGACAACAAGCTTGCCCGACCGTGAACCTCAAACAGGAATTCAGCCCCGCTATAGCGGTTTTCGGGTACAGGGCACCGCTAGCTCCCCGCCTAGCACGGCCCAATTGATGATGTTACCAGTAAGCCCTACCCACGTCAACATCACACAACTAGCGGCATCATAGCTAGAAACTCAACGAGAAGATCACAGCCAACGTTGCTTCAACGCTGGCACAGTCCTCTTTCTTTCAGCTTTTTCCTATCAATCTTGCCCGATGCAGTTTTGGGTAAGCTATCCAAAAATTCAATTCGCTTGGGAACCTTGAAATCGGCGAGATTTTCATAGCAGAGGTTAGACAATTCCTCCGAGCTAACAGTATGCCCATCCTTGAGTACCACAAACGCTGTGGGGATCTGTCCACCATAAGCATCCTCGACACCCACATACGCCGCTTCAGCCACGCTGGGATGACTCAGTAGCACGAATTCGACTTCCGATGGACCGACTTTCAGCCCAGAAGAAGTGACAACGATAAACGATTTCTTCTCTATATACTCCAGATAGCCCTCTTCATCCATCCTCACCAGATCGCCGGTGTAAAACCAGCCGTCTTTAAGAACCTGCGCTGTAAGCTCGGGCGCCTTGTAGTATCCTTTCATCGCCCACGGCGCATTGAACACAGCTTCACCTATTTCCCCTTGGCGCACTTCCCGTCCATTGTCGTCCACTATCTTCAAGGGGCAAATCGGCTTCCCCACCGTTCCCAGCTTACGATTATCGAAGGTGCTTATAGAGACGGCGGAAATCTCTGTCAGACCATATACTTCGTAGAGGGACAGCCCGAATTTGTCCTCCAACTGCTTCATCAATTTCGGAAAGGACTTCGCCCCAGCGCTGACTGCCAATCTTAACGAACTCAAATCATATTCCCTCAAAGCTTCGTCGCGCATCATTGCCAGAGCATTGAACATAGCCGGCACGCCAAAGATCATAGTTCCCTTTTCTTTCTCCACCGCTTCCAGAACAGTCCTGGATGTGAAACTAGGGATGAGCACAACAGTCGCGCCCACGATCACCGAACCAAGAAAAGCTTCACATAAGCCAAAAAGATGCGACATACGCGCCGGGCTTATGACCACATCCTCTCTCCGTCGCTGTATGCCAGCCGTAACTATGGGCGGAGTCCCCATCAGCGAACCATGCGTATGCACCACCCCTTTTTGCCTGCCCAGCACGCCAGAGGTATAGATTATCGCCGCTTCATCCTCATCTTTTATCGTCACCGGCGGGGGCGTAATAAAACTGCGAGCAAGCATTCTTTCATAAGCCCCAGAATCAATTTCCAACACTTGTTTCAGCAGGGGAACCTGCGGCAACACCAAAGAAACTGCCCCAGCAAATTCCGTCTGGGTTATCAGTATTTCCGAGTCGGAATCTCGCAGCAATGCTGCAATCTCAGGCGCCTTGAGCAGAGTGCTCAGCAGTACACCTACACCACCAGCTTTCACAACCCCAAAATAAGTGATAGCCCATTCTGGACTATGCGATAACAGGATACCCACATGTGTGCCCTTCTTCATTCCTAGCTCCAGAAGAGCATTGGCTACCCTGTTTGACAGCTCGTCTAATTCTCTGTAGGTGACCCTTCGAGAACCAAGAACAAGAGCTTCTTTGTGAGGTACTTCAGCAGCGGCGTCTTCTAAGACCTGTTTGATATTCATCTTGCGGCACAAAGCCTAGTAAACAGTATATCGCGGTAAGAGGTATGGGTAAAGACCCGCTGTGCTCTATTTGCGACTGGAATTGATGGACTACGCTCGGAAACCAAGAAACTGCGAACTTAAGTGCCAGGCAGACTTGCACGCGCGTGTCTAATGCTATAACTTTGGCAACTGAGGTGGTTGTTGTTGAAATTGAATAGCAATTACTTCGCTGCCAGGTTCAAATAGTTCGGACTTGATTTCATGCACCAGACCCCAAGCCACAGCCTCATCAGGATTCAAGGTCGTCCTCTCAATCATGGCGTCGGTGATGTCTTTGGCACTCCTACCGGTACTGGCTGCGATTACCTTGGCAATGTTCTCCATATCAATCCTCAGTCCCTTCAGCCTTTCCTCCAGCATCTTCTCATCCAAGTTCTGTTCCCCTTTGAATTGAACATTAACGCCATGGAATAGAAATCGCGCCTGGGGCACGGACAGCCTTCTCAAGCCAGCGCAATACAGCACAATGCCTATGGAGTCCACGCTGCCAAAATTGTGGGTAGTTATGGACACAGGCAATCCCTTGAGATAGTTATATGCGCTCAAACCATGGAAAACTGAGCCTCCCGGCGACGAGAGGAGAATAATGAAATCTTTCACCCCTTGCTTCATCTTCTGGTCCACCGCACTCATCAGGGCATTGATAGTGACATCAATCACCGGCGCAAAGAACCTGATCACAACTGGCTTCATAGCGCTGATTGTAGCAGATATAAGGAAATTAGGGAAGACGAATATTACAATCGGTCAGTTTTGCTATACTATAAATAGGGGTCGCCTATGGGGGAGATAGACAAGGTCAAGCACCGCATTGAAGAACTACGGAAGCTAATCAATTACCACAACTACCGCTACTACGTACTGGATAGCCCTGAAATTAGCGATGCCGAGTATGACGAGCTGATGAAGGAGCTCAGGCAGCTTGAGGCTGAGCACCCCGAGCTTGTCACGCCTGACTCACCGACGCAGAGGGTTGGAGCATCCCCTCTGGAAGAGTTCGGCGTTGTGGAACATCCTCAACCTCTGCTGAGCCTTGCCAATGCTTTTTCCTATGAAGACCTGGCTGCCTGGCACAGAAGAGTCAGCAACCTCTTAGGTGGTCGCCAATTTGACCTTGTTTGCGAACCCAAAATGGACGGCTTGGCAGTAGCACTCACCTATGTTGACGGTCTACTCGTCACGGGCGCCACCAGAGGAGACGGCTACCGCGGCGAGGATGTCACCCAGAACCTGAGGACAGTCAGGAGCATTCCTCTTTCTGTACCGAAAGACAAAGCCCCACCCAGGTTTGAAGTCCGCGGGGAAGTGTACCTCCCCAAAGCCGGCTTCAAGAAGCTCAACGAGGAACGAGCTAAAGAAGGATTGCCACTTTTCGCCAATCCCAGAAACGCCGCCGCCGGCTCAGTAAGGCAGCTCGATTCCAGCATTACCGCCAGACGCCCTCTGGATATATTTATCTACGCCCTGGGTTGGGCTGAAGGCAAACCTGTGCCCGACACGCACTGGGAAATCATGGAATACCTGAAGTCTCTGGGCTTCAAGATAAACCCAAATAATATTCTGTGCCATTCCCTCGAAGAAGCGGAGGAATACTACCAGAGGATGGTAAGAGAGCGAGAAAAGCTTCCCTATGAAGCTGACGGCATAGTGGTAAAGGTGAACTCCATTGCCTTCCAACAAGAACTGGGCACTGTCGCCCATGAGCCAAGATGGGCTATCGCCTACAAGTTTCCGGCTGTTCAGGGCACCACAAAGCTAATTGACATCGGCATCAACGTGGGCAGAACAGGCAGCCTTAACCCTTACGCTATTCTGGAGCCAGTTCAGGTGGGCGGTGTGGTTATCAGCTCAGCAGCACTACACAACGAAGAGGACATCCACCGCAAGGACATCCGAATTGGAGACTGGGTTGTGGTACAACGGGCTGGCGAAGTGATCCCCGAAATCGTCGGACCTGTCGTCAGCCGACGCACCGGCACGGAAAAAATCTTCCGTATGCCTACTCGCTGCCCGGTCTGCGGCAGCGAGGTCATAAAGCCGGAAGGTGAAGCCATGCACCGCTGTACCAATGCTGCCTGCCCGGCGCAGTCCCTGGAAAAAATCAAGCATTTCGTTAGCCGCGGAGCCATGGACATCGAAGGTGTCGGGGAAAAGCTATGCACCGCTTTGTTCCAGGCTGGGCTTGTCAGCGATGTAGGTGATCTATATGATGCGCTCACCGAGCACACATTGCGCGAAACAAAGACCAAGGTGGATAGGATCATCGCCAAAATCCAGGAGGCTATCGGCTCAAGCGACAAGCTCACTAAGACCCAGCTAACCGCTTTGAAAAGGCTTACTAGTGAAGCGCTGTCCGATAAACGAGAGATTCAGGATATTTGCTCCAAATACGCCCTCACTCCTGAAAAGGTCTTCAATCTCAGGAAGAAGATAGACGAGCTTCTACCTCCAATATTGCACGAAGAGAAGATGAACCTCAGCCTTGCCTGGGACCATGTCCTGACTCTCGAGAAGCTAGCCGACAAGAGTATCTCCAATGTCCTCCAGTCTATAAACGGTAGCAAAGAGAGGGACTTGGCTCGGCTCATCTTCGCCTTAGGAATCACCCACATCGGCGAGCAATATGCCGAACTGCTGGCTGACAACTTCCCCAGCATAGATGCCTTAGCTAAAGCCACGGAGCAGGACTTACGAGCCATCCCCAGCATCGGTCCCAAGATAGCTCAAAGTGTGGTCGCTTTCTTCAGGCAGGAAGGCAACAAGCAAATCATCGAAAAGCTCAGAAAAGCTGGCGTGAAGCTCCAAAGGGAAAAAGTCGCTGAAGCCAAGCCTGAGGAGCTACCATTAGCCGGATTGGAATTTGTCTTGACCGGAAAGCTCGAGTCCTTTACCCGCCCCGAAGCCGAAGCCAGAATAAAAGCCCGCGGTGGCAAAGCCGGCTCGGACGTCACCAAGAAAACATCCTATGTGGTAGTGGGCACCAACCCCGGCTCCAAACTCGCCAAAGCCCAAAAGCTGGGCATAAAGACCCTGACCGAAGCCGAGTTTCTGGCATTACTGAACAAAGCTGCAGACACATCGTAGATTCTCCAGGAGCTCTACATCGGGCAACTTGAGATTGGCTAAGCTGAGCTGGCCTCAACCCTCTACCTTGGTTTCGAGTTCACTGATCGAGACTCGCAAGGCGTAAGAATAGGACACGTCAGATAGTATGATTTGCCTCAGTAAGTGCTTAGCAAGCTTCAGAGCTAGCTTGAAGCTGTACTATGCGATCGACTAATCCGTCAGGTTACGCAATAAGATTCTGTGTCTGTGCTTGGCTTTGGGATTCCGGTGCGACCTGATGCCCAAGTTTGGTTCGTTCCTCGATTGATGGACGGTGCGGTCAAGTCCCGGTATAGGTAGCTAACTATCAGCCCGTACGTTTACTTGCGACTACCATGTGCGGGATTATTCGTTCTGTCGCCGCTTCCATCCTCAGACGGTCTGTGTGGGCTTGAAATGCTATGGCACACATTTGAAAGCGCTCAAGCCACCACGCACATTCGCTCCGTTCGCATTGACGGTCATCGGATGGATAAGGGTTATTGAATTTCATCGGGCACCTAGTCATCATTGCCTCCTTCTTGGTCGTTTTCCTCGCTATTGTCATCATGGTGCTATGCTGGTTTGTGTCACACAAAACTGATTAATGTACTTCTGTGGCATGTCCGACATCTTAACCACAGTGCAGCTAAATCGCAGGTTACTCATATCATCCTCTTTTGCTCTCTCCGACGGGGCTCTTTCCAATAGTGGCTGTGGCATTTTGAACACACCCTCGGCCCTTATCCACGTCACGCGGGATCCATTCATGATTGCAACGAGAACAGCAGAACACAGTTATTTGCTTCTGTCTTTTGTGCGCATAGATAATATATCATTCAGAATATATTGCGTCAAGTATGTGTGGTGGCTGAGTACATAGGTGACAGTCGGCTGCGGATTTTAGCAAGCTCCCTTTCAATATACTGTATCGGGGTAAGATAGGCAAGGGACTGATGTGGACGGTGGAAGTTATATTCTATGAGCCACTCGGTCAGCCTGGGGTTTAGTTCTTCAGGCTCCAGGGATAGATTACAGTCATAAAGCCATTCGTACTGCAGTGTCTCATTAAACCTCTCTATCTCCGGATTATCCTTCGGGGTTTTCACTCTGGAGAAATACCTCCGTATGCCTAAACTGCTAGCAGCTCTCTCAAATTCCCAGGCAAACTCACTCCCGTTATCTATCAGAAGATTTTCGATAGGCTGGTTTACCACGTAGCGTAGCCTGTATAAAAAATCGGCAGCCGACCTTGAGCTTTTGTTCTTGTACATCCGGGCATAAGCTAGTTTGCTAGCATGGTCTACAGCGGTCAGGATATATCTTTTGACGTTATTCCAGTAGATAACGATGGTATCGAGCTGAAGGGGGAGATCTCTTCCCCATATTCTTGTTCATAAAGGACTTTTAGCTTTCTTTTCCCGTAGTAAGGATGTTTTGTTCTTAACTTTCTTATCCTATCTTCCTGGATAAGAGTAACTTCCCACTTTCTCTTATGGTGAGGAGTTTTAGGCTGGTCATGAAGGCTACGGACATTGTATTTAGAGTCCTGGAAGCGTCCTAACCACTTGTAAAATGTTTTTCTTGAGATACCGAAGTGCTGGGCAGTGAGAGTGGCATTCTCTTTTCCTGCGGTATAGTAGAACACCATCCACTCCACTCTCAGCCTTTCGTGGCTTCAAAGCCTAGAACGCTGGCTACTCCTCTCCAGGATTCATATCTATCTTTTTGGACAAGGGGTTTTCGTCTAAAGAAGTAAAAACTGGCTGGCTTTCTCATTCCGGTAACTCCCATGGTAAGTTTTCATCACTAAACATACCATGATTGTCACCCATGTGTCTCAGCCTCCGCATTCCTTACAGTGCTAGTCTCCCCATTTCTTAATTCCAGACGCACCATCCTTCACCTTGTGAAGGATTAGGCATAGTACAAATCAGGTATTATGTCCCCAGAATGCTCACGAGAAACTGGGCACAAGCGGCAATAAATTGGAGAAGGTGGCATAATTATGTTAAGTTAAATCAAGATGAAAGCATTAGTGCAGCGGGTTTCCCGAGCCTCAGTGAGCGTGAATGACAGGATAGTGGGCAAGGTTGGCCCGGGCTGGTGGTTTTTCTGGGCATGGCTCAAGGTGATGTGAAGGAAGACGCTAGCTACCTGGCAAACAAAGTGGTCAACCTGCGTATTTTTGCCGACGAGTCAAGCAAGTTTTCCCTCTCCGCACTGGATACGAAGGGGGATATTTTGGTAGTAAGCCAGTTTACTCTTCTGGCTGACTCACGCAAAGGGAGACGACCCGACTTCACCGATGCCGCCCCACCGGACCTGGCTAAAGAATTATATGAGTTTTTTGTGGAGCAAGTCCGCGCCACAGGGCTCAAGGTGGAAACCGGACTTTTTCAGGAGCATATGCTGGTGGAAATCTATAATGATAGGCCGGTCACTATATTGCTGGAGAGTAAGAGTAGATAAAAATCAAAAATGCAAAAAGCAAAATGACAGAGCAAAAGTAAAAAATCTAACTTTTAAATGCGAAGGTATCTAATTATGCAAGGGCGGCATTTCACATGTCACCTTATTCCAGCAAGGAATAAATTCTCTCCTGCGAGACTTTGTGAGATTGCTTCGTCCCGATTTAATCGGGACTCGCATGTATGAAAACGCTGCCATTTGTCAAGGTGCTATGGTTCTTGTGCTATT
>DAITOK010000009.1:0-44400 GCA_036834125.1 Chloroflexota bacterium | reverse complement strand
CCACGAGACTTGACAAACGCGGCTTTTTCAGAGATGTTACCCATGTACCCAGCCAGCACATTTTGTTGCTATTTTACTCATTGTGTTATAAAATTCTAGCCATGTATGATTACGAACTGGTAGCTATAATCAGTCCCGAGGTTGACGAAGAGGGAAAGTCCAAGATTATTAACAAGGTGACGCAGTCCATTAACAAGCATGGGGGAGTGGTAGAAGAAATAACAAATTGGGGAAGAAAGAAACTGGCTTACCCGATAAAAAAATTTATGGAGGCGGATTATATTCTAGCTCGCTTCAAGCTCACATTGAAGTCGGTTAAGGAGCTTGAAGGAGAGTTGAAAGCTTCTGAAGATATCCTGCGGTATCTAGTGGTGAAGGTTGAAGACTGATATGGCAGGACTAAGCAAGGTGATACTAATTGGTAATTTAGGTTCTGACCCTGAAATGAGATATACGCCTAACGGAAAAGCAGTTACTTCTTTCCGTATGGCTACCAGTCGTCGTTACACTACTGCAAGTGGAGAGAGCAAGGAGGAAACAGAGTGGTTCAGGGTTAGTGTTTGGGGTAAGCAAGCTGAGCAATGCAACCAGTTTTTGAGTAAGGGCAGGCAAGTTTATGTTGAAGGTAGATTGCGTACTCGCAGTTGGGAAGGACAAGACGGGCAAATGCGTACGAGTTTAGAGGTAACTGCAGAACGTGTGCTTTTCCTCGGTACGCGAGCTCCGGTTTCCTTGCCTGAGGAAGGCGAGATTGAGCCCGAGGATTTGCCCTTTGATGAGAGTAAATAAAGGAGGAAGACATTTGGCTAATACTGGCACCGGGAAAATAAAAGGTACGAAGAGCTTCGTTGCTAAACCAACCGTCTGTCCTTTTTGCAAGGATAATGCAAAAATTGATTACAAAGATGTCGCTACATTATCGCGGTATATTTCAGGTCAAGGTAAGATTACGTCACGGAAAAAGAACAAAACCTGTGCTAAGCATCAAAGGAGTTTAGCACAAGCTATAAAGAGGGCTCGTTACTTAGGTATGTTGCCTTATGCCCCAAAACATGTTTGGAAAACAGGAGGCGTTGGTCTGTCTCGTTCGACAGCTTAAAGAATGCCCAAGCGAACCTTTCAACCAAAAAACATCCCTCGGAAGCGCAGCTTAGGTTTCCGCGCCAGAATGGCTACTAAAGCTGGCAAGCGGGTGCTTAAAGCTAGACGTCTAAAGGGGAGAAATAGGCTGACACCAGCTTAGCTCTAGTCTGTGAATGAGCCTCGGACTTTAACCAAGAGATCGCAGTATGCTTTAGTTTATGAGCAAGGCAAGGTATGGGCGTCTAGCTTGCTGGTGATGAAAGCGATGCCTAACGGCTTAAGTCTAAGCCGATATGGTTTCTCCGTGACTAAGAAGATGGGCAAGGCAGTACAGCGTAATCGTTTGAAAAGGTTACTCAGGGAGATAATGAGAGAGCAATCACTAAAGCTGGGATGGGATATTGTCTTAATCGCCAGACCAGTAGCAGTGGGTGCTGATTATCATCAACTAGAGAAGGAGGTAACCAAGCTTTTGGCTCGGGCGCAATTATTGACGGGAGAGGAATGAGCCGACTAGCTCTGGGATTAATTAAATTGTACCAAAATACGTTGTCGAGGGTTCTGCCCCATGCTTGTCGTTTTCAGCCAACATGCTCCAACTATGCCCTTGAGGCAATTAAGAAATACGGCTTTTTCCGGGGTAGTTGGCTGGCAGCGAAAAGGTTAGCTCGATGTAGTCCCTTTTCCGAAGGTGGCTACGACCCTGTACCTTAGTTGTAGAATGAAACAACCGAAAATATCGTTTCTTATTGTAGTTGGTCTTTTGCTTCTGACATCAGTTTCCTGCATTGGCGAAACACAACCAATGGGAGGATGGTCGGGTCCTACAGTTCAAAATGGTATTGTTTATGTGGGCTCCAGAGACGGCAGCGTGGTAGCCATAAATGCATCAACTCAAGAATTGCAATGGCAATGGCCGTCGGACACCAAGACTATTAGAAGCCTCATATATACCACCCCTATAGTACACGGCAATTTAGTTTACATTGGCACATATAGTGGCAAAATTTATGCCTTGAGCGTGGCCGAGAGTGCAGACATATGGGTTCGGCCTACGGAGGGCTATATAGGAGCTATTGTAGCCAATCCAGTTATAGCTAACGGAACCATTTATGTTACTAGTTCAGATGGCATGGTTTATGCTTTGGATATAACCCGCAGTGGTGTCCAGAAATGGAAATCTGACCGCTTAGCGGACAAGCTCTGGACAAGCCCTGCAATTGCGGGTGATGTTGTCTATGTCAGCACTTACAATGGTTGTATTTATGCTTTGTCAACCGGGACAGGCGAGTTGTTGAACTGGTCTTTCAAGTCACAGGCAGGCTTTGCCTCTTCACCGGTGATCAGCGAAGATACTATATTTGTAGGTTCATTTGACCGCTATCTCTATGCTGTCAAAATAGGTGGCGACGAGCCGCTGTGGAAGTTTCCACAGGATAAACCTGCCGGTAATTGGTTCTGGGCATCTCCCGTAGTCAGCGAAGGCATTGTTTATGCTGCGTGTCTTGATGGTAAGCTTTACGCCATTGAGGCAAAAACAGGTAAGAAGTTATGGGAATTTCAAGCTGAAGCTCCCATAGTTTCTTCTCCTATCTTAGTTGGTAATCTGCTGGTGATAGCCAGTGAAGCAGGGAATGTGTATGTTGTTAATCCAGGGACAGGCAACGGCGAAAGAATTAAGAATCCACAAAACGACAATAAACCAACGATTGATGCGCGGATAAGGGCTCCCCTTTGTGCCCAAGAAAGTTTGGTTTATATTCGAGCCGAGGATAATCACTTGTACGCTGTGGATATTGGCGAGCGAGAAGTAAGTTGGAAAGTTTCCTTGGCTACTAGAGAACGATAATTGCATCCCATGGCAGACGTGTGGAATTTAATTATAGGTAACCCGGTACTCAATGTATTGATTGCACTAAGCCATTTTTTGTTCGGTCAGTTCGGCTTAGCTATTATCGCTCTCACCATTATTGTGCGTTTAATCACCTGGCCTCTTAACAAGCGCCAGCTCAAGTCCACCAAGGCTTTGCAGGAAATGCAGCCGAAGATTCAAGAATTGCAGAAGAAATATGCTAAGAATCAGCAAAAGCTTCAACAAGAGATGATGAAGCTTTACAGGGAAGCTGGGGTAAATCCTCTGGGTTGCTTATGGCCGATGTTGGTTCAATTTCCTATATGGATTGCTCTTTATCAAGCGATAATGAGGGCTTTAGCTACAACACCTGAGAACTTGCTAGACCTAGCTCAAGGTCTTTACTCCTGGAACATAGTGAGTCAGGCAATTCCTCTGAATAGTCGTTTTCTGTGGCTTGATTTAGGACATAATGGTGATTTCCTTTTAGCCCTTATAGTGGGTGGCACGATGTGGATACAGCAGAAGATGACCCAGGCACCGGTAGCAGACCCCCGACAGGAGTCCACAAATAGGATGATGTTGCTGATGATGCCGCTGATGTTTGGCTTATTGAGTCTGAGTTTTCCTGCTGGTCTGGGTCTCTACTGGGCAGTTTCCAATATAATTGGTATCATAATGCAATATTTTGCCACTGGTAGCTGGGGATACCTTAAGCTGCGTCTTCTGTCCAAGCCAAAGCCGGTGAAAGGGAATAAGTAAATTTCATTAAAGGTAAATCGAACTATGGAAGAAATTGAGATAGTTGCGGCAACAGTAGAAGAGGCGATAAAGAAAGCTGAAGCACAATTGGGGTTGGCTCGAGACCAATTCGAAGTGAAGGTTGTAAGGGAAGGAAAGTCGGGGATTCTGGGGATGAGGAGTCGAGATGCTGTGATCAGGGTGACTCCCATAGCTCGGACGGAGAAAGCTAACTCTGAGCTAGCCGAAAAAGATGCGGTCGAAGTAGCCACAGAAGTTTTGGATAAACTGCTTAAATTGTTGGGAATAACGGGAAAAGTGGAAATGCTTTCTGACGAGATACCTCTAGCTTTGAACATCGAAGGAGAGGATTTGGGAATTTTGATTGGACGAAGAGGTCAGACTCTAGCTGCCTTAGAATATGTGACTAAGCTTATCGTGGCTGAGCGATTGAAGACCTGGTTACCACTGACTGTTGACGTGGGCGGCTATAAGAAACGCCGTCGTGATTCATTGCAAAAACTGGCTTTGTATTTGGCTGAACAGGTGAAAGCGAAACGCCAGGCTATAACTATGGAACCAATGCCTGCCGATGAACGGCGTATTATCCACCTGACTTTGGCTGATAATCCTGATGTAACAACTCATAGCATAGGTGAAGGCGAGGATAGGAAGGTGGTTATTTTGCCAAGGCAAGACTAGGCTCTTTTCCAGGGTATTCAGTTGGTGTTTAAGCCAGATTTATTGGGTTAGTTTAGCCATGTTTCGAGAAGTTAGTAGTAAGGTTGACTTTGTTCAGTTGGAAAAAGATATACTCCGCTTCTGGAAAGAGCGAAAGATTTTTGAGAAGAGCATTCAGATAAGAGAAGAAGGACCGCATTATACTTTCTACGAAGGTCCACCCACAGCTAATGGACGCCCCGGAGTTCATCATGTGCTTTCTCGTTTGTATAAGGACGTTGTCTGTCGTTACAAAACGATGAAGGGTTATCATGTGCTGAGAAAGGCTGGGTGGGATACTCATGGCTTGCCTGTTGAGCTAGAGGTGGAAAGCTCGCTTGGCTTTACCAACAAAGCTCAAATTGAAGAGTACGGAGTAGCAAGATTCAACGAGCGCTGTCGTCAGAGTGTCTTTAAGTATATCAGGGAATGGGAAGCTTTGACTGAACGTCTTGGCTGTTGGTTGGATATGGAACACCCCTATATAACCTTGGACAATAACTATATTGAATCCTGCTGGTGGATAATCAAACAACTGTGGAATAAAGGTTTGATTTATCGGGGTTATAAAGTTACGCCACATTGTCCTAGATGTGGCACATCCCTTAGTTCTCACGAGGTAGCTTTGGGTTACCGTGATGATGCCGAGGATCCGTCAGTTTACATAAAGTTCACACTCAGTCTTGATTCTCTTCAGAAGAAAAAGAAACTCTATTCTCTCCTAGCACCGCTTTATACATCAGGCAAGCTAGTCTTTCTCTTAGCCTGGACAACAACCCCTTGGACATTGCCTGGCAATACAGCCTTGGCAGTAGCTCCTCATGCTGAGTACAGCGTAGTGGAGAGCAACCAAGACTGTCTTATTCTGGCTACAATGCTTGTGGGGAAGATTGGGATACAGGGATACACCACTGTAGGAGTTGTTCGAGGCGAGGAGCTTGCGCATCTAGAATACGAGCCTTTGTTTAATCCGCAAAATTTTGCTGTGCCGCGGCTAAATTTGCCGACTCTTCAGGTCGCGGAAGCCAGAGGGAATTTGACTTATCCTGTGGTCAGCGCTGATTTTGTCTCACTAGACGAAGGCACTGGTGTAGTTCATATCGCTCCGGCCTTTGGAGAAGTTGACTTTGATCTTGGGATGGCTGAGGGGCTCGATTTTGTTCAGCCTGTGAATTTAGAGGGCAAGGTTATTGGTACCTATTCCTTTGCCGGTAAATTCGTCAAAGAGGCTGACCCTTTTATCATTGAGGATCTTAAGTCACGCGGCTTGCTTTACCGCAGTGAGAAGATTGTCCATACTTACCCGTTTTGTTGGAGATGCGACACTCCGCTCTTGTACTATGCTAAGCCAGCTTGGTATATCAGGACAACCGCAGTGAAGGACAAACTTGTGTCAGGCAACGCTGAGATAAGCTGGTATCCGGATTACATTAAGTACGGTCGTTTTGGCAATTGGTTGGAGAACAATGTTGATTGGGCTTTTTCTAGGGAGAGGTATTGGGGAACTCCGCTCAATATCTGGCGATGCTCATCTTGTGGCGATTATGAATGTGTTGGCAGTCTGGACGAATTGAGAACCCAGCCAGATTTAACCGGTTTAGCTATGCCACTGGATTTACACCGCCCTTATGTAGATGAAATAGCATTTGCCTGTCCTAAATGCAATGGTAGGATGCGGCGCGTGCCTGAGGTTATTGATTGCTGGTTTGATTCTGGAGCTATGCCCGTAGCTCAGTGGCATTACCCGTTCGAAAATGAAGAAAAGTTTAAGCAGAATTTTCCTGCTGATTTTATTTGTGAAGCTGTAGATCAAACTAGGGGCTGGTTCTACAGTTTACACGCCATAGCTACTCTGCTCTTCGATCGCCCGTGCTTTAAAAATGTTATCTGCTTAGGACACGTTGTTGATGCTCAAGGCGAAAAAATGAGCAAGTCCAAAGGCAATGTAATCGAGCCTTGGTCTGTGATTAACAATTACGGTGTGGATTCCTTGAGATGGTACATGCTGGTTTCTACTCCAGCTGAAGACAACCATCGTTTCTCGCCCAAGATGCTCGAAGAAACGATGCGTAAATTTTTGCTCACCTTGTGGAATACGTATTCCTTTTTCACCCTTTACGCAAATGTCGACCGCTTTGTCCCTCGGTCCTCGATGAGTGGTAAAAAGCAGCCCAAAGTTTTCACTGAGCTGGATAAATGGATTATCTCCGAACTTAACCGACTTGTGAAGGATGTCTCTAGATTGATGGATAGCTATAATCCTACCTCAGCGACGCGTAGGATTGAGGAATTTGTGGATAACTTATCTAATTGGTATGTGAGAAGAAATCGCCGCCGGTTCTGGAAAAGCGAGAATGATGCCGACAAACTCGCTGCCTACACTACGTTATATCAGTGTCTGACAACCTTGTCTCAGCTATTGGCTCCCTTTGTGCCTTTTATCGCTGAAGAGCTTTATCAGAATCTGGTTCGCTCTGTTAACCGTAAGGCTAAGGAAAGTGTCCATCTAACCGATTTTCCCACAGCGGATGAGAGCAAGATTGATGACAGATTAAACAAGGATGTTGAGCTAGCCATGAAAATATCCAGCTTGGGCAGGGCAGCGCGGGCTAAGACGGGAATTAAAGTGCGTCAGCCAGTAGCTAAAGCTGTGGTCAGGGTTGAGACAAAAGAAGAGAAAACAGCTTTAGAAAGACTGGCAGCTGAGATAATGGAAGAAATAAATGTCAAAGAATTCACCATATTGAGCGAGGCAGAAGAACAGGAAACATTTTCTTCAGATTTACCAGGTTATAGTGTAGCCAGAGAAGATAGATATTGGGTAGCCATAAGCACTGAGCTGACTCCTGAACTGATTGCCGAAGGGATGAGCAGGGAACTTGTCCGCTATCTTCAGAACATGCGTCGTAATGCCAAACTGAACATCACAGACCACATCAGCATATATTATCAGACAAAAGAACCGCTCATTAAAGAGGTGATGAATACGTTTGCCAACTATATTAAGCAAGAGACCTTATCTGAAGAGTTGACTGAGGGTGTGCCCCCTGATGCAGCTTATAGCGAGAAGCACCGCATCTCGAACAAGGAAGTCCTGCTGGCAATCAAGAAGCTGAATGCTTGAGGCTGAATACGAGGCACCGGATGAAGTTAAAAGCCAGACGAGCGAACAAGTTCCTTACCAGAACGTATGAACCTGCTCAGGATGTAAATCTCGATTTACACACTGCACTTAAGAGCGTGGGCGCTCCACCAGTCGAGCTGAGGTTGTTATTGTATCGTCTCCTCTGACGAAGACTATTTCTACCTTTTCGCCGATCTCGCTGCCGCGAATAGCCCGGACAAGGTCAGCGACATCCTTTATTTCCCTGCCCTTAAAGCGGATGATGACATCACCAACTCTCAGGCCTGCCTTCTCTGCTGGACTATCAGCAACCAATTGTTCAATAAGTGCACCTTTATCTACGGAGATTCCTCTCGCCGCAGCTAGTGCCCGGTCCACTGTACGCACTGATACTCCTAGCCAAGGATAGACCACCCGGCCATATCGAATCAGGTTCTCAATGATAGGTCGAGCCTCATCGCTGCTGATGGCAAAGCCCATGCCCTCTACTTCGGAAGCTACTATCTTGACGCTGGTGATACCAATTACTTCGCCCGCCATATTGACCAGCGGACCACCACTGTTGCCCGGGTTAATCGCTGCGTCGGTCTGAATCAAACCATATAGAATATTCCCTCCAACACTCACAGATACATCTAAGCGGCTAACTATACCGTCGCTAACCATTATTCCTTCGCCGAGAGCATTGCCGATAGCTAGCACCCGTTCACCCAGAGATAGTGAGCTTGACTTCCCCCAGCGGGCGTAGGGCAAAGCTGTAGCATCTATCTTTATTACAGCCAGGTCAGACAGGCTATCTGTCCCTACTATGCTCGCTGGGAAAACTCTGCCATCCAGCAGCTCTACGTAGATACTCTGGGCATTCTCCACAACATGATTGTTCGTGGCGATGTAGCCTCTGTCGTCCAGGAGTATTCCTGACCCAGCCACAGAGTCTGTATACTGACCGAACACCCCCGACTTAATCACTTCTGCAATTATGGAAACTACTGAGGGCATTACTTGCTCAACAACAGGGCAGTAATAACAGAAATCAGGCAAGAAGATAGACGTTTCGTTACCTGAAGGAAATCTCCAATTGGGATTGGTGTATGGAGTGTGATTAGTATGTAGAGACGTGTTCTCAGACTCGGGTGGGCTTGATACTGGGGAAAGAGATAGATTCAATAAAGCCCAGATACCAATGCTTAGAGTTAACGTTACCAGTATTACAACTGCTAGAGCATATTTCTTGGACATCGTGTTTATTGTGTTTATTATAGCATCGTCGTCTTTTCCGCCAAAAACTCGTTTTCAAAACCACCTAGCACTGATCTAGTTCAGATAGATTAGCGACACATGGGCTATGAAAGGACGCTATAATGGTCGCACTATGAATGTGTATAGTGAGATTCCGAGATGCAGGCGCCTGGCAAGCGTACCGGCACTAACAAAGAAAGCCAGGCAAAGACTTAAATGGTTTGATTACTATAACTCTCATGCTGAAAATGCTCGCCTCACTTGCCGTTACTTCGGCATCTCTCCTCAAACCTTCTACTGCTGGAAACGTAGATTCAACCCTCATCAATCCTGGGCCACCTCACCCCCAAGGAGTTTCTTGAGTGTTACTTCGAAAGCAAAAGAAAGGAGGCGATGTGTCACTAAGGTACTGAACGAGGACACAGACTTGACAATATAGAATACCAATTTCTATAATGAGAAAAATCTAAGTTTGCTGCGCATTTTTAAGACCGGCCTTTGTAAGTTGGCTTTCCTATAAATTCTTTCGACAAGTGGTGAGTAAGTATATCTTTGTTACTGGTGGCGTAGTTAGTTCTGTCGGTAAAGGGGTTTCGGTAGCTTCTATCGGCAAGATACTAAAAAGCCGTGGCATATCTGTCTCGGTGCAGAAGCTTGACCCTTATTTGAATGTTGACCCAGGGACAATGTCTCCTTTTCAACACGGGGAGGTCTTTGTTACCAAGGATGGTGCAGAAACTGATTTGGATTTGGGACATTACGAGAGGTTTATCGGAGTGGAGCTGACTCAGGCGTCTAACGTTACTTCTGGACAGGTCTACGCGGCAGTGATTGCGCAGGAGAGGCGAGGAGATTTCTTGGGAGGCACAATCCAGGTCGTGCCTCATGTGACCAATGAAATAAAGCGAAGAATAAAGAAAGTAGCTGAAATATCTGGGGCTGAGGTTGTCATAGTTGAGGTTGGCGGCACTGTAGGGGACATTGAAGGGCAACCATTCCTCGAAGCTATAAGGCAGATGAGAAATGATGAAGGCAGGGATAATGTGTTATATATTCATGTCACGTTTCTGCCACATATTGCTGCTACCAATGAAATAAAGACCAAGCCTACCCAGCATAGTGTCAATGAATTGAGAAGGATTGGTATTCAACCCGACGTTATATTATGTCGGAGCGATAAGGAGATACCAGAGGGGATCAAGGACAAAATATCGCTATTTTGTGACGTAGATAAGAAGGCAGTCATCCCATTGGTGACCAGCGAAACAATCTATGAGGTGCCCTTGCTCCTCGAAGATGCTGGGCTGGGAGAGTTCATAGTTAATCGGCTTGGATTGAGAGCTGGCAGGAGTAACCTGGATGACTGGCGGGATATGGTAGCTAGGTTAAAAGCGCCTAAAGAGCCTGTCATCATTGGATTGGTCGGCAAATATGTGGGGCTTCAAGACGCTTATTACTCAGTACGGGAAGCATTGTGTCATGCTGCGTTAGCTCACAATCGTGCGGTGAAAATAGAGTGGCTGGATTCAGAACACCTAGATGGTACAACCAATGACAAACTGAGGCAAGTCCAAGGCATAATTGTTCCTGGTGGCTTTGGTTATCGAGGAATTGAAGGTATGATAAAGGCTGCCAAATTCGCCCGAGAAAGGAGAATTCCTTACTTGGGTTTATGCTTAGGAATGCAGATTATGGTCATCGAGTTTGCGCGGCATGTTTTTCGTACTGACAAAGTAAATTCTACTGAGTTTGACATTAATAGTGATTATCCTGTCATAGACCTGCTTCCTGAACAGCACGGCATAGAGCAAAAAGGGGGAACTATGAGATTGGGAACTTACCCTTGTCATCTTGTAGCAGGGACATTAGCAGCGCGGGTCTATGGCACTGATGTGGTTTACGAGAGGCATCGCCACCGTTATGAATTCAACAATCGTTTCCGCCAACCATTACAAGAAGCTGGTCTTATACCCTCTGGATTATCCCCTGATGGTAGATTGGTGGAAATTACTGAATTGCGAGATCATCCCTGGATGCTTGCTTGCCAATTTCACCCTGAGTTCAAATCTCGCCCAGACGTTCCTCATCCGTTATTCTTAGGATTTATCGGAGCTGCCAAAGAGACACTGGTCGAAGGTGCTCAGAAGAGTTTACCGTTGAATTAGTAATATGAAGATATTTTTAGACACAGCTAACATAGACCAGATCCGCCATGGAGTAAGGCTGGGAGTAGTTACAGGGGTAACTACTAACCCGAGCATTGTGTCCAGGGAAGGTAAGGTTGATTATCGAAGGTTAGTGCAGCAAATCTGCGCTATCGTCCCTGGCCCAGTGTCTACGGAAGTGCTGGGGCAGGATGTTGAATCAATGGTGGCTGAAGCTAGAGAAATAGCCAAATGGGCAGACAATGTGGTGGTGAAGATACCAGCTAGTCTCGAAGGACTGGAAGCGACAGCTGTGTTAGCCCGGGAAAATATAAAAGTCAATTTCACCTTATGCTTCACCTTAAACCAGGCTATCTTGGGAGCCGAAGCCGGGGCTGCCTTTGTCAGCCCGTTTGTGGGGCGACTGGATGACATTGGCGAAGATGGTATGAAGGTGGTGGCTGATGTTGTGGAATATCTAGATTATTACCGGTTGCCTACGCAGGTTATCGCTGCCAGTATCAGACATCCTCACCATTGTTTCATGGCAGCCAAAATAGGAGCTCATATTGCAACCGTGCCTTACGAAGTCTTACTGCAGATGATAAAGCATCCTCTCACAGATATTGGCATTGAGCGTTTCAAGAATGATTGGAAGAAGGTGATGGGCGAGGAAAAGATTATACAAGCTCGCAGCAAATCGGAGAATTCGAAAAGAGGTTAGTATGTCAACACAAATGGAACTAGAAAGCAAAAATCGCGATGAGCTAGAGGCGATAGCCAAGGAGCTTGGCATCGTTGGCTACTCTAGTTTGAAGAAACCTGAGCTCATATTCCGCATTCTTCAGTCGGAAGCACAGCAGCAAGGGAATATATTCGTATCGGGCATTCTGGAAACGATCAGTGAAGGCTATGGCTTCCTGCGTCAGGACACTTTCCGCCGTGGCGCCAATGATGTCTACGTATCCAATTCTCAAATCCGCCGCTTTAACCTTAGAGACGGGGATGCTGTGTGTGGTCAGGCTAGACCTCCCAAAGAAGGGGAGAAATACTATAGCTTGCTTCGGGTGGATAGTATCAACGGGTTAGACCCTGAGCTGGCAAGAACGCGGCGCAATTTCGGTTCGTTAACGCCGACCTTCGCGAACAAGCTTATCAATCTGGAAACAACGCCCGACGAATTATCCACAAGACTAATCAATCTAGTGGCGCCGATAGGACGGGGACAACGTGGGCTCATTGTTTCCCCACCCAAGGCGGGCAAGACTGTACTTCTGCAGAAAATTGCCAACGCCATAACTACCAACTACAGCGATATTCATCTTATGGTTTGTCTTATCGGGGAAAGACCTGAAGAGGTCACCGATATGAAAAAGTCAGTCAAGGCTGAGGTTATCGGTGCTACCTTTGATGAACCGGTGGAAAGCCAGACTCGTGTTGCTGAGTTAGCACTGGAAAGAGCCAAAAGATTGGTGGAGATGGGCAAAGATGTGGTCATACTGCTTGACGGCATCACCAGGCTGACCAGGGCTTACAATCTAGCACTGCCTCCTAGCGGGCGTACTTTGTCGGGTGGTATTGACTCCACAGCTTTGTATCCGCCCAAGCGCTTCTTTGGTACTGCTCGTAATATCGAAGAAGGAGGAAGTCTAACCATCATCGCGACTTGTCTCGTGGATACGGGTAGCCGTATGGACGACCTTATATATGAAGAATTCAAAGGGACGGGCAACATGGAACTACACCTGGATAGAAAACTAGCCGAGCGAAGGATTTTCCCGGCTATAAACATTATACCTAGTGGGACACGAAGGGAAGAGCTTCTACTAGATGAGCATACCTTGAAACAAGTTTGGCTGCTCAGGCGTATAGTCAGCATGATAGAGAGTGATTCCACGAACCATGGTGAAGCTACACAAAGAATCTTAGAGCGGCTAGCCAAGACAAGGAACAATGTTGAATTCTTAGCCACACTGTCCAAGGATATCTAGGGAAAGTCATTGCTCTTTCTATTGTCCAGGCAAAGTGAAAGGTCGAAGCAGTCCCAACTGGCTAGATAAATTTAAGCTAGGTATAAAGAAAAGCCTGGGCATAAATATCTTCCTCTGCGAAAGTTGTAAGTGGAACTGGAGGACTGCTTGCCATCGTCCCGAGCGGCCTAACGCCACATGGTGTCCTGATTATGCTCGGAAGGGAAGTAAGTAGATTCTTGCCTACTTAAGCTGCTCTCTCGAAAAGTTGAGAATTCTTCGAGCCACTATCAGCATATTAATCTGTCCGGTTCCTTCAAAGATGTCATTTATCTTAGCATCGCGCATCCATTTCTCAAGTAAGTACTTACGAGAATAGCCCACTGGCCCCATAATTTCAACTGCTTTCTGCGTAATCTTGGTCACAGCAAGACCAGCCTTTGCTTTAGCTATTGATGATTCTAAGTTATTGGGTTGGAACTGGCTCATCATCCACAAAGCTCGCAAGGCAAGTAGCTTGGCTGCCTTATAGTTCGCTTCCATTTCCATTATATCCCGCTCTAGAGCTGTGAGCTTCTGTTTGGGTATGCCATAGCGTATTTTTATACCCTCCTTTTCCAGAGTTTCTTTAACAAAATCCAGGGCAGCACGCCCAACACCTAAAGCCTGAACGGCGATAATAGGTCGTGTGACATCAAAGGTTGCCATGGCACCTTTGAAGCCTTTGTCTTCAGACTTATCTGCCTTTTTGACTTCCGGGCTGCCCAAGACGTTGCCCAAGGGAATACGGCAATTATCGAAAATGACGGTAGCTGTATCACTGGCTTTGATACCTAGCTTTTTTTCCAGCTTTTCTACTCTCATCCCGGGAGTCCCTGCTGGTACCACGAAGGCTTTCATACCAGCCCGTCCTGCTGATTTATCCACAGTAGCCCAGACCACTATAAAACCATTGGAATCTTCCAGAGCTCGTTTGCCCATGGTAACGAAAATTTTTTCACCATTAAGGACCCATTCGTCGCCATCACGCACGGCGGTGGTGGTAATAGCAGCGGTGTCTGAACCACAGCCAGGCTCGGTCATAGCCATGGCTCCCCATTTCGGCTCCCCTTCGTTGAATTTGCCTAGGAAGCGCTGCAGATGCTCTTTTGTGCCCGAAGCAAAAATGGCAGCACCTCCCAGCCATGGTCCAGGGAGGCACAAAAAAAGTCCTGCGTCTCCCCAGCACAGCTCTTCGATTCTCAGAGCTGATGTTATATCCATGCCCAGTTCGAAGATACCTTCCCCTCTTTTCTTCCATGCCAGATTAATGAGTTCCTGCGGGCTTTCGTGTTCATGTTCATCGTAGTAACGACTTATGGGACGAAATAACTCCTCGGCAGCTTTGTGTGCTTTCGTTATTGCTTCTTGTTGCTCTGGTGTCGGTTCAAAATCTATCATCGTGCAGTACCTCCTTAAACTATAGCCATGCCCTCAAAAGTGGCAAACCCTCGACCATTCCTCAACCAAAGTTCCACTGGGTGCTCGCGGACGTATCCATGTCCACCCAGAATCTGTACAGCGCGGTCTGTCACCATCACCACCATATCGTCAGCATATAATTTCACTAAGGAAGCCTCTTTAGTGGCATCTTCCTTTCGGTCAAGTTTCCAGGCAGCTTCCCAGGTCATTAGTCTGGTAGCGTCAATTTCAATCGCCATCTCCGCAAGCATAAAGGCGATTGCCTGGCGAGAAGCAATAGGCTCGCCGAAGGCAACGCGTTCCTTGGCATAGTCCCTCGAATATTCGAAGGCAGCCCTGGCCACTCCTGTAGCCATTGCTGACAACGCTACACGGGAACAATTTATGATGCGATTAAAATCACATCCGTTCTGTTCACCTAATCGGCTCTCCTTAGGAACACGGCAATTTTTCAGTCTAAGCTCATATGTGGCTAGAGCTTTTATACCCATATTCTTCTCTCGCTCACCTATTTCCAACCCTTTTGTACCTTTTTCTACAATGAAACCCTGAGTGCTCCCATTTTCTTTGGCACAGACAAGTAATAGTTTGGCATCTGCAGCGAGGGGTACATAGCACTTCTCGCCGTTAAGAGCATATTCATTGCCCTCGAGTCGAGCAGTGGTTGAAAGAGAGTGAGGGTCGAAATCAAAGCGCGGCTCAATAAGCGCGAGACTAACTGCTCTGTATGTCTCGCCACAAACCAGCGGCAAGTATTTCTTTTTTTGCACCTCGGTGCCCATCTCTAGGATGGGATAGGCAAACAAAGCTGGACAAAGAATATGCATTGCAATGGAGAGGTCACCCCAGGCTAGTTCTTCACTTAACAGTGAACCTGTGATTGCTGAATGCCCGCCACCGGCCCCGCCGTACTCTTCAGGTATGTTGCTTGATATTAGCCCCATCTTCCACGCCGTATCTATCAGGCTATCAGGGATGTCACCAGTTTCGTCACATTGTCGGTATACTTTGCGCATTTCCTCGCTGGCAAACTGTCTTACCATGCTTATGATCATTTTTTGTTCTTCTGTTGGACTAAACGAAATCATCTCATACTCTCCTTTCCATAGACGCTTGCTATCTTCAACTTAGTCTAAATATCGTAAATCCGCATAGCACTACGAAATGCTTACGATTACTACAAAGTCAAATATTATAAAGAGAGCAGCAAAAAATTTCAAAAAATTACAAATTCGCGCCACTAATAATCAACAGGCTGCAACTACCTCAGAGATTCATTCAGATAAGGTGTGTTCCAACTCAGGATATTGTAAACACAACACGAAAGCCTGCAGGAGCTGGCTAGCTTAACGACTTTGGTGGCATATTTGGCAACTTTTCCAGAGCTCTTTACAGAGCTATAGCAGTTTGACAGTTGCTAAAGTGTTAGCTATGATGATGCCTTCCCTCAAAAGTTCATACTGGAGCAATGATTAGGAGGTTTCATGATTAGATCAAGATTGTGCGACTTAGTTGGCATCAAATATCCCATTATACAAGCCGGGATGGGTCCTTTCAGCAATAATAATCTTTGTGTGGCTGCAGCAAACGCAGGAGTTCTTGGATTGCTTTCCACAAGCGGTGTTTTTAATAAGGATGATCAACCGTGGATTTACAAAGCATTTGTGGAGACAGGAGACGCTAATCCTGATGATGATATAGCTACAGTTATAGAGAAGGTAATAAAACGAACGTATAAGTTGGTCAAAAATCAAGGTGGTATTTTCGGCATCAATGTGATGGTCTCAAACGAGGTTTTGCAGTTTTCGCACGTTATAATTGACACTGCTATCAAGGTGTGCGCAGAAAATCCTGATATTAAGAAGTGCTTTAAAGTAATCTTTACATCGGCTGGTGATCCCTTGGGTTGGAGAGACAAAATAAAGGGCGCAGGATTTATATGGATGCATGTTGTTCCATCTGTCAGGGGTGCTTTGCGTTGTAGGAAAGCTGGCGTGGATGTAATAGTAGCTTCTGGTCACGAGGGTGGTTTTCATGTCTCGTGGGAACCTGTCCATTCTATGGTTTTATTGCCGGCTGTGGTGGAAGCGGTATCTGACAGTCAAACTTTGGTCGTTGGGGCAGGTGGGTTCTGCGATGGCAAGACATTGGCGGCAGCGCTAATTATGGGCGCAGATGGTGTGCAAATGGGGACTCGCTTTCTAGCCACACAGGAAAGCGATTTTCATCAGATTTGGAAACAAGCAGTTGTAGAGGCAGGCGACAGAGCAACGCTTGTAGCCCGCGGGTTTGTTGGACCTGCCCGGTGGTTGAAAACACCACGAAGCTTCGAGCATGTCAAAAATACTATCCAGAAATCGCCTGGAGTGTTTCTGGGGACTCCTGACGACTATACAACCATTGACATGTCCTTGATCCAGTATGAGATTGAGTCAATAAAAGCTGTTTACGAAGGCAACAAAGAAAAAGCGCTCATGGCTGCCGGCGAAGTAGCTCAGCGAATCAACGATATGCCCAAAGTCAGCGAAGTCGTGAAGAGAATCGTGGAGGAAGCGGAAGCTATCCTACGCAGCGCTCCACAGAAGCTTCTAGCCTGAAGCTTGTACTCTCTTATTTAATTGACATAAAAGCTGACACCTTCTAAAATCAGGCAGGTGGCTGTTAAGTGACTGGTGACGAACTTAGGCAAGCTTTTCTGAGTTTCTTTCAAGACCGGGGACACAAGATCATCCCTAGTTCGTCTCTAGTGCCTCGTAATGACCCAACTCTGCTATTGACTAGCGCCGGCATGGTGCAAATTAAGCCTTATTTCTTGGGATTAGTGACGCCGCCCAGCCCCCGTTTGACTTCATGTCAGAAATGCTTTCGCACTACTGACATAGATTCGGTGGGTGATAGTAAGCATCTCACTTTCTTTGAGATGCTAGGTAATTTCAGCGTTGGTGATTACTTCAAAAAAGAAGCCATTTCTTGGGCTTGGGAGTTCGTGACGCGGCATCTGCAGTTACCGAGAGGGCGACTCTGGATAACTATTTATCATGACGATGACGAAGCCTACAGTTGTTGGCGGGATATCGGCATCCCGTCCGAAAGAGTACTGCGATTCGGAGAGAAGGATAACTTCTGGGGTCCTGTTGGTGATTCTGGACCATGTGGGCCGTGCAGCGAAATTCATTACGACATCGGCGAAGAATTTGGCTGCGGTAAATCTGAATGTAAGCCTAATTGCGACTGTGGTCGCTTCTCCGAAATCTGGAATCTGGTGTTCATGCAATACAACCAGGATAGACAAGGACGTCGTACTCGTCTGCCTAAGCCTAATATTGATACTGGGATGGGGCTGGAGAGGACTCTAGCGGCTATTGAGGGCAAGCCCTCTCCTTACGAAACAACTTTGTTTTCTTCCTTGATAGACCAGATTTGCCGCCTCTCGGGCAAAGAGTACGGTCGGGGTGACAGCACCGACCGGGCTATCCGAATCGTAGCCGAACACTCGCGAGGTATCGCCTTTCTAATCGCCGACGGTGTGATGCCGTCTAACGAAAGTCGAGGCTATGTTTTGAGGCGAATACTCCGGCGGGCTTCCGTTTTCGGTAGAAGGCTCGGTCTGGACAAGCCTTTCCTCGGTGAGGTTGTTCAACTTGTCATTAATGCCATGAGCCATGTATATCCTGAGCTTTCAGCCAATCGGCATCTTATTACAGAGATAGTAAGGGTCGAGGAAGAAAAGTTCAGTAGTACCCTAGATACCGGACTTAGTCTTGTTGAGAAGTTTATTGGTGAAGCGTTAGCTAAAGGAGCGGAGAAGCTAACAGGGGAGGAAGTGTTCAGAGTTTACGACACTTATGGTTTTCCTCCAGAGCTAACGGCTGAGATTGCAAGGGAAAAGAATCTCTCTGTGGACTGGGAAGGTTTCCAAGCTGAGATGGAGAAGCAGCGGAAAACAGCTAGGGCTGCAACCAGGATGACATCCATAGGAATAGGCGCTATCCTATCGTCTAAGGTACCTGCCACAAAGTTTGTTGGCTACCAGAAATACAGTTCGAAAGCAAAGGTCCGCGATATGATAGCCAACGGCAGCTCTGTACGCATTGCAGGTGAAGGTGCTGAGGTTGATGTAATACTTAATAGAACTCCTTTCTATGGTGAGATGGGTGGGCAGGTAGGCGATACTGGCGAAATCAGCGGTTCGAAGGGGAGGGTGACCATTACGAATACAGTTAGGGCTCCTTCGGATGTGATAATACATAGAGGAAAGATAATCCAGGGCAGTGTATCTGTTGGCGATGAGGTGGAAGCTAGAATAGACGTGGCTCGGCGTCTCGATATCGCTCGTAACCATACAGCTACTCATCTCCTGCAGGCTGCTTTGAGAAAGACTCTGGGCAGCCATGTTTATCAGAAAGGTTCGCTGGTCGAGCCAGACAGATTCAGATTTGACCTCTCCCATTTGACGCCCGTATCTCAGGATGAACTCCAGGAAATTCAAAGGCAGGTCAATGAATGGATACGCCAAGATCTGAAAGTAGAGGCAAAAATTCTGCCTTACAGCCAGGCTATTGCCGAGGGCGCTATTGCCTTGTTCGAAGAGAAGTATGGAGAAGAAGTTCGTATGCTCCAAATCGGGCAGCCAGCGATAAGTAAGGAACTCTGCGGTGGCACGCATGTGAAGTCAACGGGGGAAATCGGCATGTTTTTGATAACCAGTGCGGGTAGCATTGGCACGGGGCTGCATCGAATTGAAGCAGTGACGGGAAGGAGAGCCGAATCTTTAATCGAATCTCGCTTGACTGCTTTACAGAACGTGGCTCAAGAGGTAGGAAGCTTGCTGGAAGAAACTCCTGCCAAGGTAAAAGCTCTGATGGAGGAATTGGAGGCAGAACGGAAGAAGGCGCTTTCATTAGAAAGGGAACTCTCGAAGAGATTAGCAGAGGAGCTGCTTAAACAAACTGAACAGGTGAGCGGAGTCACGGTTCTAGCTGCCAGGGTGCCAGCGCTGACCATGTCTGTTCTCAGAGAAATGGGTGATGTACTGAGAGACAAGCTAAAGAGCGGCATAGTTGTTTTGGCTACAGTCTATAATAGCAAGCCAAGCTTCCTAGCCATGGTGACTCCCGACCTTGTAGCTAAAGGATTTCACGCCGGAGAGGTCATCAATGAGGTAGCTAAGGTTACTGGTGGGGGTGGTGGTGGCAAACCGACCATGGCTCAAGCTGGCGGAAAAGACGCCAGCAAGATTGATGAAGCTCTGAGGTTGGTCAAGAACATAGTTGTCGCCAAGACTACAAAGCTGGGGTAAAGAATAGTAAACCATACTTCGCTTAATCGGAGTGCCGATTAAATTGGAAAAAGTGAGTATGAGATGCGTAGCTTAGGGTTGGATGTGGGAGATAAGAGAACCGGGGTGGCTATAAGCGACCCCAAAGGAATTTTAGCTACTCCTTTGAGTGTGCTTGCCAGTGAAGATGAAGATGCTCTTATAGATGAGGTTCTCAAGCTTGTCGGACAATACAAGGTGGAGCAGATTGTAGTTGGACTGCCTCGCCGGTTGAACGGGAGTATGGGAAAGCAAGCCAATAAGATAGCTACTTTCGCCGACAAGTTGTCATCGCGAGCCAGGCAAAGTCATTCCCGCGAGGTTAATGTGCGCCTATGGGACGAGCGGCTGTCCACCAAAGCTGCCCAGCACTTGAGAGCAGAGGCTGGTCACCAGAAAGGGAAAGCGCACTCCAGGTCAAAGAAAAGAAAGCAAGAAAGTAGCGTGTCAACGAAAGCTCAAATAGATGCCATGGCGGCAGCCTTTATTCTCCAGGGCTTCCTGGATAGCCAGCGTTTGACCACTAGCGAGGAAACGTAGCAGTGCCCAAGTATATTGGACTCATCGGTTATCCTCTTAAGCATTCTGTCTCTCCTTATTTCCAGCAAGTAGCTCTAGATTATTATCAACTCGATATTCGCTATGAAGCCTGGGAGGTAACCTCAACCCAACTACAGGACATTATCAATAGCTTAAGAAAACCTCATAATATTGGTGCTAATGTGACCACTCCTTACAAGGAAGCAGTTTTACCCTTACTAGACGAAGTTGACCATCTGGCAAGTTCCATCGGTGCTGTCAATACTATAGTCAAGAAAGGTGATAAACTTTTAGGTTTCAATACTGATGCTTATGGTTTCATCGAAGCGTTAGTCAAAGAAGGACACTTTGCTCTGGAAGGAAAGCGGGTGGTTATCCTGGGTGCTGGTGGTGCTGGCAAGGCGGTAAGTTTTGCCTTGTTGCAACACAAAATAGCTTCATTAGCTATCACCGATGGTATCTTTGAGCGCGCCCAGGCACTAGCTGAACACTTGGTGAAGTATATTAAGGTTCAACCATGCTCCATGCTTGGAAAGCCAGACGTCTCAGCTTTCCCTTGGCAGAATGTAAGCCAAGTCAAAACTTTTAGCGACTGCGATTTAATCGTCCATTGCACCACCATAGGTATGAAACATAGCCCGCAAGAAGGAGAATCGCCTTTAACCTGGGATGTGATTCCTAGGAGCGTCTTGGTGTATGACATAGTATATAACCCGCCGTTAACGCCGCTGCTAAAGCTGGCTCAAGAAGCTGGCGCTCGTATACTTGGCGGCTTGGCTATGCTAGTATATCAAGGAGCAGCCTCTTTTGAATTATGGACAGGGAAGGAAGCTCCGATTGATATAATGTTCAATAAGGCTAAAGAAATATTGACAGGAGGAAAGGCGTGAAGAAAAAGAAGGGCATCATTATCACTGTATGCGTGTTAGCGTTGGTGGCGGCGATACTGGTTCCTCTCTTCTTAATTCCCAGGCCCGCAGTAAAAAAAATCGCGGTGATACCGCTCACTGGCACTATTACTATGGAAGGTTCTTCATCATATTCTGGCTCGACGATTACCCCGGACTTGGTAGAAAGTTATCTGAGGCGGGCAAAGGAAGACGCAGCGGTCAAGGCGGTTGTCCTTCGTATAGAGAGCTCCGGCGGTGAGATAGCTTCGTGCCAAGAAATCCTGTGGCAAATAGAAAGGTTTAAAGAAGCAAAACCTGTTGTGGTATGTATGGGAGGCACGGCTGCTTCGGGTGGCTATTATATCTCAAGCAAAGCCAACAAGATTGTGGCTTTGCCCAGCACGCTGACAGGGAGTATTGGGGTTATCTCGGCGGTGATTAACATCGAGGAGCTTTTGGAGAAGTTGGGCATCAAGATAGAGATTTTCAAAGGTGGAGAGTATAAGGACATGTATAGGGGCTTCAGGGAGCTGACGCCAGAGGAAAGGGTGATCATGAAAGAGATGGTTGACGAGTATTATGAGCAGTTTGTGGAAGTGGTGGCTGAAGGCAGGGGATTAAGCAAAGAGGATGTCAGGGCTCTGGCTACGGGGCAAGCCTACACCGGTACCAAAGCTAAAGAATTGGGTCTAGTTGATGAACTGGGCGATCTCGATAAAGCTATAGACCTAGCTTTAGAACTAGCTGGGCTGGAGGAGGCAATGGTGGAATATTATCGCCCGCCCAGATTCACTTTATGGTCGCTATTAGGGCTTGTTGATGCGATAAAGATGAGAATCTCAGGGTTCAGCGCCCAGGATATACTTTTGTTGGAGATTCTCAGCCACAGTTACCGGCAGCCGCTCTTTCTCTATTTGAGCTAATCCAGGTCACGGAAGTGTTGCTATTTCTGTGTGCTCCCAGTTATAGTTAGAGTCAAATTTGTGGGGTTAATCAATGGGGCAGTTTCGTTTTCTCACCGCTGGAGAATCCCATGGCAAGGCGCTGGTAGCCATAGTTGAGGGGATGGTGGCAGATCTTCCTCTGGAGGAAAGCTACATCAACAGAGAGCTCAAACGGCGTCAGCAGGGCTATGGGCGCGGTCCGCGCATGAAGATTGAAGAAGATAAGGTGGAAATCATATCTGGCGTTCGCTATGGGCGCACTATTGGCAGTCCCATTGCTCTACTTATCACGAATCGAGATTGGCAGAACTGGCAGGAACAGCTAAGCATTTCTCCGGTCGAGAAAGAGGCTGAGACTGTAACCTGTCCTCGCCCCGGGCATGCTGACCTGGCTGGAGTGACTAAGTATGGACTCAAAGACATCAGACCGATCATAGAGAGAGCCAGCGCTCGGGAAACTGCCGTCAGGGTAGCTGTGGGAGCCGTAGCCAGGAGATTCTTGGAAGAATTGGGCGTCGTCATTCATAGTCACACGGTGGCAATCGAGCAGCATCGCTGGAACATGACTGAAAGAAGCCCTATAGACTGGCAGCGAGTAGAAGCTTCACCGGTTCGTTGTGCTGATGCCAGATTGGAAAAGGTCATGATGTCAGCCATTGACGAGGCTAAAGCTAAAGGAGACACGTTGGGTGGCGTTTTTGAAGTAATTGCCAGTGGCGTTCCCGTCGGGCTGGGCAGCCATGTCAGCTGGGATCGTCGTCTCGATGGTCGGATTGCTCAAGCCATAATGAGCATCAACGCAATCAAAGGAGTGGAAATCGGAGCAGGGTTCGCGTTAGCCGAACTCGAAGGCTCACAGGCTCATGATGTCATTGAGCCTGTTCCTTCTGAAGTTGTGAGCAAAGAGAAGCGACCACTCCCTTGGCGGCGTGCTACCAATCGTGCTGGTGGCATAGAGGGAGGCATGAGCAATGGTGAGGACATCATAGTTAGGGCAGCAATCAAGCCTATTGCTACTTTGACTGATCCTTTGCCTTCTATAGACCTTCGCACTGGCAAGGCCGCCCGAGCTCACTATGAGCGCAGCGATGTTTGTGTTGTTCCTGCTGCTGGAGTGATCGGCGAAGCCATGCTGGCTATAGTTCTGGCTGACGCCTGTCTAGAGAAATTCGGCGGCGACAACCTAAAAGAAACCCTGAGCAATTACCGTAACTATCTAGGCGGTATATGCCAAGCCTAGCTAGCACAATCCTGTAGCCAGGGGTTGCATCGGCGCTCGTCGCCAATGGTGGTGGGTGGTCCGTGACCGGGATAAACAACGGTGTCATCAGGCAAAACCATAAGTTTTTCCTGAATGCTTCGCAGGAGGCGTTCGTGACTGCAGCCGGGAAAATCGGTTCTGCCCACACCGCAGTTAAATAGAGTATCACCGCTAAAGACCACTCCCTGCCCGAGAAGGCAGATCCCGCCGGGACTATGTCCCGGAGTATGGAGGACTTCAAATTGTAGATCACCGATATTTATGCGGTCGCCGTCCTTGAGAAACCTATCTGGCTGAAGGGGTGACCTGAATGGGCTGAGCCTCAGCGAAGTTAGCAGGCGCATAGCCGTAGTGGACAAGAGTTGTACCTCAGCCTCGTGGATAGCAAACTCGGCATTGGTTTTTTCCTTGACCTCGCGCAAGGCACCAATGTGGTCAACATGGGCATGGGTTACCACCATCAAAGCTATAGACAGTCCCGTTTGGCGTACCGTTCTCAAAATAGCTCCAGCTTCAGCACCGGGGTCAATAATCAGCCCTTGCTTGGTGGAGGGCGAGCCAACGATATAGCAATTAGAGGCGAAGGGACCAACTACAAGCACTTTTAGAATCATTTACTCTCCAGCCGCTTTCTGTAGTTGAACCTGCCAAGTATAGCACGAATTTGCATCTGCGTAAAAATTTCGCCAACCGAAGTCATTGAGCTTGAACGTAAATGACGATTTTGACAAAGTTGGTAGTTCTGAGATACCTTATTCCTAGTAGGTTCTAGGGAGGCTGGGCAGTAATGGGTCGAAAGAAAGCGTCAAATGAGCGAACAAGCAACAATGCGGGCTTGGATACAAGCTTGTGGAATGTGTTGGACAGCATAGAAGACAAGCTTTTCTTAATAGACAAGGAATATCGCATTAACTTCGCCAACTTAGCTACGAGACGAGGCTTGCCAGAAGACAAGCAGCTCATTGGTAAGCATTGCTACGAGGTCTTTGAAGGTAGGAACGATCCCTGTGGCCCTCCCTTATGGAAATGTCCCCTTATGAAGGTACTCCAAACGGGTGAGCCAGCAACGATTATTTCTCCTGATCAGGCTCTTGGTGTTGGGACAGCGTCTAACAAGTATGTTAAGCTCACTGTTTTCCCCTTTAAAGATAGCCAGGGCAATGTTAGCACGTTTGCTGAGATGAGGAGGGATGTCACTGCGGAACGGGAGCTGGAGAATCAAATTCTGAGGCGTCATCATCACCTTCACGCTTTGAATCGAATTTCGAGCGCTACCAGTGGATTGTGGGACTTGGATGCTATTCTGAATATAGGTCTGGATACCGTGCTGGAGATCCTCGGTGCTACTACGGGTGGAATACTACTGCTTGATGAGCAAACTCGGTTGCTCAGCTACCGGGTGTATCGTGGTCTATCCGCTCAATATGTTGAGCAAATGAAGATGAGTCTGGGCGAAGGAGTAGCTGGGAGAGTAGCCCAAACTGGGGAGCCTATGGTGTTGGAAGATATTTCTACTGACCCGCATGCTGCTCACCCAGATCTGGTGAGCACCGAAGGACTTAAAGGGTTTGTCAGTGTCCCCTTGAAAGCTAAAGATAGGGTTGTAGGTGTGATGAATGTAGCAGCCCATGTGCCAGGGCAATTTTCGACAGATGACATGTACCTCCTAAATTCCATCGGCTGTCAGCTTGGCACGGCTATCGAACAAGCCAAGTTATACCAGAGATTGGAGCTAGGAAGAGAAAGATATCGGATTCTACTTCAGCATGCTTTAACTGCTCAAGAGGAAGAACGGAAGCGAATCGCCCGTGAGTTACATGATGAGACCAGCCAAGCTCTTACCAGCTTAACCTTGAATCTTCAAGCCGCCATAACTAAGGCGGAAACCGATAGGGTTGTAGACGCTGATTTTATCGGCAGGCTCCGAAAGATACAGTCTCTGGTAGTTCATACTCAAAACGAGATAGCAAAGCTGATGAGAGAACTCCGCCCCACTTTGTTGGACGAGCTGGGATTAGCTGCAGCTATCAATCGCTATGCCAAGGATAATCTGGAACCTTTGGGGACGAAGGTATTCACAGAATTCAAATTGCCGGAAGAGCGATTGCCTGCGGAAGTCGAGGTTACGCTTTTCCGCATCGCTCAAGGGGCAATAGGCAACATTCTGGAGCATGCAGAGGCAAAGAATGTCTCTATCAGATTGGAATGTGATGCTGGTGAATGTGTGCTAGACGTTAAGGATGATGGCAAAGGTTTTGATGTTAGCAAGCTCACTAGGGTGGATAAAAGTGGTCGGGGAGCAGGTTTGTTCACTATGAAAGAGAGAGCACGTTTAGTGGGCGGTGAGTGTAGCGTTAAGTCCCAGCCAGGAAAGGGAACATGGGTTACTGTGAAAGTTCCGCTGAGGGGATTTATGTCAGATGCAGGAGATAAAAGTACTGATAGTGGATGACCATACCCTAGTGCGGGATGGAATCCGTACTCTATTGGGACTGATTACTAATATAAAAGTAGTTGGCGAGGCTACGAACGGAAAGGAAGCTTTAGAGAAGGTTAAAAAGCTTGCCCCAGATGTGGTGCTTATGGATCTTGCCATGCCTATTATGAGCGGACTAGAAGCAACGCGGAGGATACGCAAAAGATTTCCGAGAACAAAGGTGCTGGCGCTTACCCAATACGAGGACAGGGAGTATATCGTCCCGACTATTGAAGCGGGAGCACGTGGCTTCATTAGCAAGACAGCAGCGTTTTCGGAGCTTGCCTCAGCCATCCAGGCTGTATATCAAGGAGGCTCTTTCCTATCTCCTATGGCCGCAGCGGCTATCATTGAGGAATGCCAGCAAAAAGCCACTGCCGAAAGCGAAAAGGACGCTTATCAACGGCTGACTGATAGAGAAAGAGAGATGCTTAAGCTAGTTGCCGACGGGTATACTGCCAGGGAGATAGCAGATATGCTAGTCATCAGCTTGAGAACAGTAGAAACACACAAAGCCAACCTGATGAAAAAGCTGAATATCCATAATAAAGCCGACCTTATCAGGTTTGCTATACGTAAAGGCATTATCACTGTGTAAGGATGCTAGCACGCTGTTCTCATTTTCGCTTCTAATCTACGAGTTTTCCGCATCGCAAAATAAGGGTAGTCCAGCCAGAATTTCCGAACAAAATTTATACTTATTACGAAGATTGCCTCTTTTGCATCTCTTCAAAGCAGACTACCATATTACTAGGAGCATCTACCAGGACAGGATTATGGATAATAAGGTTAAAAATTATCGAACTAGTCAAACCAAGAAAACCCGTAGCTGGCGGACGCTTATTCCACCCTGCCAGGTAGCCTGTCCGCTACATATGGAGATCGGTGAGTATGTTGACTTGGTTGCCCAAGGAAAGGTGATGGAGGCACTGCAGGTCATCAGGGAAGGCAATCCCTTTCCTTCTATCTGCGCTTACGTCTGCACCCACCCCTGTGAGGATGCCTGCCGCCGCAGCCAGGTAGATAAACCCATTGCCATTCGGGCGTTAAAGAGGTTCGCTGTAGAATTCGGAGGTGACAGGGCACAACTTCTGGAAGCTGAGACTACACAGAGTGAAAAAGTAGCTGTAGTTGGGTCAGGCCCAGCCGGTTTAGCTTGTGCTTACTATCTCAGGAAGCTTGGTTACCCCGTAACAATCTTCGAGGCCTATTCTGAGCCAGGAGGTATGCTCCGGGTAGGTATTCCTCAGTACCGCCTTCCTCGGCATGTAGTAGATACCGAGGTGCAAAGATTGATTCAGATGGGGGTGGAGATTAAGACGAATACACGAGTGATATCGCTGGACCTGCTGTTTGATATGGGGTACAAAGCCATCTTCCTTACTGTGGGCGCTCACCAGAGCCTGAGAATGGGGATAGAGGGGGAAGATAGCCCTGGGGTGATAGATGGAGCGACCTTTCTGCGGGAGGTGAATCTTGGGCTTAAGCCCTCGTTGGGGGAAAGGGTTGGTGTAGTGGGTGGGGGGAATGTAGCTATTGATGCTGCACGAGCAACAGTTCGGCTGGGGTCAAAAAAGGTGAGTATCCTGTATCGTCGTAGCCGGGCAGAGATGCCAGCCAGCCCCAGCGAAATCGAGCAGGCTCTTGAAGAAGGCGTGGAAATTATGTTTCTGGTAGCGCCGATGAAGGTGAAGAGGGCAGATGGGCGGCTTGATGTAACCTGTGTGAAGATGGAGCTTGGCGAGCCTGATGCTGGAGGCAGGCGGCGTCCGGTGCCCATCCCGGGTAGTGAGTTCACTATAGAATTTGATACCTTGATTACAGCCATCGGTCAGGCACCTCAGCTCTCTGAAGACTTCCGTCTGCGCATCGGTCGTGGCAGCACCATTCAGGTTGACCCGGTCACACTTACGACCAATCGGTTAGGGGTCTTTGCCGGCGGGGATGCTGTGACAGGTCCAGCGACCGTGACTCAAGCATTAGCCAGCGGCAGGCAAGCAGCTTTTCGTATTGATGATTACCTCCGACATAGATACCCTCGAGTGGAGAGAGAAGCAGAGCCAGCTTTACTGGGTGAACTGTCCGCCCGGACGATAGAGATGATAAGGAAAGTTGAACGGCTTGAGCCTCCGCTTGTTCCTCCTGAAGCCAGAACAAAGGAATTCACAACTGTGGAACTCATTTATGACTGGGAGTCAGCTGTTAACGAAGCTCGGCGCTGTCTCCGCTGTGGCATGGGAGCCGAGATTCTGTTCCAGGATAAGTGCGCCACTTGTCTTACCTGCCTGCGGGTTTGCTCTTACCATGTGCCCTACCTAGATGGTGGCGGGAATATCCAGATACCGGCAGAGCAATGTCTAGCCTGTGGCATATGTGTTGCAGAATGCCCAGCCAGAGCCATAATTCTGCGGAAGCCGTACGATCGCAGACATATTGATGAGGAATTGGAACACGCCCTCAAATCTGCGACAGAGTCGAAGTCCAAGCCGTTAATCATTGGCTTCTGCTGCCAGTACGGGCTATTTGGGACAGGCACGCTGGCTGGGTTGTGGCGGGAAAGCAAAGCTGGCATCTGGATAGTGCCTGTCTTCTGTGTGGCTAAACTGGAGGAAGGACACGTGTTGCAGGCGTTCGAAATGGGAGCGGAAGGAGTTTTTATCGCCGGATGCGGCGAACAATGTAGTCGGGAAAATACTGCCTTCTGGGTTCTTCAGCGAGTGGAAAAAGTTAAAAAGGTGCTGTCACAAGTTGGTCTTGAGCCAGAGCGATTGCAGACTTTCAATCTTCGTACTGTCGAGATGGATGTTGCTGAGGCTCTGGACAATTTCACCGAGCAAATAGGAAGGCTGTGCTTGGCTTCAGTAATAAAGCAGGAGGTGAAAAGTTGATAGTAGCAGAACAGAAGCCCGTAGAGGAGATCAGGCAGGTTATCTCTCCTTACGAGAAAGTGTTGCTCCTTGGCTGTGGCACTTGTATGACAGTTTGCGGCGCCGGCGGAGAGCAAGATGTCTCTTTTCTGCACAGCGCGTTACGATTGGCTCTAACAAGGGGTGGCGGCGGTAGTCACAGTTTTTTGGAATACACTGTGAAAAGGCAATGTGATTTTGAATTTCTAGACCTTATCAAGGACAAGGTCAAAGAAGTGGATGCCATACTTTCGTTAGGTTGTGGCATCGGTGTGCAAGTTGTAGCTGAGCGTTTTCCTGACATCCTTGTTTTGCCCGGCATTAATACCTCGTTCATGGGTATGGCTAAAGAATGGGGGGTCTGGGATGAGCGCTGCGCTGCCTGTGGCGATTGCCGCTTGGCGGAGACGGCTGGCATTTGCCCCATCACCAGGTGTACCAAAGGGATGCTCAACGGTCCCTGTGCTGGCACAAAGAATGGGAAATGTGAAGCAAACAAAGAGATGGACTGTGCCTGGGTTCTCATTTACAAGCGGCTGGAGAGGTTGCAGCAGTTGGACAAAATACGCCGATATTATCCTCCCAGGAATTTCCGCGTTATCCCTCGACCACGAAGAATTGTTAAAAAAGCTGAGATTACCACAGGAGGGAACAATGCCTAACTCACTTTTTGAAGAAAAACTTAATTCTGGAGAGTTCTTGGTGACCACGGAGATTGGTCCTCCGAAAGGGGCGGACGTTTCAGAGATGATTCACCATATAGATATGCTCAAAGACAAGGTTGACGCCATCAACGTCACAGACCATCAGAGCTCCGTGATGCGTTTTCCCTCCTTGGGCGGTTGCCTGCTGGTGAAGGAGCGTGGTGGAGAGCCCATCTTGCAAGTGACTTGCCGCGACCGTAACCGTCTGGCGATTCAAGCTGATCTTCTTCTGGCTTATTCCCGAGGCATCAGGAATGTGCTTTGTCTCACAGGAGATTCTGTTGATGTCGGCGACCACAAGGAAGCCAAACCTGTCTTCGACCTAGATTCGGTGCAGCTCTTGAAGTTGGCTAGGACTCTGGAGTCAGGTCGGGATCTGACCGGGAACGAACTTAAGGGGGCGCCGCAATTTTGCCTTGGCGCGTCAGTCCATCCTGAAGCGGACTTCATAGAACCCCAGCTAGTGAAATTCGAAAAGAAAGTTGCCGCCGGGGCACAATTCTTCCAGACTCAGGGTATATTTGATATAGCTAGTCTGCGTAGATTTATGCAATACGCCTCTCAGTTCCCGGTCAAAATCCTGGCTGGCATTATCGTGCTCGCCTCAGCCAAGATGGCTCGGTATATGAATGATAATGTTCCCGGTATAATCGTCTCCCAAGCAGTCATTGATGAGCTAGCTAGCGCCGAGAAAGGCAAAGGACTTCAGAAAGGAATTGAAATTGCTGCCCGGTTAATAAAAACGATAAGAGAAGAAAACTTATGCTGTGGTGTTCACATCATGGCGGTAGGTAATGAAAAAGTTGTACCTGATATTCTGGAGGCAGCTCAACTGGTCGGGGTACACCGGTGAGCGTTTTGCCCAAAGAAGATAGCCGTGGTCGGTCGGCTAATCAAGAATCTTTAAAAAGGAGAGAGAGTATGGAAAGGAAGCTCTTGATCGTGGATGATGAGCCCGATTTCGTCGAAGCTTTACGCAGGACTTTGGAAGCTCGGTCCTACCGGGTAATTACTGCCACTAGCAAGACACAATGTCAGGAACTGATGAAAGAAGGTCCGGACATTGTTGTTCTGGGCACCATGACCCCTGCCGGGCAAGCCTTTTCCTTGCACAACTGGCTGAAACAGCATCCTAAGTATAAAGATGTGCCACTTTTGGTGGTAGATTCTCGACCTGAGGAACGGCTTATCAAAGGCTGGAGAAGATTTGAGGGAATGCAACTGGTGTCTGAAGACTATGTAGCTAAACCAGTCGAGCCAGCTGCGATCGTGCTGCGCATTCAAAAGCTGCTGGAAGAGGCAACCAGGAAAATTAGGGTGCTGGTAGCAGACGACCATACCATGGTCAGGGATGGAATATGTGCGGTTCTTATGCTGCAGCGAGATTTAGACGTAGTCGGGGAAGCCGTCAATGGTAAGGAGGCAATCGAGAAAGTGTTTCGTCTTTTGCCTGATGTGGCGTTGATGGACATCCTCATGCCTGTCATGAATGGCTTGGAAGCAACCAGGCAGATAAGGAATAAATGCCCCCAGACGAAGGTGCTAATTCTGACCCAGTACGATGAACAGGAAAACATGCTGGTTGCTAGCCAGGCAGGGGCATATGGCTTCATCCCTAAGAAAGCTGCCAGTGAACAGCTCATATCAGGCATAAGGGCAGTGTATGGAGGAAAGTATTTTCCCGAGTCCTTCGCTAAGTTAGTTTCAAAAAACTAATAGCGATGTAAAGACTTGCTTGAAAGCCGAAGGTTTACATTGTTCCTCCCATATGTCTATTTAGTCCGTCGCCAATGTTTCATGCTTGCCTGTTACGTCTATATCTCATCATGAAGCTAGTTCTTGCTCCAATCTGGATTTTTCAATATACTTGACGAAAAGAGCTGAATACAGATGGATAGGCAAATAGGCAATCTGGTCATTACAGGTTTCTCCGGCACAGGTAAGTCTCAGGTGGCTAAAGAAGTATCCCGTAGACTGAATTGGGATTTTCTGGATACGGATGACGAGATAGTTAAGCAAACAGGCAAGCACATCGCCGAAATTTTCCGCCAGGAAGGGGAGCCAAAGTTCCGAGAGCTGGAACGAGAGACGATCAAGAAAGCCTGCCAGCGAAGACGAACAGTTATCTCCATTGGCGGCGGCGCTATAGTTGATCCACAGAACTATGAAGTGCTGGCGAAAAATGGCTTGATTGTGTGCTTGGAAGCTAAGCCCGAGACAATCTATGAACGCTTGTTCCGTGAGGCTTCCTCCGGCGGTCAGACCGAGGTTCGTCCTCTTCTGGCTGTGGATAACCCGTTGGAACGCATCAAACAGCTTAAAGCCTCTCGGCAGCCTCACTATGCTAAAGCAGATTGGACAATCCATACCGATCGTTTGAGCGTCAGCGAAGTGGCGGAGGAAGTGATCAGAGCCTGGAGATTGCTCGCTCGCACTCATCCTCACACCAGTCCTGCCTCATCGGAGGAAAGAGAACCGGTGCGCGTGCTCGAGACTGATGTTGCTTGTGTGGTTGAGACGGAGACTCAAAGTTATCCTGTGTTCGTGGGCTACGGTCTACTGAATAAGCTAGGCGAGAAGATGAGGCAAGCTGGTTTGTCTGGCACAGGTGTCATAATTAGCGACGAAACTGTCTCTTCTATTTATGGCGACAGGGTAGCACGAATCTTGAAGGATGCTGGATTTGGCGTGGCTTCCTTTCTGGTACCGCCTGGCGAAGAGACGAAGAATATGGATTATGTTCTCAGAATCTACGATTTCCTTGTTGAACATCGAACCGAGCGGGATGACATTATCGTGGCCTTAGGTGGGGGTATGGTGGGTGACTTGGCGGGTTTTGTGGCGGCGACTTTCCTGCGGGGCATGCCCTGGGTGCAGGTGCCCACCAGTTTGATAGCTATGGTGGATGCCAGCATCGGGGGCAAGGTTGGGGTCAATCATCCCGAAGCGAAGAATCTCATCGGTGCGTTCTATCAGCCTAACCTAGTTCTGGCTGACCCTGAGGCTCTGGTGACCTTGCCTCGCCGTGAGCTGATCTCAGGCTGGGCTGAAGTTATCAAGTATGGCTTGATTCTAGACAAACAGTTTTTCGAGTTTCTGGAAAGCAATGCTGATGGACTAGCAAAGTTACAGCCGGAGTTGCTTACCAAGGCGATTAGCTGTTGTGTAGCTCTCAAGGCGCAGGTCGTCGGCGAGGACGAGAGGGAACGGACAGGGAAACGCACCATCTTGAATTACGGACACACCATTGGTCATGGACTGGAGGCAGCAACCGGTTATCAGCGATTGCTTCATGGCGAAGCGGTGGCGATCGGAATGATGGGAGAGGCGAAGCTGAGCCAGCGATTGGGTCTTCTGCCGTCAGCAGTGGTGGAGCGTCAACGAAAACTGTTGCGGAAATTCGGTCTGCCTACATCGTTGCGTGGGAAGCGAAGTTCTCTCAAACTGGACCTGACCAGGGTGACTAAAGCTATGGAGCTGGATAAGAAGGTGAAGGTGAAGGCAATTCGCTGGGTGCTGCTACAGGATATCGGCGAGGTGGTGATCCGGAGCGACGTTCCGAAAGAGGATGTTCTAGCCGTTCTCCAAGAGTTGTGAGTGGAAGCAAGCATGGAGGACTTGTTGCAGTTAGGGAAACAGGCTTTGGCGTCGCAGCCTTTCAGCGTGCTGGTAGGTGCAGAATTGACCGGGTATTCGGCAGGGTGGGCTGAGCTGACTATTCCCATTAGGTCTGAACTAAAGCAACAGCATGGCTTTGTGCACGGTGGCGTAATCAGCTATGCTGCTGACAATGCTCTCACATTTGTCGGCGGAAGTGTTCTTGGTCCGGCGGTTGTGACATCGGAATACAAGATTAATTACCTGAAGCCTGCCCTGGGGACGGCTCTGATTGCCAGAGCTATGGTTGTCTATTCGGGTAAAACCCAAGCTGTCTGCCGTTGCGATGTATTCGTGGTGAGCGAGGGCAAGGAGAGTTTGTGTGCTGTCGCGCAAGGCACGATCAAGAAAATGGGTCAATCTTTAGAGGCTCAAGCTTAACTAGCGTTCATAGAAATTGCTTTTACCAGCCTCCACAATTAATTAAATTGAAAGCACCCATTCTATAAGCTATAATGACCAATCTGAGCCACCGCGAGAAGTCTACGATTTTTGGAGATTTTGGTTGATTTGCTCTCAATTTACCGTGTGGGTTTAGAAAAGGAGACATGTTTTGCTCAAAAGTCATAATTGTGGGGAATTACGGGAAAAGCATGTTGGGCAGGAAGTAACTCTGGCTGGCTGGGTACACCGACGTCGTGACCATGGCGGGAAAGTGTTCATTGACCTGCGCGACCGGGAGGGCATAATCCAAGTAGTATTCAATCCTCAAGTATCACAAGAGGCATACGAGGTAGCCGGTTCGCTTCGTAATGAATATGTGGTGCAAGTTGTTGGTGAAGTGGGGCTTCGTCCTAAAGGGACAGAAAATCCCAAATTGGCTACGGGAAATGTTGAGGTTATAGCTCGAAAGGCTGTTATTCTCAATGTAGCAAAAACACCACCATTTTACATAAATGAAGATATCGAAGTGGAAGAAACTTTGTGCCTCAAAAACCGCTACCTGTATCTGAGAAGACCTAGGATGCAGGACAATCTTATCCTGCGTCACAAAGTGATAAAGTTTATTCGTGATTTCCTGAATGCTAGAGGATTTTTGGAAATTGAAACGCCCATTTTGATCAAAAGCACACCGGAAGGGGCGCGGGATTATCTTGTACCCAGCCGTCTCAACCCTGGCAAGTTCTATGCTCTGCCCCAATCTCCTCAGCAGCTTAAACAGCTTCTGATGGTTGCCGGATTTGATAAGTACTTCCAAATAGCTCGCTGTTTCCGAGACGAAGATCTCCGAGCAGATCGCCAGCCTGAGTTTACGCAGCTTGACTTGGAGATGAGCTTTGTTGAGGCGCAAGATATATTGCAACTTATGGAGGAACTTCTCACCGCGTTGGTTGAAACTGTTAAGCCTGAGATGCAGTTGATAAAGCCTTTCCCCCGCCTTTCTTATAAAGAGGCAATAGAGAAATACGGCACAGATAAACCGGACATCAGGTTTGACTTGGAGCTTAAAGACATATCAGATATTGCTGCCAGCACCGAGTTTCAAATTTTTCGCTCAGCCCTCGATAACCATGGTTTGGTGAAGGGGATATGCATTCCTGGTTGTGCTCGTTACACACGCCATCAGCTTGATGAATTGGTAAATTTAGCCAGGAATTGCGGTGCCCAGGGTTTAGTGACGATGGCTTTTACGGGACCAACAATAACACTAAGCGACGTAAAGTCAGCGGCTGCCAAATACTTGACACATCGTCATTTGGAAAAAATAGCTGCTAGATTTGAAGCCAAGCCCGGCGATCTTTTGCTCATCGTGGCTGATAAGCCGCAAGTTGTTAATAAGACACTGGACGAGCTACGCCGCGAGGTGGCACAGCGGCTGAATCTTGCTGATGCCGACTTATTGGCTTTTGTTTTTGTAGTAGATTTTCCTTTCTTGGAGTGGAATGAGGCGGAGAACCGTTGGGAGCCTATGCATCATCCGTTTACCGCACCTCGATGGGAAGATGTGGCGTTGCTTGACACCGAGCCAGCTAAGGTTCATGGTCAACATTATGATGTAGTATGCAATGGTTGTGAACTCGGCAGTGGCAGCATTAGAATACACAATCGGGAGTTTCAAGAGAGAGTGTTTAGCCTTCTCGGTTATAGCAAAGAAGGGATGGAAGACCGATTTGGAGGTTTTTTGGAGGCGCTGGAGTATGGGGCACCGCCCCATGGCGGTATTGCCATAGGGCTAGACCGCTTGGTGATGATATTAGCCAAGGAGCGGAGCATCAGGGAAGTGATTGCTTTTCCGAAAAATCAGAATGCTGTTGATTTGATGCTGGATAGCCCTTCTTATGTTGATAAACGCCAGCTTGATGAACTGAATCTCAAATTAAAGCACGAGATTCTGCATCCACAATAAGAAGGAATGAAACATGAAGATAAACACAGAAAATTCAGGGAATTGCCAGAAGGTTCTCACTATTGAAGCTGAAGCCAGTGAATTGGAAGAAGCATTAGACGAAGCCTATCGTCGCTTGGTCAATAAAGTATCTATACCTGGTTTTCGGAAAGGTAAGGCGCCGCGAACTATTTTAGTGCAATATATTGGAAAAGAAAGCTTGCTACAAGAGGCGGTAGAACATCTTATACCGCAACTTTATAAACAAACAATCGAGTCTGAGAAACTTGAGCCTATTGCTAGCCCGCAAATAGAAATTACTCAAACTGAGCCTTTGATTTTCAAAGCCGTGGTGTCTCTCAAGCCTGAGGTTAAGCTTGGCGATTACCACAACATGAGGTTGGAGTCTAATCCGGAGATACAAATTACCGATGAAGAAGTTGAAGCTGCCGTCGCAAGGCTACGGGAAAAACAAGGAGCCTGGGTACCTGTAGAGCGTCCTGTGCAAATGGGTGATTTGGTTACTATAGATATTCAAGCTAATGTAGATGGAAAACCCTGGTTGAACCATAAAGGCATATTGTATGAGGTAAATAAAGATTCACATTCACCCGTGGTTGGGTTCGCTTCTCAACTACAAGGCATGGAAAAGAATGGAGAAAAGACTTTTAGCTTGACTATTCCCGATGATTATCCTATTAGGGAGATGCGGGGTAAGCAGGGTATTTTTAAAGTCACTATCACTGAAATAAAAGAAAAGCAATTGCCAGAGCTTAACGATGACTTAGCTAAGAATTTGGGCTATGATAACCTGGCAAATATGAGGGAGAAAGTGACTGCCGACTTGAAAGCTCAAGCTGAGGCTAGAAATCGCCTGCAACTGAAACAGCAAGCTCTGGATGCCCTGGTGAAAATCAGCGAGGTAAGCTATCCCCCTATTCTGGAAGAGGAGGAGATTACTAACCTTCTTAACGACCAAGCAAAGCACTGGGGTTTTAGGGAACTAAGCGATTACCTGAAAAGTATTAACAAAACAGAAGAAGAACTGAGAAAGGAGTTGCGTCCTATAGCACAAAAGAGGCTCATTGAAGGTCTTGTACTAGGGAAGTTAGCCGAGGAAGAGAAAATTGAAATTAATCCCTCAGAGGTAGATAATAGAATAGATGAGATTGCCAGTGGTGCTGAAGATAAAGAAAAAGCTAGGCAGTTCTTTTCGCTGCCTCAGTTTAGACAATCAATCGAAACATCTCTTCGTACACGGAAGACTATAGATAGACTACTGGAAATCGCCACTGGCAATGCTCAAAATGCGACAAAGGGGGGATAATGGATGCCAAATATCAAGTGATAATTCCTACTGTAACGGAAACCAGCGCTCGGGGAGAACGTGTCTATGACATATATTCTCTGTTGCTCAGAGAAAGGATTGTGTTCTTGGGCACGCCCATCAATGACCAGATAGCTAATCTTATTATTGCCCAGCTCCTTTACTTAGAGAGAGAAGATCCAGAGAAGGATATAAATCTTTATATTCATTGTCCGGGTGGCGTTATCAGTGCAGGCTTGGCTATTTATGATACTATGCAGATTCTACGTTGCCCTATATCTACTATTTGTGTCGGGCTGGCAGCTAGCATGGGCACTGTGCTCCTTTGTGCTGGAAGCAAAGGCAAGAGGTATGCCTTACCCAATTCCACCATACATCTACACCAAGCTATTGGTGGTGCTCAGGGCTATGCGACAGATATTGAGATTGCCGCCAGGGAAATTATGAGGATACAGGAAACGATACGTAATATTATAGCCAAACATACTGGTCAGCCGGTGGAGAAAATTGCCCACGACACCGACAGAGACTTTTATCTTAGCGCTGAGCAAGCAGTAGAGTACGGCATTATAGACGAAATACTTAGCAAGCCAACCAAAAAGTAAAATAGAGGCTTCTAGCGAACGTTAACTAGGTTTGAGTCAAGTTACAGGTAACCCATTATACTTTGTATAGCTTGGTCATTCTGCCAAGATGACAAGATAAGTTTGTTCCCTCATCCATCCTCTCCCATAGAGAGGAGGAAAGGTTCAAGTAAAAGACTGTTTTCGCTGTTCTGACAGGGCGGGATGATAGCAGGTTGGAGCGAGGCAAATTTCGCCGTTGCTACGGCAACCGGAGCGTTTGGTGGTGTAGACAAAGGCGGCTTAATTACCATCATCACCGTTTCTATAATTGCTATCGTTACCTTTGTGTGGATCTTCCGCGAGACAGGAAGACGAGACTGATGAGTCTATGTTAGCCTAATCGGGCAGCTTCTTCTCTAACCAGGCGGCGAATTTTTTTATGGACTGCTAATGCCTGAGTTATGTCTTTTGTTCCAGCTATCCAGTGGAACCATTCTCTGTTTCCAGTTCCGCCAGCATGTTCCTTTTCTTTGACAACTTGTTCAACATGAGAGCGTCCACCCTTGTCCCAAGCTTCCAAAACCGCCCACAAATCGTCTAGGCTTACTGATGCCAGTCCCATAGTAGCATAGGGCAGTGCGTATTCATTAGCGTTGAAAGCTACGGCTAAGCCACCAGCCGTATTCACAGCCTGGAGCATTTTGAAATCTGTGATGCTATCTCCTACGGCTACCCAGTGAGAAAGTGGCTTCCCCATCCTGGCACTAAACTTCTCCAGTGCGTCTATTTTACGTTTCCCTCCCACTGGTTTTACCTGTGCTATTATTCTTCCCCAGCGTGTTTGAGGCAATTTCTGCCAATAGAAATGGTCCAAAGATTCTTTTATTCTTGCGTCATCAGAGACGGATTTGAGGTTTACGATGTCGTGTTCTGTTTGCTCTATCAAGGCAAATTCGTCCCGTCCTAACAGCTGCCGAATCTGCGCTAAGGGAAAAGCAGTGCAAGCAACATTATCACTGAGTATGCCCAGTCTCTGTGTGACTGGAAAAGCATATTGTTCGTAGCTGGTGCTAATACAGAATACATGCCACTTCTGAGATTTAAGTTTGGCAAGCAATTCAGCTGCTCCCGGGGTTAATCTGGCTTTCTGTCCCATAGCAGAGATGTGCTCCTCAATTATGCTGTGATAGGCTAAGAATGGGATGATGAGAGCGAGCGTATCGCCTGGTTCATAATCAGGACGTCCTTCCAATGTCAATAAGTCATCATAACGACTGACGACTTCAAAAATCCTGCCGCCATTTGGGAAAAGTTTCATCAGTTCGTAGGCGTTATCCTGCGGAGCTAAAGGACCTTCTAGGTCAAAGCAAATCGGGTTCATCTCAGGCCTTTCCTCGCTTCCTCGTCTACCCTATCACTGAGATCGTAGCCAGCGATTGGCTTCCCTTGAGCATCAGTTACTCTCCCATTTTTGATGCTGACCTCGCCACGGCTCAGCGATTGCAACGTCAGGGTGATAAGGGGAAATTCTCGGGCAAGCTCGTGCTGGCGGATTAGTTGGAATAGGACATTTTTGTCATCCTTTCGCCAGTATTCAGCGAAAGGTTCGCTCTTGATAGAGAAGAGACAATAGGTGACCACGGGACCTCTATCCAACTCAGGAGTTGCAATGTGCATCATTGCCCCAGCTGTATCAGCTTTGGTCTCTATCAGTGTCCAAATTACTTCCTGCCAGGTACCGGTAGGTCCACCAGGAGGCGCAGGATGAAGGTTGAGCATATTATATTTGTAGCATAGTTCTTCACTGACGATGAGCATGTAGCCAGCCAAAACACAGAGATCAGGGGCAAATGGTTTAATCCTCTTAACTACTTCTCTATCGTATCTTACACGCCATTCCTTTTCCTGGGCAGCTCTAAACTTTTTGTGGGATAAACAGACGAGAGGAATTCTATAACCTTGAATAAGCTCAAAGAACAAGTCGCTTTCTCTCGCCTCGCCAAACTCTCGGTTGCTGAAAACAAAGCTGATTTTGCCATTAATCTCACCGCTGCGAATCTTGTCCTGCACAACTTGCAGAAGCTGCCGAGCAGCTTCATCTCTACCTGTGGAAAACCACCCAATGTTCAACATTTTATAACCTATAGCCCAGAGCTTTCCTTAGTTTGGCCCAAGTGCTGGCGAAATGAACCAAATGGCTGGATTTTTGTCCGAATATTTTGCCTTGGGCTAGAGAATTCAAAAAGGATTGAGGCCCATCGAAATCGGGCATTTCTATGTAAGCTCGTCCAATTTCACCCACAGTATGAGCATCGCTGCCAGCGCTGGCAACCTTACCCAACTCCCTGGCCAGCCTTTCTGCTCGGGTGTTGCTGCTAGAAAAAGGAGTACGAGAGTTGAAGATTTCGATGATATCAACCTGCGAAAGAATTTCCTGGGAAGTCAGTACGCCAGTGTTCCAGGGCAGCGACCTGCCAAAAGGGTGAGGGATAGCTACCAAGCCACCTTGGCTTCGGATTCGTGATATTGTTTCTAAGGGAGGTAACCTGCGGGGGATTTCCTTATTAAGAAAGAGTCCCATTATTTCACCTGCAACTGTTGAGATCTCTTCAGCAATAATCACTTTGAACGGGGCGAGCTCTTTTAACTTTAAGGCGCCGGCGATGGTATCGTGGTCGGCTACAGCAATGCAATTTATGTCCAGTTCCAAACAGCGCTCGATTATTTTCTTCAGAGGAGTAAGACAGTCTACGGAGTAACACGTATGGATATGTAGATCGGTTTTTATCAATTAATTAGCTTACCTTCTCTAGGTATTCACCGGTGCGCGTATGAACCTTGATGACATCGCCTGTATTAATGAAAAGAGGAACCTGGACGGTTATTCCTGTTTCCAGCTTAGCCGGTTTGGTACCGGCGGTTGCTCTGTCTCCTTTAAATCCAGGCTCGGTCTGTGTAACCCGCAGCTCTACGGAAAGAGGTAGCTCTATGGCTACAGGCTCTCCTTTGCAGGTGAGAATCTCTAATTCCAACCCCTCCTTCAAGTAATTTACCCCCTCTCCAATCTGACCAGCAGGCAGTATGACTTGCTCGTAACTTTCCTTATCCATGAAATAGTACATGTTGCCATCATTATAGAGGTACTGAGCTGGGCGGTGCTCTAGGAATACCGGCGTAACCTTGTCGCCGGATTGGAAGTTCCGCTCAGTGACGTTTCCGGTGCAGACATCGCGAAGCTTCAACTTGACCACTGGCTGTCTTTGCTGCATCTTAACGTGTTGGTATTCCAGAATCTGGTATATTTGACCGTTCAGTTCTATGGCAGAGCCTTTTCTTAGTTCGCCAGCATCAATCATTTAAGAACCTCCATCATTAAATATTCAGCGTTTGTCAAGTAGCTGATAGATAGCTTTGTCCGCTTTGGTTAGCACCCTGACCTTGTCATTTTCTAAGATTACCAGGTCTTCGATCCTGATGCCATATTGTCCAGCAAGGTAAATTCCAGGCTCTATAGTAAAAACCATACCATTCGCAAGTGAATCAGAGGAGTTGGGATTAATGGTAGGAAGTTCATGTATTGCTAACCCGACACCATGCCCCAGACCGTGTCCAAAAGTATCTCCATAGCCGGCTTGCTCAACAATACTTCGCGCCAAGCGGTCTGCCTGCCACGCAGTCATACCTGAACTAATTCCCTCTAAGGCAGTAGTCTGTGCTTTGAGAACTATATCATAAATTTCCTGAAAGGTTTTGTCCGCTTTGCCCAAGAATAATGTCCGGGTAAAATCGCTGCAATAGCCGTTGATTCTAGCTCCCATATCAATCAACAAAGGCTCACCAGATAATATTGTTTTCTCTGTAGGTCGGGCATGTGGCAAAGCTGAATTTGCTCCTGAAGCCACGATGATTTCGAAAGGTACACCTTCGCTGCCTTGTTGGCGAAGGATTTTTTCTATCTCCCAGGCTACTTCTTTTTCTGTCATGCCAGCACAAATTATGTTCTTGGCTTGTTTAAACGCAGTGTCAGCCAGCACTGCTGCTTTTGTTATGCACTCTATTTCGTCAGGCTCTTTTATAGAGCGAAACTGCTCTACTATCCTAGCAAGGGGAACAAGCTCGAGCTTAATTTGCTTGCTCCTTATGGTATCGCTAAGCCTCTGATAGGTCTCATAAGAGATGGAATTTGCTTCAAAACCTAGCTTGTGCCATCTTAATTCAGAGACTAACTCAGGAAGCCAATCCTGTGGCTCGCCTTTAGTTTGGAAAATATCAAAGTCGGGTGACTCAGCTTTAGCTTGTTCCACGTAACGGAAGTCGGTAGCTAAAATAGCTCTCTGTCTTGAAATGAGCAGCCATCCAGAGGAGCCAGTGAATCCAGAAATATAGCGGATGTTCTCAGGTTGACAAAGCAAAAATCCATCTAGCACCTTTTCGGTGATCAATGTTTGTAACTTTTGCAATCGCTTTAGGTGTGGTTTTCTCTTCTCGACTTCGGTAGATCTCTTCATCATTCTGGGAAGTTTTTGTTGGGAAGCCAATAGAAAACTGGTCTCCTCTGGGATGTGAGAAGCACATAGCTTCGCCGCCGACCTATGCTAAAGTAGGTCTCACCACCACAATGAAAATAATGAGCTGACACTCTTTACAGTCGGGTTAGAGTAATTCGATTTCTAGTATTATATTTCAGTTTAGCAAGGATTATAATTTGCTTATACGAGTGTGTCAATCAAAAAAGAATGCTAAGGGCTCTACCTCGCCGAGTCAAGCGTTTCAATGTTAATTTCTTAACATTTCTGGTATAACATTAAAGGGTTTGTGAATAAGTCACTAGGAAGCTAGGGATGGCTGGCAAAAAGGTTCTAGTGGTTGATGATGATGTGAAAACTGTAGAGCTGGTCAAGCTCTATTTAGAGCGAGACAGCTACGAGGTTTTAGCTGCTTATAATGGCAATGAGGCTCTGTGTCTGGCCCGGGGAAGCGCGCCTGATTTGATTATTCTGGATCTCATGTTGCCGGACATAGACGGGTTAGAGGTTTGTCGCATTCTCAGGCGTGAGTCGGATGTGCCTATCATCATGCTTACTGCTAAAACTACTGACCAAGACAAGCTGACTGGTCTGGACTTGGGTGCTGATGACTATGTGACCAAACCATTCAGCCCTAAAGAATTAGTAGCCCGTGTGCGAGCAGTGTTAAGACGATTTCCTGCAGAACGGGGTCCCGAAGAGGTCAATCGCGGTAAGCTTTTTATGAATTTTACAAAACGCGAAGCGTGGTTTGCCGGCAAACCACTAAATCTGACCAGTGTGGAATTTAAGTTACTGTGGGCTCTTGCTAAAGAACCAGGCAAAGTCTTCTCTAGGGCGAATCTCATTGAAGAAGCTTTGGGTTATGACTTTGAAGGTTTTGACCGCACTATCGATGTGCATATTCTTAATTTGCGTCGCAAACTAGAACCTGACCCCAGCCATCCCAGATACATAAAGACGGTATACGGAGTTGGTTACAAGTTTGTGGGAGGTGAGTAGTGGTACATAGGTTGTGGTTTCGCCTCTTGATGGCTTTCGCGGCGGTGGTAGTGGTGACCGTTGTCATCATATACTTTTTCGTGAGCCAACGCATTGTTGCGGGGATGCGGGAATATGAGCAGATAAGCGCACAGTATCGTTCCGACCAAATATGTTCCAGATTATATACTCATTATTGGCAAGCACTGAGCTGGGAAGGAGTTCAGCCTGTAATCGAAGCAGCCGGGCGTGTGTCTGGGGTACATGTCATATTGGTCGCTGCCAACGGGACAGTTGTCGGTGACTCAAAGAACTCAACGCATATAGGGGCAAATTATACTGATTCATCGGTTAATGCTTTTAATTTGACTCGGGGCAAGGAAATCCTGGGAACAGTTTACCTCTTTCCTGATCCGAAGGCGGAGGAATATGTTGCTCCGTTTCGTAGGCTTTCCGTAGCCATAAATCGCTTTCTTCTCTTGGGAGGTGCATTGGCGATTGGACTGGCTCTTGTATTGACCTTGGTCTTATCGCGAAGAATCTCATCACCCATTGGTGCTCTGGCTGAAGCTGCCAGAAAGCTGGGCCAGGGGGATTTGTCGCAGAGGTTTCAATATCAGGGTAAAGGTGAAATTGCCGCACTGGCGCAGGCGTTCAACTTTATGGCTGCTGACCTGCAGCGCATCGAAGAGCTGCGACGCAATATGGTTGCTGACGTTGCCCATGAACTAAGAACTCCTCTTTCTAATATTCGGGGGTATCTGGAGGCAATTCGCGACGAGGTGATAAAGCCAGATGAAGATACTATACGCTCCATTAGCGAAGAGACAAGTTTGCTTTCGCGTTTGGTGGATGAACTTCAGGAGCTAAGTCTCGCTGAAGCTGGCGAGTTGACGCTGGTTTGCCAGGCAGAGGATATCAGCAGCCTGATCAGGCAAGCTGTGATTCCTTGGCAGCCTCAGTTGACAGCGAAGGGTATTTCGTTGTCTCTCGACCTGCCTAATGACTTGCCGCTGGTTAATATTGATTGGCAACGAGTCAACCAGATTCTGCACAACCTTTTAGAAAATGCAGTGACTCATACCCATAAGGGGGGTACTATCACTGTTGCTGCCAGCGCACAAGATGGCTGGGTAGAAGTTTCCGTATCAGATACGGGCGAAGGGATTCCTGCTGAGGATCTCCCTCGCATTTTCGAGCGATTCTACAGAGTGGACAAGTCTCGTTCCAGGGCTACTGGGGGCAGTGGTCTAGGGCTGACTATCAGCAAAAGGCTGGTGGAAGCCCATGGTGGGAAAATCACAGTCCAGAGCGAGCTAGGAAAAGGAAGCCGTTTTTCATTCACCCTTCCTGTAGTATAATAACTTCCTTCTGTTACCTCGTGGCATGTAGGTGCTTGATGTAATGCTGGTGCTTCCTTTTTATTCGGCGTTCCAGTATGATAGCAAGCTACATGTTCAAAAGGATTATTACCGATAGGAAAATACTATTTGCCCTGCTGGGTTTAGGTATAGCGTTGATAGTAATAGGTCTGGTGATAGTGTTTCGGGGTTTGCCCTAACCTAATTGCGCTGGCAACTCTCAGCCTTTTGGCTCTTCAAAGCTGGGAGCTCGACACAGGGAGCTACCACTGAACGAACATCGG
>DAITOK010000008.1:0-53256 GCA_036834125.1 Chloroflexota bacterium | reverse complement strand
AGAAAATGCTTCTGGGTTTGTACCATGCCGAAGCTGTTTCCACAACATTTGACAAAAAGCCATTTATCTCTTGACAAACCAGCCAATCGGCAGATATTATGTCGAAAGCGAGGCTGTTGAGAACCGATTTGCCAATTCCTTACAGCGCAAAGGAAGGGCTTTGGCGAAAAGAGCGTCGTATGAAGACAGTTAGAGAGGGGTAAATCGCAAGAAAGTCAAGCAGCCGGAACGAGACAGCCTCAATTTAATTGTTTAGCGCCGGGCGATAGTGGTATAGGCGGTTGTAATGGTCGGGTGGTGTAAGTAGACCGGGCTGAGCAAGTTTTGCGGAGAGAACTTATCCGTTAAGTGAGTTGAGGGTGTACGTAAGAAGGATACAGGCTCTTACCATAGTTGTCCTCTTGCTTTTCATTGTGACATTGCCACAATCAGCTGTGGCTAACGGTGGTGGACCGCAGATATCGGGCGTTTCCGTGACTGATGTTACGGATGTCAGCGCCGAAATCAGCTGGGAGGTAACTAGCAACGCTACTATTACCACGAATCTAGTGAGATATGGCACCAGTTGCACATCTTTAAACAAGATCGCATATGCAGCCAATGTCAGCAATCCCTCTGTGGTGCTTACGGGATTGAGCGCGAATACAACCTATTATTTCAAAGTCGAATCAGCCGATAGCTCGGGAACCAGTACCCACCCGGCAGATGGGTGCCGCGATTTCAAGACAGACGCCCCCACAACATATTTGCTTAGTCTTGAACCAACTTGCGGCATGTGCGGCGAACTCATTACTGTTGATGGCAAAGCAGTCTGTGGCGAACTTATCCGGGCGACGGCAACCGTGGCAGATGCGGGCACGTATTATATCTGCTGGGGTGCAAAAACAGCAGCAAATGTCGTCTGTTCGTTCACCGCGAACAGAGCTGGGACCTACACATGTGAGTTCTTTCTGCCCCTCACTTACAAGGGCATTCACACTATTTACCTGGTTGCTGGTTCTCCTGCCGGCATCGAAAGAGCAACCACTACATTCACAGTCAACCCATTCGTGAAGATTAGCCCTGAACAGGGACCCGTGGGCACAAGAGTGACTTTCAACGGATACGGCTTCGATAGGGGACAACAGATCCAGGTCGTCTTTCGTGGCGGGCCGGTAGCAACAGCCACAGCGGATATCACCACAGGTAACTGGACGGCGAGCTACACTATTCAACCAACCCCGGGTGGGCACTACACTTTCGAGATCCAAGCCAAAGAAGGCACGGATTTCTGGCCCTTCGTGTTCAAGTCCTTTAAGGTCATCCCCAAAATCACCGTTTCACCAGAATCGGGAACGGTGGGACAGGCGATTGCCATAAATGGCACAGGCTTTGGCAGCCGAGAGGCTGGCATCAAGGTCACCTTCGATGGAGAAGTCAGGAACCAAAATATCTTTGCTGATGCGGACGGCTGTTGGAATACCTATATCACTGTTCCCGCTCGCACACGGGGTCGCTATCTCATTGACGCCTCAGGAGCGCTGACAAGAGCTCGTGATGTGGATGAGGTCACGTTCACACTGGTTCAGGGAATATCGGTCGATCCCACCTCAGCTTATGTCGGCGATACAATCATCATTAAGGGTGGTGGTTTTGCGCCGGGCGAAACAGGCATACAGGTCTCTTTGGATAATGTCCCTGTTCCCACCCCCACCATCACCGCCGACGTTTATGGTTGTTGGGAATCTTCCTTCACCCTGCCCGCCAGCGCCTATGGCAACCATACAGTTTCAGCCTCCGGTCCGACAACTGCGGCTGCGACCACGACGCTCACCACCAAAGCCAGAATAACAGCGGTGAGTCCGACAGAGGGGGCTCCCGGTGACCAAATTAGCCTGACGGGCAATGGTTTCGGGAGTAGCAAAAAACTGACAGTGACTCTCGGTGGCATCCCGGTGTCAGCTTTGTCAAGTGACAGAACACAATTTAATGGTGATGTTGTTATCAGCTTCCGGGTGCCTAAAGGAAGCCTCGAGGGCACGCGGACATTGGTAGTCAGCGATGAAAGCGGCGCTACAGACTCACTCAACTTTACGGTGACTACCAAGACCCTGTCTCTGATTCCATTACCTATCTCGCCCGAGAACGAAAGCAAATCCAGGTCGGGAGAGATTACTTTCCGCTGGCAAGGGATAACAGGCAATACCGGTTACACCTACACTTTGCAGGTAAACAAAGTTGATGGTGCAGCAAGCTGGTCCAGGGCGAATATTACGGGAAGCAGCTATACGCTGACCAAGGACGAAGCTTTGTCGCAGGGGACATATTCCTGGCGAGTTAAGATAGTTGATGACTACGGCAATGAGGGTCCCTGGTCAGATGCGACCGAGTTCACGGTATCACCAATTCCCATCTGGGTGTGGGTAGTAGTAGGACTTGTTGTGCTGCTGGTGCTCATGGTTGTAGCCTACCGGGAAACAAGATTTCGGGTAACAGAATAGGCTCCAGCCACATGATTTTTGTGCAGCTCTGCCGAAGAGCTGCGATAGAGCGCATTGGGAGAGGGCAAAATTGATCGTGGGCGACCGCTCAGCAAGGTCTATGGTCTCCGCGCGAGGCGAAAGCACCTTAACCTCGTTTGGCAAGGAGCGTGACGTCGTATGATAGCCTTCATGTTGCTTGCCCCGATGATATTTCTTTCCGTAGCGATGTCTGTGTTCGCAGCCCTGGCGGCTATGATGGGCATGGTTTTCGCCTTGGTTAGCGGCGCATTTACGGCTGCCTTAACCATATGTTCTACAGCTTTGTTAGGCATTATGATAATAATCTTCTCATAAATCCGTGTGCAACTTAGAAGCATGTTCGACGAATACCGAAGCGAGATCCTCTGAGTGTGCTGAAGGAAGTAAATTGATATGAGTTGCTTAGTACTTCTCCTGTTGACAGCGGTCATAATCTACTACGGCGCTACAATAGCTTTCCTTCTGGCTATCCAGGCACTACCACTGGCTATACTGTGTTTAGTAACGATACCTCTAGTCCTCCTTCTCACCTGGCGCATCATCTATCCCTGGCTGGTGCGGATGGGGAGATGGGCAGCTCAAACCAGAAATCTCCTGTTTCTCGCCTTCTTGCTGACTGTCTTAGGCATTGGGATAGGTTACATTATTAAAGACGTCCCTCGCGTCACGCTGCCCCTAATAGGAATAGAATTACCGATCACCGTCCTGCTGTTTGGAATACCCTTCCTGTTCTTGCTCTTGCTGGCTATCGTGGTGTGGGTGGTCAGGCTGTGGCGTTACACCTGGCCCACTTTCAGAGACTTCTTCTGGGACATGTGGTTCCGGCTGGGCGCCTTGTTGTGGAAAATACTGTTCGGGATTCCGCTGGGCGTAACCTGGTTCCTGTACCACCCACCTCTCCGCTGGCTGGTGGCAGCCGGCTTATTCTATTGGAGAGGTATTTCCGCTGCCGCAGCCTGGCTTGTCTATAATCCCCCACTGCGGAGCATAATAATTGCCATCCTTTTCCTTACTCGGTTAGTGGGTCGAGTCATAAGCTGGATCCTGTATAACCCGCCAATATGGTGGGTGATAGAGGCAGGGCTTTTCTTCCTCAGGCTGATAACCCGCTTTACCAGCACCATAATCTATTGGATTGCGTCGTGGTGGCCTGTCAAAGGCGTCAGAGGAGCGTTACAGAAAGGTATAACCACTGAAGCAAGAACTTACCGAAATTACATGTACGCCTGACAGGTTGTACCGCCAAAGGACAAACCCTTACGTGGAGAAGCTGAAACCGGTACCCTGGGTGAATGTTGCTAGTATGACGCCAGCTTACCTGATAGCGAGTGCTATTAAGACGACAATTATCCCGAGGATGACCATGCCAGCGCCGCCCAACAGACCAGCGACATCCATATGAGAGAACAGGCGGCTAAATACTTCCTTGCCAAAGCCTGCTACGCGAGGACTCAAGCCGCCCGGCTCATCCGAACTCTCTGCCCCTACCGCATTTGACCTGGTATCAAACATGGGCAATACCAGTTTTCTCCACTCCCGTGACTCGCGGTATACGACGCCCGAGACTATTATGCCCACGATGATGAAAAAAATGCCCAAGATCAGCACCATCGTGGCTAGCTGAATATCAGATAATTCAAACGGTAACGGCTCACCGGTGCCGGCTTCTGGGGGCATTTTTCACCTCCTTTTCCCAAGCAAGTTTATGTTCATACTCGAGGTCGCCTCGACACGTAAAAACCATTCACAGTCACTCAGAATACCAATTAACTCAATCTGTTGCGAGGCAAGCCTCGACTGATTGTAGCGTAGCATAGCTACTGTGCAGTGTCAATAGTTCTCTTTTTGCAGGAAAGTTGTGCTAAAATCCAGCAGGCGTTCATATGGTAAGCATTGACGAACTAAAATACTGGGTGGGGTTTTCCATCGTTCCGGGCATCGGACGAGCGCGGATTTCTCAGCTAAAAGACCACTTTGGCAGCTTGAAAGACGCCTGGAGGGCTCCCGAAGGCAAGCTGAAGCAAGCTGGGCTGGACTCACGAACCATAGAAGCTTTAATGACCCTGCGTCCCAGAATCTCACTCGATGCTGAGATGGAAAAGCTGGGACGCTACAAGGTAAAGGTGCTTACCTGCGACGATCCTCTCTATCCTGCCAGGTTAAAAGAAATTTACGATTATCCTCCGGTGCTTTATGTGAGGGGTAACCTCCCAGCCCAGGACGAGCCCTGCCTGGCGATAGTCGGTACCCGTCGCCCTACCGTCTACGGGAGGCAGGTTACTGAGGAGATTGTGACAGACCTAGCCCGAAGCGGAATCACTATCGTGAGTGGATTGGCTCGAGGAATTGACTCCGTAGCCCATCGAGCGGCTCTGGACGCTGGGGGCAAGACCATAGCCGTATTTGCCTGCGGGCTGGATATCGTCTATCCTGCCGAGAATGCTAAACTGGCGCAAGAAATTATGGAACATGGTGCTCTGGTTAGTGAGTATCCCTTGGGCACTAAACCCAAGCCCGACAACTTCCCACTCCGCAATCGAATTATGAGTGGATTGAGCCTCGGGGTATTGGTGGTGGAAGCTGGAGAAAAAAGCGGAGCCTTAATCACAGCTCATCAGGCGTTGGAACAAAATCGGGAAGTCTTCGCTATTCCCGGCAGCATCCTTTCGCCAGCCAGCCGGGGCACCAACCGTCTTATTCAAGAAGGCGCCAAGTTGGTGAGCAATTACACAGATATCCTCCAGGAGTTAAACTTGACCATGGCAGTGCAGCAGGCCGAGATTGCCGGATTTTCTACGGTTGAGCATTTAGTTCCCGAGTGCTCGCCTGAATCTGCTATACTGAAATGTTTGACTTCTGAACCCGGTCACATAGATGAAATCTGTCGTCGTTGCGGTTTATCTATGCCTGAGGTAAGTAGCACTCTGGCGATACTGGAATTAAAAGGCATTGCCAAACATGTGGGCAACATGAACTATGTACTGGCTAAAGGAGCTAGGCCAGGATAAAACATGGCAAAAAAACTGGTTATTGTGGAATCACCCGCCAAAGCTAGGACACTAAATAGAATCCTTGGGCGTGGCTACAGTGTCAAAGCGTCTTTAGGACATGTACGCGACCTGCCCCAAAAAAGTTTTGGGGTGGATATAGAAAAAGGCTTCATCCCTAGGTACGCCCTTCTAGCGGAGAAAAAAAAGATAGTTGAGGAAATCAAGAAGGCGGCTAGCAAGGCTAATTCCGTCTACCTGGCTACTGACCCTGACCGCGAGGGGGAGGCAATCTCTTGGCATTTAGTGCAGGCAGCCAAGCTAGACAAGAACAGTGTACCTGTCCACCGCGTAGTATTTCACGAAATAACCGAGAGCGCAGTTCAAGAGGCATTTCGAAATCCTCGCTGTATTGATATGAACTTGGTGAATGCCCAGCAAGCTCGCCGTATCCTCGATAGACTTGTCGGCTACAAGCTGAGCCCGCTCCTGTGGAGGAAGGTACAAAGAGGGCTTTCCGCTGGTCGGGTTCAATCGGTGGCTGTGAGGATGATTGTTGACCGCGCGCAAGAAATTCAAAACTTCCTTCCCCAAGAATTCTGGGTCATCGAAGTTGAGCTGGCGCCTTCCCAAGAGAGAAAGGCGAGTTTTAAAGCTAAGTTGGTTGCCCTGGATGATGGCACCAAGCTGGATATTACCAATAAGACTGAAGCGGACGGGGTCATCGCCGACTTGGAGCGGGCTGAATACGTTGTTAAGTTAGTAGAGCCAAAAGAGGTGGTTCGTCAGCCGGCTCCGCCTTTCACCACCAGCACATTGCAACAGGAAGCCTGGCGAAAATTGCGCTTCACTGCAGAGCGAACTATGGTTATTGCCCAGCAACTTTACGAAGGTTTGCCCTTGGGCGACGAAAGCTCGGTAGGGCTCATTACCTATATGCGTACCGATTCCACCCATGTAGCAGCCGCGGCAATAAACGAAGCCAGAGAGTTCATCAGGGAAAAATACGGCCCAAAATTTTTGCCCCAGAAGGCACGCGTGTTTGCTCGCAAAGCAAAGTGGACTCAAGAAGCTCACGAAGCAATCCGTCCCACCAGAATCCACCGCACACCAGAGCAGCTCAAACCATTCCTTAACTCTGCTCAATTGAAACTCTATGAGCTCATCTGGAACCGCATGCTCGCCAGTCAGATGTCGCCTGTTCTCTATGATGTGACCAATGTAGACATACTAGCAAACACTGCCGGAAACGAGACTCAGAGATATCTACTCAAAGCCAGTAGTTCTGTAATCAAATTTTCCGGCTTTATGGTTATTTACAGCGAAAGCACAGACGAGGACGAGCAAAGAGAAACCTCCCATGAAACTAGAGTGTCTCTACCTAAGTTGAGGACAGGAGATAAACTGATTTATTTGGGAACTTTTCCTCAACAACGCTTCACCCAGCCACCACCCTACTATACCGAAGCTACACTGATAAAAGCTCTAGAACAGAAAGGCATCGGACGCCCCAGCACCTATGCTCCTATTTTGTCCACCATTCAGGAACGGGGCTATGTGGAAAAAATTGATGGCAAATTCCGCCCCACAGAATTAGGTATCCTAGTCAATAGGATCTTGACCGAACATTTTCCAAAAATTGTTGACCCTGGTTTTACAGCTCGGATGGAAGAACAGCTAGACCAGATAGCACAGGGCAAATATGAATGGGTAGCTGCTTTGCAAGAATTCTACCCCTCGTTCCGGGATATGCTCGACAAAGCGTGGAAAAATCTGGAAAAGGCTAGCCTGACTCAGATAAGCGAAGAGATATGCTCAAACTGCGGTCGCCCTATGGTTGTAAAAGTCGGCCGTTTCGGCAAATTCCTGGCTTGCAGCGGATACCCAAACTGCAAAACCACTACGCCTTACGTAGTTAAAATGGGGGTTTCCTGCCCCCAATGTGGCAGCGAGCTAATTAAGCGAATCAGCAAAAAGAAACAGGTATTCTATGGCTGCAGCAATTTCCCCAAATGTCAATTTGCTGTAAATCGCAAGCCGATCGCTCAGCCTTGCCCTGATTGTGGTAATCTTCTCGTACAATATAGAGAGGAGTGGGCTCAATGTGTAGCTTGCCAACATAAAGTAAAGATAGCGGAGTCAGAGAAACTAAAACAGGAGGTAGCCGTATGAAAATTCTAGTTATCCATGGACCAAATTTGAATATGCTGGGCAAGAGAGACAAATCAATCTATGGGGGAAAAACCTTGGACCAAATTAACGCTTTGCTGAAGAAGGAAGCCAAGACTTTGAATGTAGAACTATTGATATTTCAATCCAATCACGAAGGAGCGCTAGTAGACTTTATCCAGGAACAAGCTCCGTCTGCCCAAGGCATAGTAATCAACCCTGGCGCCCTCACCCACTACGGGTTCTCCTTGCGAGATGCCCTAGCTGACAGCCAATTACCGATAATCGAAGTCCACTTATCCAATATATATTGCCGGGAAGAATGGCGTACTAAATCCGTGATCGCTCCCGTAGCTAAAGGTCAAATATCAGGCTTGGGTTGGAGGGGATATATCGCGGCATTGCAAATGTTGGTCAGCGAGCTAAAAACTAAATCCTAGAGCGCTCTCAGCATTTTCAGGACTGGCGCTTCTTGAAATCCTCCAGGTCCAGTGTCTCTATGAAATCCTTGAATGCCGATAATTTCTTCAGCTCTTGTTCGTCAATTTTGCCTTGAGAAACGCCCTTGGTTGCCTCTTCTTCAAGTATTATGCCCGCTTTTTCCAATACCGACTCCTCAGCATATATCGGTGCACCCACCCGCACAGCCAGAGCTAAAGCGTCGCTGGGTCGAGAATCAATGTCTATCCGCTCTCCATCAATGCTGAGAGCAAGTCTGGCATAAAAAGTATCTTCCTTAAGTCCATTCACCACCACATATTCAACTGAAGCCCCTAAAGTAGTAATTACAGATTGCAATAAATCATGCGTCAAAGGGCGAGCTAATTCGATATTTTGTAATTTCACAGCAATAGCATCCGCCTCAGCCGGACCAATCCAAATAGGCAAATAACGATTAGCCCCCTTTTCCTTCAAAATCACCACCCTCTGATAGTTCATCAAGCTGACCCGGATGCTATCAATCGTCATCTCTACCATGGTGTGCCTCCTTGCACCCTCTATTTTACACCCATAATCCTAATCAATCAATCAACGGGCAGAAGTCAATTTAGGCAAGCTTCAAAACCAGGCCACGCCCGATTGCCATAAATTTTCAAACGTTACATAATTATCCCGAGAAAGCTATGACAAAACTCCTACTGGTCAGACACGGCGAGACTGCCTGGAATGTACAAAAGATCTTCCGTGGCAGAACAGATATCAGCTTGGATGAAGTGGGTGTCAAACAAGCTGAGCTATTAGGTAAATATCTAAGCAATTGGCAATTGGAGGCTATTTACTCCAGTCCTTTAAAAAGAGCGCTGGATACAGCAAATATCATTGCACGTTACCAGAAGGTCGGTGTATTTGTGGCTCAGGGTCTTATAGATTTCGACTATGGAGAATGGCGATCCCATCCCGAGTCGGAAGTGAAGAAGTTATATCCGAACCTCTACCACGAATGGCATACTAATCCTCATAGGATCAAGATGCCCGGCGGGGAAAGTTTAAGAAATGTCAGAAGGAGAGCTAGCCAAGCAGTCAACGATGTGCTTGCTAAACATCAAGGCAATATATTACTGGTTTCCCATCGAGTCGTACTTAAAGTCTTGATATGTTACTTATTGGGGCTGGATAACTCACATTTCTGGAACATCAACCAGGAAGTATGCGGCATCACCATCTTCGATTACGCAGACGGGCGCTTTATCCTGACGAAGTACAACGACACTGCGCATCTGGCAGAATTACGTAAAGCCGCCCTCGGCGATTTCTGAGCAAGTTCTTTATGTAGCCGTTTGCGGCATCACTCCGTGTTCCAAGCCAAGTGGAGTCCAAGGAGTGCCACAACTACTGACAGCAACACCAGTCTCCGGCTGATTTACGCCGATTTCAGCTCCGATGTACAGTTGGGACAGCGACTGGCTTTAATAGGGATAGAAGTGAAGCAATAGGGGCATTCTTTCGTCGTCGGTGCCTCTGGTGGTTTTTTTGCCTTTTCCATAGCTTGCAGCTTGGCAATCGGGCGAACAATCACAAAGAACACAGCGGCAGCTACTATCAGCAGGTTGACAACAGTATTTATGAACAATCCATAATTAAGGGTAACTGCCCCCGCCTGTTGAGCGGCAGCCAGCGAGGCGTATGGCGCAGGTGTCGAGCCTTCCCTAAGTAGAATATACAGGTTGCTGAAATCCACCTTGCCCAGAGCCAAACCTATAGGCGGCATGATGACATCCTTGACCAGCGAGTTGACCACGGCACCGAAGGCAACACCGATTATGATACCTACAGCCATATCAATCATGTTGCCCCTCATTATGAATGTCTTGAAGTCTTTTAGCATCCCGTTTTCCTCCTTCCTGTGTATTTAATATCCATCCTACAAGGGCTCTACTTCTACTGTCAATACCCTGACCCGAGAGAACCTTGCTCAAGGTTCGAGACAGCTCAGGCAAATGGAGGTCTCACGAAGAACCCGGTCACCGCGAAGCCCGTCCCACACGGGCAACCTGATATGATCAGCTGCTGGAAAGGAGAAACGGTATGATTCTAGCTCCAGTACTCATTATTTCCCATGCTCTGCTTATCGTCGGTATTGGTTCACGTCAGGCATTTTAGCCACAGCGAAGGGTTCTTCGAGCCGCAAGGCATCCTTACCAGTCCGCTATTCTGGGCCTCTTTGCCATTCTGGGAGGGTTATGCCTGCTCTTCTCGCCATGGGTACTCTGTGCTCCTGAGACAAGCGTTATCATAGCCATTTTCCCAACGTACCGTGACAGGCCAGGCTGTCGCACCAAACTTAGAAAATCCCGCCGCTCGTGACACGAAGATTGTCAGATCTGCAACAGCTGGCTGCAACTGAACTCTGTTCGCAGGGCCTTAGCCCTCGGTTAGCAAAAGAGGGGGACTCAGGTAGCGCGCCTAGAGGGATTCGAACCCACGACCCCCGGTTCCGAAGACCGGTGCTCTCTTCCGCTGAGCTATAGGCGCCAAGCAAAATTGGGGTGAACGGTGGGATTCGAACCCACGATCTCCAGGGCCACAACCTGGCGCCTTAACCGCTGGGCTACGCTCACCACAACTGAACTATTATACTTTACAGTAGCTCATGCTTTCAATCTTGCGATTTGACAACTTGGTGTTCTCTGAAGTTAAGCGTTTTCAAACGCAGCATATGTTATAATTTCCGTTCCTAGATTACTACTCGAGCGCAAGACATGAGAATCTGTCTGCTGAGCTATCGGGGCAACCCATATAGCGGTGGGCAAGGTATTTATACTTATTACTTATCCCGAGAATTTCGCCGGATGGGCCATGAAGTGGAGGTTATTGCTGGCGAGCCTCTTCCTGAAGTCAGCGAAGGTGTCATCCTGCACAAGCTACCAAGCTCGAGTATATATCACCCGGGAAGCTCTTTTGGAAAGAACTTACGGAAAGTCAGGAACCTTGTTGACTTCTGTGAACTTTGCGCCAGCCGTATGGGCATCTTTGCCGAGCCGTGGGCGTTCAGCTTTCGAGCCTACGCTAAGATAAAAGAGCTATGTAAACAGCGTCCCTTCGACATTATTCACGACAATCAGGGTCTGGGATACGGGCTCCTGCTGATGAAAAGGCTGAATATTCCAGTAATAGCCACCATACACCATCCCTTGACGATAGATGAGCAAGCTGACCTGGAGCAAACTCGGGGGTTGAGGGATAGATGGAAAATCAAAAAGTTCTATTGCTTCATCGGTATGCAAGCTTTTGTGGCGCGACGTCTGGACAGAGTAATCGCGGTGTCTCAAAGCTCAGCCAGCGATACAAAGCGCTTTTTTAAGGTGCCAGCATCTAAACTGAGAGTGGTCTACAACGGCATAGATACCGAGGTCTACACGCCAGGACAGAGCATAACCGGAGACCGCTCTGGCTTAATCATGGTGGGCAACACTGACGACAGAAAAAAAGGGGTGCTTTACCTGCTGCAAGCATTGCAGATATTGCGCGACACGGGCATAAAGCTAACCATTGTTGATGATGCCGAACGTCATTCTTCGTACATAGAAGACGTGGGACCGCTGCCCTCTTATGGATTGAAACTGGTGAAAAAGCTCAATCTGGACGGCATCGTGCGTTTCACCGGGCGGTTGTCGCGTGAAGAACTGGCACGATATTACCGGGCAGCACAGATAGCCGTGGTGCCTTCGCTTTATGAAGGTTTTGGCATACCAGCTGCCGAAGCCATGGCGTGCGGGACACCTGTCATTGCCACCACTGGCGGAGCCTTGCCAGAGATAGTCGGCAATGCAGGCATTCTTGTTCCCCCGGGAAACGCGCAGGCTCTAGCTGCTGCCATCAAACAATTGCTCGGCGATAAAGAGACACAGCAACGGATGGGCGAAGCAGGAGCAAAGAGAGTGCAGGAGAAATTCAACTGGGAACAGGCTGCCATAAAAACGCTTGAAGTCTACCAGGAAGTGCTGAGAACACGATGATCACCATCGAACCCGATCTTCTGGGCATCAAGGATGGCGATATCACGCTAGATGCCGGCTGCGGCGATGGCAGACATTCCTGGACAGTCTACAATAGACATGGGTCCATCGTAGCCTTCGACATTGACGCAGCGTGCGTCAAGAAGAACCTGTATATGCTAGCCTCGATGAAACAGAGAAGCGAAATTAAAGGCAGCTTCTATTTGCTCATCGCAGATGTGAAGAGGCTGCCATTCAAGAATGGGTGCTTCGACAAAATCATTTGCTCTGAAGTTCTGGAACACATTCCGGACGATAAGGCTGCGGTCGAAGAATTGGTGCGCGTGTTGCGGGATAATGGCACTATTGGCGTCAGTGTGCCTCACTATCTCGCTGAATCTGTGTGCTGGAAGTTGTCAAAGGAGTACTTCGGGTTCCCCGGCGGACACATCAGAAAGTATAAAACTCAGCAGCTTCTCAATCTTCTGGAAAGCAGCGGCTTGTCTGTCTATGCTGTCCGGCACAAACATGCCTTCCATTCATTTTACTGGATAATGCGCTGTATTTTTGGGGTCAAAAAGGAGAAAGCTCTCATCCCCTCGCTGTATAACAGGTTTCTGGAGTGGGAATTGCGCACCAACCATAAGCCCTTCCGCTGGGCGGAGGGGCTACTAAACCGCTTCTGCCCCAAGAGCGTAGCTGTCTACGCTAGGAAAAATCTAACCTGTGAACAACAATCAGCTCAGGCAGCGATGCCTTTGCCTGGTTTCAGAACAGGAAGTGGCAGCCTGGCCAGTGCCAAGAGTTCTCAGCTTCTGGCTAAGAAAAGTAGTTGATAAGCGTTACCACGCCATACAATATCAAGAAAATACCTACCAGATAATTGAGGATTTTAGGGAAGATCATCACGATTATACCGAAGACAAGTGCAATGATTCCTCCGATGAGAGTTAGAAAATGCATAGATTATCACCTCCTGTAATTGAATCATACTAAATATGCCAAGAAACAAGCATTTGTGCAATAGTCATTATCAGCACCTCAGCTGCACCTGCAGCATCAGTATCTTGAAATAAGCTGTCTACACCAAGTAAAATAGCCAGTACCATGATTGACTTTGAGCATATGAAGCAAATCGCTCGGACAACCCACTCTAAGATAGTGTTCCTGGTAATAGATGGTGTCGGCGGTTTGCCTCATCCTGAGACCGGCAAGACGGAACTGGAGTCAGCCACCAAACCCAACTTGAATCGCATAGCCAGGGAATCTTTGTGCGGGCTTATTGACCCGATAAGCCCGGGGATTACGCCGGGCAGTGCGCCTGGTCATCTAGCCATTTTTGGCTATGACCCTGTCCAATACAACATTGGCAGAGGAGTGATAGAGGCTTTAGGAATAGATTTCAAACTGAAGCCAGGAGATATTGCAGCGCGGGGCAACTTCTGCACAATTGACAATAAGGGGCTGATTATCCATAGAAGAGCTGGGCGTATCTCTACGGACAAAAACACCAGACTATGTCGCCTGCTGAGCGAAATCACCATAAACGGAGTTGAGATTTTCGTCTTGCCGGTAAAGGAGCACAGATTTGCGCTTGTCCTGCGAGGCGAGGGGCTGTCGCCCGAGCTGACGGACTCCGACCCCCAGCAAATAGGGCTAGCACCCAAGAAAGTAGAAGCATCATCCTCAGAGGCATGGAAAACTGCCGAGATTGTTAACGAGTTTGTGGCTAAGGCACAGGAAATCCTGCGCGGCGAATCCCCCGCCAACATGGTGCTTCTGCGGGGCTTCTCCTGTCGCCCACATATCCCTTCCTTATCTGAAATCTACAAACTAAAGCCTGCCGCCATCGCTAGCTATCCTATGTACCGAGGGTTAGCTAGATTGGTGGGAATGCAAATATTGCCGACCGGCGAAACCTTAACCGAGCAATTAAGCACATTAAGCCACCATTATGCCGATTATGATTTCTTCTTTGTTCACTTTAAGAGCCCTGACTCCCGAGGGGAGGATGGCGACTTCCGAGCTAAAGTCGAGGCTATTGAGGAACTTGACAAGGCTCTGCCCAGCTTGCTCAGCTTGAACCCTGATGTTTTGGTAGTTACTGGAGACCACTCTACCCCAGCCACTTTAGCCATGCATAGCTGGCATCCCGTCCCATTCATGCTCAAGTCGAAATGGTGCCGCCCTGATAATGTCACGGAGTTCTCTGAGCGAGCCTGTTTGTCTGGTGGTTTAGGTCGTTTCCCGGCTACAGAAATAATGCCTTTGGCTATGGCTAATGCTTTGAAACTGGATAAGTTTGGCGCCTAGCTAGAGAAAAGCCAAAAATCTCAAATCCAACAAATGCCCACACTAACTACCAAAGTTCAAAGCCAGAAACAGGATTTGGTGCTACCCCTTTTCTATCTGTTTTAGGGTACTCTGCACAACCTCAGTTAATTCTTTAGGGTTGAACGGTTTAGGCAAATATGGTCTGCCCGCTTCCCGTATAAAAGCCATGGTGTCTTCATCCATCACACTTCCAGTGGTGAAGATTACCCGCTGCGCCAACCGTGGATAGTTCTTCTGCAGCCATAAATAAAGCTGCGTTCCGTTCATCACCGGGGTCCTGATATCAATTAATAGAAGGTCATACTGTTCTTTTCCAATCATATCTTGAGCGACCTCACTGTTAATAGCCACATCTACTTCCAACCCTACTTTGGCAAGAGCTCTGCGGCACATAACGCCAATGGCTGGTTCATCTTCGACTACTAGGACTCTCCTTTCAGCGCGACCAATATTTCTTATGATACACCTCCCGCCCCTACTCAAGGGCTACGGGTAACTCTACCACAAAAGTAGCCCCTTCGCCTAGTTTGCTCTCGGCGTATATCCTGCCACCGTGTTCGGAGACTATGCCATGACAAATGCTCAAACCCAATCCGGTGCCTTCACCCAATTTTTTGGTGGTGAAGAACGGAGTGAAGAGTTTTTTCATATTCGCCGGACTGATTCCCGGACCATCATCAGTAATGGAAACCCGAACCATATCCCCGACTTGTTCTGAAACAACAGTCAACCTGCCTCTCCTGTGAGCCTCAGTCATAGCTTGTTCAGCATTGACAATAATGTTGAGAAAAACCTGCTGCAGTTGAGTAGCACTGCCCATGACCAGAGGTAAGTCGGGGGCAAGACGGGAGTCAACCTGAATATTGTTTACCTTTTGCTCGTAGGCGCGGAGTTGTAACACTTCCTGGATAATACTATTAACATTCAAGTGCACTTTCTCAGCTTGCTGCTGGCGAGCAAAAGCGAGTAGCCCTTTGACTATATCAACAATGCGCCTGGCTTCCCGAGCTACAATCTCCAGGTCTTCTTTGACATCTGCAGGAAGGTCTTTCTGTAGTAGCATGTCCGAGAAACCAACAACACTGGTCAAGGGATTGTTGATTTCATGAGCAATCCCCGCTGCTAACTGCCCGACGGAAGCCAGTCGGTCAGCAAGCATGAGCTGCTCTTGCATCTTACGACGCTCAGTGATGTCACGTCCCACACCACGAAACCCCACAATCTCGCCTGCGGCATTTCGCTGAGGAGAGATCCAAGACTCAACAAAGCCACGAACGCCATCTTTGCGGACAACTTCCCAGGAAAAGCTTCTATTAGGAATGCCCGTCCGGTACACCTCGTTAAATACTTGAAATACGGATTCAATATCTTCTTCAGCTACAAAACTTTTATAATTCATCCCTACAAGCTCTTCTTTAGCGTATCCCAAGGCGCGGCATGCGGCATCATTAACAAAGGTCACGTTTCCACGAAGGTCAGTCTCAAAATAGCCATCCTCCATCTCTTCCAGGATGGTGCGATATTTTTCTTCGGACTGTCTCAGAGCTTCCTCCACCTTCTTACGCTCAGTAACATCGCGGCTAATACCACGGAACCCGATAACCTCGCCTTTCTCATTCCGCAAAGGAAAAACTGAGTCTTCAACAAATATTCTTGTCCCGTCTTTCCTTATACTTACCATAGGAAACCACTTAAGCGGCTCACCCGTTCGGTAGACGCGGTTATAGGCTGTGAAAACAGCTTTAACGTCTTCAGGACGCGTATAAACTTTGTAGTTCATTCCAATTAGCTCATCCTGTGAATACCCCAGCATACGACACATGGCATTATTAACAAAAGTGAAGGTGCCAGCTCTATCTACTTCGTAATACCCTTCCTCCATATCCTCGAGGATGGTGCGGTATCTCTCCTCAGACTGCCTCAGTGCTTTTTCTGCCTCCTTTCGCTCAGTGATATCACTTATGAAGCAGAGCACAGCAGGTCTCTCCTCCCATAAAATTGGCACAGCATTGAGTTCACCACATCTGATAGCACCATCTTTCCTGGTAATTCTGAACTCATATGTCTGGGGAACTGGCTCCCCTTTAAGCCTCTTGCTATAGCGTTCAAATACCATATTGGCATCGTCGGGATGGATGAACTGGACAAACGGCTTGGAGATTAATTCTTCTCTCGAATACCCAGAAAGCTCAGCACCCTTGGGGTTAATATACTTGATTACGTTATCTTGAACGACCAAAATAACTTCACCAGCGTTCTCTGTCAGCGTTCGGTAATGCTCTTCGGATTTTTGCAGCGCCTCTTCTACTCGCTTGCGGTTGGTGATATCACGATATGTAGCTACAAGCCCACGCACAGCCGGATTATCAAGCAAATTGCGCCCTACTACTTCGATATTGCGCCACGACCCATCCAAAGCTTGTCTCCTTATCTCAAGATTGACTATAGCTTCAGGGTTTTTAAGAAGATAATCGAATTTTTCCCTGATAAGTGCCACGTCATCGGGATGTACCTGACTGAACATTTCTTTGCCTATTTCGCTAGTACGAGAACGTCCCCAGATCGCTTCGTAATTAGGGCTGAGATAGCGCAAGATTCCATGCGAATCCAAAACAGCGACAACGTCTGACGAGCTTTCAACCAATGCTTTGAAGTATTCTTCACTGCGCCTTATCGCTTCCTCTGCTTCCTTACGCCTCTGTTCCTGCTCCAAGCTATATAGGGCAAAAGCGACATCAGCGGCAATCTCTGCAAACAACTCTTTTTCTTCCTTCTGCACAATAATACCTGTGGGCACAGAAGCGATTATGACACCGTACACCTTGCCACCATGCTCCAGCCGCACACTCATGCCACTTCTACCCACATGCTTACTTGCCACAGGACAGCCGACACACTCCACTGACACGTCCTCCACCACCAAAACACCGTGTCTACCTAGCACATGGCGGACACAGTGTACAAGCTCTCCCTTCCTCAATTTCTCCAGAACAGGATGGAAATGCTCGCCCAGTCCAACTTCAGCACTAGTTATCAGCTTGCCAGACTCATCCAGTAGGGTAATCCAGACATTGTAATAACCCCGAGCTTCCACAAACGCCTGACAGACACCTTTAAGCAGCGTGTCACGGTCGGTACCTTTGGCAATGAGCTGATTAATCTTGCGTATGGCATTGAGCACCCGGTTAAGATGCAGGATTTGCTCCTCTGCTTTCTTGCGCTCACTAACATCTATAGCCACACCTTGAATGGCATACGGTTGCCCTTCACGGTACACAACGGTTGCCACAGTTTCCACATCTACTAAAGAACCATCTTTGCACCTTAATTTGTAACTTGTCATGTGTTTCTGCCTCCCGGTCTCTTTCAGTTCCTGAAGCACAGCAAATACCTGAGGCAGTTGGTCTTCGCTTAACAGCGAGGCAAAATTGAGACGAGAGATCTCTTCTCTATCGTAGCCTGTTAGCTTCAAAGCTGCTGCATTGGCATCCAGGAAATTGCCTTGAAAGTCGTGCATATATAGGCAATAAGATGAGCGGTCAAATAAAGCTCGGTACCGTTCCTCTACCTCTTGTAGCGCCTTCTCTGCCCTCTTGCGCCTAGCGATTTCTTTTTCGAGGTCGAGCATCTTTTTTTCCAACTTTTTCACCAGACGTTCAGAATATAGCTTAAAAACCTCCTCTTCTCCTGTAACGGTGGGAGCCCTAGATATCAGCTTGCCTTTCCGAGCTTCTTTGAGCACGCCTTGAATTATATTTATGAACTCATCCACCTCTATAGGTTTCCTGATGAATCTATCAGCTCCCAATGCTAATGCAAGCTCTTCATCTTTTTGGTTCACATAAGTGGCAGTGTAGAATACAAAGGGGATTTTTTTCAGCTTTTTGTCCGTCTTGCAAATACGACACAGCTGGAATCCATCCAAGACCGGCATCAGGATATCCGAGATAATCATATCGAACTCCTCGGCACGAAGCCTTTCCAGAGCTTCGGCGCCGTTTGTAGCTGAGGATACCCGATAACCTTGACCTTTAAGCACAGTCTCCAGTAAATACAAATTATCCTTATCATCATCAACAATCAGAACCTTCATTTCTCAACTCCTAGTACTTGCTAACATTACAGGAACTTAGCTATTTCTTGCAAGAATGTATCTGGATTTATAGGCTTTTCGATGTATCCTGTACAACCAGCAGCTAGAGCTTTTTCCCTATCACCAACCATGGCATAGGAAGTTAGTGCTACGATAGGAATCTTGTGGTCTGCTTCCGAGAGTCTTATCCTTTTCACCACCTCTAAACCATTGATATCGGGTAGCTGGACATCCATAAGAATGAGGTCTGGCTTCTCTTTGGTTGCCATCTCTATCCCTTCAGAACCTGTTCTCGCCTCTATGACCAAATAGTTATTCTTTTCCAAGATAAACTTGGTTAGGTAAAGATTAGCCTCGTTATCTTCAACTACTAGTATCTTTTTCATTTACCCCTCTGATTTATATCTTAATGGCAGCGTAAACATAAACTGGCTTCCCTGACCATACTGGCTTTCTGCCGAGATTTTGCCCCTCAGAAGGTCAGCTAATTTTCGGGAAAGGTAAAGACCTAAACCAGTACCTTCGTGCTTTTTTGTCAGAGAAGTATCAATTTGTTGAAACGGTTCGAAAAGCTTATACATATCCTCTTCCTTTATGCCTATTCCAGTATCGCTGACACTCATTTCCACATAGCCATCCCCGGCAACTTTGGCAGCGATTTTCACACTGCCTTTATATGTGAATTTGATAGCGTTGCTGACCAAATTCATCAACACTTGCTTTACGCGCCTTTTGTCGTGATGCAGCACTATACCTTGAGGCACTTCAGTGATAAGCTCCAGGTTCTTTTCCTTAGCCTGTGGCAAAAAGGCTTCGGCTACCTCTTTAACCAGTTCATCAAGTTTGATATCCTCAGGTGAGAGCTCTACTTTTCCTGCTTCTATTTTGGATATATCTAGAACATCATTAATCAAATTAAGAAGGTGGTAAGCACTCCTTTTGATAATGGTGAGCTGCTTCCGCTGCTCTTCATTAAGTTCACCAGCCAATCCTTGCAACATTATGCTGCTAAAGCCAATAACTGAATTTAACGGCGTCCTCAGTTCATGGCTCATGCTGGCTAAAAACACGGACTTAAGACGGTCAACTTCCTGAAGACGAATGTTTGCTTGCTGTAGTTCCAAGTTCTTTTGTGCCAGCTCTGCTGTCCTTCTTTCCACCATTTCTTCGAGATGCTGTCGGTATTGCACCAATCTCTCTATTGCTTTCCTGCGCTCAGCAATTTCCTCCCTGAGCTCTCTGGTTCTTACCCTGACTTGATGTCTGAGTAACAAGGTGCCTCCGGTGAGCAGCAAAGCTAGTACACCGGTTCCCACCAGTGCCCATATTAGCCAGCTAGGCACCACAGGCTTTTCGACGGGCATTTCCCCAAACCATGTTGCCAGCGCTTGGTAGTAAACCGACCCTGTGTCTTTCTTGATTTCTCTCACATGATAGTCTACCCTCTCCGCGAGATGCGGCATTAAGTTGGACACTTCGGAAAAGGCAAAATGGAGAGGCGAAGGCGCGAAAAGTATGCCTGTCCTCACCAGACCGAAAACCTCCTCGTGCTGGTAGCCAAAGTCTTTACTTGTGACCCCGACATCAGCCTCGCCATCTCTTACTAACTCAAACACTTTGATATAGCTATCTGCTTCAACAAAGTTGCAATCGAGGTCGAATGCCTCAGCGAGCTTTTTTATACCTTGTGGACCTTCGTAGTTTACGCTATCTTTCATTACCGCCACGCTTTTCCCACCAAGGTCAAGTATGGATTGCACATCAGTTCCTCTTCGCGTATAAACCAGTGACCAGCTTGAATAGACGACCTCCTGGGAAAAACCGAACTTCTTAGCCCTCTCTTCTGTATAGGCAACATCCGGCATCATATCTATTTCATTATTCTCTAATCGCGCCAAACATTCTGCCCAGGTGCCATGTACGTACTCTACTGTCCAATCCTCTTGAGAGGCAATGTATGCCACGATGTCAGCCCAGAATCCTGAAGGGTTACCTTGGTCATCGGTGAATATTTTGGGTCTGTTCTCATATATGCCAACTCTTACTGTGAGCGAGTCATCAGCAGACACGCCTGTCTCAATGGTGAAGGTAAGAAACAAGACCAAACACAGAAATAACAGAATATTCCTCTTCATTTTCCCATCTCTATCACCTTATACTCACTCTTTCCTGCTATGCAATCTCTGCATTTCAAATACTTCCAGCCAGAAGTAAAAAAACCGACCACCACAGTGGTCGGCTTCACCGCTAGCTCCACTACATCCATACGCCACTACTTATTATAGACACCACTTCCTCGCCTCCATTAGATTGCTTGTCGCGAAAGCCGACAAACACCAACCTTAGATTTAATTATATTAGCTTTCCCTAGCTTGTCAAATCAACTGCAACTCTATAAATAGAACCAGTTGGGAAACTTTACCCAAGAATTCACAGTCAGTTACGGATTTGTTCAGGCTTGGTGAGATTGTTTGGGCTTCGCCAGTCGGCTTAGCTTTCTGGCTCGGATGGAATCTGTTCTATTAAACCAGCTTGTTGCAGTTCCTCCATAAGGCGGGCGGCTCGAGGATAGCCAATGCGAAGGCGACGCTGTAAGAAGGAGGTAGAGATATGCTTATATTCTTGTGCCAGTCGCCTGGCTTCTTCAAAAAGCGGGTCGGGAGGAGATGCTACAGGTCGGGGCACACCCGGGGGATGCTCAGCTACCGTATCAAAGTCTACAGTGCTCACCTTAATCTGTCGTTGATTCCTCCAGAAATACACCAATCTTTCGATCTCGGCATCAGAAACAAAACATCCCTGTAAGCGTTTGGGCTTGGCAGCCTCGGTCGGCATATACAGCATATCCCCTCTGCCCAGCAATTTCTCGGCCCCGACTGTGTCGAGTATGGTCCGCGAATCTACCTGCGAAGTAACAGCGAAACTGATACGCGTCGGGAAGTTGGCTTTGATAAGCCCGGTCACCACATCCACTGACGGACGTTGTGTAGCGACAACGAGATGAATGCCTGTAGCACGAGCTAACTGAGCCAGCCGGCAAAGTGTATGTTCCACCTCGTCGCAAGCGGTCATCATTAAATCAGCCAGTTCATCAATGAGGAGCACCAAATAGGGCAATCCTTCGGCGGGTGAACGGTCTTTATTATAGCCCTCGATATTGCGCGCTCCCTCTTCGGCAAACTTGCGGTAGCGATTGTCCATCTCTTGATTAAGCCACCGCAGAGCCTTCACTGCCTTATCAGTATCCACAACCACAGGAGCAAGCAGATGTGGTATGCCGTTGAACGCCACCAGCTCTACCCTCTTAGGGTCAATCATAATGAACCGAACATCATCGGGGCTGTTGTGGACAAGCAAGCAACAAATAATAGAATTGAGGCAAACTGTTTTACCACTGCCGGTAGCTCCAGCGATGAGCAGGTGAGGCATCTTAGCCAGATCAGCCGCTATCGCCTCGCCACCTGCCCCTTTTCCCAAGGCGATAGCTAACTTGGACCGAGCTCTAATCTTCTGAAACGCCGTGCTCTCTATGGCACCACGCAGGTTGACCGAACCGAATACGGTGTTAGGAACCTCGATGCCCACCACCGACGCGCCCGGCACAGGAGCCTCAATCCTGATGCTGGGAGCAGCTAGAGCTAAGGCTAAATCATTGGCTAAGGAAGTGATGCGTTCTACCCTGACCCTAGTTCGAGATACTTCTTCCAACCTCGTTTCGTAAGAGCCATCCTTACCCTTCTCCCTTATTTCCTTGTATTTTCTGTCCCAGCCCGGCTCGACTCCAAACTGCGTTACAGTGGGACCCACATTGATCTGCACAACCTTGGCTTCTACACCATAGCTCGCCAGAGCCTCCTCAATCAATCGCGCTCGTTGGTCAATATCTTCTTTGTCCAACTTCACTTCAGCAGGCTTATCCAAAATATCAATCGGGGGCAGTTGCCATCCACCAGGGGTGAGAATTGGCTCGTGTTCAGATTGCCACACTGGGGCAGAAGGGGATTGAGCAGGTTCAGTCTCTGCCTCGGCAACCGCTTCAACTTTAGGCGAGGCAACTTTAGCCTTAGCCGGTCGGGGTCGCGGGGAGACGCTTTTAAGCCAATGTCGCACAGCTTCAGTCAAGAGACGCCAGCCATTCTTAATAGCGTTCCCAGCCCTCTCGGGGATAATAAGAATGATGCCCAGCAGGATAAGCCCGACTACCCGGAGTCCTCCCAATATCCTATCAGCGCCTATCACGCTTTGCCCGACCTTGCCTCCCAAGGTAACTTCACTCAACGGACCATACTCAGGAGCAAAGAAAGCTAAGATACCCCACACAGCTACAGCTATACTCACACCACCGAGAATCCAGTTCCAGCGTCGTTTGACAACTGCAAACTTTCGCCGCCAGACTATCCAGACCAACACTCCCAAGGCAACAGCAATTATTATTAATCCGAAACCTAAGTATGTGAGTATGTTTCCCCAAAATGCGTACAGCAAGCCTACTATCAAGGCGATTAAGATAAGCCTGCGTACTACTGGTGAAGCAATGAAGCTAAAGAACCGCTTCCAGGCTGGGCGGTTTCCTTCCTCCTTGCCTTTCCGCTTTGAGCCAGTCTTCGTTTTGGACATAGATTATCCCCACCTCAATCAATGCTCGCTATTTACTGACTCCCGAATTCTGGATTCTTCCCCCTCAGCTCCGTAACCACGGGAATGATAACTGGACGCCGACGAAGCTGTTCATAAAAGAACCTGCTTAGAGAATCCTTTACTCTGGCATTTACGAATTTCGGGTCAAGCCGCTGTTTACCATCGTGATCCAAGGCAGCTACTACTACATCTTGACCTTTTTCAATCAATGCCCGTTCTACTCCGGCATCCACAAGGCCTCGCGTAATAATACGTGGCTTCTCAGCCAATTTACCTCTTTCAGCATCAATAGCAATAGGCACCACCACAACGCCATCGCGCGAGAGTAATTTACGATCCCGAAGCACAGCGTCATCCAGCTCCTCTATTACCGTGCCACTGACATAGCTAACTCTAACTCGAGTCCGGGTAACTACTCTCCCTGAGTCTTGCCCCAGCTCAAGCACATCTCCGTTTTCGAGTACGAAAATGTTATCCCTAGGAATACCCATTTCGTGAGCTAATTCACCGTGCAATTTCAAATGGCGATACTCACCGTGAATAGGCACGAAGAATTTAGGCTTAACCAAACTGAGCAGAAGCTTCAGTTCCTCTCGGCTGCCATGCCCATGGACATGAACTTGCGCCAGCTTGTCATAAATGACGTTGGCACCCTGGCGAAAAAGACTGTCCGTAATCCGGCTAACCAGCATCTCATGCCCGGGGATAGGAGTGGCTGAAATCACCACGGTGTCACCCGGGATTATCTGAATTCGACTAGCGGGGTCACGATTCGCCATGCGCACCAGTGCTGAGGTCGGTTCCCCCTGGCTGCCCGTACTCAACACGATAACACGATTGTGAGGCAAGGACTTGAGTTCTTCCAGGCGACAAGCAATATTCGGCGGAGCTCTGAGATAACCAGTCTTCAGTGCCATGTTCACTATCTCTCGCATGCTCCGTCCGATGATAAATACACGACGCCCGTTCTTAGCCGCCACATCGAATACCTGCTGTATACGCGATATCAGAGAGGCAAATGTGGTTATAATGACTCTGCCTTTTGCTTCGCTGACGATTCGATCTAAAGTATCGGTAACCACTTTTTCGGAAGGAGTATATCCCGAAAGCTCGGCATAGGTAGAGTCAGAAAGCAGAAGTAGAACACCCTTTCTCCCCAACCAAGCTAGTTGGTCGAAGTTAGTAGCCTCGCTGATAATCGGGGTATAATCAATCTTAAAATCCCCGCTGTGAACTACAATCCCTAGTGGAGTGTGAATTATTAACCCCACAGAATCAGGAATACTATGGCATACAGAGAAAAATTCTATAGTGAAATCACCTAGTTTGATTCTGCTCCCTGGATTCACTACATTCACTCTGACATTGGCTTTCGTCCCCCGTTGCCTCAACGCTACCAGAATCAGCTCCTGAGTGAACTTTGTAGCATAAATAGGTGAGTTGAGCTGGGACACAATATACGGCAGTGCCCCAATGTGATCCTCGTGTCCATGAGTAATTACTATCCCTCGTATATTTTCCCGTCTGGCTAAAAGATAGCTAATATCTGGAATGAGTATGTCCACTCCCAGGATCTCCTCACTGGGGAACATAAGGCCGGCATCAATGACCACGATGTCGTTGGCATACTCCAAGACCATCATGTTCTTGCCGATTTCACCCAGTCCACCTAGAGGGATGATTCTTAATCTCTGCATTGGCATAGTTCTCGGTTCCTTTATTTGAACGCGGTGTTAAAATAAAGTTAACTGCTTAGATTCCACCATATCTGCCGGCAGGTCTTTGCCTTGAGCTAATATCTGGGGAATCCTGAGCACTTCTGCTTCGATTATCCGTCGTAGAGAGCCCTGATGAAGAGCTGCAGCAGGATGATACATAGGGTAATAGATGACGCCTCCCAGCTTGCGTGGTTTGCCATGAATTTTGCTTATGCTTTCGTTGGGAAAATACCGCGCCAGCGAGTAACGCCCCAAGGTAACAATCATCTTAGGCTGAATTATATCTATTTGACGATCAAGCCATTTCCGACAACTTTCTATCTCTACTGGCAGCGGGTCACGATTCTGAGGAGGACGGCACTTAATCACATTAGCAATATAAACTTCTTCCCGACGTAACTCGATTGAAGCTAATAACTGGTCCAGAAATTGCCCGGCTGGTCCGACGAAAGGACGCCCCTGCTGGTCTTCATGCCACCCCGGAGCTTCACCGATAAACATTATCTCCGCATCCTCCGCCCCTTCACCAGGCACCACTTTGGTCCGATACTTAGCTAGCTCACAATCTTGGCAAGCTCTAATTTCCTCATAAAGTCGCGCTAAGGCTGACATCTAATTTATTCCCAGAAAATCCTAAGATTTTCGTGGGTGGTTTCAGTTCGATGGTAACATATCTACATTTGTCGGTCAATGTAGTTCAGGGCTTCCAGACCACAATCTTCGCCTCACTCTTCTTCGTCGTGCTCCCAAATAGGCTCGGTAAATTGATCAATAAATTCCGCCGTGATTCTTTTCGTTATCCTGTCCATCTCCTCGTCCACTTGCTTAGCTAGCTGGCTAAGTTCAGTCAAATCCAGTGTGACTCCCAACATTCTAATGAGAACGCGAAGCACAGCCAGAGACGCTTTGGGATTCGCTATTTGCGTAGCATAGGCTGGCACTTCCCCCAGTAAGCAAATGCCTTCCATTCCTTTTTCCTTAGCCATTCCTAATATCAATCCGTTCAATCCCGCGATGCGTAGGTTACCTCTCAGAATCACATCTTGTTTGCTTAATTCATCAACCAGACGAGCGTCTGTGGCTGCTCCCCAGACTTTTGGTTCCTCGCTATGGTGAACGCGTGTCACCGCAGCCGCACAACTATAGACCCTGGTCACCCTCAGTCTTTCCGCAACATCCAAAACATAGTTAACCAATTCATATCCTTTGAAACTGGGTTGTTCTTCGCCGATAAAAATCACCAAGCCTTTCCCACGACCATACTTAGGCTGCCAATAATAAAACTTACTCTCAGGAAAGCGAGGTTTTTCCACAACGTTGTCCCTAACAGTAACCCCCATTGGTTCGAAAAAGTTAAGAGGTTCAATCTCACCTATTTCCACAGCATTGAGCTTCTCTGCAAGATATTTGGCGGCAGTCAGGGAAACATCACCAACGCCTGGCCAGGAGGCTAACATGGAACAACTCTTAGGTCGTGGTACCTTGTAAAGTTTTACTACACCTCTCATATCACTTAGCTTCCTTTGGTCGCTACTGATACACCAGAACAATATAGGTGAGGAGTCTGCAAAATCCCACCCACCCACCTTACTTCTTGCCCTATGCCTATAACCTCTTTTAACACCTGGTATACATTGCCAGCAATCATAGTATCCTTAACCCTCCCCACTACCTCACCATTTTCCACTTTGTAGCCTAATAAAACGTTGCCACTGAAATCACCACCCAAGATATTACCTTGTTCAGCACCCATAACTTGTTCCACAATTAATCCCTCTTTCATGTCCTTCACCATCGTCTGGAAAGAAACGTCTCCTTTCCCAATAATAAGAGAGCTTATGGCTGGGCTGGGAGCCCCGCCACCTGCTCGTCTACCGTGGCCAGTGCTTCTTGTGCCGGCTAAAGCCGCCGTCTGCAAATCGTAAAGAAAATTAGTCACCAAGCCATTGGCCACAAGTGGCAGACGCTGGCTGGGCACTCCCTCATCATCAAAGGGATAACTCCCTACGCCATAAGCTACGGTAGCATCATCCCACAAGTTCAATTTTTTGTCAAAAACCTGCTCGCCCAGCTTGCCTTTCAAAGGTGAAGCTCCTTCCAAGACCGCCTTGCCACTAAATGCCGACGCCAAGGGAGCAATCAGAATACTAGCTACCCCCCGAGGAGTGAAAACTATTGGTAACGTCTTAGTGGATACCTTAGCTGTCCTCTTTGCCATTTCCAGTTGCCATATCACACCGTCAGCTATCGCATCAACTTTGATATCATCGGGGCGACAGGAACTTTCACTATCACCAACCCAGAGTATATCCATATCTCGAACCACGATGCCTTCCAAGCCAAGGACAAAAAAGCTCTTCTGATATATTCCTTCCCCACCTTGAGAATTAACCAGAAATACAGAGCTCGTCCCTTTGCTCACGTGAACATCGCACAAAATATCAACCGCATGCCTTTTAACTCTGACTATGAGCTCTTTACCCAGCTCAATCATCTTCGCCCTATCTATTTCCTCTATTTTGGGATCGAATATCTGCACTGGCGAATATTCTCGCCGAGAGGGGAACTGAAAATTAGCCAGACTGCCAAATTGCGAGGTTTCCACAGCCATATCCAGTAGCGCTTGCCAGCTATCTCCTCCGCTAGCAGTAGCGAATCCGATTCTGCCGCCTCTAAAAATCCGCAAGGCATTCCCATTACTTTCCTTGGTCTGAACCTGCTTCAGTTCACTAGCTTCGAACTGTACAGTGACCACTCGAGCGGAAGCCGAAAAAACTTCTGCCTCTTCAGCCACTCTCCGAGCCGACCGTAGAATTTCCCAAAGCTCTTCCATGTCAGTTTCTCGATGCTAATAGCATGGCGTTATCATGGCTTGGGAGATTTAACTTCCAGCCATTGGAATTTGTTTTGGGTTCTGACTTCGTATTCATTTCTACCTTCCTCCGACCACGCAGTGGCGAATACGGATATGCGGGCTGCCATTGGAAACAGGCAACGGATATTGGTCAGCTTTGCCACAACCACCACCCTGATTCACCTCCAAGTCATTACCAATAGCGTCTATATTCTGCAAAGTAGTAAAAACATTGCCGCTAAGCACTGTTGGTCGTAATAATTCTCCTAGTTTCCCTCGACGAATCATGTACGCTTCCCCTGCTGAGAAAGTAAACATCTCTAAGGCAGTAGTTCCACCGTACCAATCCTTGGCATAAATGCCTTCTTCAACATCAGCAAGCATCTCTTCAAACGAGGTGCTCCCAGGCTCAATCAACGTGTTACTCATCCGCACTATCGGGGGAAAGAGATAATTAACGGCTCGAGCATTCCCTGTCGCCTTTTCTCCCATCTTAGCTGCTGTCTCTCGAGAATGAAGCCTGCCTACGAGAATGCCTTCCCGTATAAGATAAGTTTTCCTGGCTGGCGTCCCTTCATCATCGTACTTATAGCTACCTCGTAAATTGGGCATTGTCGGGTCATCAACAATATTCAGATATTTGCCGCCAAATCTCCTGCCCAGCACCATAATCTGCCGAAGTTTCTCATTTTGGTATACGTGATCTGCCTCGGATAGATGCCCAAACGCCTCATGAGCAAACACCCCAGCTAGAACAGGGTTCAAAACCACAGTATACTCCCCACCTTTCACCTGCGGGGCGGACAGAAGGGCGGCAGCCCGTCGAGCTAAATCCTTGGCTTTGTCGTGAAGCCCTTCCACTATCGAAAACTCGCCATTGCTGCCCAGGCTCAGCCCAGCCTGTTGCACCTCGCCGTTCTCACGAGCAATAGCTGTTAACCGCAGACTGAGATCTACCTTGGTCTGCTCTATGTAGCTACCCTCAGAGTTAGCAAAGATTATCTGCTTCCTGGCATCCCGGTAATTGATTCGTGAACTTTGAATCTTCGGACTGCTCAGTATAATGGCGTTGTATTCATCCAGAAGTCGTTTCTTCACAGCTAACGGTACAGTCGTGGCATCCTTGCGTAGCTGCGGCACCACCTTGTCTGCCACAGGTTCTATGGGAAAGAGCTGAAGCGGTTCTTTACTGGCTAGCCTTGCTTCTGCCACCGCCAGAGCTACTTTTTCCCGCAATCTGTCAGGGCGATTAAAGCTGACAAAACCCCAGCTACCTTTAACTAAAGCTCGAATATTGCCTCCACAACTACGAGCCCGGCTTATTTCCTCCAACCTATCTCCTCTATAGGTGATACTAGTAGCTTCAGTTTCCTCAAAACGGATCTCGATACATTCGGCATCATGGTTTTTCAGAGCCTCGGTAATCAGGTCGCGCATGCCCCTTATTGTAGCTTCTATCATGAACAATGGCAAAGAACTGCACAACGTCCTCACAATATAGTAGAATGTTGCCAAGTTTCAGTTTTATAGCCAAGTTACGATGATGAGATTCATTGATAAGCTGCTCAGCGCCAGCCGAAAGAACAATAGCTGGTTATGTATTGGACTGGACCCCGATCCTCAGCTCATGCCCGAAGTGGATATTCTTCAATTCAACAACGCCATCATCGAGGCTACCTCTGATCTCGTCTGCGCCTACAAGCCTAACCTGGCTTTCTATGAAGCTCTAGGGGCTGAAGGACTGACTATCTTGGAGAAGACCATCAAACATATACCAAGTGATATCCCGACAATCGGGGATGCCAAGCGTGGCGATATTGACAACACTGCCAAAGCCTACGCCAAAGTTCTCTTTTCGATTCTGGGCTTTGACGCCGCCACTGTCAATCCCTACCTCGGCTTCGACTCATTGGAACCTTTTCTCAACTATAAAGACAAAGGAGTATTCATCCTGTGTCGAACCTCAAACAAAGGAGCGCTGGATTTTCAGAGCCTCCTTGTTGATGGCATACCACTCTACGAAGTGGTCGCTAAGAAAGCTCAAGAATGGAACGCCTACGGCAACATTGGCTTGGTTGTAGGCGCTACATATCCTGAAGAGCTAAAGAGGGTTCGCTTTATCTGCCCCGACATGCCTCTACTCATCCCTGGCATCGGCGCTCAGGGCGGAGAGTTGGCTTCAGCAGTGGGCTACGGAGTGGACAGTCGAGGCGAGATGGCGATTATCAATGTGTCCCGACAAATCCTTTATGCTTCCAGAGAAAAGGACTTTGCCCAGGCAGCTCGAAACGTAGCTGAGAAAATGCGCAACCAGATCAATGACCACAGACGTAAAGCTCGGTGATGTTGTTCGCTTGCGCAAAGCGCATCCCTGCGGCGGGTATGAATGGGAGGTCGTGAGCCTAGGTGCCGACATCGGGCTCAAATGCCTCAAATGCCAGAGAAGGGTGCTTCTCCCCAGAGATATCTTCCGCCGAAGATTGAAAGAATTTGTCGTTAAAAGTTCTTAACCAGCCTTGCAAAGGAAACGCCTGATCATTTGTCTGACTGTCTAACAAAATGACTTAAGGGTTGGCTTGAGGGGCTCTGTGTGCTAGGTTATATTTCGTGGCGCGGTGTATCTTCCATATTGATTTGGATGCCTTCTTCGTTTCTGTGGAGCAGGCGCTTAACCCGAAGTTGAAGGGAAAGCCGGTAATCGTGGGCGGAGACCCTGAGCGCCGCGGTGTAGTGGCTTCAGCTTCCTACGAAGCTCGACCTTTCGGCATCCATGCCGGCATGCCACTATCTAAAGCACGTCGCCTCTGCCCACAGGCAATCTTCCTAAAAGCTAACTTCACGCGCTATAGAAAAGTTTCGGATAGGTTTATGGAGATTCTCAGTGACTTTTCTCCCCACATTGAACCCCTAGGACTGGATGAGGCATATCTTGATGTCACGGGATGCCTGAAACCTTATGGTTCCCCTCAGCAACTGGCGCTGGCGATAAAGGAGAGGATAAAGAAGGAGCTCGACATTACAGCTTCCGTAGGCATTGCTACTTGTAAGGTAGTGGCTAAAATCGCCTCTGAACTATGTAAGCCTGATGGTCTCTTGGAGATAGTGCCGAGAGAGGAACAAGCTTTTCTTCATCCGTTGCCAGTAGCTAAATTACCAGGTGTAGGCAAGAAAACAGAACGGCTATTAAAGGAGATGGGAATAAAGACGATAGGAGAATTAGCCGCCCTGCCATTAGATACGGTAACAAGACGATTAGGGACAACTGGAGCAGTGCTTCTTAACTATGCCAGAGGGATAGACAACCGCCAGGTAGAGCTGCCCGGCGAAGCTAAATCCATCGGCCAGCAAGTTACTTTCGCACGGGATACTTTCGATCGTAATTTTTTGGAGGTTACCCTCCAAAATCTCTGCCAAGAGCTTTGCCAAGAATTACGCAGGCAGAATAAAAGAGCAAAATGTATAGCCATAAGGCTGAGATATGCTGATTTTAAGACAATCACACGTCAGGTCACTTTAAGAGAAGCCAGCAATCTTACTCAGGTTATTATTGCCGCAGCCCAGCAATTGCTAAGCAAGGCTCTGGCACAGCAAGAAAAGCCAATACGACTGATAGGAGTTTGTGTATCCGGCTTAATTGGTGAGGAAAGACAACTCCCGATGTTTGATGCCAAGGTGGTAAAGTTGGTGCACGTGGAGCAAGCCCTCGACAAAATTCGTAAAAAGTACGGCACAGCGGCAATTAAAATGGGCGACAGCATTTATTCGGAAAATAGCAAAGAAAATGCTAATTCTAAATCCTAAACAAATTCAAAGCACACATAACCAACTGGACAAATAGGATTTTGAACTCTGCCAGGAGGTCGCTCGGCTTGGTAAATCGGGCTTGCCCTGTGACAGCTACCACAAGAGCTTGTCTTGAACTCAATCTACCAAGTATAATGGAATATACTCGTCAGCGAAGAAAGGAGAGATATGCCGCCATACGCATTTTTCCGCAAGCAATTTATGCCCTTATCGGAAGCTAAAATCGGAATCTTGACCCATGCACTCCACTATGGCACCGCCTGCTTTGAAGGCATCCGTGGTAACTGGGATAGCAAAGAAAAAAGATTTTGCCTTTTTAGAATCCAAGACCACTATAAGCGCATGCTGGAAGGCTGCTGCATTCTGAAAATAAAACTTCTCTATTCCATTGATGAGCTTTGCCAATTCACCGCAGAGCTTGTGGAAAGAAGCGGCTATCAAGAGGATGTCTATATTCGTCCTTTAGCCTACAAAAGCTCCGAAGCTATAGGAGTTCGACTTCACGACCTGGAGGACGATTTTTTCATTGTCGTAGCTACACTTCCGTCTTATCTTGATACAGAAAATGGTGTTCGCTGCTGCACTTCTTCTTGGCGACGTGTGGATGACACCATGATTCCTCCACGCGGCAAGATTTGCGGCATCTACGTGAATAGCGCATTAGCTAAAACTGAAGCTTGGGAAATTGGCTGCGATGAAGCAATATTGCTCACTCACGATGGACATGTCTCCGAAGGCAGCGGTGAGAATATCTTTCTTGTTTTGGACGGGAAATTAGTAACTCCTCCGCCGTCCGACAACATCCTTGTAGGCATCACTAGAGACACTGTTATGAAATTAGCCAAAAATGAGTTGGGGATAGATACCATCGAGAGACAGGTTGATAAAAGCGAACTTTACGTGGCTGAAGAATGCTTCTTTACGGGGACTGCTGCTAACGTAGCTCCCATACTGGAAATCGACCGCCGCCCGATAGGCACAGGCAAAATTGGCAAAATAACCGCCGAATTACAGAAGTTGTACGCGGAGGTGATGCGGGGCAGAAATCCTAAATACTCTGAGTGGTACTACCTACTTTCCCCTAAGGCTATCAGAGCCTGACGAGCCTTCCACTGGCCCAGGACAAAATTTCTTAAAGCAGAGTGTGGGCCTGGGATTCACTTGTAAAAGCTTGAGGAGGTAGAGAAGGCGACAACTGTGCTCCAAGACAGTGGTATAGTAGTAAGCTTCCTCTAACAATTGACTGGCAGCAAAACTGCCATGACCTCTCACCAAAACTACTCTATGCTCCTTTAGCAGCCTTGCTATATCGTTGGCAAGTTCTCCAAGCTTCTTTGTTTTCTTTGGGCTTAAGACAGGCACTTTGGGCAATAATGCCTGCCCTTCAATGTCACAGGGTATAATTGCCTTTTCAGTGAAAGATAAGGTCACAGCGTAAGGCGGATGAGCGTGAACCACCGCCAATGCCGAAGTCTTTTGATAGATACAGCGATGAACTTCTAGCTCTGTTGAGGCAAATGGAGTAGCGCGGTTGTTCTTACTTATGCCTGTCTCCACCAGGTCGCATTCTTGAATGGAACCCAGAGCGCTGCCCCGATGAGTGATAACCAGGTGCTCTCCAAACTTGATGCTCAGATTGCCCCCTTGTGAAGAAATCAATCCCTGAGCGAAGAGAGCTTGACCTACCGCTTGAAATTGGGACAACATCACACTACATTAAATCCTAAATTCTGAATCTTTAAACAATTTCGGAATCCAAAAATCCCTAAAATCTAGTGTTCAGGCATTCATGCTTAGTGTTTCTAGTCATGCCACACGCCTGATCACAGCCACCATTCTACCCTGAATCTCAACATTGTCGGGAGTAGTGTAGATAGGTTTCATCAGCTTATTAGCTGACTCCAGGCGGATGTGATTTGGTTCAACAAAAAACCTCTTAAATGTGACCTCTTGTTCGTCCTTAAGCCAGACTGCCACCATGTCGCCGTTCTCAGCAGTACGTGTGTTATCCATTAACACTATGTCCCCGTCTCCTATCAAAGCATCCTGCATGTAATCCCCTTTCACCCTCAGAGCATAAACATTTTGCTTGCCGCGAACTAACTCTTCGCTCACTTCCACCCCTTCATTGGAAACAACATGTCCTGCCTCCGGCACAGGAATAGGCTCGCCAGCAGCTATGACTCCGACTATAGGAACATGAACAAGTTTCCTATCTTTTTGCTGTGAGTGTAAGAACTTAATCCCTCGGGATATGTCACTATGCCGACGAATATATCCAGCTTGCTCCAACTTGTTCAGGTTATAAGCTACCACCGAGGTTGAGCTTATACCACATCCAGCGGCTATATCCCTGATGGAAGGAGGATAACCCCTATCATTCAGAAATTCCATGACAAAGTTGATGATTTTTTCTTGCTTTGGTGAAAGCGCTTTATTAGTCATAGATGATTCGCCAGTTACTTACTGCTTCTTATGCAAAAGCCTTTCTAACCGCGACTTTAGTCTGGCGCCTTTATTTTTATCAAAAATCCCCTTGCTCACCGCTCTATCTATGCTGCTTATAGCGAGCATTACTTTCTGATATGCTGACTCTTCTCCGCTGGCAACTGAACTTTTCGCTTTAGCTATATACGTCTTGACTGTGCGGAGTACTAAGCGATTACGTAACCGCTTTCTCTCGGCTGTTCTAGCTGCTTTGTTCCTTAGTTTGCTGGCTGACACTTATCTCCCCCTTTCTGGCGACATTCACTACGTTCCATACGGAATGAATTCTCGCCATTATTTTGCTGAGCTGAGCGACACTTTTCACCTCTAGGGTAAAATATAGAGTAACACTCTCGTCCTGATGGTTGCTCATACTGACTTCGCTGAGGTTCACCCCTTCTTCAGCTATGATAGCACTAATATCTCTAACAAGGCCAACTCTGTCCCAAGCATCAACCTGAATTGTCACAGGGTAAACTTGCGCTACATCGCCCCATTCCACCTCAACTAACCTTTCTTTCTCTTCCTCATTGATAACATTCAGACAATCGCTACGATGGACAGTGATACCCCGGCCTTGAGTAATATACCCAATAATCTTATCCCCGGGCAAGGGATGACAACAACTAGCTAAACGCGTAAGCAAATCTCCGACACCCAGTACATTAATGCTTACCGGGCTTATCTTCCGCGGAGGCAGAACTTCAATTCCCTCTCCCGCTGCCTCCAATTCACCGCTTAATTTGAGGGCTATCTGGGAAGAGTGGATGCTGCCACTGCCCAAGGCAGCAAAAAGGTCATCGGCGCTGCCATAGCCCAGCATATGCGCTACTTTCTCAACACCGGGCAAACCAATACCGAATTTTTTAAGCTCTTTTTCCCAAATTTGTTTACCAGTTTCAATGCATTGACTCCGTTCTTGCTTTTTGAACCATTGCTTAATTTTGCTGCGTGCGTGAGAGGTCTTAATATAACCCAACTCGGGATTAAGCCAGTCCAGACTCGGTCCTTTGCTCGCTTTGCTAGTGAGAATCTCCACCACATCACCATTTTTAAGAGTGTAATTCAGGGGCTCGAGTCTGCCATTCACCTTCGCTCCGATGCACCTATACCCTAGGTCAGTATGAATCCGAAAGGCAAAATCTAGAGGAGTGGCACCTTTCGGTAATTCCTTTATCTCCCCTTTAGGAGTATAGACAAAAACCCGATCTGTAAGTATATCGGTCTTAATAGATTCCAGAAATTCCTCAGTGTCAAGCTCATCTCTCCACTCACCAAGCTGTCGCAGCCAGGGTATTTCGCTCTTAAACCGCTCGGCCACTTTCCCTTCCTTATAGAGCCAGTGTGCAGCCACACCATATTCGTTGACCTTATGCATATCGTAAGTGCGAATCTGTATTTCCAGAGGAGTTGTCCCTTTACACATTACTGTGGTGTGTAGGGATTGATAGCCGTTATCCTTGGGGTTAGCTATAAAATCATCGAACTCTTCAGGAATAGGATGCCAGCAATTATGAATTACGCCCAACGCTTTATAGCAATCTGTAACTGAGTCCACTAATACGCGCAAGGCAAAAAGGTCATGGATATCCCCAAAATTCTTACCCTGGGCATCATACTTAGCCATTTTCTGGTATATGCTGTAAATATGTTTTGGCCGACCATATACTTTGGCTTTTATACCGGCTTTCTCTAACTCTTGAGACAGTGTCTGACTGACCTCAGAGATGAAGCCTTCTCTTTCAGCTCGCTTTCCAGACACTAAGTGAGCAATTTGATGATAAACTCGTGGATTCAGATAGCGGAAAGCTAGATCTTCTAATTGCCATTTTACCTTCCGCATGCCTAGACGATGTGCCAACGGCGCGTATATGTCTAAAGTCTCCTGAGCAATAATTCGCCTCTTTTCGACAGGCAAAGCACCTAATGTACGCATGTTATGCAATCTATCTGCCAGTTTAATAAGAACCACTCGGAGGTCTTCGGCTGTAGCCACGAGCATCTTGCGTAAATTTTCAGCCTGAACTTTTGGTTCTGCTTCTTCTGTGCGAGCGCGATTGGCAAGTTTGTTGAGCTTGGTGACACCATCAACAAGTTTAACTACCTGTGAGCCAAAGTGAGCCTCGAGCTCAGACAATGGTACACCACAATCCTCAGAAACATCGTGTAACAAACCCGCAGCCAGCGTCTCGGCATCTAAGCGGAACTCAGCCAAAATCATAGCTGTATTTAGGGGATGTTCTAAATAAGGTTCCCCTGTTTTGCGTACTTGCCCTTGATGAGCTCGGGCAGCAAACTCGTAAGCTGCCTTGACCAGAGCTACTTTGCCATCAGGTAAGTAGGTGCTAACCTTTTGTATAAGCTCGCTAACTTCCATTTAAACCATAATACCTTACTAGTGAAAGTAACGCAAATTAAAGGCAAGAGGGTGCTTACCAATGTCATTCTGTGCCAACAGATTGAGGCTTGTAGTTATTTTAGAGATTCTTTGCTTTGCTCAAGATGACAAGGGATACGTTGGATAGTTACAATATGGTAAACTACAAGACACATAAGGAGGTCTACTTTGCACAAAGCCCCGCGAGGGACGTTCGATATCTTACCCCAAGAGCACGCCTACTGGAAATACGTAGAGGAAAAGGCTACCTCCCTATGTCAGCTTTATGGTTACCAACCATTGAGTACACCTATGTTTGAAGATGCCCAGCTTTTCATCAAAACTGTGGCAGGGGGCACAGACATCGTTGACAAAGAAATGTACGTCTTTAAAGATAAGAGCGGACAGGAATTAGCTTTGAGGGCGGAAGGAACGGCGCCGGTTTGCCGAGCTTACATAGAGCATGGACTGTTCAACTTACCTCAGCCGGTAAAGCTTTATTATATTGGACCGGCCTTCAGATACGAACGCCCTCAGGCTGGAAGATACCGTCAACACCACCAGTTTGGTTTTGAGGCTTTGGGCGAGGCTGACCCGGCTTTAGATGCCGAGGTAATAGAAATGGCTTGGCAATTTTTCCTGTCCCTGGGACTCTCCTTATTTTCTGTGCAACTCAATAGCATTGGCTGTAAGTTGTGCCGACCAGCTTATTTACAAGTGTTGAAGCAGCATTACTCAAGTTACGTAGACCGCCTTTGCCCTGATTGCAAAAAAAGACTGGTCAGGAATCCTTTACGCTTGCTAGATTGCAAGACAGCATCTTGCCAGGAAATAGCCGAACCCGCACCAAAAATTTCAGACTACCTTTGTCAGGAATGCCGACTCCATTTCCAGAGCGTTCAAAAATATCTAAGGGCACTCGGCATCTCCTTTAAATTAAATCCCAGACTAGTCCGTGGTCTGGACTATTACACGAGGACAGTGTTCGAGATTCAACCTCAAGAGGAAGGTGCCCAAAGCACATTGGGTGGAGGTGGTCGCTACGACGACCTTGTTGAATCGTTAGGAGGAAAACCAACCCCAGCAGTAGGCTTTGCCGCCGGGCTGGAAAGAATAATATTAAATCTGAAAAGACAAAAGGTAGACATTCCGTCATTGCCCAAACCTGATATCTTTGTCGCCTACTTGGGAGAAAAAACCAAGATTGAAGCCTTGAAGATTACCTCTCAACTACGCAAAGCAGGCATAGCTGTTATCATGGCTACCGGTGATAAAAGTTTAAAAGGGCAGATGCGGCAAGCTAATTCTTTAGACATTAGTTATGCCCTGATCTTAGGCGAGCAAGAGCTCGAGAACCGAAACGTCATATTGCGCGATATGCGGAATGGAGAACAGAAAACCGTTTCCTTAGCTGAAATAGCTAGAATTTCCAAACTGCTTAAAACGTGATATAATACAAGTTAACTAGTAATCGATCATGGATAAGAACGCAAATTCTTTTCTCACCTCACAGTAACTTTTCACGTCAGCGCATGTATTCGAAAACAAACCACCTATGCCTCAAAACAACTTAAATAACAGGACAAACTCAGAATATACCGCCAAAGATATCCAAATTCTAGATGAACTCGAAGCTGTCCGCCTACGCCCGGGCATGTATATTGGCGGCACGGATATTCACGGGTTACACCAGCTTCTCTACGAGATAGTGTACAACAGTATAGACGAAGCCATGGCTGGTTGCTGTGACCATATTGACATAACAATCCACGACGATAATAGCGTCACGGTAACTGATAATGGACGAGGGATCCCAATAGACATCATCCCCGGACAGAATTTCACTGCCTTAGAAGCAGTTCTGACCCGCCTGCACGCCGGCGCCAAGTTTAGCAATCATGTTTATGGTGTATCCAGCGGGCTTCATGGTGTGGGTGCTTCAGTTGTGAATGCCTTATCCGCCTGGCTTAAAGCTGAAGTTAAACGCGAAGGGAAAATCTACCGCCAAGAGTATCGGCGAGGAGTTCCTCAAGACGAGGTAAAAATTGTCGGCGAGGCACAGGACACAGGCACCTCAATCTCTTTTTTAGCAGATAAGGAAATCTTTGAGAGTATTAACTACGATTTTGATCAGGCTTGTCAGCGATTCCGAGAACTAGCCTATCTCAACAAAGGTGTGGAGATAGCCTTTAAGGATGAAAGGAGCAACCAGGAGAAAACTTTCTACTTCGATGGAGGAATAGCCAGTTTCGTTCGCCGCCTAAATAAAAATAGGACAGTATTGCACTCCTATCCTATTTACGTCTTCACTACAGTAGATAGCACTATTATCGAAGCAGCTTTGCAATATAATGATAGCTTTACAGAGTCCACTCTTTCCTTCGCTAACTGCGTGAATACCAGAGATGGGGGTAGCCATCTCACCGGCTTTCGTGCCGCATTAACTCGGGTTTTTAACGATTATGCGCGGAATAATAAGCTTCTCAAGGATACTGACCCCAACTTAACTGGAGAGGATGTCCGTGAAGGGGCAGTGGCTATTATAAGTGTCAAGCTACCACAACCTCAATTTGAAGGGCAAACCAAGGCTAGACTAGGCAATCCCGAGGTGAAAAGCCAGGTTGAATCTGCTATCGCCAGTAGCTTGTCCCTGTACCTGGAGCAACATCCCAACGAAGCTAAAGCTATCATAGAAAAGTGTCTCACCGCTGCCCGCGCCAGAGAGGCAGCCCGTAAAGCTCGCGACCTAATCTTAAAGAAGACTAGTTTCGAAACTTCCACCCTGCCCGGGAAACTGGCTGACTGTTCAGAGAAGGAACCTACGAAATGCGAGCTATACTTGGTAGAAGGTGACTCAGCCGGCGGCTCAGCTAAACAAGGACGAGACCGCCGCTTTCAGGCTATTCTCCCCCTCAGGGGCAAAATACTCAACGTCGAGAAAGCCAGTAAAGACAAGATCTTCGAGCATGAAGAACTGAGAGCCATAGTCACAGCGCTCAGAACAAGTGCCGATGAACAATTCGATAGTTCCAGGCTTCGCTACCACAAAATAATAATCATGACCGATGCTGATGTTGACGGTTCGCATATTCGCACCTTGCTTCTTACGTTCTTTTTCCGCCATCTCACAGAGCTAATCAACCAAGGTTATCTCTACATCGCCCAGCCACCTCTGTACCGCATCAAGTCCGGCAAACAAGAGTTCTGGATTTACTCCGAGCAGGAAAAGGAACAAAAACTGAAAGGGCTGAAGAGCGATAAGATCGAGATTCAGAGATACAAAGGGCTAGGGGAGATGACCCCCGAGCAACTCTGGCAGACCACTATGAATCCCACAACCAGAACCTTGCTCCAAGTACAGATAGAGGATGCCATAGCCGCCGATGCCGCTTTCCGTATGCTGATGGGTGACGAAGTTCTGCCCCGCAAAAGATTCATCCAAGCCCATGCCCAGAATGTCAGAAACCTTGATATTTAGCCATCCCTTCAAAGCAAACTTGGCCATTAGTTACCCTGTAAATGGCAGATATAACTTATGCTCAGTTATATAGCTCTCTACCTTAGCCGGCACCAGGTAACGAATAGGCAGTCCTTGAGCTAGGCGCTGGCGAATATCGGAAGAGCTAATCCCGATTACTGGCATATCTAAAAGAATAACCCGGTCTAGTAGCCCTGGGATTGCCTTTTCTAATTGCTTCAAATCTTCTGACCTCGAGCCATCCACGTCGCTCGGGACAGGTCTGGGGGCAACCACCAAGCGACATAACTGAACTAATTTATGAGGTTCTTTCCACAAAGGTAACTGGGCTAATGTATCACGGCCAAGGATGAAGAAAAAATTTGCCCGTCTGCCCAGTTGTTTTCGTAGCATTTTCAGGGTATCCACGGTATAAGAAGGACCGGGTCGTTCTATTTCCAGAGTGCAAAGTTTAAAATATGGGTTGCCGACTATGGCACGGCGCACCATCTCTACCCTATGGACTGCCAAGGTAATATCACGGGCTTGCTTAAGCCAGGGCTGTCCAGCGGGCACAAAAAGAACCCGTCTAAACCCCAACTTGATTCTGGCTTCTTCTGCGACAATCAGATGACCTATATGAATAGGGTCAAATGTGCCACCAAGAATACCTATGTTCACTGCCTTACTTTCTCGGCTTGGGGCGAAACACAACCGTGGGAGTTTGCGAAACCATCTCCTCTGCCAGGCTCGCCTGCTCCACCATTTCCATAGCTTTTCTGGTCAATTCTAACACACCTTGCCCGCTAGCCGCAGAGGTGTAAAAGACCGGCACACCAAGCTTGGAGACAATGGGAGCGAAACACTGCTTCAGCTGGGGCAATCTAGTTTGAACTTCAGTCAAATCTATCTTGTTGACCGCTACAATTTTGGGCTTGCGAGATAAATTTCTGTTATACAAGGTTATCTCTTTATCTAGTGTTTTAAAGTCATCAATAATGCTTGAGGAACTGCCATCCAGTAAATAAATAAGTAACTTGGTCCTTTCCGCGTGTCGCAAAAAATCGTTCCCTAACCCTTTGCCTGAGTAAGAACCATCAATAAGTCCGGGGAGTTCGGCAACAACAAAGTTTCTTTTATCGCTTGATATAACTCCCAAAACCGGCTGCCGAGTGGTAAAAGGGTAATCGGCAATTTCCGGTTTGGCTCTCGATATCGCCGCTAGTAAAGTGGATTTCCCCGAGTTCGGTAGTCCGACTATACATATATCTGTAATAAGTTTCAACTCCAGGATGATATGTCGTTCTTCGCCTGATTTCCCTTTGGTGGCTATCTCTGGAGCTTGGTTGACTGCTGTGGCAAACCGGGCATTACCCAGTCCCCCTCGACCACCTTTAGCCACTAACACATTTTGCCCGGGAGTTTTCAGATCCGCGAGAAGTATCTCCTCTCCTGAATCAGTTTTAGTAAAAACCATCGTGCCCACAGGCACAGCAATCACTAAGTCTTCACCATTTTTACCATGCTTACGCCAGCCACCCCCTCGCTGACCATTCTCAGCAACAAGTTTCTTCCTACCCCCTAGAAAGCTTAAATCTACAGTATCACGACTAGCTACCAGAATTACATCTCCCCCATCCCCCCCGTCACCACCATCTGGCCCCCCTAAAGGCACATGCTTCTCTCGGCGAAAGCTGACATAGCCATCACCACCACAACCAGCCATTACTATGATTTCTTTTTTATATTCCATAAGTTAATCTTTAATTTAAATTTAAAGTATTACATATATAATACTTTTAAGTATTATAAACTATGTTACTGTTTCGGGAAGAAGTCGTTAAAGGCTCCAGGGTGTAGGGAATAGTGGGATGGATAATCCACAATATATCCACAGATTATGCGTGGTTTTGCACAGTGGATGTGAACTATACGTTTAGGTGTATCCGCTGATAACTTTTTTGAGAATTAATTCTTTCTTTAATTTCTTCAATCTGGCTGGAAAGGTTAGGATTAATATTCACATCACTAGCTATTTTTTGGTACCCATGTAGGATTGTGGCGTGGTTTCTGCCACCCAATTCTTTGCCAATTTCTGTGAGAGAACAGTTGTATGCTTCACGCAGAAGATAGATGGCTACCTGGCGTGCCAGAGTAGTCCTTTTATCTCTTTTTTTGGCAATGAGGTCTTCCGTGGTGACGTCGAAATGATCGGCTACTGTCCGTAAGAGAAATTTTATGTCCTGTTTAGGCGTCGTGCCTGTTAATAATTTGTGGATTGTTTCAGGAGGTATTTTGGTTCCGCTCAACTTAGCGTGGGCAGCTAAGTATACCAAAGCACCTTCAAGCTGGCGGACATTGTCACACGCTTTCTGAGCGATGATATGCAGCACATGTTCGAGCTCGGGAATCATCATTGTTTCTGCTTTCGCCCTTAAGATATTCAAACGTGTTTCGAAGTCAGGCGGTTGTATGTCAACGACCAGTCCGCCCTCAAGACGCGACTTTAGCTTGCTGCTGAGCGGCTGCATGTCCTTGGGGGCGCGATCAGCGGTGATAACGATTTGACGGTTATTTTGATATAGGTCATTGAAAGTATGGAAGAAACATTGCAAAGTTTGTTTCTTGTCAATCAGGAAATGGATGTCATCAAATAGGAAAACTTGAACGTCTCGGAATTTGCCGCGGAATTTATCAACCTGGTGTTCCCTTATAGCTAGTACAAATTCGTTGGCAAATTGTTCCGCAGTAATATAGGCTGCTTGTAATCTGTTGTTTGTCGTCAAATGCCCAATGGCGTGTAGTAAATGAGTCTTACCTTGCCCGGTGCTGCTGTGGATGAATAAAGGGTTATAACTACTGCCGGGATTCTCGGCTACTTCTATGGCGGCAGCATAAGCTAAGCGGTTGGAATCGCTGACTACAAAATTATCGAAGGTATATCTCGGATTGAATTTATATTGAGTAGCTCTGCTACTTGTCCCGCCATCGGTTTGGAGAGCCAGAGAGCTGGACCTCGTAGGTCGCGATTGTTCGCTATTATAGATCTCGAATTGGACATCCACATCCTTACCCATGAGGTCAATCAAAGTTTTCTTGATCAATGGGTAGAGTCGCTTGGATAGCCATTCAGCGACAAAAACGTTGGGGACACCGACGACAAAAGTATTATCTTGACAGCCCAGGCCTTGGCTGTTGCTGAGCCAAGTACTATAGTTAGCCTTGCTGACCTGAATTTGAAGCTTGTTTAGGGCTTTGTTCCAAATTTCTTTTGCTGATTCCAATTCTAGCTCCACCCCCGACGGCAATCAGCCAAGAACATAACTGAGAGGGTTAAAGCGAGGTTATCTAGGATAGACTATTGATATAGGGTAGCAGGTCTCCCCAAATTTTCGCTAGGCAATCTTTGACATAACGAAAAAATTAATGAAAAATAGGTTTGCTATGAAGGTGCGCACAGTTTTTATGGGCACTCCGGAATTTGGTGTGACTATATTGGAGTCTTTGCTACAGAACTCTTATCCAGTGGTCGCTGTATATACTCAACCTGATAGACCGGCTGGTCGGGGGCATCGGGTTGTTTTTTCTCCTGTGAAAAAGCTAGCTCTGGAGCGACAAATACCTGTGATACAACCTGAGACTTTGAAATCAAGGGAAGTACTAGAGAAGCTAGCTAGCTTGCAGCCAGAGTTAATAATCGTAGCAGCATTCGCTCTGATTCTCCCTCGGGAGATTCTCGCCTTGCCAAAATTCGGCTGTGTGAACGTGCATGCTTCACTATTGCCGAGACACCGAGGTCCCTCCCCTATAGCTAATGCCATTCTGTGCGGAGACGAAATTACTGGTGTGAGTATAATGGTGATGGATGCGGGGGTGGATACTGGTCCTATTTTAGCTCAAGAAAAGGTGAGCATTTCTTTTATGGACACTACAGGCTCACTGAGCTCGAGGTTGGCTCATGTAGGAGCCAGCCTCCTGTTAAAAACTTTGCCCGAATGGCTTAGTGGCAGGCTCAAAGCGGAACCGCAAGACGAGTGTCGGGCTACTTATAGCAAGTTGATAACTAATGAGGATGCGCAACTCGATTGGAAACTTGCTGCAGTTGAACTCTGGCGGCGGGTGAGGGCATACAATCCCTGGCCATGCTGCTATACTTGGTATCAAGGGAAACGGCTGAAAGTTCTCGAGGCTATTCCTTTGAGCGATGTGGCAAAAGGGGAAATTGGAGAGGTTGTTACCTTGGCTGAGTCGCCTGGAGTTGGGGTGGTAACCAGGCAAGGTATTTTGGGACTTTCTCGGGTACAGCTAGAAGGAAAACGTGAGATGTCCATAGAGGAGTTTGTACGGGGTAGAAGGGATTTTGTCGGTTCGCTCTTAGGTCGGGGTGCCGGTCAATAACGGTGTTTGACGATAGGTTTCTCGAGTTGATTTAGCTACAGGTGGCTTTCCTTGCTCATTAAGTGTCAACATTGTGGTAAGGAGCCTTCTCCTATTTCAGAGTCTCTAGGAGTATGTCTGGATTGTATTCGGCAACGCTTCGCCGATGTCATTCCTGATATAAAACGAGCCCACGACCGAGCTCGAAGAATGTTCAATCTTCCGGTACAACCCCCGAAAAGCAAGACTGGATGGAGGTGTCAGATTTGTGTGAACGAGTGTATCCTGGCACCGGGGAAGCTGAGCTATTGTGGGTTGCGGTCAGGACAGGCAGACAGGTTAAGGGGAGCTAAGGCAACTACCGCTAATGTCAGCTGGTATTACGACCCTCTCCCTACCAATTGTGTGGCGGGTTGGGTCTGTCCTGGCGGTACTGGAGCGGACTATCCTAGGTACGCCTATTCCGACGGTCCTGAGTACGGTTACAAAAATCTGGCTGTCTTTTACCAAGCCTGTTCCTTCGATTGCCTATTCTGCCAGAACTGGCATTATCGCAGGTTAGCTTTACGAGAGAGTGAAGTAAGTGTTGAAAATCTAGCTGATGCCGTTGACGACCGTACTTCTTGCATATGTTACTTTGGGGGTGACCCGACTCCTCAGCTGCCGCATTCCATCCGTGCGGCACGGCTAGCTTTGCAAAGAAAGCCGGGTCGGATACTCCGCATTTGCTGGGAGACCAATGGCTCGATGCATCCTGCTTTGTTGAAGCAAGCGGCTGAGATTGCCCTGAGGTCAGGGGGGTGCATCAAGTTTGACCTTAAAGCCTGGGACGAAGGCTTACATATTGCTCTTTGCGGCGTGAGCAATAGGAGAACTTTGGAAAACTTTCAACTCTTGGCCGAATACAGTCGGAAAAGGCCTTCGCCGCCCTTGTTGGTAGCCAGCACGTTGCTAGTACCCGGATATGTGGATAAGCAGGAAGTTCGTCATATCGCCAGATTCATCGCTTCACTCAACCCTGATATCCCTTATTCTCTTCTCGCCCTTGCTCCGCAATTCATGATGTGCGATTTGCCCACCACTTCTCGGCGCCACGCTGAAGAATGTCTGGCGGAGGCTAAGGCACAGGGGCTAAAGAAGGTAAAAATCGGCAATGTGCATCTGCTGGGCAAAGATTACTAAGCTAGCTATTGCTAGGAAGATTTTCCTTGTCTTAAGGTGGCAGCAGTGAGGTGAAGGGGAGGAGAATACGATGGCAATTTTCACGATCGGTTATGGAGGGCGAAAGTTGGATGACCTTATAGCGGTTTTGCGGCGATATGACATCTCTGTGGTAGTTGATGTTCGCCGCTTCCCGAAGAGCAAACTACCTGAATACAATGAACAAAGCCTCCGGTCGAGACTGGCTAAGTGCGGCATAAGTTATGTCTGGATGGGCGACACCCTCGGCGGACTCCGCCGGGGTGGCTATATCAAATACATGGCGACCGATAATTACCAGGCTGGGATAGCCAAGCTCCTGGAGATGGCTGAACAAGGAAACATAGTGCTCATGTGCAAAGAGCGCAGTGATGCTGGTTGCCATCGTAGACACATAGTGGAGACACTAGCAAAGAAAGGTGTCAGAGCAGTTCCTTTAGCATAAGTGTGAGAGAGCTACGCCGCTTCGCTCATAGCTATGGGCTCCACTCCGGCTATTTTGAGTGTTAGGGCGCAGGGGTTGGTTCTGGTTCGTAAATCCTTTCTTCAGCAAGCTCTGTCTGTGTGAGAGGGACATCGGCTTCAATATCCCTGCCTTCAATTTCTTGGGACAAGATTTCTTTATAGTATTCGTGCTGGATTATTAGGTTCATGATTTCGTTGGTGCCTGTCCAGATCATAGCTAATCTGGCTTCTCTGAGTGCTCGTTCTACGGGGTAAACATTGGTATAGCCAATACCACCGAGGATTTGCATAGCGTCGTTCACGACCTCCCAATGTGTCTGGGTGGCGAACTTTTTCACCTCCGATACCAATCTTCTTTGATAGCCCGGGGAACCCACTCCATCGTCTATGGTCTTGGCTACAGCATATGCCAGAGCGCTGACAGCATCAATCTTGGTAATACAGTCAGCTATTTTGAAGCTCACCCCTTCAAAATTCCTTATGGTTTGCCCAAAGGCTTTCCGTTTGTTGGCATATCGGGCAGCTAGTTCGAGAATAGCTCGTGAGCCACCAACGCCTCCGCCCAAAAGCCTTTCCGGCACCATCAGTTTATAGAATATCTGCGCTCCTTCGTTTTCCTTACCCAAGAGGTTCTCTTCTGGCACAGGTACATCGCGGAAGAGGAGTCTGCCTGTGCCTGTACCGCGACAGCCCATCAAGCCGTAGACGTGTCTTACTTCCACGCCCATATCTCTCTCGACAATGAAGGCACTGATTGAGTTACGCCCAGCTCCTGGGTTGGTGACGGCAAATACCAGGAAGAAATCAGCGCCTTCAGAGCCGACGACGAACCGCTTCTGCCCGGTAAGGTAGTAATACTTTCCTTTCTTTCGAGCTATGGTCGTAGCGCCGAAGAAATCAGAGCCACCTCTCGGCTCGGTGAGTGCCTCGCCAGCCCATTGTGTGCCGGCGATTAAGGGTCTGAGGTACTCCTCCTTTTGAGCGTCAGTGCCAAACACACTTAAACCCTCTCCGACGATGGATGTTACTGACACAAGGCAGGCGAAAGGCACGCCGAGTTTCGCGACCTCGCTCACTTCGAGGAGTTCATCTACCCATCCTAGTTCTCTACCACCATATTTCTTGGAGAACCTGACGCCCAGCAAGTTTCTCCGGCCAGCTTCCCGAACGAACTCGTACGGGAACTTGATTTTATCGGCGTCCATGTCTAGTATGAGTTGCCGTGGTATGGCTTTGACAAATTCCTGAACCTCTCGTCTGAACCTCTTGCGCTCCGGGGTCATGAATACTTCTAACATTATGTCCTCCTTTCTAGCTGCAACTATGAAGAGTGTGATGCGGGCTGTACTGCTGCAACGCCAGCATACCTTGCATGCTGGTGATTAGTATAGCACTGGCCAAGTAATCCAGAAAGGAAGGTGTTTGATGACGAAGGTCATTGTGCTAGTATAATACGGTCTGTTCTCAGCAAGGGAAAGCTATGGCTGAGCACTCTGAAGCGATCGTCGAAACCACCTCGGGGAAAATCGAAGGCGTTTTTAGAAAAGGATTGTACGTTTTCCGTGGCATACCGTATGCTGCGCCTCCTGTAGGAAAGCGTCGGTGGTTGCCACCTCAAGCCCCTGAACCATGGGGTGGAATTAGACCCGCGCTTGAGTTCGCCCCCACTGCCTTACAGACACCCATGGAAGTTGAATCTTTCATACCACGAGAGGCGCAGCCGCAAAGCGAAGATTGTCTGTACCTCAACATCTGGACACCGGGGCTGGACGATGCTGGTCGTCCGGTTATGGTCTGGATCCATGGCGGTGGGTTCACCAGTGGTGCTGGCTCACTTGTGTTCTACAACGGGCGAGCCTTATCTACGCGGGGTGATGTGGTGGTGGTTACCGTCAATTACCGATTGGGCGTACTGGGGTTTCTCAATCTAAAAGAAGTCACAGGAGGCAGAATACCAGCGACCGGGAATGAAGGATTGCTGGACCAAGTTTGTGCGCTGAGGTGGGTCAAGGACAATATCTCTCGCTTTGGCGGGAATCCTGACAACGTGACTATCTTTGGGGAATCTGCCGGGGCAATGGCCATAGGCACACTGCTAGGGATGCCTGGGGCTCGTGGATTCTTTCATAGAGCTATCCTGCAAAGCGGAGCGGCTCATCATGTCAATTCCTTAGAGCAGGCTGAGAGAATAGGGAGTATTTTCCTGGATATTCTGGGTATGAAGCCTAGCGAAGCTGGCAAGTTATGGTCGCTTACTGAACGACAGCTCTGCGAGGCTCAAGCCGAACTTATCTCCAGAACGCGTGACCCGAGGCTGGGCATGGATGGCTTGCCTCTCAGGCCCGTAGTTGATGGTGGAGTGGTTCCGGAATTGCCCATCAAGGCAATTGCTCGCGGTTCGGCAGATAACAGTTCAATACTGATAGGAACGAACCTGGACGACTGGAAGCTTTTCGCTGTCCTGGATAAGGATCTTCCTAATTTGGATGAGGCTGGTCTACTGCGACGTTGTCGGTACGTTATGCCTAACGCGAATGTGTCGGAGCTGGTAGAAGTATACCGCCGTGCTCGTAAGAAGCGCGGTCTAGAGGTCACCCCGCCAGAATTGTTTGTCGCTATCCAAACAGATAGGATTTTCAGGATGCCAGCGATTTGGCTTGCTGAGGCACATTATCGCCGTCACCAACCGACATACATGTATTTGTTCGATTGGGCCTCGCCACTGATGGGCGGCATCCTTGGTGCCTGTCACGCGCTAGATATAGGGTTTGTATTCGGACTTCTGGATGACAATTTTACTGGCTCCAGCGAAGAAGCTTGGGCTCTGTCTAGGAAGATGCAGGATGCTTGGACGAGTTTTGCGCGTTTGGGGGACCCCACTTGCGGGAGCTTAGGTAAGTGGGAACTCTACGATGAACGGCGGAGAACCATGAATCTGGGCAAGGAATGCCGGTTAGTGGAAGATCCCGGCAGCGAGGAACGGCGTGCTTGGGAATCTCTCTGGGGTTCTGCCTTGGGCATCTTCTAGAACTAGCAAGGTTCACGTGTTTTGCAGATAAAAAAGGCTGAATAGCCTTTTTAACTAGCCAGATTTGAGGAGTAGGGCACCGACTGGACACACAGCAACGCACGCAGTGCAGTCTCGGCAAAGCGATCGCCCCATAGGGTCATCCCCAAAAGTGGTAACTATCCTTCGGAAGCCACGATGGGCAAATCCAATGACATTCTTGTGAACTTTTTCCTGGCACACCCAAATGCATTTGCCGCAGAGTACGCACTTATTGGGATCAAAAGTGTAGAGTGGGCTACTGGAGTCCAGGGGCAACTCAGGGAGTATCTTTCGGAACCTTTTTGTTTTCAGCTTGACACCGAGATGCTTAGCTATTTTTTGCAGTTCGCAGGAGCCGCTCTTGAGACAATGAGAACAGTCCACAGGATGGCTAGCCAGGAGCAATTCTAAAGCAGTGCGGGCTAGTCTCAATGCTCTTGCTCCCTTGGTATTAACCACCATCCCTTCCACTATCGGGGTCGTGCAAGCTGTGACAGGGTTATCCTGACCTTCAATCTCTACAAAACAGAGTCGGCAGGAAGCAAAAGGCTCACCCTTTTCCCGAATGGCGCACAGGTTAGGGATGTAGATGCCGTTATCAAGAGCTGCCCACAGGACCTTTACGCCTGGGGCAGCTCTCACTAGCTTGCCGTCAATAGTCAGGGAAACAGTTTTAACTTCTGTCAGTACTCTCTCCCCGACAAATTTTAGAAGAGTCCTCGTACTTTGCCAGTTTTGACATCCACATCTATTCTTCTAAAAGCAGGATCGGAGGCAGTTCCCGGCATCAAACTAATTGTGCCGGTCACGGGGCAAAGGAATTTGGCTCCGGAGTAAACGAGCACGTCTCGGACAGGCAAGACCCAGCCTTTGGGGACACCCTTAAGGTCGGGATTATGAGATAGGCTAAGGTGGGTTTTCACCATCATTGTGGAGTATTCATCGTATTTCTTGTCTGCCTCAAATTCCTTTGCCTTGGCTTCAGCTTCAGGTGTCCAGGACACGCCATCAGCTCCGTAAACGACTTTGGCAATCTTTTCTACTCTCTGCCGCAACTTCATTTCCATAGGATAAAGGAATTTGAAATCGTTCTTCTCTTTCGCGGCTTCCATAACGGCATCGGCGAGTTCTAGAGCGCCCTCGCCACCCTTGAGCCAATGTTCGCCGTAAGCACAACGTGCTCCAGCTGCCTCTGCTGCTTTGCGAACCATAGCGATCTCAGCCTTGGTATCGGTGTGGAAGGCATTGATGCACACCACAGGATTGATGCCTGCCGTTTTAATGGTATTGATATGATGCAACATATTGGCAAGCCCTTTCTCTAAGGTCTTCAAGTCTTCCTTGGTGTAGGCATCAGGCAAAGGTAGACCGGAGACTACTTTTGGACCACCTCCGTGCATCTTCAATGCTCTGATGGTAACGACCAATATTGACACATGTGGCTTGAGTCCGCTGAGTCGGCACTTGACATTCCAGAATTTCTCAAAACCAATGTCAGCGCCAAAACCGCTTTCGGTAACCACGTAATCAAACATCTTAAGGGCAAGGCGATCGGCAATGATAGAGTTTTGCCCGATGGCGATGTTGGCAAAAGGTCCAGCGTGCACCAGAACAGGTTGATACTCAGCGGTACAGCATAAAGTGGGATTAATAGCATTGCGCATAAAGGCGGTCATAGCGCCTCCGACTTCAAGGTCACCTGTAGTAACGGGGTTACCTTTCTTGTCGTAAGCCAGGGTGATCTGATCCATCCTTTTGCGTAGGTCTGCTAAGTCATTGACAATGGAAAGTATAGCCATAATTTCAGAAGCGACGGCAATGACGAATTTAGACTGCATAAGAAAGCCATCCATCTTGCCGCCAATCCCGATAATGATGTTTCGGAGAGACTGGGCACAAAAGTCTATAACCCACGGAAATTCCACCCGTGTAGGGTCTATATCCAAACGGCGCAAGTTGCGTTTGGCTAATTCAGCGTCATCGTAGTTGCGCTCGTGCTGCATTCTAGAGGTAAGCGCTACCATCGCTAAGTTGTGGGCATTCATTAAATCGTTAATGTCACCAGTGAGTCCCAAGGAAAATTCGGTCATAGGGATAAGCAAAGCATTGCCGCCACCAGCAGCCGTTCCCTTGACATTCATGGTGGGACCACCCGAAGGCTGCCGTATACAACCGCTTACATTTTGCTTCCGTTTGCCCAGACCCTCTACCAGTCCTAATAAGGTGGTTGTTTTGCCCTCACCCAAGGGCGTGGGGTTAATGGCAGTTACCTCAATGTACTTTCCATCAGGCTTGCTCTTGAGGCGGTCAATGATTTTCAGGAAATCGAGCTTGCATATTCTCCCATAGGGAATGACTTCGTCCTTATGCAGTCCGAGTTTCTTTTGCCATTCCTCAAGGGAAGGCATATTCTTTTCTGCTTCTTCGCCAATTTGCCAGTCTTGCATTTTAGTTGGATCGTAAGGCATATACCCTCCTTTTTATTTTTTCATACGCTCAGCTCTGCGTTCAGCAGCTGTTACTGTGTTGACCATAAGCATGGTGACGGTCATTGGTCCAACCCCACCGGGCACCGGCGTAATGGCCTTAGCCTTCTCTTTGACCGTCTCGAATTCTACATCTCCTCTGATATCCCTGACCATTTTTGTTGGATCAGTTTTACTGGGTTTCCAGCCTACTTGGTTGACTCCTACATCAATAACTACTGCTCCTTTCTTTACCATGTCTGGCTTTATAACTTCGGCAGAGCCCATGGCGGCAATAAGAATATCCGCTTTTTTGGTGATCTTAGCCATGTCTTTAGTTCCGGTATGAACAACAGTTACAGTAGCATTAGCGCGCTCGTTCTTCTGCACCAGCATAGCCATGAGCGGTTTACCTACTATATTACTTCGACCACATATGACCACATGTTTGCCGGCAGGAGAGTTGCCACTACGAATCAAAAGTTCCACCACGCCATGAGGGGTGCAGGGTAAGAAATAAGGATTTCCGATGAGCATCTTACCTACGTTGATAGGATGAAAGCCGTCCACGTCTTTAGCTGGATTGATAGCATTTAGCACTTTATCGGCATCAATATGCTTGGGCAGTGGCAATTGCACGAGAATACCATCAACATGTTCGGCTTTATTCATTTCCTCCACTTTAGCAAGGAGCTGCTGTTCTGAAGCACTCTCAGGGAAGACAATGGTTTGTGACCATATGCCTATCTCCTCAGCAGCCTTTTCCTTGCCTGAGACGTAAGAAACAGATGCTGGGTCCTCTCCCACGCGGATCATAACAAGGCCGGGCGTTACGCCTCGTTCTTTGAGCTTAGCGACTCGCTCTTTTAGTTCAACCCTGATTTCTTGGGCTATCTCGTTACCCGAGATTATTTTCGCCGTCATCTTAACCTCCTTCTTTAGTTTCCACTTCCTTTAGCGGTTTACTGATAGCTCTGACTTAACGGCACTAAGACACGCTGCAATATCCTGTGCCTGACTGATTATCTCTGGGCTGGAGTCGGTAAGTGAAAAATTGCCAAGCCCAGCTTCTATTATACGCTCGTCGTAAGGGATAAAGCCCAGGAATTCAAAATCAGGCATAGAGGAGATAAGAAAATCCTTATCTCGCCCATTACGGATTTTGTTAGCCACTACTGCAATGCTTTTCAAACCAATGTCCCTTGCCAGCTCCCGTATGCGGTAGGCTGTTTCAACGCTTGCCTTACCGGGTTCCACCACGATAATCATTTTATCCACAGCTCTAGCTGTTGCTCGTCCCAGATGCTCGACTCCAGCATCCATGTCTATTATGACTACTTCGTTCCTGCGCAGAAGTATGTGGGCAATTAAAGCTTCCACTAAAGCATTTTCGGGACAATAGCAACCTGTGCCACCTCTTTTCAATCGTCCCATCACCATTAATTTGAGTCCATTATGCTCTATCCAATATTTTTCTGGTATATCGTCAACACGCGGATTCAATTTGAAGTAGGTTCCTGTCTGCCTAGGACGTGCGCCTGTCCTTTCTTCGATCAAATCCTCCATTTCTGATATGGGAGTTATCCTCTCAGGATGCGGCACGCCGAGAGTAGTTGCCAGGGTAGTATTTGGGTCGGCGTCTATAGCTAGAACAGAATAGCCAAGCCTTGCGAACACGGTGGCAAGAAGTGCAACGAGTGTAGTTTTGCCTGCCCCTCCTTTACCGCTGACAGCAATTCTCATCCTCGGAAGGCAAATTATATCTTGTATCAGAAAAAGAAATCAAGCAGGCGATTTGAATCATCTAAAATCTAACCGAAGTAGTGGTCGTTGAATCACGAAAAA